>CAXSDV010000013.1:41557-59258 GCA_964235945.1 uncultured Caulobacteraceae bacterium
ACGAGGTCGAGCGCCACCGGCCTCTCCGCCCCCGCCGCGAGGTCCTCCACGTGGTCGGGCGCGATGGAGGCGCGCGCGTCCGCCCCGTCGCCGGCGCCGAAGCGCGTCCACACGGGGGTCAGCGTCGCCCGCTCGATCCGGTAGGGATAAAGCGCGTTCCCCACCGCGCCCGTGAGGTGCAGCCGGCCCTCGCGCCCCTCGCGTACGCCCCGCACCATCAGCACGCCCCGGTCGGTCCAGGCGCTGGCCGCGCCGTCCGCCCGGCTGCCGTCGATGCGCAAGGTCAGCGCCTGCTGGGTCAGCGGCTTGAGGCGCAGGGGCGGGTTGCCGCGGAACAGGCCGGTGCGCAGGGGCGCGCCGTCCGACAGCACGAGGTCGAGCGCCCGCGCCGCGTCCGCCCCCACCGCCACCGCGTAGACCACGAGGCCCCGCTCCGAGAAGTCGCGCCCCTGGGCGGGCATGCGCACCAGGAACCCCGCTATGCGCGTCACGGCGGGATCGCCCGCGAGTTCGGCGTAGAAGCGTTGCGTGTTGCGGCGCACGTCCGCGCTGTTGTCCGGCGAGTTCTTGTTGTTGGTGACGATCCACACCACCCCTTCGCCGCCCGCCAGCAGGCGGGTGCGCGCCGCGGCGAAGGCGCCGGCGAAGTCCGTGTCGGCGTAGGCGCCCGAGGCCTTGCGCGGCAGGTCGAGCTTTTCGGTCGCCCGCTCCACCGCTCCCGCGTCGTAGGGGCCGGCGTAGCGCACGTCGGGCGAGGCGCGGCCGGGAACCTCCCCCGCCTGGTCGAAGGTCGCCAGCGTGACGGGGGTGTCGTTGAGGCGGCTCTGAGCCACCAGCGCCGAGACCAGCGGGCGGAAGGGCGCGCGGGCGTCGGTGTAGAAGGGCTCCATCCAGCCGGAGTCCTGCACGAGGTAGACCTGGCGGATGGGCGGCGGCGCAGCCGGCGGTGGGTGCGGGGCGGCGGCGCGCGCGACCGCCGGCGCGAACAGCGCCGCGAGCAGCGCTAGAGCGCGCGCCAGCTGTGGCATCGGGCGTAGTCCCCCGGTTCGTCGCGGTGCGCCACGAACACGCGGCCGGCGTAGCGGACCACCTGCAGGTCGTCGAGCCGCCCCAGGGTGAAGGCGGCGCCCAGGTCCTCCAACGGGCTGCGCGAGCGGTGCTGTCGCAGGGCCGCGCGCACCAGCCCCGGCTGCTCGCCGCGGATCAGCGCGCCCGCGTGCGCCCCCTCCCCGCCGATCTCGACCAGGAGCGTGGCCGGATCGCCGTTCCGGTCGTCGAAGCCCAGCAGGGGAGCCAGGAACGCCCCCTCGCGCACGCGCAGCTGCTCGTCCTCCACCGGCCGGTCCCAGGGGCGCAGCCAGCGTGCGGGCCGGTCGGAGGTGGCGTAGGTCCAGCCCCCCGCCGAGAAGTGCGGGTTGCGCACGGCCCGGCTCTCGGGCGAGAGCGCGCCGAAGCGCAGGGGGCGGAAAGCCAGGCGCGCCCCTTCGGGCGACTGCTCGACCCCTTCCTGCCAGAGCACGCCGTCTCCGGCGCGCCAGGGGCGGGCGGCGGCCAGGGCGCGGAAGAAGTCGGGCCAGGGCGTCCAGGCGGCGCGGCCTTCGGCGGGCGACCAAGCGAGATAGCCCCGCTCGCCCGGCCAGAACACGTCGTCGCGCCCGTCCGCGACCGGGGCGGCGAGGGCGCCGTCGGGGCTGGTGGGCTCGGGCCAGGCGGGCGCGCCGTCCACCTGCGCAGGGCTCCACGCGCCCTGCGCAGCGTTCGGGCGACGCAGCAGGGCCAACTCCTCGCCGACGCGGACGGGGGCGAGGAGGTCGCCGCCGAAGCCGGCCACCCCGCCCACCGAGCGCGCGCCGGCGGGCGCGACGTCCAGCCCTTCGCGAACTGCGGAGGTGCGCGGCAGCCCCACGAACAGCGGCCCCGCGGCGGTCGGAACCGCGAACCCGTACGGCCCGGCGGCGACGGCGGCGGACCAGGCGGGCAACTCCACGCCCGCCCGCGCGACCGCGCCCAGGCGCACCCAGTCGTCGGGGGAGGCGGGGCCGTCCGCACCGTCCCGCGGCAGGTGGACCTCCAGCACGCCCAACGCCGTGCGCAGGGCGTAGAGCGCGGCGGGGGCGCCCGCGACGAACAACAGCGCGTGGGTGGGGGCGAGGTGGTCGCGACGCGACGCGGGGTCGAGGGCCGTGATCGCGTCCGTCTGGGGCAGGCCGTCCGGCCCGGCGCCCGGCGCGCCCCAGGGCTGCGCTTCGGGCAGGGCGGGCGCCAGGGGCGCGCCCGTGTCCGGGTCGAAGCGGAAGCTCCCCGGCCGCGGCGGGCCGGCGGGCGCGCGGCGGGCGCCGAACAGGGCGGCCAGCCGGCCTTCGCGCGGATCGTCGAGATCCAGCACCACGGGCGTCGCGCCCGGGACGGCGATCTGAGCGCGCGCGGGGGCGTCCAAGCGCCAGAGCTGGCCGCCGGCGGTCGGCAGGCCCGCTTCAGAGTTCTCGAGCGACCAGTCGGCCATGAGCGCGCCCCCGGGTCCGCCGCCGCGCCCGTCCTGCCCGGCGGACGCTCGCGTGTCGAGGTGCGGGCGGCGCTTCAGTGCTCGTGCAGCGCCTCGCCGTGCAGGTGCAGGTCCAGCCCGTCGACCTCGCCCTCCTCCGAGACGCGCAGGCCGGTGGTGAAGCGGCACACGGTCAGGATCGCCCAGGTGGCCGCTCCCGACCAGACGATCGTGATCGCCACCCCCTTGGCCTGGGTGAGCAGGCTGTGGCCGGCCCCGAGCGCGTTCACCGCGGGATCGGCCAGCACGCCGGTCAGGAGCGCGCCGATGATCCCGCCCATCCCGTGCACGCCGAAGGCGTCCAGGCTGTCGTCGTACTTGAAGAACCGCTTGAGCTGGACGGCGGACACGTAGCAGCCCGCCCCCGCCACGAGGCCGATGATCACCGCGCCCACCGGGTTCACGAATCCCGCGGCCGGGGTGATCGCCACGAGGCCCGCCACCGCGCCGGAGGCGAGGCCCAGCAGGCCCGGCTTCTTGCGCTCGCCCCACTCCACGGCCATCCAGGCCAGCGCCGCGGCGGCGGTCGCCACCTGGGTGTTGACCATGGCCAGCCCCGCCAGGGCGTTGGCCCCGAGCGCCGAGCCCGCGTTGAAGCCGAACCAGCCGACCCAGAGCAGGCTGGCGCCGATCATGGTGTAGACGAGGTTGTGCGGGGCCATGTTGTCGTGGCCGAAGCCGCGCCGCGGGCCCAGCACCAGGCAGCACACCAACCCCGCCACCCCCGCGTTGATGTGCACCACCGTGCCGCCCGCGAAGTCGAGCACGGGCGGGGTCGCCGCCCCGAGGAAGCCGCCTCCCCACACCCAGTGCGCCAGGGGAGCGTACACGAACAAGGACCAGAGCACCGTCATCAACAGCAGCGCCGAGAACTTCATGCGCTCGGCGAAGGCTCCGGCGATCAATGCCGGGGTGATGATGGCGAAGGTCATCTGGTACATCAGGTAGACGTACTCGGGGATGGTCATGGCCGCGCCGGCGATCTTGTACTCGCGGTCCATGCTGACGCCGTGCAGGCCCAGGCGCCCCAGCCCGCCGATCCAGCGATTGAGGCCGGCGTCCTTCGCCGTGTCGAAGGCCAGCGAGTATTCGGCCAGCATCCACACCAGCGTCACCACGCAACAGATGGCGAAGCTTTGGGCCACGGTGGCGATCACGTTCTTGCGGCGCACCATGCCGCCGTAGAACAGGGCCAACCCCGGGATGGTCATCATCAGCACGAGGGCGGTGGCCGTCAACATCCAGGCGGTGTCGCCCGTGTCCGTCCGCCACGCGGCGGGAGCGGGGGCGGCGGGAGCGGGCGCGGTGGTGCCCGTGGCGGGAGCGGAGGCGGGAGCCGCGGCGGGCCCCCCGGTCGCGGCGGGACTGGGCCGGGCGAGGGTCGCCGCCGGGCCGGCCGTCGGGGCGGAGGACGCCTGGGCGAAGCCTGGCGCCGCCGCCATGAGCGACCCCGCCAGGGCCAGGGCCGCGAGCCCGCACGTCCGTCGCATCACCCTCATGAGTCGCCCTTCGCCGCCTGGGCCCCCAAGGCGCCCAGCCGCGCGGGCGCGGTCAAGCCGCGACGACGCCGCGGCGGCTACGGCGGCGGACGCGCCCACCGAACGCGCAGCGGTGCGCGCCCGCGCGCCACGCGCGCCCCGCGCCGCGCCGCCCGGCCGTTCGGACTCAGCCGCGCACCTGCCCCGTCCCGCGCACCACGTACTTGAAGGTGGTGAGCTGCTCGGCGCCCACGGGCCCGCGGGCGTGGAGCCGGTCGGTGGCGACGCCGATCTCCGCCCCGAAGCCGAACTCGCCGCCGTCGGAGAACTGGGTGGAGGCGTTGACCAGCACCACCGCCGAGTCCGCCCCCTCCGTGAAGGCCCGGGCGGCGTCCGGGTCGTCCGTGACGATCGCGTCCGTATGGCCGGAGCCGTAGCGGCGCACGTGCGCGAGCGCGCCCTCCACCCCGTCCACCACCGCCACGTTGAGGATGGGCGCCAGGTGCTCGGTGCTCCAGTCGGCGGGGGTGGCGGGAACCAGGCCGGGAGCCGCGCCCAGGGCCTGCGCGTCGCCCCTCAGCTCGCAGCCGCGCGCCTGCAGGTCGGCGGCGACGGGCGGCAGCAGCCGGTGCAGGCCGGCGCGGTCCACCAGCAGGGTCTCGGTGGCCCCGCAGATGGAGGTGCGTCGCAGCTTGGCGTCCAGCACCACCCTGCGCGCCATGTCCAGGTCGGCGGCGGCGTGGAGGAAGGTGTGGCAGAGCCCCTCCAGGTGTCCCAGCACCGCCACCCGCGCCTCGCGCCGCACGCGCTCCACCAGGCTCCGGCCGCCGCGGGGAATCAACAGGTCGATCGCTCCCTCCAGCCCCGAGAGCAGGTGGCCCACCGCCGCGCGGTCCGGAGTGTCCACCATGGCCGCCGCGGCCGGGGGCAGCCCCGCCTCCGCCAGCGCCGCGACCACGGCCGCCTGCAGGGCCAGCGCGGACTCCAGCGAGTCGGAACCGCCGCGCAGCAGGACGGCGTTGCCCGAGCGCAGGCACAGGGCCGCCGCGTCCACCCCCACGCCCGGCCGGGCCTCGTAGATCACCGCGATCACGCCGATGGGGGTGCGCACCCGGGCGATGTCCAGGCCGTTGGGGCGGGTCCAGCGCGCCATCTCGGCCCCCACCGGGTCGGGCTGGGCGGCGACCGCCTCCACGCCGGCGGCCAGCGCCTCCACCCGCGCGGGATCGAGCCGCAGCCGGTCGACCTGGGGAGCGGCGGTTCCCGTCGCCTGCGCGCGCGCCACGTCCCGCGCGTTGGCCCCCAGCACCGGGTCGGCGTGGGCGCGCACCTGTCGGGCCAGGGCGTGCAGCGCGGCGGTGCGCCGTTCGGCCGGAACGGTGCGCAGCGCGTCCGCCGAGTCGCGGGCGCGCCGGCCCATGGCGAGCAGGCGCGCCCGCAGGTCGTCGTCGGTCGGCGGGATGGGTTCGGAGGTGGTCATGCGGCGGGCTCCGGCTGGGCGGCGGCGAACGCCAGGTCGTCGCGGTGGATCAGCTCCGGCCTTTCCTCGAAGCCGTCCCCGTGCGGCGCGGCGGCCGCGGAGCGGCGACCCATGAGGCGGCGCGCCGTGTCCGCCCCGCAGCGCACCAGCCCCCGGCCGAGCTCGCGGCCGTTCGCGTCCAGCACGCGCACGGCGTCGCCCCGGCCGAACTCCCCGCGCACGGCGGTCACCCCGGCCGCCAGCAGGCTGCGCCCCCCGGCCAGGGCCCGCGCGGCGCCCGCGTCCACCACCAGGTCGCCCCGCGGGTCGAGGCGGCCCGCGATCCAGGCCTTGTAGGCCGCGTGCGGGGTGGCGACCGGCCGCACGCGCGTGTGGCGGCCGCCCGCGGCCAGAACGTGGAGCGGCCCCTCCCCCGCCGCCCCGCGGGCGCGGCCGTCGGCGATCAGGGTGGCGCAGCCCGCCTCGCGCGCGATGGCGGCGGCCATCAGCTTGGAGGCCATGCCCCCGGTGCCGACGCCGCCTGCGTCCGCCCCGCCCGCCATGGCCATGACCGCGGGGGTCACCGCATCCACCAGCGGGACGTGGCGCGCCGCCGGGTCGCGCCGGGGGTCGGCGGTGTGCAGCCCGTCCACGTCCGACAACAGCACCAGGAGGTCGGCGCCGCACATCTGCGCCACGCGCGCGGCCAGCCGGTCGTTGTCGCCGTAGCGCAGCTCCTCGGTGGCGGTGGTGTCGTTCTCGTTGACCACGGGCGCCGCGCCCAGCCGCAGCAGGGTCTGGACGGTGGCGCGCGCGTTGAGCCAGCGCCGGCGCGCTTCGGTGTCGTCGCGGGTGAGCAGCACCTGGGCGACCGCGACGCCGTGCGGGGCGAAGGCGCGCGCCCAGCCGGCCATCAGCAGGCCCTGCCCCGCCGCGGCCGCCGCCTGCTTCTCGTCCAGCGGCAACCGGCCGGGCGGCAGGCGGAGCACCCCGCGCCCGAGCGCCACCGCCCCGGACGAGACCAGCACCACCTGCGCGCCCTTCGCCCGCAGCTCCGCCACGTCCATGGCCAGGGACGCGCAAAAATCGTGCGCGAACCCCTCGTTTTCGCCGCCGGACAGGAGGGCGGAACCCACCTTGACCACCAGCCTGCGGGCTGAATCGACCTCGACCTGGCCAGAAGAAGGGTTCACGCCGACACCCGGACATGCCCAGGGGTCAGATCTTGTCTCACAAAGGCAGAAAAGCAGAAAACGGGCAATATTTCACCTCGGCGCCTTGCGTTTCGCACGCGATCATGGTCTAACCTCGCTCGTTCGATGTTCCAAGGAGGCGACGACATGACGCCCGCGCCCACCAGCTCCGCACCTTCCGGGTCCGCCCGAAATCCTTACGCGGCCTATCCTTTCGGCGCGTTCGCCGCGCAGGCGACCCTGGGCGTACGCCTAGCCTCCCCCGCTCCGCGGGAGCGGGCGTCGGCCTGAGGCGTCCGCCCAGACCGAGGTTCCGAGGAACCCCGCTCCAGCCGAGCGGGGTTTTTTGTTGCTCCGACATTCCCATCGTCCGTCCCGCCCCGCCCACTCTCCAACCTCTTCGCCGGAGACCGCCCGTGCCGCCCGAAGCCGCCGAGCCCGAGGTAGCCCCCTCCCCCGCTCCCGACCGCGTGACGGTGTTCGACACCACCCTGCGCGACGGCGAGCAGGCCCCCGGCTACAGCATGGGCCCCGGCGCCAAGGTGGAGGTGGCGCGCGCCCTGGCCGCCCTGGGCGTGGACGTGATGGAGGCGGGCTTCGCCGCCGCCTCCCCCGGCGACGAGGAGGCGATCCGCCGGGTGGCGGGCGAGGTCGAGGGGCCGGTGGTCTGCTCCCTGGCCCGCGCCAACGAGGCCGACATCCGCGCCGCCGCCCGCGCCATCGCCCCCGCGCCCAAGGGGCGCATCCACGTGTTCATCGCCACCAGCCCCATCCACCGCGCCGCCAAGCTGAAGATGACCCGCGGGGAGGTGTTGGCCGCCGCCGTTCGCGCGGTGGAGCACGCCCGCATCTACGCCTGCGACGTGGAGTTCAGCGCGGAGGACGCCTTCCGCACCGAGCCCGAGTTCCTCGCGGAGGTGATGCAGGCCGCCTTCGACGCGGGGGCGCGCACCCTCAACGCGCCGGACACGGTGGGCTACGCCACCCCCGCCGAGATCGGCGCGATGTTCACCCGCCTGATCGCGGCGGTGGACCGGCCGGCGGCCGTATTCTCCACCCACTGCCACGACGACCTGGGCCTGGCGACCGCCAACAGCCTGGCCGCGGTGCAGGCGGGCGCGCGCCAGGTGGAGGGCACGGTCAACGGCGTCGGCGAGCGCGCGGGCAACTGCGCGCTGGAGGAGGTGGTGATGGCGCTGCGGACCCGGGCGGACGTCTACGGCGTCGTCACCTCCGTGCTCACCCCGCGCCTGTTGGAGGCGAGCCGCACCCTGTGCCGGGTGACGGGCGAACCCATCGCGCGCAACAAGGCGGTGGTGGGCCGCAACGCCTTCGCCCACGAGGCGGGCATCCACCAGCACGGCATGATCGCCGACAGCCGCACGTACGAGATCATGCGCCCGCAGGACGTGGGCTTCTCCGGCCATGACCTCGTGCTGGGCAAGCACTCGGGCCGCCACGCCTTCGTCCAGCGCGCGGAGGGGTTGGGGTATCCCCTGCGCGACAACCAGCTTCCGGCCGCCTTCGCCGCCTTCAAGGCGCGCGCCGACGAGATCGGCGTGGTGGACGACGGCGAGCTCGCCGCCCTGCTTTCGGCGGTGGCCACCCCCGCGACCGCGCCGCGCCTCGCCGCCGCCGGCTGACCCCTACGCGCCTCAGGACCTCCGCCATGCCCGCCGCCAGGCGCACCGCCTATCAGCCGACCACCCTCGACGACGCTCCGGCCGAGCCCCGGGAGGCTCCGCGCTCGCTGTTCGACAAGGTCTGGGACGCCCACCTGGTCGAGCCGGAGAGCGTCGACCGCCCGGCGCTGCTGTACGTCGACCTCCACCTCGTGCACGAGGTGACGAGCCCGCAGGCCTTCGCCGAGCTGGACGCGCGCGGCCTGAAGGTGCGACGGCCCGACCGCACCTTCGCCACCCTCGACCACTCCACCCCGACGCTTCCCGCAGGCGCCGACGGCGAGCGTCCCTACGTCACCGCGGAGGCGCGCGAGCAGGTGGAGACCCTGCGCCGCAACGCCGCCGCCCACGGGATCGAGCTGGCCGACTGGGGCAGCGAGCACCGCGGCGTGGTGCACGTGATCGGCCCGGAGCTCGGGCTGACGCGTCCGGGCATGACGGTGGTGTGCGGCGACAGCCACACCTCCACCCACGGGGCCTTCGGGGCGCTGGCCTTCGGCATCGGCACGTCCGAGGTCGGCCACGTGCTGGCCGTCCAGGCCCTGCTCCAGCGCAAGCCGCGCTCCCTGCGGGTGACGGTGGACGGGCGCCTGCCCGCGGGCGTGTTCGCCAAGGATCTGGCGCTGGCGGTGATCGCCACCCTGGGCTTCGGCGGCGGCACCGGCTGCGTGATCGAGTACGCGGGCGAGGCGGTGCGGACCCTGTCGATGGAGGGCCGCATGACCCTCTGCAACATGTCCATCGAGTGCGGCGCCCGGGCGGGCCTCGTCGCGCCGGACGGGACCACCTTCGCCTGGCTGCGCGACCGCCGCTTCGCGCCCCGGGGCGCGGCGTTCGACGCCGCGTGCGAGGGCTGGCGGGCGCTGGCGAGCGACCCGGGGGCGGTCTTCGACCGCGAGGTGCGCATCGACGCGAGCAGTCTCAAGCCTATGGCCACCTGGGGCACGACGCCGGACGCCGCCGTCTCCCTGGAGGACCGGGTGCCCGCGCCCGCGGACGCCTCGGCCGCCCGCGCCCAGGCCTATATGGGCGTGGAGGCGGGCGCCCCCCTGGCGGGACGAGCGGTGGACGTGGTGTTCGTCGGCTCCTGCACCAACGGGCGCTTGTCGGACCTGCGCGCCGCCGCCGCCGTGCTGCGCCGCCGCCGGATCGACCCCTCCGTGCGCATGCTGGTCGTGCCGGGCTCCGAAGCCGTGCGCCGCGCCGCGGAGGCCGAAGGGCTGGACGAGATCTTCCAGGCGGCGGGGGCGGAGTGGCGCTTGCCGGGCTGCTCCATGTGCATCGCCATGAACGGGGACGTGGTGGCCCCCGGCCGGCTCGCCGTATCCACCTCCAACCGCAACTTCGAGGGCCGACAGGGGCCGGGCGCGCGCACGGTGCTGGCCAGCCCCGCCACCGCCGCCGCCGCCGCCGTGGCGGGCGCCCTGGTCGACCCCCGCCCCTACCTGGAGGCCGGCCATGTCGGCTGACGCCCGCGAGCCGTTCACCACCCTGACCTCCCGCACGGTGGTGCTGGCCGACGCCAACATCGACACGGACCAGATCATCCCCGCGCGCTTCCTGACCACCACCACCCGCGAGGGCCTGGGGCGCGCCGCCTTCCACGACTGGCGCTACGAAGCGGACGGGTCGCAGAAGCCCGGCTGCAGGCTGAACACGGTGGACGCCGCCTCCCACCGGGTGCTGGTGGCGGGCGACAACTTCGCCTGCGGCTCCTCGCGCGAGCACGCGCCCTGGGCGATCCTGGACTTCGGCTTCCGCGCGGTGATCTCCACCGGCATCGCCGACATCTTCCGCTCCAACGCGCTCAAGAACGGGCTCGTGCCCGTGGTCGTGCCGCCCGCCGTGCACGCCGAACTGCTGGAGCAGCCCGGCCGCGAGGTGACGCTGGACCTGCAGGCGCAGGAGCTGCGCTTCGGAAACCATGTGGCGGCCTTCGACATCGACCCGTTCGCGCGCGCCTGCCTCTTGGAGGGGGTCGACCCCCTCGGCTACGTGCTGAACCGCCTCCCGGCCGTCGAGGCTTTTGAGAGCGCCGCCACCGCATGAGGTACGACATCGCCCTCCTTCCCGGCGACGGGGTGGGGCCCGAGGTGACCGCCGCCGCCCGCCGCGTGCTGGAAGCGGTGGGCGCCCGCTTCGGCCACGGCTTCCGCTTCGGCGAGCACCCGGTGGGCGGCGCCGCCATCGACGCCTGCGGCGAGCCGCTGCCGAGCGCGACACGCAGCGCCTGCACGGCGGCGCACGCGGTGTTTCTGGGTGCGGTCGGCGGGCCCAAATGGGGCGCGGGCGCGGTGCGGCCCGAACAGGGGCTGTTGGCGCTGCGCCAAGCCATGGGGCTCTACGCCAACCTGCGTCCGGTCAGGGTGGACGCCGTCCTGGCGGACCGCTCGCCGCTCAAGCGCGAGGCGGTGGAGGGGACGGACCTCCTGATCGTGCGCGAGCTCACCGGCGGCCTCTACTTCGGCGAGCGCACCCGCACGGTCGACCGCGCCACGGACGCGTGCGTCTACACGACGGCCGAGGTGGAGCGCGTGGCGCGGGTCGCCTTCCGCGCGGCGCGGGGCCGGCGCGGACGCGTGGCCTCCATCGACAAGGCCAACGTGCTGGAGACCAGCCGGCTGTGGCGCGAGGTCGTCACCCGCCTGGGCGCCGACGAGTTCCCGGATGTGGCGCTGGAGCACGGCCTGGTCGACTCCGCCGCCATGCGCCTGATCCTGGAGCCCCGCGGCTACGACGTGGTGCTGACCGAGAACATGTTCGGCGACATCCTGTCGGACGAGGCGAGCGTGCTGGCGGGCTCCATCGGCCTGCTGGGCTCCGCCTCCCTGGGCGAGCCGGGGCGGCCGGGGCTGTTCGAGCCCATCCACGGCTCGGCCCCCGACCTCGCCGGCCGCGACCTCGCCAACCCGGTGGGCGCGATCCGCTCGGCCGCCATGCTGCTGCGCGACGGGCTCCACCTGCCCGCCGAGGCCGACGCGGTGGAGACGGCGGTGGTCGCGGCGCTGCAGGCCGGCGCCGTCACCCGCGACCTGGGCGGCGACCTGCCGGGCTCGCAGGTCGCGGGCCGCATCGCCGACGCGGTGGCCGCGGGCTGAGGACCGCCGCCTAGAGCCAGCCCCGGTGGTGGCACTCGGACAGGCCCGTCAGGATCGCAACCAACAACACCGCGAGCAGCACGACGCCCAGCACGAAGGCCAGCGGGTGAGGGCGGGGCTTGTCGGCCATCTCAGCGCCCCCCCGCAAACGCGACCGGGCCCGGCCAGTCCGCCAGCCGGCCCGCGAAGGCGTCGCGCAGGAAGCCGGCGGCCGTGGCCAAGCCGTCCTGGCCGATGGAGTGGGGCAGGCCCGGGCTGATGCGCCAGCGGCAGCCGATCCCCGCCGCCGCCAGGCCGTCGCGCGCGGCCGCGAGCGCGCCCACGGGCACCACCTCGTCGCGCTCGCCGTGGACGAGGAGGACGGGCGGGCGGCTGCGGGCCTCGGCGCCCAGGCGCTCGGGCGCGGTCAACAGGCCGGAGAACCCCACCACCGCCGCCAGCGCCTGCGCCCGGCGCGGACCGACGTGCAGGCTCATCATGCTCCCCTGGCTGAACCCGACCAGGGCGCAGCGCGAGGCCGGCAGGGCGTGACGCTCGAGCTCCGAGTCGATGAAGGCGTCCAGGCCCGGGGCCGCCGACGCCACGCCCTGCGCCATCAGCACGGGGTCGAGCCGGCTGATGGGGAACCACTGCCAAGCCCCGCCGCCGTAGCCCGGCACGGGCTCCGGAGCGTTGGGCGAGACGAAGGCGGTGCCCGGCAAGGCGGCGGCGAGCGGTTGCGCCAGCCCGATCAGGTCGTCGCCGTTCGAGCCGTAGCCGTGGGCGAAGATCACCAGCGAGTCGGGCCGCCCCCCAGCGGCGGGGGCGACCCGCGGGCCGTCCAGCGGCCGGGGCGCGGGCCGGCTCACGCCCCCACTCCCGCCCGGCGCGGCGCGGCGACCGCGCCGTCCAGCGGGTGGGCGCGCGCGCCCGACTTCACCGCCATGTACCACTCCCAAAGCAGGTGGACCGCCACCGCGCGGTTCGGGCGCCAGCGCTCGGCGCGCGCCGTCACCGCCTCGGCCGAGGGACGCTCGGGCAGGGCGTCCAGCCAGCGCATCGCCTCCTGCACGGCGATGTCGCCGGCGGGAAAGGCGTCCAGCCGTCCCTCGGCCATCATGAGGTAGATCTCCGCCGTCCACCGTCCCACGCCGTGCAGGGCGACCAGCGCCTCCAGGGCTTGGTCGTCCGGAAGCTCCGGCAGGCGGGCGAAGGCGACGGCGCCCTCCTGCTCGGCCCGGGCTATCGCGCGGGCGTAGCGGGTCTTCTGGCCGGAGAAGCCGCAGGCGCGGAACTGCGCGTCGTCCAGCGCCGCCAGCGCCTGCGGCGTCACCTCCCCCACCTGTGCGACCAGCCGCGCCCAGGTCGCGTCCGCGGACACCACGGACACCTGCTGGCCGAGGATCATGCGCACCACCCCGGCGAACCCTCCCGGACGGGTGCGCCAGGCGAAGGGCGCGACCGAGGCGTCCAGCTCGGCCAGCGCCGGGTCGGCGGCCACCAGGGCGCGACGGGCGGCGGCGAGGTCCTCTACTGCGGGCGGGGCGGGCATGCGCCCATCCCGAACACGCCCGTGCGCCCGCTTGCAAGCCCGCCCGCACCGGAGCGTAAGGCTGACCGCCATGTTCGCCACCCGCTTCGCCCCGTCGCCGACCGGGCTGCTCCACCTGGGCCACGCCGCCTCCGCCCTCCTCGCCCACGACGCGGCGCGGGCGGCGGGCGGACGCTTCGTGCTGCGGATCGAGGACATCGACACGGCGCGCTGCCGGCGGGAGTTCGAGGCGGCGATCCACGAAGACCTCGCCTGGCTGGGGCTCGACTGGGAGCGCCCCGTCCGCCGCCAGTCCGAGCATCTGGCCGACCACCAGGCCGCGCTGGAGCGCCTGCGGGGGGACGGCTTGCTCTACCGCTGCTTCCGCACCCGGCGCGAGGTGGCGCAGGCGGTCGCCTCGGCTCCCCACGGGCCGGGCGAGGGCCCGCCGGGCGCGCCGTTCCGCGGCGCCCCGCTCCCGCCGCACGAGGAGCGCGCGCGGCTGGCGGCGGGCGAGCCCTTCGCCTGGCGCTTGTCGCTGGACGCGGCGCGGGCGCGCCTGGGCGAGGCGTGGGACGCTCTGGAGTTCGTGGAGCGGGGGTCGGGGCCGGGAGGCGAACACGGCCGGGTCCTGGCGCGGCCCGAGCGCGCGGGCGACGTGGTGCTGGCGCGGCGCGATGTGGGCGTGGCCTACCACCTGGCGGTGGTGGTGGACGACGCTCTCCAGGCGATCACGGACGTGGTCCGGGGCGAGGACCTGTTCGAGGCCGCCCATGTCCAGCGGCTGCTCCAGGCGCTGCTCGGCCTGCCCGCCCCCGTCTACCGCCACCATCCGCTGCTGTTGGACGAAACGGGCGAGCGCCTGGCCAAGCGCCGCGGCTCCGAAAGCCTGCGCGACCTGCGCGCGGCGGGAGCGACGCCGGCCGCGGTGCGGGCCCGGGTCGCGCAGGCGCTCGCACGTGCGCCGGCGGCGCGGCCGGTCTAGGGAGGGCGATGCCCCCCGCCCCGGACACGGCCGCAGACCGCCGCGCGCTTTGCGTGCTCCTGGCGGGGGCCTGCACGATCGGCTGCGCGCCCATCCTCGTGCGGTGGGCGGAGGCGGGGGGCGCGGGCCCCAGCGCCGTAGGTTTTTGGCGGTTGACGGCCGCCCTGCCGCTCCTGGCCCTGCTGAACCGCACGCGCGGCGGGAACGGGCCGGGGCGGCCCTCGCGGGCGGCGCTGGCGGCGGGCGTGCTGCTCGCGGTGGACCTCGCCTTCTGGCACTACGGCCTGCGCCTGACCTCGGTGGCGGACGCGACCGTGTTGTCCAATCTCACGCCCATACTGGTGACGGGCGTGGCTTGGCTCCTGTTCAAGGAGCGGCCCCGCGCCGTGTTCCTGCTCGGCCTGGCCGGCGCGGTGGCGGGGGCGGCGGTGATGGCGGCCGCCCACGGGGGCGGGTCGGCCCGCCCGCCCGCCCAGGCGCACCTGGGCGACCTGCTCTCGGCGCTGACGGCGCTCTGGTACGGCGGCTACTTCATCTTCGTGCGCGAGGCGCGGCGTACGGCGGGCGCTCCGGCCGTGATGTTCTGGTCGAGCGCGGCGGGCGCGCCGGTGATGCTGGCCGCCGCCCTGCTGCTGCGCGAGCCGCTCCTGCCCGCGTCGCCCTCCGGATGGCTTCCCCTGCTGGCGCTGGGCGTGATGCACGTGGTCGGGCAGGGCGCCATCGCCTGGGCGCTGGGACGGCTGGCCGCCTCGCTGACGTCGGTGGTCGTGCTGGTGCAGCCGGTGGTGGCCGCCGCTCTCGGCTGGATCCTGTTCGGGGAAGCGCTGGGACCGGCGCAGGCGGCGGGGGCGGCGCTGGTGCTGGGCGGGGTGGTGCTCGCCCAGTCCGCCGCCCGGCCCCGACGGGCGGCCCTGCCGGCGAACGAGGCGGCGGCCCCGGCCTGACCTCGGCGGTCCGCCGAGGTCACCGGCGGCGGGAGCGCGCCCGCGCCTCCTCGTCCAGCTCGCCCGCGAGCTTGACCAGCACCAGCGCGGCGACCGCCCCCGCCCCTTCCGCCTGGACCAGGTGGAGGTCGAGCAAGGGATCGGCGCCCACCGCGGCGCGCAGGGCGTCGCACAGGGCCGTTCCCGCCGGCGAGGCCGGGCGATGGGCGATGCGCACGTGGGCGAGCGCGTCCGGGTTGAGCCGCTGCAGCACGAGGGCGGCAGCCAGGGCCGGCTCGCCGTCCAAGAGGACGGGGGTGGACTGGGCGCGCGCGGCCAGGAGAGCGCCCAAGAGCGCGGCCGTCTCGCGGCCGCCCAGTTCGCGCAGCAGTTGGAGCGGATCGCCGCCCGCCGCCGCGACCCCGCGCGCGGCGGTCGCCTCGCCGTTCCCGCCCAGCAGCGCCGTCGCCAGCCGCGCGACGCGTTCGGCGGAGCCGGGCGAAGCGTCGCCCAGCGCCAGCAGGTCGGGCGCCTTGGCCAGCGCCTCCATTCCGAAGGCGGCGGTGGCGGCGCACTCGCGCTCGCTCATGGCCGGCCCGTCGGCGGCGGCGGGCGCGGGCCGATCCAGCGCCAGATCGAACAGCTCCACCCCCGCCCCCTGAGCGCGGGCGAGGACGCAGGCGCTCGCCTCCCCCGCCGCCAGCGCCTCCATGCGCGCGCGCGCGCGCTCCGCCGCGTCCGGCCCGTCCTCCTGCGAGCTGGACACGTAAAGGGCCAGGATGGGCCGGCGCAGACGCGCGTCCGGCCGGTCGGCGTCCGCCCCGGGATGGGCCCGGAGCCAGAGCGCGAGCTCGCCCAGCCGGCCGGGCGCAGTCTCGAGCGCGGCCGCGGCGGCCTGCGGCGCAACCGGCGCGGGCGCGGCGGCCAGGGCGCGCAGGTCGTCGAAGGGGGCGGGCATGGGCCCGCTCTAGCGCGAGCCGGGGACGGCGGGAACCCGCGCGGCCGGGCGCCGGCGCGGGCGCGCCCTCTCCGTGCTAAGGCGGAAGCCATGCCCGCCGCCTCCATCGCCACGCCCTGCATCAAGGTCTGCGTCATGGACGAGGCGGGCGACCTCTGCCTGGGTTGCCTGCGCACCCTCGAGGAGATCGCCGGCTGGAGCGCTTTGTCGGACGCCGAGCGCCGCCGGGTGCTCGCCGAACTGCCCGCGCGCCGCGGGAAGGTCGCGCCCCCTCCGCCCGAGCCGCGTTAACCCCTCGCAAAGCTTGAACATTCACCCGCCGCAAAGGCGTGGGGGGCCATGGTCGCTCCGCGTCCGCGACGGGCGCGCGGAGTCGGGACGGATCATGGCGCGGACGGTGGCGGTGGTGGGAACGGCGACGATGGCGGCCCTGGCGACCACCGTCGCCATGCTGGGCGCGGGTCGCGCCGTCGCCGCCCTGCGCGCGCCCTCCGCGGTCGCCGCCCCCATCTCCAAGAGCGCCGACGGACACTACTGGGCCCGGGCGGAGGTGGACGGCCGCTCCCTGCGCGTGCTGGTGGACACGGGGGCCAGCGCGGTCGCCCTCACCGCCGCCGACGCGCGGCGCCTGGGGCTCGACCCCGAACGCCTGAGCTATGACCGCAGCATCGCCGCCGCCTCCGGCCGGGTGCGCGCC
Source organism: uncultured Caulobacteraceae bacterium (assembly GCA_964235945.1). Lineage (GTDB taxonomy): Bacteria > Pseudomonadota > Alphaproteobacteria > Caulobacterales > Caulobacteraceae > JASLDZ01. The sequence continues at coordinate 58,083 of CAXSDV010000013.1, forward strand.
GCCCCCGTGACGCTCGACCACGTGGAGGTGGGCGGGGTGCGGGTGGAGCGGGTGGCGGCGCTCGTGGTGGAGAACGGCTTGCCGGCCTCTCTGCTCGGCATGAGCTATCTCGGCCGCTTGTCGGGCTTCTCCGCCGACCGCAGCGGGTTGACCCTCACGCCCTGACCTTCAGGCCCCGGCCTGCGCCGACTCCGCGCGCGCCGGCGACGGCGTCCCGCCCGGATCCCGCGCGACCGCCGCCAGGGCGTGGTCCACCACCTCCAACCCCGCGCCGGAGCGCGCGCCGTGCTCGGTCAACCGCCGCCGCCACAGGCGGGCGCCCGGCCGGCCGGCGAACAATCCCAGCATGTGGCGCGTCATGGCCGCCAGGGGCGCGCCCCGCGCCAGTTGTGCGGCGAGGTAGGGCCGGTGGCGCTCCACCGACGCCCAGCCGTCCACCTCGCTCCCGGCCTCGCCGAACACGGCCGCGTCCACGTCGCCGAGCAGGCCGGGGTCGTGGTAGGCGGCGCGCCCCAGCATGACGCCGTCCACGTGGCGCAGGTGGTCGACGGCCGCCTCCAGCGTGGCGATCCCGCCGTTGGCGGCGACCGTCAGCGCCGGGCGCTCCCGCTTGAGCCGGCGCACCAGGGCGTGGTCCAGCGGCGGCAGGTCGCGGTTCTCCTTGGGGCTCAGCCCCTGGAGCCAGGCCTTGCGCGCGTGAACGGTGAAGTCGCGCACGCCCGCGGCCGCGCAAGCGTCCACCAGGGCGAACAGCGCCTCCTGCGGGTCCTGGTCGTCCACCCCGATGCGGCACTTGACGGTGACGGGCACGCGCACGGCCGCGCCCATGGCCCCAACGCACGACGCGACCCGTGCGGGCTCCAGCATGAGGCAGGCTCCGAAGCGGCCGCTGCGCACCCGGTCCGACGGGCAGCCGACGTTCAGGTTGATCTCCCGGTAGCCGAAATCCTCGCCGACCCGCGCGGCCTGGGCGAGCTGCTCGGGGTCCGAGCCGCCGAGCTGCAACGCCACCGGGTGTTCGGCCGCGTCGAACCCCAGCAGGCGCGCCCGGTCGCCGTGGATCACGGCGGCGGCCGTGACCATCTCCGTGTAGAGCAGGGCCCGGCGCGTCAGGGTGCGGTGGAAGGCCCGGCAGTGCCGGTCCGTCCAGTCCATCATGGGCGCCACGGCGAAGGT
>CAXSDV010000014.1:0-1164 GCA_964235945.1 uncultured Caulobacteraceae bacterium
CTGGAAGTAGGTGAACTGCGTCACCTCCATGCCGTCGCACCACACCTCCCAGCCCAGGCCCCAGGCGCCGACGGTGGGGTTCTCCCAATCGTCCTCCACGAAGCGCACGTCGTGCAGCGACGGATCGATGCCGATGGCGCGCAGGGAGCCGAGGTAGAGGTCCTGCAGGTCCGGCGGGTTGGGCTTCAGGATCACCTGGAACTGGTAGTAGTGCTGCAGCCGGTTGGGGTTCTCGCCGTAGCGCCCGTCCGCCGGGCGGCGGCTAGGCTGCACGTAGGCGGCGCGCCAGGGCTTGGGACCCAGCGCCCTCAGCACGGTGGAGGGATGCAGCGTGCCGGCCCCGACCTCGGTGTCGTAGGGCTGCAGCAGGGCGCAGCCGCGCTCGCCCCAGTAGCGCTGCAGCGTCAGGATCAAGTCCTGGAAAGACAAGGGCTTGCCGGCGCTCATGGGCTCGTAGGACGATGCGAATACGAAGACGGCGGACCATAGGGCCCGCCGTCGCCGCCAGCAAGGACGCCGCCCGGGACCGGTCCCGGGCGGCATGGGGCGTCAGCCGCCCTTGTGCTTGCGCGAGGTCTTCTTGGTGGAGCTGGAGCTCGACTTGGCGGGGGTCGCCTTGGTGTCTTCGCTGCTCGTCGTCGCCGTCGCGGCCGTGACGGCGGGCACCACGTAGTCGGTGGACAGCACGTGGTCGATCACCTGGATCGTGCCGTTGCTCGCCTTGATGTCCGACTGGATCACGGTGGCGTCGTTCACCTTGAAGTCGCCGGAGGTGTCGTCCAGGTGCACGGCCTTGCCGTTCACCGTGTTGGAGTTGGTCGCCGCCTTGCCTTTCAGCTCGGTGGAGCGGATCGGCAGGTTGATCAGGTGGTAGGTCAAGAGCTTCTGGAGCTGGGGCGCGTTCTCCGGCTTCATCAGCGTGTCGAGCTGGCCGGCCGGCAGCGCCTGGAAGGCCGCGTCCGTGGGGGCGAACAGGGTCAGGGCGCCGGGGCCCTGCAGCACGCTGGTCAGGTTGGTGGCCTGCAGCGCCTTGAGCAGGATGGTGAACTGGCCGCTCTGCTGCAGGATCGCGACGATGCTGGACGAGGGGGAGGGCGAGATCTCACGGTAGGGGCCGGCCGGGGCCATGGTCGAGGCGGACATGCCGGTCGTGTTCGACTGGCC
>CAXSDV010000014.1:1264-12069 GCA_964235945.1 uncultured Caulobacteraceae bacterium
CCCCTGGCCGGTCGAGTTGACCGCCCCGGTGTAGGTCGTCGAGCCCGTCGTGTTCTGCGTGGCGGGGCTGGTCTGGGCGCCCGCGGCGCCCGCGGCCAGGGCGGCGACGGCCGCGCCGGCGAGGATCGAACGGAAGGTGTGCATGGAGGTCTCCGGAGGGTTCGGCGCGCCTTGCGGCGAGCCGTCAGGTTTCAAATCCGTCACATCCCGCTGCGGTTGCGGCGATCACGGGTTCGTGAGCGACGAGGGTCGACCTCGGCGCGAGGGCGCGCGCGTCGGCTCATCCGTCCAGGGACCGCCCAGGCGGCAGGTCCGCACCCACCAGAGCGGGCGCGCGATCACCGTCGCCGCGGCCAGCGCCGCCGCCGCGGCAGGGTCGGCGCACAGGGCGAAGGCGGTCGCGCCCGAGCCCGACAGGCGCGCGGCGAGGGTTTCAGGGCGCGCGCGCAGTTCGGCCAGCACTTCGCCCACCGCGGGCACGAGGGCGGCGGCGGGCGCTTCCAGGTCGTTGCGGCTGGCGCACAACAGGTCGGCCACGGCGCGGGCGTCGACCAGCGGCGCGTCCAGCGGGGGAGGCGCGGCCGAGCCGGGCGCGCCCGCGGCGTCGTAGGCGCGGTACACCGCCCCCGTCGGGCAGGGCGCGCGCGGGTTGACCAGCACGGCGTGGAGCGGGGGCAGGCCGGGCGCGTCCGCCAGCACGTCGCCGCGCCCCGTCCCCAGCACCGGCCGGGTGCGCAGGCAGGCCGGACCGTCGGAGCCCAGCACGGCGGCGACCGCCTCCAGCCCCGCCTCGTCCACCTCCGGCGCGAAGGCGTCGCGCACGAGGCGCAGCGCCGCCCCGCCGTCCGCCGAGCCGCCGCCCAGCCCCGCCGCCACCGGCAGCGCCTTGTCCAGCACGAGGCGCGCGTCGGGCTCGGGACGGCCGGCGCGGGCCAGCAGGGCGCGCACGCCGCGCAGCACGAGGTTGTCGGCGGCCGCCACCTGCGCCAGCGCGCCGGCGAACTCGCCCGTGACCGCGAGCTCCAGTCCGGCCCCGGGCGTTCCCGGCTCCAGCCGCAGCCGGTCGCCCAGGTCGGCGAACACCATCAGGCTGGACAGGGGATGGTAGCCTTCCGCGTCGACCGGCCCGACGTGGAGGAAGAGGTTGACCTTGGCGGGAGCGAGCCTCCGCCCCCCCGCCGGGGCGGTCGTTGCGGCGATCAAGACGCCGCCGCGATCCGGCCGGAGGCGGCGGAAACCGCGGCGGCGGGGGGGGCGGGGCCGCCGCGCAGCTTGGCCTCCACCGCCGCGCGCAGCTTGGCGTCGGGATCGAGGGTCAGCACCCGCCGCCACTGGTAGTCCGCCTCCGTGCGCCGGCCGACCCGGGCGTAGGCGTCGCCCAGGTGGTCGTTCACGTCCGGGTCGGCGGGGGCGAGACCCACCGCGCGCTCCAGGTCGCGCACGGCGCCCTTCACGTCGCCCGAGCGGTAGCGCGCCCAGCCCACGGAGTCGGCGATGGCGCCGTCGTCCGGCTGGGCGGCGGCCGCCTTTTGCAGGAGGGCCAGCGCCTCGGGCAGGTGCTCGCCGCGGTCGGCCCAGCCGAAGCCCAGGAAGTTCTGCACCTCCGGGTCGTCCGGCCGCAGCTGGAGCGAACGGCGCAGGTCCGTTTCGGCCAGGGGCCAGCGGCCGGCGCGCTCCTGCAGGGAGGCGCGCAGGTAGTAGAGCCGCGCGCCGCGGTCGCCGCCGCCGTCGGCGGGCAGGCCCGCGATCAGCCGGTCGGCCACGGGCAGGGCCTCGTCATAGCGGCCGTTCTCGCGCAGCAGTTCGGCGTAGACCACCTGCACGGCGGTGTCGTCCGGCGCCCGGCGCGCGGCGTCGGCGGCCAGGGCCAGGGCGCCCGGCGCGTCGCCGTCCGTTTGCAGGCGCACGGCGAGGCGTCCGGCGGCGTCCGCGTACTCGGGCTGGTCCGTCCCCACCTTGCGCCAGGCGTCGGCCGCGCCCCGCCCGTCCCCCGCCGCGGACAGGGCGTCGCCGACCAGGAGCCAGGCGGGGGCCAGGCGCGGGTTCAACCGCAGCGCCAGGCGCAGGTAGATCACGCCCAGCTCGACCTGGTGGTTGGCCACAAGCGAGGCGGCGGGGGGCAGCAGCGCCTCCGCCGCGCCCTCGGCGGGGGTGGGCTGGGGCGGCGCGGGGCGGCGGGCGGCGGCGCGGTCGCGCGCGAAGGTCAGCGCCGCGTCCCCCGGCGCCTTGGCCAGGGCGGCCGTGTAAAGCGCCACCGCCTCGGGCCGGCGGTCACGGCGCTCGAGGAAGCCGCCGTAGGCCAGGGCCGCGACCGCGTCGGGCGCGTGGGCGCCCAGGGCGCGGAAGGCGGCCTCCGCGTCCGCCGTGCGGCCCGCGCGCTCGGCCAGGCGCGCGCGGTTGAGCGCCAGGGCGCCCTCGCCGGCCAGGTCGCCCGGCTTGAACACGGGAGCGATCGCGGGAGCGGGAACCCCGGCGGCTGCGGCGGCCCAGGGGACCAGGAGCGCGCCGACCTGCTGGTGGGGCCCGAGCTGCAGGGCGCCGCCGGAAAGCGCTTGCAGGGCCGGGCGCGGCCGGCCGGCCGCCAGGTCGTCCACCCCCGTCACGAGGCGGCCGAGCGCCGCCGCCCCGTCCGCCGATCCGGACGCGGGGGCGGCGGCGGGCGCGACGGCCGCCGCCGCCGGGGGCGTCAGGGCGGCCGCGTCGTCCACCCGGCCGGCCAGCAGGCTGGCGGTGAAGGCGCGCTCGCGCAGGGCCGCGTCCCCGGGGTCCGACCGGCTGGCGCGCTGGAGATAGGCGGCCGCCGTCTCGCCCTCGCCCTCGCCCAGCGCCGCCTCCCCCGCGAGGTAGAGGCCGTAAGTGGAGCTGTCCGCCTCGTCCATGCGCGGGCGCAGGGCGGGAGTCTCGGCGACGGGGCCCGCCCCGGGAGGCGCGGAGGCGCACGCCGCCAGCACGGAGGCGCCGACCAGGAGCGGGACGAAGAAGGAGGCGCGCATGGTCCCCTCTCTCCCATCGCGGCCGAACGGGCGCAACCGCGCGCGTTCCGTCCGAACCGCTCACATGTTGGGGTAGTTGGGGCCGCCGCCGCCTTCCGGCGTGGTCCACACGATGTTCTGCGACGGATCCTTGATGTCGCAGGTTTTGCAGTGGACGCAGTTCTGCGCGTTGATCACGAACCGCGGGTCGGTGCGGGCCGCCTCGTCGGCGTAGACCACCTCGTACACCGCCGCCGGGCAGTAGAGCCGCGCGGGTTCGCCGTACTTGGGCAGGTTGACGGCGATGGGGATGGAGGGATCGCGCAGCTTGAGGTGGCTGGGCTGATCCTCCTCGTGGTTGGTGTTGGACAGGAACACGCTGGACAGCTTGTCGAAGGTGAGCACGCCGTCCGGCTTGGGGTAGCTGATCGGCCGGTGCCTCGCCACGGTCTCGGTGGAGTCGGCGTCCGACTTGCCGTGCTTCATCGTGCCGAAGAAGGAGAACCCGCCCAGGAGCTGGTTCACCCACATGTCGATCCCGCCCAGCGGCACCCCCAGCTTCGTGCCGAAGCGCGACCACAGGGGCTTCACGTTGCGCACGCCGCGCAGCTCGGTGTGGATGGCGCTCTTCTCGTAGGCCGTGTCCATCTCCAGCACGTCGCCCGCGCGACCCTGCTGCAGGGCGGCGAAGGCGCAGTCGGCCGCCAGCACGCCGGACTTCACCGCGTTGTGGCTGCCCTTGATGCGCGGCACGTTGAGGAAGCCCGCGCTGTCGCCCAGCATGACGCCGCCGGGGAAGGCCAGCTTGGGCACGCTCTGGAAGCCGCCCTCGCTGATGGCGCGCGCGCCGTAGGCGACGCGGCGGCCGCCCTCCAGGTAGGGGCGGATCGCCGGGTGCGTCTTGAACCGCTGGAACTCGTCGAACGGCGACAGGAACGGGTTCTTGTAGTTGAGGTGCACCACGTAGCCGATCGACACGTAGTTGTCGCCGAAGTGGTACATCCACGAGCCGCCGCCGGTCTTGTCGTCCAGCGGCCAGCCGAAGGTGTGCTGCACGAGGCCGGGCTGGAAGGCGGCGTCGGGCACCTGCCACAGCTCCTTGATGCCCAACCCGTACTTCTGCACCTGGCTGTGGGCGCACAGGTCGTAGCGCTTCTGCACGATCTTCGACAGGGAGCCGCGCACGCCTTCCGACAGGAACACGTACTTGCCGTTGAGCTCGATCCCCGGCTGGTGGTCGGCCTTGTTCGCACCCGACTTGCCGACGCCGAACACGCCCGCCACCACGCCCTTGACGGGCGCGCGCCCGTCCGCCCCCGGCTCGCCGAACACGAGCTCGCTGGCCGCCATGCCGGGGTAGATCTCCACCCCCAGGCCTTCCGCCTTCTCCCCAAGCCAGCGGCACACGTTGGCCAGGGAGGCGATGTAGTTGCCGTGGTTCTTCATGAACGCCGGCATGGGCAGCCACGAGATGTCGATCGACCTGGACGGCGTCAGGTAGAGGAAGGCGTCCCGGGTGACCGGCGTCTCCAGCGGCGCGCCCTGTTCCTTCCAGTCGGGGAACAGCTCGGCCAGGCCCGAAGGGTCGAGCACCGCGCCCGACAGGATGTGGGCGCCGACCTCCGAGCCCTTCTCCAGCACCGCCACCGACAGTTCGACGCCCGCGCGCTCGGCCTGCTGTTTGAGACGGATGGCGGCGGACAGGCCCGCCGGGCCCGCGCCGACCACCACCACGTCGTAGTCCATGCTCTCGCGGGGCTCGGGGGTGGGGCCGAGCTCCTCCGAAACGATCTCCTCGGCCATGCCGGCGTTCTTCCCCGATACTTTCGTCACCGCCGGCATATCGAGAGCCGGCCCCGGCGCGGTCAAGGCGTGCAGGGCGGGCGGCGGGCGATTAAGCTGACGGCGGATGGACAGCTCCCCCGACCTGCACGACCGCGCCGTGCGCCGCGCGCTGACGAGCCTGCTGGCCTTCTGGGCGGAGTCGGGGGTGGACGCGGCCTATGCGGACGCGGCCGTGGACCGGACGGCGCGCCCCGCCCCGACCAGCCTCACGCCACCTCCGCCGCCCGCCCGCCGGCCGGGCGCGCCGGCCGCCGCCCGGGCCCCGGACCCCCAGGCTCCCGCCCCCGGGGCCCCCGACCCCAGGACGGACGCGGCGGGAGCGGACGCGGCGGAGGCGCCCTCGGCCGAAGCGCGCCGCCGGGCCGCGGAGGCCGGCGACCTTCCCGCCCTGGCCGCCGCCGCCGCCGGCTTCGAGGGCTGCGGCCTGCGCGCGGCGGGCGGGCGGGCGGTGTTCGCGCGCGGGCCGTCCGACCCCCTGGTGGTCTGGATCGGCGAGGCCCCGGACGCGCAGGACGAGGCGGCGGGCCTGCCGTTCCAGGGCGCCCGGGGCCGCCTGACGGACGCGGCCCTGCGCGCGGCCGGGTTGGCGGACCGGGTGCTGCTGCTCAACACCGTGTTCTGGCGCCCGCCGGGCGACGCCCCGCCTTCCGCCGCCGACCAGGCCGCCTGCCTGCCCTTCGTGGAGCGCGCGGTGCAGCTCGCCGCACCCCGCGCGGTGGTGCTGGCCGGGGCGGGGGCGGTGCGCGGCGTGCTTGGCCGCACCGACCCCATCCTCAAGCTGCACGGCCGCTTCCTGCCCTGGACGGGGCCGCATTTCGGCGTGTCGGCGCCCGCCCTGCCGACCTTCGACGCCCAGGTCCTCCTGGCCCGGCCCCCGGCCAAGGCGCGCGCTTGGCGCGACCTTTTGGCGCTGGCCGAGCGCGTCGACTCCCCGGCCGACCCCTCTTAACACTCCGCACCCTGAGCGGCCCGCCAGCGGGCGTCACCCACGGCCCGGCCCCATGACCACCCCCAGGCGCCCTGCGGGACGAGGATCGCGGACCGGAACGGTCGCGGCGCTGGTGGGCGCCCTCCTCGCTTTCTCCGGCGCCTCCGGGGCCCTCGCCGCCCCCCGGGCCCCCGCCCCGTCCGAGGCTCCGGCCGGGGCCGCGCGGGACGCCTTCTTCAAGGGCGACCTGTCCCGCGCCGTCGTCCTCGCCGGGCGCACGGGCGACGGCTGGATCGGCGGCCTCGCCGCCTACCGCCTCAAGGACTACGCTTCCGCCTTCAAGAGCTTCGCCTCCGTGGCCGACGACGGCGCCCAGGCCGACAAGGTCCGCGCCGCCGCCGGCTTCTGGGCCGCCCGCTCCGCCGACCGCCAGGCCGCTTCGGACAAGGCCGCTTCGGACCGCACCTCCGCGATCCCCGCCGCCTCCGACCAGGCGGTCGCCTACCTCCGCGCCGCCGCCGCCTTCCCCCAGACCTTCTACGGCGTCATCGCCCGGCGCCGCCTGGCCCTGCTGGCGGGCGACCATCCCACCGGCCCCCTGGCCGACAGCCTGCCCCTGCCCCTGCTGGCCCCCACCGGCGGCTTCACCGTCGCCAAGGCGCTGGTCTACGCCATCGTGCTGCGCGAGAGCCGCTTCGACGCGGCCGCCAACGGCGGCGGCGCCGTCGGCCTGATGCAGATCACCCCGGCCACGGCCGCGCGGGTGATGGGCGACGCCCACCTGGCGCGCGACCCTTCCGCCCTGCACGACGCGGGCTTCAACCTGCGCGTCGGCCAGGACTACCTGACGCACCTGCTGGGCGCGGTGAAGGGCGACCTGGTGCGCGCGGTGGCCGCCTACAACGCGGGCCCGGGCGCCATCCTCAAGACCTCCGCCCAGCTCGGCGACGCCGCCGACACCCTCCTGGTGCTGGAAAGCATGCCGGGGGCGGGGGTGCGCGACTACGTCCAGAAGGTGATGACCAACTACTGGACCTACCGCGGCCAGTTCGGCAAAGCCTCCCCCACCCTGGACGCCGCGGCGGGCGGCGGCCAACTGCTGCTGGCCTCCCTGGACGACTGAACCCGCGGCGCCGCGCGCCGGAGTTCTTGATCCGTTCACGTCGGGGGCGCAGGGTGCGGCATGGCTCCGGCGCCCTCCGCCCGCGGCCGGGGCGCGCGATCCAACGCCTCGGGCCGCTTCGAACCCCTCGCGGCGGAGGCCTTCGACGACGGCTGGGACGGGTGGACGGGCGACGACGCCCCCCGCAAACTGCGCACCACGCTGACGCCCGAGCGCGCCCGCACCATCATCAGCCGCAATTCGAGCCCGGACGTGGGATTCGACCAGGCGGTCAACACCTACCGCGGCTGCGAGCACGGCTGCATCTATTGCTACGCGCGCCCCAACCACGCCTATGTGGGCCTGTCGCCGGGGATCGACTTCGAGTCCAAGCTCTTCTTCAAGCCGGACGCCCCCGCCCTCCTGGAGCGCGAGTTGACCCGGCCGGGCTATCGCTGCCGGCCGATCCACGTGGGCGGGGTGACGGACGTCTACCAGCCCGCCGAGCGCGAGTTGCGGATCACCCGGGGCGTGCTGGAGGTGCTCCAACGCCTGCGCCACCCGTTCAGCATCATCACCAAGTCGGCGCTGATCGTGCGCGACGCCGACATACTGGGCGAGATGGGGGCGATGGGGCTGGCCAAGGCCTACGTCTCCGTCACCACGCTGGACCGGGGGCTCGCGCGCGACATGGAGCCGCGCGCAGCCACGCCCGAGCGGCGGCTGGCGGCGGCGGCGGCGCTCGCCCGGGCGGGGGCGCGGGTGGGCGTGGGCTTCTCGCCGGTGATTCCCGGACTCAACGACCACGAGATGGAGGCGGTGCTGGAACGCGCCCGGGACGCGGGGGCGACGGAAGCCATGTTCGTCATGCTGCGCCTGCCGCGCGAGATTTCGGACCTGTTCCGCGAATGGCTGGCGCAAGCGCGGCCGGACCGCGCCCGGCGGGTCATGTCGCTGATCTCGCAGGTGCGCGGCGGCCGCGACAACGACCCGGCCTTCGGCGCACGCATGCGCGGAGAAGGTCCGCTGGCCGCCCTCACCGCCGCGCGCTTCCGCGCAGCCTGCGCGCGGCTGGGGCTGAACCTGGACCGGGCGCCGCTGCGCTGCGACCTGTTCGCCGCCGCCGCGCCCGCCCAGGGCGACCTGTTCGGCTGACGCCCTGAGCCGCGTTCGAGCGCTCTGATCCACCGGCTGCGGAACATTCGCGCGTTCGGCCAGTAGAACCCGCAGATCACGCGGAGATTACATCATGGCGATGCAGACCGCGGCCGTCGCTCCGGCCGCGCTTCCATCCCACGCCCGAATCACCCCGCTGGCGTCCGGCCTGCTGATCGCGGCGGTGGTCACGGACCTGTTCTACTGGCTCACGGTCTCCACCCAGTGGGAGACCTTCTCCATCTGGCTCATCACCGCGGGCCTGCTGGTCGCGGCCGTGGCGGCGATCGCCTTCGTCGTCGACCTCCTGACGCACCGCGACCTGGAGGTCGCGCCGCTCAAGTTCACCCTGTTCTTCTCCGCGGCGGTGGTGGGCGTGATCAACGCCTTCGTCCACAGCCGCGACGGCTTCACCGCCGTCGTGCCCACGGGGCTGGGACTCTCCGCACTCACCGCCTTGCTCCTGGTGTGCGCCGGCTGGCCGGACTGGAGCGCCACGCGCCCGGCCCACAGCGGGCGTCGCCGACCCGCCGCCCCCGCCGGACGCTCCGCATGACCCCCCTCCGCTCCGCTTCCTTCCTCGCCGCCTCCGCCCTGGCCCTGGCCGCGTGCCAAGGCAAAGGCGGCTCGCCGGCCGCCCAGTATGGCGCGAACCCCGCCCTGCCCGCGCCGCACCAGTACCTGCTGCCGCCCATGCACATCGCTCCCGTGGCCAAGTGGGGGGCCGACACGCCGATCGTGCCCGCCGGCCTGCAGATCAAGGCGCTGGCCATGGGGTTGCCCCACGCGCGCTCGGTGTACGCCCTGCCCAATGGCGACGTGCTGGTGGCGGAGACGGGCGGGCCCCAGGCCCCGATCAATCGGCCCAAAGACTTCGTGATGAGCTTCGTCCAGCGGTTCGCCGGCAAGAACGGCAAGGCCCCCAATCGCATCGTGCTGCTGCGCGACACGAACGGCGACGGCGTCGCCGACGTCCGCACCGTGCTGATCGACCACCTGACCTCGCCCTTCGGCATGGCCCTCGTGGGCAACGACCTGTACGTGGCCGACACGGACGCCCTGTTGCGCTTCCCCTACACGCCCGGCCAGACGCACATCACCGCGACCCCGGCGCTGGTCACCTTGCTGCCCGGCGGCCCCATCGACCACCACTGGACCAAGAGCCTCGTGGCCTCGCCGGACGGGTCCAAGCTCTACGTGGGCGTGGGCTCCAACAGCAACATCACCGAGAACGGGCTGGAAGCCGAGAAGGACCGCGCCGCCATCTGGGAGGTGGACCGTGCGAGCGGGTTCAAGCGCCTCTACGCGGGCGGCCTGCGCAACCCCGCCGGCCTGGCGATACAGCCGGGCACCGGGCAGTTGTACGCGGTGGTCAACGAGCGTGACGAACTGGGCCCCGACCTCGTGCCCGATTATCTCACCTCCGTGAAGGAGAACGGCTTCTACGGCTGGCCGTTCAGCTATTACGGCCAGCACGTGGACGCCCGGGTGAAACCCCAGCGGCCGGACCTGGTGGCGCGCGCCATCCCGCCCGACTACGCCCTGAGCTCCCACGTCGCACCCCTGGGCGTGGCGTTCTACGCCGCCGACGCCTTGCCCCCCGCCTATCGCGGCGGCGCCTTCGTGGGCGAGCACGGCAGCTGGGACCGCAGCCCGCTGAACGGCTACAAGGTGGTCTACGTGCCCTTCACCAACGGGAAGCCCAGCGGCCCGCCCCAGGACGTGGTGACGGGCTTCCTGACGCATGACGACCACGCCCGAGGCCGCCCGGTGGGGCTGTCGATCGACCGCCAGGGCGCGCTGCTCATCGCCGACGACCTCGGCGGCGCCGTCTGGCGCGTGACGGCGGCCCCCTCGGCGCCCGTTCAGCAGCACGCGCGCGCCGTTAACCGTCGGGCGACGCCCACCGCCTGACGAACGCCTGACGCGCTCGGGCCGCCTCAGGGCGGCCCGCCCTCGGGGGCGCCAAGCCTTTGGGCGCCTCCCGACGGTGGACGCGTCCCCCGTCGGGCTCGTCCCAGACCTGTCCACCCCCGACCGGGCGCTACTCGACCGGCCCGGTGACGTAGCGGGCGGCCACGCGGCCGTCGCGCAGGGTGACGGTGATCTCCGTGGGCGCGCCCGCGTCAGCCAGCTGGGTCGCCAGAAGCTTGGCCGCACGCTCGGCCTGCGCCCCGCTGCGGAATATCATGGGATTGTCGACGCTCTGGTGCTCGACCATCCAGCCGCGGTCGCCGGCGGGGCGGATCGTGATGGACTGCATGACGCTCACCCTCCAACACTCTCCTTATAACGCCGGGAGGAGGCGTTCGCGGGGCCGACTTGCTACTATTCGGTGACGCCGGCGCGGATCGGCGCCCCACGCGCGCGGCGGGACGGGCGACCGATCACCTCGCCCGCCCACAGCGCCCACACGACGAACACCGGCTGGAAGGCCAGGCGCGGCGCGTGGTACCACCAGCTCGACGGCAGGCCCGGCACGTGCACGCGGTCCAGCGCGTGGTGCAGGTTGGCCGGGAACACGGCCACCGCATAGATCGCCAGCATCACCCCCGACAGCCGCCGCAGGGGCGGGACGAGCAGGCCCGCGCCCCCCGCCACCTCGCAGGCCCCGGTGAACAGCACCACCTCGCGCGGGGCGGGGACCCAGGCGGGCATGATGGGCAGGAATCGGTCGGGCGCCGTCAGGTGGAAGACGCCGAAGCCGATGTAGACGCCGGCCAGCAGAAGGCGCGCCCCCGTCCGGAAGATGGAGGGCGCGCCCATCGCGTCAGCCCTTGGGCGGGGCGGCGGGAGCCGGGGC
>CAXSDV010000014.1:12169-22413 GCA_964235945.1 uncultured Caulobacteraceae bacterium
GATGGAGGGCGCGCCCATCGCGTCAGCCCTTGGGCGGGGCGGCGGGAGCCGGGGCGGGGGCGGCCGCGGCGGCCTGCTTGGCCTGCTTGTGCTTCTTCATCTCATGGCCCACCGCGCAGCCGCCGACGGCGCCCACGCCCGCATGGTGGCCGGCCATGTGGCCGGCCACGCCGCCCACCACCGCGCCGCCGAGGCAGCCCGCCTGGGCGGTGGTGGAGGCGCAGGCCAGGACGGCGGCGGCGAGGGCGGCGCCCATCAGGGTGGAACGGGTCATGGAAAGCTCCGGTCTGTCCCGGCCGGAACGGCGCGAGGATGAAGCCTCATAGCGCACGCGTCGGACAAGCGCCCGGCCTGCGGGCGACTTCGCTGTAAGCCTCGCCGCCCGCCGTCATCGGCCTGTCACGGGCGTCGTGGATAGGGCGGGCGCGCCGGAGCCCCTCCCATGACCCAATCCCCGCTTTCCACCGGTCCCCTCCGGCGCACGGTGCTGGCCGGACTCGCCGCGGGGCTGGCGGCCCCGGCGGTGGTGCGCGCCCAGGCGCCGTTCGTGGACGCGCCGTTCCGCCTGGGGGTGGCCAGCGGCGACCCGGCCCCGGACGGCTTCGTGATCTGGACGCGCCTGGCCCCGCGGCCGCTGGAGCCGCACGCGGGCATGCCCATGGCGGTCGTGCCCGTGACCTGGGAGGTCGCCGCCGACGAGCGCTTCAAGACGGTGGTGGCCCACGGCGAGGCCCCGGCGCGCCCGGAGCTCGGCCACTCGGTCCACGTGGAGGTGGAGGGGCTGCAGAGCGACCGCCCCTACTGGTACCGCTTCGCCTGCGGCCGCGACCGGAGCTTCGCCGGGCGCGCGCGCACCCTGCCCGCGGCGGGCGCCAAGCTCGACCGTGTGCGATTCGTCGCCACCGGCTGCCAGCACTACGAGCAGGGCCTGTTCACCGCCTATCGCCGCATCGCGCAGGAGGAGGCGGACTTCGTCTGGCACTACGGGGACTACATCTACGAGGGCCGCGACGAGCCCGTGCGCGTGGACCGCGCCTCCGGCCTGCCCGTGCCCGTCGTGCGCGAGCACCACGGCGACGAGCCCTACAGCCTGGACGACTACCGGACGCGCTACGCCCAGTACAAGATGGATCCCGACCTGCAGGCCGCCCACGCCGCCCACACCTGGTGGACCACCTGGGACGACCACGAGATCGACAACAACTGGGCTGGCGACCACGACCAGGACGGCACGCCGCCCGAGGTGTTCGACCTGCGCCGCCAGGCCGCCGCCCAGGCCTATTACGAGAACATGCCGCTGCGCCGCCGCAGCTTCCCGCACGGCGCGGCCATCCAGGTGTTCCGCCGCGCGAGCTATGGCGACCTCATGGACGCGCACTTCCTGGACACGCGCCAGTTCCGCGACGACCAGCCGTGCGGCGACAACTTCAAACCCGCCTGCGCCGAGGCGCTGGATCCCAAGCGCACCATCATGGGCGCGCAGGAGGAGCGCTGGCTGTTCGACGGCCTGGCGCACGGGACCGCGCGCTGGAACCTGATCGCCAACCAGGTGATGATGATGCCGCTGGACCGGCGCACCTCCGACGAGGGGCCCGTCACCTGGAACATGGACTCCTGGGCGGGCTATCCCGCCGCCCGCCGGCGCCTGCTGGACCACATCGAAGCGCGGCGCCTGACCAACGTGGTGGTCTGCACCGGGGACGAGCACCAGCACTATGCGGGCGAGCTGCGCGGGCGCGGCGGCGAGGGCCCGGCGGTGGCGACCGAGTTCGTGGCCACCTCCGTCAGCTCCGGCGGCGACGGACAGGACGTCCGCCCCGGGACCGAGACGATCCTGCGCCACAACCCGCACTGCAAGCTGATCAACGACCAGCGCGGCTACCTCGTCTGCGACGTGGGCCGCGACCGCTGGCGCTCGGAGCTGAAGGTGCTGGACGCGGTGACCCGGCCGGACGGCCGGCTCTCCACCCGCGCGGCGTTCGAGGTGGAGCGCGGCGCGCCCGGCCTGCACCCGGCCTGACCCGCGCGGCGGCCCTCGCCTGGCGCTCCGCTCCCAGGTTAAGCTGATGCGGCGTGCGGCGCCGGATGCGGCGCGCGTGAAGGGAAGACACCGATGCGACCGATCCGGCCCTGGGCCGCCCGCCTCACGTGCGCCTCGGCGCTGGCGCTCGCCTCCCTCCTGTCCGCCTCGGGCGCCGGGGCGTCCGAGCCCACGCCCAAGGCGCGGCCGGACGCCGCCAAGCCCGACGCCTCGTCCTCCGCCGCCCCCGACCAGGGCGTGCTGTTCGCCCCCGAGCAGTCGGAAAGCTCGGGATCGGTCACGGTGGGCGGCCGGCGCATCGACTATCGCGCGGTGGCGGGAACCCTCGTGGTCCACCCCAAGGGCTGGGACGACGCGGCCGCGCGCGAGCGGCGCGAAGGGCGCGGCAAGCCCGACGACGACGAGAAGAACCTGGGCGACAAGGCCAACCCCCAGGCCGAAGCCTCCATGTTCTACGTGGCCTACTTCGCCAAGGGCGCGCCCTCGGCGGACCGGCCGATCACCTTCCTGTACAACGGCGGCCCCGGCTCCTCGACCGTGTGGCTGCACATGGGCGCCTTCGGTCCGCGCCGGGTGGTGACGGCGGACGACACCCACACCCCCGCCGCCCCCTACCGGCTGGTGGACAACGCCTACAGCCTGCTGGACGCCACCGACCTCGTGTTCATCGACGCGCCGGGCACGGGCTTCAGCCGGGTGGCCGGGCGCGACAAGGAGAAAAGCTTCTTCGGCGTGGACGCGGACGCCTACGCCTTCACCCAGTTCATCCAGGGCTTCCTCGGCCGCTACGGCCGCTGGAACAGCCCCAAGTACCTGTTCGGCGAAAGCTACGGCACGCCGCGCTCGGCGGCGGTGGCGGCCAACCTGACCACGGGATCGGACACCGACCTCAACGGCGTGATCCTCCTGTCGCAGATCCTCAACTTCGACCTGTCGGCCGACGCTCCCCAGTTCAACCCGGGCACGGACGAGGCCTACGTCACCGCCCTGCCGACCTACGCGGCCACCGCCTGGTACCACCACCGCCTGCCCGGCGAACGACCGGCCGACCTGCGCGCCTTCTTGCGCGAGGTGGAGCGCTTCGCCGCAGGCGACTACGCCCAGGCGCTGCAGGCGGGCTCCGAGCTTTCGCCGGAGCGGCGGCGCGCGGTGGCCGAGCAGTTCGCGCGCTATACGGGCGTGCCCGCCGCCTACGTGCTGAAGGCCGACCTGCGGCTGACGGGCGGCACCTTCCAGAAAGCGCTGCAGGACTCCGCCGGCCTGACCACCGGCCGGCTGGACACGCGCTTCTCGGGGCCCGACCTCGACCCCTTGAGCAAGGAGTCGGAGTACGACCCCCAGTCGGCGGCGATCAGTTCGGCCTACGTGTCGACGTTCAACGACTACGTCCGCAAGACGCTGCACTTCGGCGAGGACCGCACCTACAAGCCCGAGATCGACGTGGGCAAGGAGTGGAACAACAGCCACCAGCCGCCCGGCGCGCCCTACCCCATTCCCGGCGCGCTCAATCTGATGCCCGACCTCGCCGCGGCGATGAAGTACGACCCCGGGCTGAAGGTGATGGTCAACGGCGGCTTTTACGACCTCGCCACGCCCTATTACGAGGGCTGGTACGAGATGCACCACATGCCGATCCCGCCGGCGCTGCAGTCCAACATCGAGTACAAGTACTACGAGTCCGGCCACATGGTGTACGCCCACGAGCCGGCGCTGAAGGAACTGCACGACAACGTGGCCGACTTCATCCGCCGCACCGACAACCTGCCGCGCTGAGCCGACCATGGACGTTCCCGCGGGCGAGGTGCTGATCGGCGTGGGCGAGGACGGGGCGGCGGTGACGCTGCGCCTGGACCGCGCCAACCGCCACGGCTTGGTGGCCGGGGCGACGGGCACGGGCAAGACCGTCACCCTGCAGGTGATGGCCGAGGCGTTCAGCGCCGCGGGGGTGCCCGTGTTCGCCGCCGACGTGAAGGGCGACCTGGCCGGAATCAGCCAGGCGGCGGCCCCCTCCGACAAGCTGCGCGCCCGCGCCGCCGCGCTGGGGCTGGAGGTCGCGCCCGCGGCCTCCCCCGTCGTGTTCTGGGACCTGTTCGGCGTGCAGGGCCACCCGGTGCGCGCCACGGTGAGCGAACTCGGCCCGGTGCTGCTGGGGCGCCTGCTCCAGCTCAACGACGTGCAGGCGGGGGTGCTGAACCTCGTGTTCCACGTGTGCGACGCCGAGGGGCTGTTGCTGCTCGACATGGACGACCTGCAGGCCGCGCTGCAGCACGTGTCGCAGAACGCCAAGAGCTACGCCGCCCAGTACGGCGCGGTGGCCCCCGCCAGCGTGGCGGCGATCCAGCGGGGCCTGCTGACCCTGCGCACCGCGGGCGGCGACCACCTGTTCGGCGAGCCGGCGCTCAAGCTCGCCGACCTGATGCGCTGCGACACCACCGGCCGCGGCTTCGTCAGCGTGCTGGCGGCCGACAAGCTGGTGCAGGACGCGGGACTCTACGCCGTGTTCCTGCTGTGGCTGATGAGCGAATTGTTCGAGGCGCTGCCGGAGGTGGGCGACCCCGACAAGCCCAAGCTCGTGTTCTTCTTCGACGAGGCGCACCTGCTGTTCACCGACGCGCCCAAGCCGCTGCTGCAGAAGGTCGAGCAGGTGGTGCGGCTCGTGCGCTCCAAGGGCGTGGGGATCTACTTCGTCACCCAGAACCCCCAGGACGTGCCGGAGACGGTGCTGGCCCAGCTCGGCCTGCGCGTGCAGCACGCCCTGCGCGCCTACACGCCCGCCGAGCAGGCGGCGCTGAAGGCGGCGGCGCAGAGCTTCCGCGCCAACCCCGCCTTCGACAGCGCCGAGGCCATCCAGGCGCTTCCGGTCGGCGAAGCGCTGGTGAGCGTGCTGGACGCGGCGGGGGCCCCCACGGTGGTCAGCCGCACGCGGGTGCGGCCGCCGCACTCGCGCATCGGCCCGGTCACGCCGCAGGAGCGCGCACGCACGATGGCGGCCAGCCCCGTGGCGGGGCTGTACGACCAGGCGCTCAACCGCGAGAGCGCCTTCGAGGTGCTGAACGCCCGCGCCGAAGCGGCCGCACGGACCGCCCAGGCCCCCGCCGCCGCGCCGGCCCCGGCGCACGCGCCCTCCGCGTCGCCCTCTTCGCCCGCCTCGGGCAAGCCGGGGCTGGGGCAGGTGCTGATGACCTCCGCGCTGCGGGCGGCGAGTTCGAGCTTCGGCCGGCAGGTGGCCAACCAGATCGGACGCCAACTGGTGCGCGGCGTGCTGGGCTCCCTGTCGCGCGGGCGCTGAGCGGCCCGGGTCGGCGCCCCGGGTCGGCGCCGCGGTCAGCGCGCCGGAGCGGCGGCGCGCGCGCGGGCGCGGGCGAACCCTGGCGGCGGCCCGAAGCGGTTGAAGCGCGGCTGGCCCGGCAGGCCGACGAGCTCGACGGCGGAGGCGGCCAGCACCAGCGCGAACGCCCAGCCCAGCCCCTGGGGCCGCGGCCACACGTTGACGAAGGCCAGCAGCACCAGCGCGCTCCACCAGCCCGAGCGCCCGCGGTCGTGCAGCCGCTTGGAGATCACCGCGCACGCCGCGGCCGCCAGCAGCAGGTCGGCCAGCCACCCCGTCCAGCGGCGCACCTCCGGCGTGGCCAGGCCGTCGTAGAGCGCGAGAACGGCCACCAGCGCGACGGCCGCCCCCAGGAAGGCGCCGCGGCCGATCCGCCCGGCGCCGTTGAACAGGAGCTGGTCGAGCGGCGTCACGACGCGGGCGCGGCGACACGGTCGAAGGGGTCCGGGCCGTAGCGGTTGGTCCCGACCTCCCCGGGCAGGAGGCCGTAGTCGCCCAGAATCCAGCCCAGCACCACCACCTGCGCCAAGAGGCGCGGCCCCGTGGGCAGCACCGCCGCCAGCAGGCCCGGCGCCACCAGCGCGGCGCAGAGCAAGAGGCTCGCCACCGCCGGCCGGCCGCGGTCGTGGCCGCGCCGCACGAGGGTGGCCAGGGCCGGCCAGACCGCCAGGAGCTGGAGCCCCGCCTCCAGCGGCCTCAACAGGGCGAGCCCCTGGGTGGCGCTGGCGAAGGGGCGCGCGGCCGAGAGCATGGCCAGGGCGACGAACTCCACGGTGAGGAACACCGTCGCCAGCGCCAGGAAGGTCATCCAGAAGCCGCGCCGCGTCAGCCGCCCGTCGAAGCGCAGCAGGGCGGCGACGAGGCGGGCGGTCTCGCTCTTCACGCGAGCTCCACGAGCACCTCGTCGGCGGCGACGGTGTCGCCGGCGGCCTTGCCGACCGCCTTGACGGCGCCGTCACGCTCGGCGCGGATCAGGTTCTGCATCTTCATGGCCTCCACCACCGCCACCGCCTGCCCCGCCTTGACCTCCTGGCCGGCGACCACGTCCACCGACACGACCAGCCCCGGCATGGGCGAGACGATCAGGCGCGAGGTGTCGGCGGCGACCTTGGGCGGCAGGCGCGCGTGCAGCTCGGCCGAGAGCGGGGTGAGCACGCGCACCCGCGCGCGCGCCGCCCGGTGGCGCACGGTCCAGCCCTCGGCGGCGGGGGCGAGGGTGGCGGAGAAAGCGCGCCCGTCCAGCCGGCCGGCGAACAGGGCGCGGCCGGGGCGCCAGTCGACGCCGTCCAGGCGCAGGGTGCGCCCTTCCTCGACGAGTTCGACGTCCAGCCCGCCCGGCGTTTGCGACAGGCGCACGGTCCGCGGCGCGGCCTCGCCCACCAGCACCGTCCAGTCCTCGCGCGGAGGCCGCCCGCCGCCGGCGGCGCGGGCGCGGCGCGCCTGCAGCCGGTGGGCGTAGGCGGCCACGGCCGTCATCAGGTCGAGCTGGTGCGGCGTGGGGGCCAGGCCGTGGAAGCCGTCGGGGAACTCGTCCTTGATGTAGCCGGTGGAGAGCGCGCCGGAGCGGAAGCGCTCCTGGTCCATCACCGCCGAGAGGAAGGGGGCGTTGTGGCCCACCCCCTCCACCTCCAGGTCCTCCAGCGCGCGGGCCATGCCGTCCACCGCCGCGGCGCGGGTCGGCCCCCAGGTGCACAGCTTGGCGATCATCGGGTCGTAGAACATGGAGATCTCGTCGCCCTCGCGCACGCCCGAGTCGTTGCGCACGCGGTAGGGCGCCGCCTCGCCCCCATGCTCGCCCTCGGCGGGCGGGCGGTAGCGCACGAGGCGGCCGATGGAGGGCAGGAAGCCGCGGTAGGGGTCCTCGGCGTAGAGCCGGCTCTCCACCGCCCAGCCGTCGATCTTCAGGTCGTCCTGCGCGAAGGCGAGCGGCTCGCCCGCCGCGACGCGGATCATCTGCTCGACGAGGTCCAGGCCCGTGATCAGCTCGGTGACGGGATGCTCCACCTGCAGGCGGGTGTTCATCTCCAGGAAGAAGAAGCTCTTGTCCTGGCCCGCGACGAACTCGACGGTGCCGGCGCTGTCGTAGTCCACCGCCCGGGCCAGGGCGACGGCCTGGGCCCCCATGGCGGCGCGGGTCTCTTCGTCGAGCAGGGGGCTGGGCGCCTCCTCCACAACCTTCTGGTTGCGCCGCTGGATGGAGCACTCGCGCTCGAACAGGTGCACGACGTGGCCGTGCTTGTCGCCCAGCACCTGGATCTCGACGTGGCGCGGCGAGACGATGAACTTCTCGATGAAGGTGCGGTCGTCGCCGAAGGCGGCCAGCGCCTCCGCCTTCACCGCGGGAAAGCCCTCCTCCACCTCGGCGGGCGACCAGGCCACGCGGATGCCCTTGCCGCCGCCCCCCGCCGAGGCCTTGATCATCACGGGATAGCCCACCTCCTCCGACACGCGCAGCGCGGTGGCCACGTCGTCGATCTCGCCCTCGTGGCCGGGCACGGTGGAGACGCCCGCGCGCGCGGCGAAGATCTTGGACTGGATCTTGTCGCCCATGGCGTCGATGGCGGCGGCGTTGGGGCCGATGAACACGATCCCCGCCGCCTCGCACGCCCGCGCGAACTCGGCGCGCTCGGACAGGAAGCCGAAGCCCGGATGGATCGCCTGCGCCCCCGTGGCCTTGGCCGCCGCGATGATCCGGTCGGCCAGGAGGTAGCTCTGCGCGGCGGGCGAGGCGCCGATGTGCACCGCCTCGTCGGCCATCTCCACCGCCAGGCTGTCGGCGTCCGCGTCCGAGTAGACCACCACCGTGGCGATCCCCATCCGCCGGCACGTCCCGATGATCCGAACCGCGATCTCGCCCCGGTTGGCGATCAGGATTTTGGAGAACATGACCACGCCGCTCCGCCCGACCACCTGGCGCCGAGCCGGTTCGCCTTTGGTGGTAACGGCGCCGCCCCCGCGATGCAAACGGTCGCGGAACGGGGCTGGACGGACCCGGTTGTGGTGGGACGGGCCCTGAATCCACTCCCGGGAGAGAACGCCATGGCCGAGACCGCCGGGGACGTGCTGGTCGAGACTTTGATCAAGTGGGGCGTCGACACCGTGTTCGGCCTGCCGGGCGACGGGGTGAACGGAGTGGTCGAAGCGCTGCGCAAGCGTCGGGACCAGGTGCGCTTCGTGCAGGTGCGCCACGAGGAGGCGGGGGCCTTCATGGCCACCGCCCACGCCAAGTTCACCGGGCGCCTCGGCTGCTGCCTGTCGACCTCGGGGCCGGGGGGCATCCACCTGCTCAACGGCCTGTACGACGCCAAGATGGACGGCCAGCCGGTGGTGGCGATCACCGGCCTGCAGTACCACGACCTGGTCGGCACCTTCACCCAGCAGGACGTGGCGCTCGACAAGATCTTCGAGGACTGCTGCGAGTACAACGAGCGCATCATGGGCCCCGCCCACGTGGAGAACGTGGTCGAGCTCGCCTGCCGCACCGCGCTCACCCGCAACCAGCCCGTCCACGTGACCATTGCGGTGGACCACCAGTCCGCCCCGGTGAAGAGCGACAAGGCTTCCGAGCGCAACCCGCGCCACCACGTGTCCAACGTGATGAGCTGGGGGGTGACCACGCCCAACGAGGCGCAGTTGCGCCAGGCCGCGGAGATCCTCAACGCCGGGTCGAAGATCGCCATACTCGCGGGCCAGGGCGCGCTGGGCTGCGAGGCCGAGCTGATCGAGGCGTCCGAGGTCCTGGGCGCGCCG
Source organism: uncultured Caulobacteraceae bacterium (assembly GCA_964235945.1). Classification (GTDB taxonomy): domain Bacteria; phylum Pseudomonadota; class Alphaproteobacteria; order Caulobacterales; family Caulobacteraceae; genus JASLDZ01. The sequence continues at coordinate 21,289 of CAXSDV010000014.1, forward strand.
GTGGCCAAGGCCCTGCTGGGCAAGGCGTGCCTGGGCGACGACCATCCCAACTGCACGGGCGGGGTGGGCCTGCTCGGCACGCTTCCCAGCCAGGAGGCGCTGGACGGGTGCGACACCCTGTTCATCGTCGGCTCGACCTTCCCGTACAACGAGTACTACCCCAAGCCCGGTTCGGCGCGGGGCGTGCAGATCGACCGCGACGGCCAGCGCATCGGCCTGCGCTACCCCGTCGAGTGCGGCCTCCTGGGCGACGCGGGGGCGACCCTGCGGGCGCTGCTGCCGCTGCTGCGCCCCAAGACCGACCGCAGCTTCCTGGAGGCGGCGCAGCGGTCCAAGGCCAAGTGGGAGAAGACGCTGCACACCCGGGGCGAGCCCACCAAGGCGCCCATGCGCGGCGACGTGCCGGCCCAGGCGCTCTCGGCTCTCCTGGAGCCCGGCGCGATCGTCACCACCGACTGCGGCATCAACACCGCCTACGCCGCGCGGCACCTGCAGCTGCGGTCGGGGATGATGTTCTCGACCTCCGGCACGCTGGCCAGCATGGGGGCGGGCCTGCCCTACGCCAACGCCGCCAAGCTCGCCTATCCCGGCCGGCAGGTGGTCGCCTTCGTGGGCGACGGCGGGCTGACCATGTCCATGGGCGAGCTGGCGACCAGCGTGAAGTACGGCCTCGACGTGAAGGTCGTGCTGATGAAGAACAACAGCCTGGGCCAGATCAAGTGGGAGCAGACGGCCTTCCTGGGCAACCCGGAATACGCCTGCGAACTCCAGCCCGTGGACTTCGCCGCCGTGGCGCGCGGCTTCGGCTGGACGGCGTTCTCGGTGGGCGACCCCCACCGGGTCGCGGAGGTGCTGGCCCAGGCCGTGGCGCACCCCGGCCCCGTGCTGGTGGAGGTGGAGGTCGACCAGAACGACCCGCTGCTGCCGCCCAAGATCAAGTCGAACCAGGCGCTGCACCTGGGCGAGGCGCTGGTGCGCGGCACGTCGGGCGGCGGGAGCATCGTCGCCAACGTCGCCGCGGACATGGTGCGCGAGATCGTCTGACGGCGCGCCGGGCGGCCCGCCGCCAAGCGGGCCGCCCGGCCGTCACCGAAGGCGCCACCAGGGTCGGCGCGGCGCGGGCCG
>CAXSDV010000014.1:22513-32290 GCA_964235945.1 uncultured Caulobacteraceae bacterium
GCGGGCCGCCCGGCCGTCACCGAAGGCGCCACCAGGGTCGGCGCGGCGCGGGCCGGGCGAGAACGGCCAGGGCGGCGTTCCCCGCGTCGATCACCGCCACCGCCGCGTCCTTCCTGGCCTCGCACACCCCCACCGCCGCCTCCTGGGCGAGGCTGAAGGCGGCGAGCGCGCCCACGTCGGGCGCGGCCGGCCGGTCAGGACGCGGGCACGGCGCCCGCAGGGTCGCCGCCACCGGCAGCACCAGGGACGGCGCGGGCGCGGGCGGCCTGGTCGCGCAGCCCGTCGACGCCAGCGCCCCAATCGCGCAGCACAGCGGGCGGCACGGCCTGACGGCCTTGCGGGTCGGCGGCGAGGGCATGGGCGGCGGTCTCCGTGGTGCGGGCGAGGCTCGCCTCGCGGGTCTGGGCGGTCTGGACGGCGGCGGCGGAGGCCTGCTCCACCCCCGTCTGCGCGGTCTGGACGGCGGCGGCGGTGCGGGCGGCGGCGGCCTCCGCCTCCGCGCGGCGCAGGGCCGGGGCGTCCAGCGCGTGGGCGAGGAAGGCCGCGGCGCCGGCGACGGCCGCCAGCGCGGCGGCCCCCAGCACCCAGTGGAGGCGGCGCAGCAGCAGGGCGAACACGACGCTCACGTCCCGCCCTCCCCGCCCAGCCGCATGAGGGCGGCGAGCTCGACCGCCCGCGCGCCCACCTGGCCGGCCCAGCGCGAGGCCAGCATGTGGACGCCCGCCTCGGCGTAGCGGGCCCGCCGCACGGCCGCGAGCGTGTCGTGGAAGGCCAGGAGGCCGTCCACGCCGAGGTTGAAGCCCATCTCGACCAGGACCTCGCGGCGCACCTCGTCCAGGTCGCGCCACCAGGGCAGGTCCACGTCCAGCCGCGCCTCCACCTCGAGGAGGTCGTTGCGGAGCATGAGGAGCGCTTCAGCCTCGGTGACCCCCCGGTCGTCCAGGTTGCGCCCCACGCCGATGGTCAGCTTGCCCACGGTGTCGCGGTAGGGATGGAGCCGCAGCCCCTCGTGGCGACGCACGCGCGCTTCGAGCGCGGCGGAGGTCACGCCACCCCCCGCGTCTTCTCGATGGTGCGCGCCGCCACCAGGCCCGCCGCCGCCGCGATCAGCGCCACCAGTTGGCCCGCGTCCGCCGGGCGCCGCAGCCAGGGGCCGACCACGAAGTCGTAGAGGACGCACGGGGCCAGCACCCAGCCCAGCGTCGGCCGCCAGCCGCCGCGACCGAAGGCGGCCCAGCGCTCGGCGGCGGAGGGCGGCGGACCGCCCGCTTCGGCGATCTCGGGTGCGTGGGGAGAGTCGGGAACCACCGCGTCCACCTCACGCCACCGGCTGGCGGTCGTGGACGCGACGCCACGTCCCGCCGTCGGAGAAGGCCAGGGTGGCCCCCGCCGCGTCGTCCGACACGTAGGCGATGGCTCCCGCCCCCTCGCCCGCGGCCGGCGGCAGGGCGGCCTTGACGTAGCCCTTGACGCGCACGGTGCCCGCCGCCTGCAACCGGCCCGCCGCGTCCACCGTCACCGCGTCCGTGAATGCGGCGCCGTCGGCGGACACCTTGATGTGGAACCGGTCGTCGCCGCACAGGCCCAGCTCCGCGCGGCCGGAGAAGCCCGTCTGGTAGAGGAGCGAGGCGGTGTCGGCCGCCGTCGCCTTGTTGAGCTTGAGCTGCATCCCCGCCCCCGCGTGGGTGAGGAGGGCGGCGGGGCCGCGCACCGTCAGCGGATTGCCCGCGTCCGCCGTCGCGCCCACGCCCAGGGCGGTGAGGTTCTGCAGGGCGGTGAGCAGGGCGGCCACGTCCGTCCAGCCCGACGCCGTCCGCACGAGCAGGCGCGCCTCGTCGCGCACGTAGGCGACCTGGCCGACGCCGGAGGGCAGCGCCGCCCAGGCCCCCGCCTCCCAGCGCATCAGGGCGCCCGCGGGTCGTCCCGCCCAGGCGTCCCCCGTGGCGGCGGCGGGCAGGACGTACAGCGCCCCGTCCGCGGGCGCGGCGGGCTGGGCGGCGACCGTGCGGCTCTCGACCAGGCTCTGCACCAGGCCGTCCAATAGGCTCAGGGCGGCGTTGAGGGTGACGTGCTTCTGAGCCTGGGCCGCGGCCAGGTAGGGCAGGCCGAGCCTCGGGGTGGCGTCGTCGGACATGGGGGTCTCCTCGCGTGTGCAAGGGACAGTCTGGGCGGACGCCGGCCCGGGGAGGACAGATCGGGCGGCGGCGCCGCTTCCCCGGCGGCCCCGCGCCCGCGCCCGCCTGGGGCGCGCCCGGCTTGACGCGGCGGCGGGCCGGGCGTCAATCCGGGGACATGGACGCCGATCCGCCCGCTCCGCCGCCCCTCGACGCCGCCGCGGGCTTCCCCGCCCCCACCCGCGCCGCCTGGGAGGCGCTGGTGGGGAAGACGCTGAAGGGCCGCGGTCCCGACACCCTGCGCTGGCGCCTGGCGGACGGGACGACCGTGGAGCCCCTGCACACGGCGGCGGACGCCCCCGCCGCCTCCCTCCGCGCGCCGGCCCGCCCCCCGCGAGACGGCGCCCGGCCGTGGGACCTGCGCACGCAGGCGGCCCACCCCGATCCCGCCCGCGCCAACGCCCAGGTGTTGCAAGATCTCGAGGGCGGGGCCGCCTCCGTGCTGCTGATGCTCGATCCCGCCGGTCGGCGCGGGATCGCGGCGGACGGGCCGGCCGCCCTGGCCGCCGTTCTCGCCCGCACCCTGGACGGCGTGCTGACCGACCTCGCCCCCGTGGCGCTGGACGCGGGCTTCCAGGGCCCGCAGGCGGCGGAGGCGCTGAGCGTCGTCGCCGGTCGCGGCCCCGCCGCGCCGCTGGCCCTGCACATGGACCCGCTGGGGGCGTTCGCCGCCGCCGGCGCGAGCCCGCGCTCCATGCGGGCGCACCTGGACGAGGCGCTGGAGGCCGGCGCGCGATTGCACGAGATCCACCCGGAGGCGACGCTGGTGCTGGCCGGCGGACAGGTCGTCCACGAGGCGGGGGGCTCCGAAGCGCAGGAGCTGGGCTTCGCCGCCGCCTGCGCCCTGTTCTACGCGCGCGGGCTGGAGCGGGCCGGGCTGGACCGGGCGGCCGCCTTCGGCGCGGTGACCCTGGGCCTGAGCGCCGACCCCCGCCCCCTGGTGACGGTGGCCAAGCTGCGCGCGGCGCGCGCGCTCTGGGCGCGGCTGGCCGCCGCCTGCGGCGCCCCCGGCGTTCCCGCCCGCATCGAGGCGCGCGGGAGCCTGCGCACCTGCTCGCGCCTGGACCCCTGGACCAACCTGCTGCGCTTGACCGCCTGCGGCTTCGGGGCGGCGGCGGGCGGGGCGGACGCCATCGTCCTGCCCCCCTTCACCGCCCCCTTCCACGAGGACGGCGCCTCCACCGCCGGCCCGTTCGCCCGCCGCCAGGCGCGCAACACCCAGCTCGTGCTCATGGAGGAGGCTCACCTGGGCCGGGTGGCCGACCCCGCGGGAGGGGCCTGGTCCATCGAGCGGCTGACGGACGACCTGGCCCGCGCCGGCTGGGCCGTGCTCCAGGAGATCGAGCGCACGGGGGGCGCCCTGGCGGCCCTGCGCGAGGGCGCCTTCGCCGCGGAGGTCGCCGCCGTCCGTGCGGCCCTGGCCCGCGCCGCCGACACCCGCCGCGACGGGCTGATCGGCGTGTCCGAGTTCCCCAACCTGGCGGAAGGCGGGGTGGAGCTCGAGCCGCTCGAACCCGCCGCGCCGGCGCCCGAGCCCGCCGCCCCGGCCGAGACTTGCGCGCCCCTCGCCCCGTGGCGCGCCGCCCGCCCCTTCGAGCTGCTGCGCGCGGCGGCCGCGGCCGCCCCGCACCGGCCGACCGCCTTCCTGGCGCTGCTGGGCTCGGTGGGCGAGAGCTCGGCGCGCGCGGGCTTCGCGCGCAACCTCCTGGCGGCGGGAGGGATAGCGGCGGCCTCCGGCGGCGCCGACCAGTACGCGCCGGAGGAGGCGCGGCTCGCGGTGATCTGCGGAACGGACGCGCGCTACGCCGAGGGAGCGGCCGCCGCCGCCCGCGCGCTCAAGGCGGAGGGCGCGCGCGCCGTCTGGCTGGCGGGCCGGCCGGGCGAGCTGGAAGGCGAACTGCGCGCCGCGGGGGTGGACGGCTTCCTCCACGCGGGGGTGGACGCGCCCGAGCTGCTCCAGCGCCTGCAGGCCGCCGAATGACCTGCGGCTACACCGCCGACACCTGGGCGCAGGCTCCCGTCTTCGCCGGCCGGGTGGCCACGCCGGACGACGTCACCGCGGGCGTCGCCGTGTTCGCCCTGGCCGACACCGAGGCGCCCGAGCCGCTGGACCTGGGCGAGCCCCTGCCCCAGCCCGCCATATGGTACGACGACGACCTGCAGACCGCGGCGGTGATCGTGCAGGCGGAGATCCACGACGCGGAGGGCGAGACCTTGCAGCCCCTGGGCCTGCTCCTGCCCGACGGGCGCACCGCCGTGGGCTTCCTGGACGACGTGGACCTGGTGGACGGCGCCGATCCCGTCTGGCGCGACCTGGTGGAGGACGCCCTGTTCTCCCCGCCCCCCGCACACGGAGCCGGCGCATGACCTCCCCCGATCGTTCCTGGCCCGACCTTTCCGTTCTGCCGTTCGACGACGCACCCGCGCCCCTCGCCGGACCCGCGCCCGAGCGCGCCGCCTGGGACACGCCGGAGGGTCTGTCGCTCAAGAGCCGCTACGACCCGGCGGACGCGCAGGGGCTGAAGCACCTGGACGGCCTGCCGGGCCTCGCCCCCTTCGGCCGCGGCCCCTACCCGACCATGTACGCCACCAATCCGTGGACCATCCGCCAGTACGCGGGCTTCTCCACGGCGGAGGACTCCAACGCCTTTTACCGGCGCAACCTCGCCGCCGGGCAGAAGGGGCTGTCGGTGGCCTTCGACCTGGCCACCCACCGCGGCTACGACAGCGACCACCCGCGCGTGCGCGGCGACGTGGGCATGGCGGGGGTGGCCATCGACTCCATCCTGGACATGCGAACCCTGTTCGACGCCATCCCGCTCGACCAGATGAGCGTGTCGATGACCATGAACGGCGCGGTGCTGCCCGTGCTCGCGCTCTACATCGTCGCCGCCGAAGAACAGGGCGTGCGCCACGACCAACTCTCAGGAACGATCCAGAACGACATCCTGAAGGAGTTCATGGTCCGCAACACCTACATCTACCCGCCCTCGCCCTCCATGCGGATCATCTCGGACATCTTCGCCTACACCGCCAAGGAGACTCCGCGCTTCAACTCGATCTCCATCAGCGGCTACCACATGCAGGAGGCGGGGGCCTCCGCCGACCTGGAACTGGCCTACACGGTGGCCGACGGCATCGAGTACCTGCGCGCGGGCGTGGCGGCGGGGCTGGACGTGGACGCCTTCGCCCCGCGCCTGAGCTTCTTCTGGGCCATCGGCATGAATTACTTCATGGAGGTGGCGAAGATGCGCGCGGCCCGGCTGATCTGGGCCAAGCTGGTGCACGACGAGTTCGCGCCCAAGGATGCGCGCTCCTACTCGCTGCGCACCCACTGCCAGACCTCAGGCTGGAGCCTGGCGGCGCAGGACGTGTTCAACAACGTGCCGCGCACGGTGGTGGAGGCCATGGCGGCGGTGGGCGGCCAGACCCAGAGCCTGCACACCAACTCGCTGGACGAGGCGCTGGCCCTGCCCACCGACTTCTCCGCCCGCATCGCGCGCAACACCCAGCTCTTCCTGCAGACGGAGAGCGGCGTCACGCGCACCATCGATCCCTGGGGCGGCAGCTGGTATGTCGAGCGCCTCACCCACGACCTCGCCGCACGGGCCCTCGCCCACATCAACGAGGTGGAGGCGCTGGGCGGCATGGCGCGCGCCATCGAGGCGGGGGTGCCCAAGCTGCGCATCGAGGAGGCGGCCGCCCGCACCCAGGCGCGCATCGACACGGGCGCCCAGAGCGTGGTGGGCGTGAACCGCTATAAGCCGACCGTCGCCGACGACATCCCCGTGATGAAGGTGGACAACTCCGCCGTGCGCGAGCGCCAGCTCCAGAAGCTGGAGCGCCTGCGCGCCGAGCGCGACCCGGCCGGGACGGAGGCGGCGCTGGCGGCGCTCACGTCGGGCGCGGAAGGCTCGGGCAACCTCCTGGCCCTGGCGGTGGACGCGGCGCGCGCCAAGGCCACGGTGGGCGAGATCAGCAGCGCCCTGGAGCGGGTGTTCAACCGTCACCAGGCCAAGGTCCAGGGCGTGCGCGGCGTGTACGCCGCCGAGGCGGGCCCTTCCGACGCGCAGATGCGGCGCGCCCAGGCCCTGGTCTCGGCTTTCGAAGAGGCGGACGGGCGGCGGCCCCGCATCCTGGTGGCCAAGATGGGCCAGGACGGGCACGACCGCGGCCAGAAGGTGGTGGCCACCGCCTTCGCGGACCTAGGCTTCGAGGTGGTGATCGGCCCCCTGTTCCAAACCCCCGCCGAGGCCGCGCGCCAAGCGGTGGACGAGCGGGTGCACGTGGTGGGAGCCTCCTCCCTCGCCGCCGGCCACCTGACGCTGATCCCCGAGCTGCGTGGAGAACTCGACGAACTCGGCCGACCCGACGTGATGGTGGTGGTCGGCGGGGTGATCCCGCCCGGCGACTTCCAGGCCCTGCGCGACGCGGGGGCGGCGGCGATCTTCCCGCCGGGCTCGGTGGTGGCCGAAAGCGCCATCCAGCTCCTGGAGGCCCTCAACGCCCGGCTCGGCTACTCCCAGGAGCAGGCGGCCTGAGCGGGGCCGGCCCTCAGGCCAGGCGCACCCGCCGCCGCCCGCGGTCGGGGGCGTGGGCCTCCTCGGCGTCCGCGTCCAGGTAGTCGGTGGCGTCGATGGCCTGGGTGAGGATGTCGGCGGAGAGCTTGTGGGCGCGGAAGCCGTCCACCGCCAGCTTGGCGGCGATCCCCAGGATCGGCGTCTCCCCCGCGGTGCTGAGCAGGGCGCGCCCGAACACCAGCCCCGCGACCTTGGCCAGCGCCGAGGCGGGCGCGCGGGCGCGCACCCCCTGGGCGAGCAACAACCCCCCGGCGGCCAGGCTGTAGGTCTCGCCCACCAGGGGCGCCCAGGTCAGCAGCCCGTCCAGCCCCAGCCGGAACGGGCCCACGCGCACCAGCCCGTCGGACAGGCGGCCGATGCGGGCTATGGCGTCGCGGCTGCGGCGCACCTCGTCCACCGTGCGCGCCCGGCGCAGCAGACCGCCACGCCCGCGGCTCACGCGCGCCCCGCGACCGGAAGGGCGTCCGAGGCGGGCGAGACGGACGCGTCCGCCGCCCGGGCCGCCTCCGTCACGGGTCCGGGATCGACGCCCGCGCCCTGGACCGGGGCGTCCGGCGCGATGGGGAAGGCGGTCGTTCCCTGCGCGGCGGTCTCCGCTTCGCGGCGCACCTGGTCGTCGGTCTCCGCCTGGCCGCGCGCCCACTGGTTCCACCACCAGAAGGCCGCGCCCGCGCTGGCGGCGGCGAACAGGGTCGGCCAGAGCGCGCGGGCGCGGGGCCCCTCGGGCCCGAGCTGGGCGCCCAGGCGCGACCAGTCGATCTCGGGCGCGTGCAGGTCGGACAAGCGCATGCGCGGCAGGTGCAGCGCCTTGAAGTCCAGTTCGGGCGGCCGCAGGGCCTGGGACGCTCCCGACAGGCGGCGGCGCAGACGGCTCAGCATGTCGACCTCCCTGGGAGACGGGCCGGGGGGCCCGGACGGCGTCGCTTGACCGGTGACAACCCCCGGAGCGCCCCGAGGTTGCCCGCTATGCTGCAGGCGCGAAGGGCTCGACCCGCGCCAGGGCGCCCGGCCCGCCCAGCCGCTCGGCGATCCACGTCGCCGCCGCCCGCGCGGGCTCCGCCACGTCCGGCGCGTTCACCAGGAGGAGCACGCAGCCGTTCAGCCGCATGGGGTCGTGCAGGAACCGCAGCCGCAGTTGCACCGCCAGCCCGCGCGCGGGGGCCAACGCCTCCACCCCGGCCAGGAAGCGGTCGTAGGTCTCCAGGTCCTTGAGCGGGGCCCACAGCATCAGGGCCGTGTCGCCGCGCGGGAGCAGCCGGGCGGCCAGCGCCGTGGCGCGGTCGTAGTCGTCCGGCCGCTCGAAGGGCGGGTCGACCAGCACGAGGGTGCGGCCGGGGGGCGGGCGCGCCGCGAACTCCGCATAGCCGTCGGCCAGGCGCGCCTCCAGCCGCGGCCCGCCCGGCCGGGCGATCGCCGCCAGGGCGCGCGCAAGGTCGGCCTCGTCCTCCGCGCGCAGTTCGCAGCCGAGATAGCGGTCGCCCGGCCGCAGGGCCCGCGCCGCCAGCACCGGCGAGCCCGGATACACCGGCCCGCCGGCGCGCTCGCCCTCCATCCGCACGGCGCGCGCCAGGGCGGCCAGGGGCGCGGGCGGATCGGGATCGGCCAGCAAGCGCGCCACCCCCGCCTGCGCCTCGCCCGAGCGCCGGGCGGCGTCGCCCTCCAGCGGGTAGAGCCCCGCCCCCGCGTGGGTCTCCGCCACGGTCAGGGCGCCCTGCGCCGACATGGCCTCGATCAGCGCCAGCAGCACCGCGTGCTTGAGCAGGTCGGCGAAGTTGCCCGCGTGAAAATGGTGGCGATAGTTCACGGCCCGGTCCCACGCGCTCGCCAGCGGAACCGTGCAGGTCCGGCCGGGTTGCGCGGATGACTAGCCTGCAGGCGTGCGGACGGCCACAGCGTCCGTCCCCGCCGGCGGCCGGACGCGAGGACGGATGAGCGACACGCTGCAGGACCTGCCCGACGGCGAAGCCATCGCCGACGCCGCGGGCCTCACCTACTCGGACGACGAGGCCCCCGGCATCCGCCGCCGCCGCGCAGGCAAGGGGTTCAGCTATGCGGGGCTCGACGGCCGACCCATCCGCGACGCCGCCGTGCTGGACCGCATCAGGAAGCTCGCCATCCCTCCCGCCTACACGCACGTGTGGATCAGCCCGGAGGCGAACGGCCACATCCAGGCCACCGGCCGCGACGACAAGGGGCGCAAGCAGTACCGCTACCACGAGCATTGGCAGGAGGTGCGCGCCGAATCCAAGTACGCGCGCATGAGCGCCTTCGGGCGCGTGCTGCCCACCATCCGCAGCCGGGTCGACCACGACCTGCGCCGCCACGGCCTGCCCAAGGTCAAGGTGGTGGCGGCGGTGGTGCGCCTCCTGGAGGTGTCGCTGATCCGCGTGGGCAACGACGAGTACGCCAAGGAGAACAAGAGCTTCGGCCTGACCACCCTGCGCGACCGCCACGTCAAGTTCGAGGGCGGCGAGATCAAGTTCCACTTCAAGGGCAAGAGCGGGGTGGAGCACGAGACCGGCGTGCGCGACCGGCGCCTCGCCAAGATCGTCAAGGCCTGCCAGGACGTGCCGGGCCAGCGCCTGTTCCAGTTCTACGACGAGGAGGGCGTGCGCCACGGCGTCGAGTCGTCCGACGTCAACGAGTACCTGCGCGAGATCACCGGCGAGCACTTCACCGCCAAAGACTTCCGCACCTGGGCGGGCACGGTGGCCGCCGCCAAGGCGCTGAGCCTGCAGCCCCCGCCCGGCAACGAGCGCGAGGCCAAGCGCGCCACCACCCTGTGCGTGAAGGCCACCGCGGGCCTGTTGGGCAACACGCCCACCGTGTGCCGCGCTTCCTACATCCACCCGGAGGTGCTGCGCGCCTTCGCCGAGCACCGCCTGCCCGAAAGCTTCGCCCAGACCGAAGGCGACGCCTACGAGGCCGAAGTCCTCGCCTTCCTCGACGCCCTCGCCGACGAGGTGAAGGCCGAGACCGGCCTCACCCCCGAGCAGCAGGTGGAGGTGTCGGCGGCCTGAGGC
>CAXSDV010000014.1:32390-54296 GCA_964235945.1 uncultured Caulobacteraceae bacterium
CTCACGATCCCCGCGTGTACACCTCCCGCACGTCCGCCTTGAGGGCGCGGCCGCTGTCGGGGCGGGCGTAGAACATGTGGCCGCCGGGGTACTCCTTGACCTGCACGCGCGAGGGGTCGCCCATCACGGGCATCTGGTCGACGATCAGCAGCGAGGCCATGAACGGGCAGGACAGGTCGTTCCAGCCGTGCACCACCAGCACCTTCATCTTGGGGTCGATGGCGACCGCCTGGCGCAGGTCGGTGACGCTTTCGCTGTCGGCGAACCAGCCCTTCTCCCACTTCTGGTTCACCTCCATGCTCAGCGCCTCGTACTTGGCGTCCACCCGCCAGCCGACGGTGTGGGTGACGAAATCGACCATGGCGCTGGTGGTGGGCGCGATGATCCCGTCGAGGATCGGGTCGTTGGTCTCCTGGTCCGGCGCGTAGGGGAAGGGGTCGAAGGCGGTGACGTTGCTGTCGTAACGGCTGCCGAGCTTGCCCTCGGCGCGGAACTTCTCGCGCAGGTAGGCCTGCGTCTCGATCCGGCCGCCCGAGCGACGCACGAACTGGGGGTCGAGCCCGGTCAGGTCGGTCACCTTGGCGACCATGCGGGCGGTGGCGGCCGGGTCGGTGCGGCCCTTCAGCAGGTCCACCGCGTACTCGCTCCGCGCATAGGCGATGACGGGGGCCATGGTCTGCGGAGAAAGCCGGCCCTGCTGCTCGAGATGCGCGGCGGCGATGGACGGCAGGGTGTCGATCCACGGCATGGGCGACAGATCGCCGTCCGTGGTGGCCGGCCCGTCCAGCAGGGGCGAAACCAACACGACGCCGCTCACCCCCACCCCCATCTGCGTCTGCAGGTAGTGGGTGATGCGCGGGCCGCGGAAGCCGCCGTAGCTTTCGCCGACGACGTACTTGGGGCTCTGCAGGCGGCGGTTCTTGACCAGCCAGTCGTAGACGATGCGCGACAGGTACTCGATGTCGGGCTTGACCGAGTAGAACTTCTTCTTGGTCGTCTCCTCGTCCACCAGGGTGCGCGAGAAGCCGGTGCCCACGGGGTCGATGAACACGAGGTCGGTGAAGTCGAGCCAGGTGCCGGGGTTGTCGCGCAGCTGCGGCCGCTCGCTCGGGCTCTCGCCCGTGCCGAAGGGCACGCGCTTGGGGCCGATGGCGCCCAGGTTCAGGTAGACGCTGGCCGCCCCGGGGCCGCCGTTGAAGGCGAAGGTCACCGGCCGGTCGGGATCGCCGCGGGCGGAGTCCAGGGTGTAGGCGGTGTAGACGATGTCCGCGATCTTTTTTCCATGTTCGTCCCGCACGGGAAGCGAGCCGACGGTGGCGGTGTAGTTCAACTGGCGGCCGTCCACGTGGATGCTCTGGGCCACGCTGGCGGGGGCGGGAAACGGCGTGGGCGCGTCGCCCTCGGCCTTGTGGTCGTTGGAGGGCTCGTCGCGGCCCGACCCCTTGCGCGTCGCTTCCTTCGTGCCCGCGGGCGAGCCCTTGGCCGGGCGAGCCTTGGCGGGGGCGTCGTCGTCCTGCGCGCGGGCTGCGGGGGCGGCGAGCAGCAGGCCCGAGGCGCACAGGAGCGAGGCGAGGGCGCGGGCGGGACGGCTCGAAGTCATGCGGTCGGTTCCAGGGACGAGGACGGCCGGGAGCCGGCGCGATGGGGAGGTTAGGAGATCACGCCCGCCCGCGTCGAGGGCGGGGGCGGGTCGGCGTCAATGGAAATCGCGGCTGATGATGCGCACGTCGCGGGGATGGCGCGTGGCGGCGGGCTTGGCCGAGCCCGTGGGGCCGTTGGTGAGCACGTGGTCGGCGCGCGCCAGGGCCTGGGGATGGGCTTGCGGGCCGGCCTCGGGGTCCGACAGCCGGCCGAGCTCGGCGGTGCGGTCGACCAGGCGCTCGACGAACACGTGGGTCACCCCCTCGGGCGAGCGCTGGACGCGGCCGTGCGCCAGCAGGAGGCGCGCGGCCATCACCTGGCCGCGGTGCAGCTCGAACACGGGGGCGGTGACCACCAGGTTGGCCACCCCCGTCTCGTCCTCCACCGTGATGAACACCACCTCGCCGTTGCCGGGCCGCTGGCGCACGAGCACCACCCCGGCCACCGCCACGGGGCCGCGGTCGGGCCGGCGCGCCACCTCCCCGCACGCCGCCACCCCCTCGCCGGCGAACAGGTCGCGCAGGAACCCCATGGGGTGGCCGCGCAGCGACAAGCGCGTGGCGCGGTAGTCGGCCACCACCTCCTCCGACTGCGACATGGCCGGCAGGCTGATCGCGTCCGCGAAGCGCGGCAGGGCGTCCAGCAGCGGGGCGGGGGCGCCCCGGGACGTCTGCAGGGCGCGCCACAGCCCGCCCCGGCGCGACAGGTCGAAGCCGCCGAAAGCGTCGGCGTCCGCCAGCTTGCGCACCTGCGCGCGGGTCAGGCCCGTGCGGCGCACGAAGGTGTCGAAGTCGCCGTATCCCGCGCCGCGCCGCTCCGGGATGCGCTGCGCCCACCCGCGCGACAGGCCGTCGGCCATGCGCAGGCCCAGGCGCACGACGAAAGCGCCCGCCTCGTCGCGCTCCAGCGTGCAGTCCCAGTCGCTGTGCTCCACGTCGACGGGGCGCACCTCCACCGCGTGCTCGGCGGCGTCGCGCACGATCTGGGCGGGGGCGTAGAAGCCCATGGGCTGCGAGTTGAGCAGGGCGGCGCAGAACACCGCGGGGAAGCGGCACTTCAGCCAGGCCGACACGTAGACCAGCTTGGCGAAGCTCGCCGCGTGGCTTTCGGGGAAGCCGTAGGAGCCGAAGCCCTCGATCTGCTTGTACACGGCCGTGGCGAACTCGGGCGTGTAGCCGCGCCGCGTCATGCCGCCCACCAGCTTGTCGCGGTAGGCCTGCATGCCGCCCGTGCGCTTGAAGGTGGCCATGGCGCGGCGCAGGCCGTCCGCCTCCGTGGCGGTGAACTCGGCGGCGACCATGGCCACCTGCATGACTTGTTCCTGGAACAGCGGCACGCCCAGTGTCTTGCCGAGCAGGTTCTTGAGCTCGTCCTTCGGGTAGGCGGGGGCCGGCTCGGGGTAGGTCACCTCCTCCAGCCCGGCCTTGCGGCGCAGGTAGGGGTGGACCATGTCGCCCTGGATGGGGCCGGGGCGCACGATGGCCACCTCGATCACCAGGTCGTAGAACGTCTCGGGGCGCAGGCGCGGCAGCATGTTCATCTGTGCTCGGCTCTCGATCTGGAACACGCCGATCGTGTCGCCCGCAGAGCACATCTTGTAGACGTCCGCCTGCTCGCCGGGGATGTCGGCCAGGGTGGAGTTCTTGGGAAAGACGCCCTGCGCTTCCAGCATGACGAGGCTCTTCTTGAGCGCGGTGAGCATGCCCAGCGCCAGAACATCGACCTTCATCAGGCCGAGATCATCTATATCTTGCTTATCCCATTCGATGAAGGTCCGGTCCGGCATGGCCCCGTTGACGATGGGGCAGGTGCGGCTCAGCGGCTCCTGGGTCAGCACGAAGCCGCCCACGTGCTGGGACAGGTGGCGCGGGAAGCCGATCAGCTGGTTGGCCATCTCCAGCGCGGTCTTCAGGGCGGGAGACTCGGGGTCGTGTCCGGCCTGGCGCGCGTGGGCGTCGGGCAGGGCCGCGCCCCAGCTGCCCCAGACCGCGCCCGCCACCGCGCCCGTGACGTCCTCGCCCAGGCCGAACACCTTGCCCACCTCGCGGATGGCCATGCGCGGCCGGTAGTGGATCACCGTGGAGCAGATGGCCGCGCGGTGGCGGCCGTAGCGGCGGTAGATCTCCTGGATCACGTCCTCGCGCCGCTCGTGCTCGAAGTCGATGTCGATGTCGGGCGGCTCGTCGCGGTTGTCGGAGATGAAGCGCGCGAACAGGAGCTTGAAGCGGACCGGGTCGACCTCCGTGACGAACAGGCAGTAGCAGACCACGCTGTTGGCCGCCGACCCGCGCCCCTGGCACAGGATCCCCCGCCCGCGCGCCCAGTGCACGATGTCGTGCACGGTCAGGAAATAATGCGCGTAGCCTCGGCGCGCGATGAAGCCGAGCTCCTCCTCCAACAGGCGGCGCGCTTCCGCCTTGGGGGCGCCCTCCTGCGGCCAGCGCGTCTCCAGCCCCGCCTCGGCCAGGTCGCGCAGGTGGCCCCCGGCGGTCTTGCCCGCGGGCACGGGCTCGTCGGGATAACGGTAGGAGAGCTCGTCCAGGCTGAAGTCGCACAGGGCGGCGAAGCGCGCGGTCTCGGGCGCGGCGTCCGGATGGTCGGCGAACAGGCGCGCCATGTCCGCGCCCGACTTCAGGTGGCGCTCGGCGTTGAGCTCCAGCCGGCGGCCCGCCTCGGCCAGGGTGCGGTGCTCGCGGATGCAGGTCATCACGTCGTGCAGGCGTCGCCGGGCGGGATGGTGCGTCACCGGCTCGTTGATCGCCAGCAGCGGCGTCCCCGCCTGCGCCGCGAGAACCGCCAGCAGGTCGAGGCGGCGGGCGTCCACCGCGTCGAAGCGCACGAAGCCCGCCAGCCAGGCGCGCCCGCCCGTGGCGGCGGACAGCCGGTCCAGCACCGGGCGCAACGCTTCGGGGTCCGGCCGGTCGGGGGGGACGAGGATCAGGTTCAGCCCCTCGGCGAAGGTCTCCAGGTCCTGCAAGGTCAGGCGCGCCTCGCCCTTGCGCGCGCCCGCCTCCATGCCGGCGCGGGTGAGCAGGGCGGTGAGCCGACCCCACGCCTCCCGGTCGGAAGGGTAGGCCAGCACGTCGGGGGCGTCGTCCGCGAAGGCGAGGCGCGCGCCCACGCACAGGCGGAAGGCGGGGGGGCCCTCCCCCTCCGGCCGGTCGAGGGTCGTGGCCATGGCCTTGGCGGCGGTGTGGGCTCGCACCACCCCCGCCACCGTGTTGCGGTCGGCCACGGCCGCCGCCGCATGGCCGAGCTCGAAGGCCTGGCCCACCATCTCGTGGGGCCAGGAAGCCCCGCGCAGGAAGGAGAAGCAGGTGGCCGCCCCCAGCTCCACATAGGCCGGGCCGTCCACGGGCGGGCGCAGCGGGGCGGGGCGGGCGCGACGTCCGCAGGTGGCGTCCTCCGTCACGCGAACAGGCCGTGGAGGAACCAGCGCGGTGAGGCGACGGCGGGCAGCAAGCCCTCGCGGAACAGCCAGAAGCGACGGCCCGCCTCGTCCTCCACCCGGTAATAGTCGCGGGTGAGGGCGCCTTCCGGTTCGCGGTTCCACTCGGGCGACAGGCGCTCGGGCCCCTCCGCGCGGCGCACCGCGTGCAGGCGTCGGCGCCAGCGGAAGCGCACGGGCGGCCGGTCCGGGGCTTCGAACACCACCCCCTCCACGAGCTCGGGCGGGTCGAACAAGCGCAGGGGGCGCAACACCGCCTCGCCCCAGGCGGGCGGCGGCGGTGCGGGGCCGCCGCCGCGCGCCGGCGCCCGGTCGTACGCAACCCACCCCGCCTCGCGCTCGGGCTTGGCGGTGGTGGGATCGACCCCCGCGCGACGCAGCGCGCCCTCCCCGTAACGGCTCGCCACGAAGCGCGCGAACTCCTCGAAGCGGTGGGGCGGAGCGGCTTCGATCAGGTCCGTCGCCCGGGGCGCGACCGGTTCGAGCCCTCCCGCCTGCAGCCGCAGTTGGTCGAAGCCCTCGGCGCCCACCGCCCCCTCCCCCAGGAGCTCCAGCCGGCGGGCGTAAAGATCGGCCACCTCCGCGGCGCGGCGCACGGGATGGGGGGTGCGCAGGGTGAGGCGGCGCCCGCCGTCCGGACCCCACAGCTCCAGGCGCAGTCGGCGCGCGCCCAGGCCCCGCGCCTCCAGCCCGCTTTCCAGCGTTTCGGCCAAGCGGCGCACGTGGTGCAGCACGCCGGCCACGTCGACCACCGGCTCGAGCAGGCGGCGCTCGGCCCGGTGCGGCTGCGGCTCGGGCTCCACGTCCAGCGGCGTGGGAGCCAGGCCCAGCAGGGCGTCCAACCGCGCGCCCAGCCGACCCTCCAGCACCCCCGCCAGCGGCGGGCGCGGCCGGTCGAGCAGGTCGCCCACGCGCTTGAGCCCCAGGCTGCGCAGGGCGGAGGCGTCCGCCGCGGGAAGCTCCAGCGCCTCCACCGGCAGGGGGAGGAGGGCCGCGCGCGACGCGCCGGGGGCCGCGGCGGGGGCGTCCGGGGCGAAGCGGGCCAGGGCGCGGGCGAGGCCCGGCGTGTCGGCCAGCCCCCACAGCAGGTGGACGCCCTCCCGGACGAACAGGGCGCGCACCGCCTCCACCAGCGCCGCTTCGCCGCCGAACAGCGGACCGCACCCGGCCAGGTCCAGCACCATCTCGTCCGGGGCGGGGACCGCCAGGGCGGGAGTGAAGCGCCGCAGGAGGTGGACCAGCCGACGGTGCAGGCGCGCGTCCGCCGCCGGGTCGTCGGGGCGGGCGTCCAGGTCGGGCAGGCGCGCGCGCGCCTCGCGCAGGGTCAGGCCCGGCCGCAGTCCCGCCGCCTCCGCCGCCGCGTCCACCCCCGCGAGCCGCAGAACGCCGGCCTGGGGGGCGACCACGGCCAGCGGCGGGGCGGCGGCTTCCGGAAGGCCCGCCTCAGGCGTGTCCGCCGCCCGCGACCGCCGGACGCGGTCGGTCGGCAACCGGTGCGTCCAAAGGTGCAGGCAACGGCGCGGCGGTCTCGAAGCGGCGCTCATGGGCGCTCCATTGGGCGAGCCAGTCGCCCGTGCGGCCCGTGCGGTTGCGCACGAGGCTGAGGTGGAAGGCGGGCGCCCCCAGGCGCCGGCCCGGCCCGAGGCCGGGAGCGGAACCCACGCGCCAGCGGGTGGCCGCCGCGCTCGTGCCCAGGAGATCGGGGGTGAGCAGGAAGACGAACACGCCCGCGCTCCGGGCGGCCAGGTCCAGCCGGCGGGTGGCGGCGAGGTCGGCCAGGGCCGCGCCCCGACGCAGCTCGATCCACACGGCCGGGGCCGCGCGCAGGCGCAGCGCCTCCTCCGCCACGCGCAGGGCGTCCGCCGCGCTTCCCGTGCGCACCAGGACGGTCTGCGCCGCCGGCAAGCCCAGGGCGTCCAGGCCCGGGCCGTAGGGCGCGCCGCCCTCGCGCAGGGCGTCCGCCTCCGTCACCCACAGCACGCGGGGACCGGACGCCGCCAGCCCGACGCTCGCCGCCAGCGCCGGCAGCCAGGACGCGGCCAGGTCGCCGGGGGTGGCGGGAGCGCTCTGGTGCAGGCCGGGGGACGGCCCCCCGGCGGTGAACGCCGCGTCCAGGTCGCGATGACCCATCGCGCCGACCGGCCCCGGCGACCCCGATCCCCGGCGCGCCATCCGCTCGACCCTGCGGCGCAGCCAGGGATCCACGCCGCCCGCAGCCGCCGGCCTGTTCTCGTTGGCGGGAGCATAGCGGCCGGCGGCCCCCTCGCGGGCGCGCCGCTCCTTCAGGTCGGGGCAGCCGTCCGCCAGGGGGCAGGCCGCGCAGTCGGGGACGGCCGGTCCGCAGCAGGTCTGGCCCAGGCGCTTGAGCAGGCGGTGCAGCCGCACGAAGTCGGCGCCCTCCCAGTCGTCCGGCGCCGCGGCCGTCACCGCCTCGCGCACCTGGCCGGCGCAGGCCTCGGGCCCGGCCAGGCCGAGCCGGCGCGCCGTACGCCGGACGTGGCCGTCCACCACCATGACCCTGCGGTCGAGGGTGCTGAAGTTGAGCACGCTGGCGGCGGTCTTCTGGCCCACCCCCGGCAGGTCCTGCAGCCAGGCCAGGGCGTCGTCCACCGGCAGGTCCGCCAGGGCGTCCAGGCGCAGGCTTCCGGCGCGGGCCCGCAACAGGCGCAGCGCCCGGGGCAGGCGCTCGGCCTTGTCCTCCGCGAAGGTGGCCGGACGCACGACGGGCAGCACCTCCTCGGGCCGGGCGTCGGCCAAACGGCTCCAACTGGGGAACCGCTCGCGCAGGCGCGCCAGAACGAGGTCGGACACCGCATCCTGCGTGCGCGCCGAAACGATGGAGCGCACGAGCTGGCTCACCGGATCGCGCCGCGCCCAGGGCGCCGGAACGCCGAACGCCGCCTCCAGCCGGTCGCGCAAAGCCTGCGCCGGCCTTTCCCCCCCGTCCAAATCCAGCCCGAGCTGCATCCACCCACCTCCAAAACGGAACGTAAAGAGAACAAAAACGGGAGTCGAGTCGGATTCAGACCGCATCGCGTCGACGGCCGCAGAGCCCGCCCCGCGCTCAGCGGCCCCACCCGGGCGGCTTGTGGAACGAAGCGGCCTTCGCGCCGTGGTCGACTTGATGCCGACACAGCCTGCTGGTTAGCTGCGGGGCGGTCGGGTAGACACCGGGCCTGGACCTGGAGCGGCCATGCAATTCAACATCAACGGTCGCACACTGCAGGCCGACGTGGACGTGCGGACCTCGCTGCTGGACCTGCTGCGCGAGCACCTGGGACTCCAGGGGGCCAAGAAGGGCTGCAACCAGGGCGCCTGCGGGGCCTGCACCGTGCTGGTCGACGGCGAGCGGATCAACAGTTGCCTGGCGCTCGCTGTGCAGCACCAGGGGCGCGAGATCACCACGATCGAGGGGCTGGGCGCGCCCGGCGCGCTGCACCCCCTGCAGCAGGCCTTCGTCTCCCACGACGGTTTCCAGTGCGGCTACTGCACGCCCGGCCAGATCTGCTCGGCGGTGGGCATGGCGGGCGAACTGGCGCGCGGCGTGCCCAGCTTCGTCACCGCCGATTTGTCGGCTGCGAGCGTCGAAGCCACCTATGACGAACTGCGCGAACGGATGAGCGGCAACCTGTGCCGCTGCGGGGCCTACAACGGCATCATCGACGCCATCCGCGAAACCCTGGACGAAGCCGGCCGAGAAGCCGGCGCGCGCGAGGCCGCCTGATGACCCCGTTCCTCTACGAACGCGCGACCGACACCTCCGCGGCCCTGGCGCTGGGCGCGCGCGCCGGGGCGAAATACCTGGGCGGGGGCACCAACCTCGTCGACCTGATGCGCGAAACGATCGAAACGCCCGAACTTCTGGTGGACGTCACCGGCGTCTCGGACGGCGTCGAGGAGACCGCCGACGGAGGCTTGCGCATCGGGGCGGCCGTCAGGAACACGGCGGTGGCCGCCGACCTGCGGGTGCGGGAGCGCTTCCCGCTGCTCGCGCAGGCCATCCTGGCCGGCGCGTCCGCCCAGATCCGCAACATGGCGACCATGGGCGGCAACGTGCTGCAGCGCACCCGCTGCACGTATTTCTACGACGACGCCGCGCACTGCAACAAGCGCGCTCCGGGCGCGGGCTGCGACGCGATCGAGGGCTTCAACCGCATCCACGCCATCCTGGGCGCCTCGCCCGCCTGCGTGGCCACCCACCCGTCGGACATGTGCGTGGCCCTGGCCGCGCTCGACGCCGTGGTGGCCGTGGAGGGACCGAACGGCGCGCGCGACATCCCGCTGACCGAGCTCCACCGCCTGCCTGACGGCGCGCCGCAGGTGGAGACGCAGCTCGCGCCCGGCGAGCTGATCACCGCGATCGTGCTGCCCGCGAACCGCTTCGCCGCCCGCTCCAGCTACCGCAAGGTGCGCGACCGGGCCTCCTACGCCTTCGCGCTGGTCTCGGTGGCCGCCGGCCTGGAGCTGGACGGCGGAACGGTGAAGGACGTGCGGCTGGCGCTGGGCGGGGTGGCCCACAAGCCCTGGCGCGCCCACGCGGCGGAAGCGGTGCTCAAGGGCGCCCCCGCCACGGCCGCCACCTTCCGCGAGGCCGCGGAGGCCGAGCTGGCTCCCGCCCGGGGGCTGCGCGACAACGGCTTCAAGATCGAACTGTCCAAGCGGGTGATCGCCGACACGCTCGCCAAGCTGGCCCAGTCAGGGGAGATCGCCCGATGAGCGTATCCAAGCAGGCGCTGCAGACGGTCATGAAGAAGGCGGTCGCGCTCGCGCCCGACAGCTGGATCCCAGGCGGTCACCCGGACCCGCTGATCCGCCACAAGCACGGCCTGGTCGGCGCGCCCGTGTCGCGCGTCGACGGTCCGTTGAAGGTGGCGGGCCAGGCGCGCTTCGCCGCCGAGTTCGCGCCGGAGGGCTTGGCCTACGCCGCGCTGAAGTACTCCACCATCGCCAAGGGCCGCATCGTCGACATCGACACCGCGGGGGCGGAGCAGGCGCCGGGCGTGCTGCTGGTGATGACGCACCGCAACGCCCCGCGGCTGAAGCCCACGCCCGCGTTCGGGAGCAACGCCAAAGCGCTCGGCGGCGACGACGTGCCGGTCATGCAGGACGACAAGATCCACTGGAACGGCCAGCCGATCGCACTGGTGCTGGCCGAAACCCAGGAGCAGGCCGACCACGCCCAGTGGCTGATCCGCGTGACCTACAAGGCGGAGGCCGCCGTCACCACGCTGGCGGAGGCCAAGGCGGAAGGCCAGAAGCCCGGCCTGTTCATGGGCGAGCCGCTCAAGACCAAGGTGCACGACGCGGAGGCCATGCTGGAGGCCGCGCCTCACCGGGTGGATGTGAACTACACCACCCCCCGCCACAACCATAACCCGATCGAGCTGCACGCGGTGACGCTGGCCTGGGAGGGCGAGGACAAGCTGCGCGTGCACGACGCGAGTCAGGCCGTGTCGCACGCCGCCTGGACCCTCGCCCAGGTGTTCGGGCTGAAGGACGACGCGGTGCACGTGACCTCGCCCTACGTGGGCGGCGGGTTCGGCTCCAAGACGCTATGGCAGCACCACGTGATCGGCGCGGCCGCGGCCAAGCTGGCGGGGCGGCCCGTGCGGTTGACCCTGTCGCGCGAGGGCGTGTTCCGCATCGTCGGCGGCCGCACCCTGACCGAGCAGCGCGTGGCCATCGGCGCCCAGGCGGACGGGACCTTCGACGCCCTGATCCACACGGGCGTCGCGGTCATGACCAGCCACAACAACATGCCCGAACCCTTCATCATGGGCACCAAGAGCGGCTACGACTCCAAGAGCTTCCTCCTGGAGGTCGACACCGTCGCCATGGACATGGTGTCCAACACCTTCATGCGCGCGCCCGGCGAGTCGGTGGGCACCTTCGCGCTGGAGTCCGCCATCGACGAGCTGGCGCACGCCATGGACATGGACCCGATCGAGCTGCGCCTGAAGAACGAGCCGGAGAAGGATCCCACCAGCGGCCTGCCGTTCTCCCAGCGCGGAGTGGAGCAGGCTTGGCGCGACGGGGCCGAGCGGTTCGGCTGGAGCGGGCGCAGCGCCCGGCCGCAAGGTCGGCGCGAGGGCGACTGGCTGGTCGGCCTGGGCTGCGCCACCGCCACCTACCCCTACAACCGCATGCCGGGCGGGGCGGCGCGGATCACCCTGACGGCCGACGGCGCCAAGGTGGAGATCGCCGCGCACGAGATGGGCATGGGCACCGCCACGGCGCACGCCCAGGTGGTGGCCGAACGCCTGGGCCTGGGCCTGGAGCAGGTGGAGGTCGCCTACGGCGACAGCGCCATGCCGGGCATGGTCCTGGCCGGCGGCTCGCAGCAGACCGCCTCCATCGGCGCCAGCGTGATCGCCGCCCACCACCAGCTGGTGGCCCAGCTGGTCAAGCTCGCCGGCAACGACTCGCCGATCGCCGGCCTCAAGGCCGACGAGTTGGGCGGGGCCGACGGCGGCCTGTGCGCGCTGAACGACGAAACCCGCTGCGAGAGCTACGCATCCATCCTGCGGCGCTCCGGACAGTCGGAGGTGTCGGCCCAGGCGGACGCGCCGCCGCCGCTGGAGTTGCAGCACTGGTCCATGCACAGCCACGGCGCCATGTTCTGCGAGGTGCGCGTCAACGCGGTCACGGGCGAGATCCGCGTGAGCCGCTTCCTGGGTTCCTTCGACGTGGGCCGGATCCTCAACGCCAAGACCGCCACCAGCCAGTTCCGCGGCGGCATCATCATGGGCCTGGGCCTGGCGCTGATGGAGGAAACCCAGTTCGACGAGCGGACCGGGCGCATCATGAACCCCTCCCTGGCCGAGTATCACGTGCCCGTGCAGATGGACGTGCCGCAGATCGACGTGATGTGGACGGACGAGGCGGACCCGCACGCCCCCATGGGCGCCCGCGGCATCGGCGAGATCGGCATCACGGGCGTGGGCGCGGCGGTGGCCAACGCCGTGTTCAACGCCACCGGCAAGCGGGTGCGCGACCTGCCCATCACCCTCGACAAGGTGATGTGACGGCGGGCGGGGGTCCGGCGGCCAGCCGCCGGACTCCCCGCCCGGGACGCTCACGCCACCTGCGGCAGCCCCGCGAGGTGCTTGTCGAGCGTGATCGGGTAGTCGCGCACGCGCACCCCCGTCGCGTTGTAGGCCGCGTTGGCCACCGCGGCGCCGACCCCGCACAGCCCAAGCTCGCCGACGCCCTTGGCTTTCATGGGCGAAGTGGTCGGGTCGACCCCGTCGAGGAAGACGACCTCCTGGTGCGGGATGTCGGCGTGCACCGGCACTTCGTACTGGGCGAGGTCGTGGTTGACGAAGAAGCCCAGTCGCTTGTCGACGGCCAGCTCCTCCATCAAGGCGCCGCCGACCCCCATGGTCATGGCGCCGATCACCTGGCTGCGGGCCGTCTTGGGGTTGAGGATGCGCCCCGCCGAGCACACCGCCAGCATGCGGCGCACGCGCGTCTCGCCGGTGTAGGCGTTCACGGCCGCCTCCACGAAGTGGGCGCCGAAGGTCGACTGCTGGTAGGTCTTGTCGAGGTCGCCGTACTCCATCACGCCCTCGACGACGATCGGCCCCTGCGCGGCCGCCTGGGCGATGGGCATGCGCCGATCGCCCGAGCGCACCTCGCCGTCGGCGAATTGCACGTCGGCCGCGTCGAGGGCGAGCCGTTGGGCGACCGCCTCGCGCAGCTTGACGCAAGCGGCGTAGACGCCCGCGGTGGAGCTGTTGGCGCCCCACTGCCCGCCGGAGCCGCAGGAGGACGGCGATGAAGAGTCGCCCAGCCGCACCGCCACCTTGTCCAGCGGCACGCCCATCATCTCGGCGGCGGTCTGGGCGATGATGGTGTAGCTGCCCGTGCCGATGTCGGTCATGTCGGTATCGACGGTGATCGCGCCCCCTGCGTCCAGCCGGACGCGGGCGCCCGACTTCTGGTTGATGTGGTTGCGGAAGGCGGACGCCACCCCCATCCCGACCAGCCATTCGCCGTCCCGCACCTGGGCGGGCCGGGCGTGGCGGGCGCTCCACCCGAAGCGCGCCGCACCGGTGCGCAGGCACTGGACGAGCTCGCGCTGCGAGAAGCGCCGCTCCGGCTTCTCCGGATCGACCTGCGTGTCGTTGAGGATGCGGAACTCGACCGGGTCCATGCCCAGCTTCTCCGCCATCTCGTCCATGGCGATCTCCAGCGCCATGAGCCCGGGCGCCTCGCCCGGCGCGCGCATGGCGTTGCCCTCCGGCAGGTCGAGCACGGCCAGGCGCATCAGCACCTTGCGGTCGGCGCCGGCGTAGAGGAGCTTGGTCTGCGACACCGCCGTCTCCGGCTGCCCGTCCGGCAGGTCGCCCGAGCTGCTGGCGTGGGCGATGGCCGTGATGCGGCCGTCCCGCGTGGCGCCGATCTGGATGTGCTGGATCGTGGCCGGCCGGTGGGTCGTGTTGTTCATCACCAGCGGCCGCTGCAGCGCGACCTTCACCGGCCGCCCCGCGGCCCGGGCGCCGAGCGCGGCCATGATCGCGTCGGCGCGGACGAACAGCTTCCCGCCGAAACCCCCGCCGACGTAAGGCGAGATCAGCCGCACGTTCTCCTTGGGGACGCCGAGGGTCGTCGCGACATCCTCCGCGCCCGGCGTGATCCACTGGTTGGACGTCCAGATGGTCACCTTGCCGTCGCGCCAGGAGGCCAGGCTCGCGTGGGGCTCCATCATCGCGTGGCTCTGGTCGGGGGTGGAGTACCGCTCGTCCAGGCGCACCGGAGCCTCGGCGAAGGCCTTCTCGAAGTCGCCGACGCGCTCGATGGGCGAAGCGCCGCTGCCTTCGCCGCTGGAGCCGCCCTTCAGCGGCGCCGTCTCGGCGACTGCGGCCAGGTCGTAGCGCCCCTTCGCGCGGACATAGCTCACCCGCACCAGGGCGGCCGCGGACCGGGCCTGCTCGAAGGTCTCGGCGACCACCACGGCGATCGCCTGGTGGTAGTGGTCGATCTCGGGCCCGCCCAGGAGCTTGGCGGTGTTCATCTTGCCCTTGCCGAGCTTGCCCGCGTTGCGCGCCGTGACGACCGCGAGCACCCCCGGAGCCGCGGCGGCGGCGGCCGTGTCAATGAAGGAGATACGGCCCTTCGCGATCCCGGCGCCGACGATGTAGCCGTAGGCGGGGTTGGCGACCACGTCGTGGCGTTCGTAGGCGTAGGGCGCCGCGCCCGTGGTCTTGACGCGGCCGTCGATGCGGTCGACGGGCCGCCCGACCACCTTGAGCTGGTCGATCGGGCTGACGCCTGCGGGCTTGTCGAACTTCATCGAGGTCAGGCCTTCGTTTCAGCCAGGACGGAAGCGAGCGTGCGCCTCGCCAGGGTCAGCTTGAACGCGTTGTCGGGGGTCGGGCGGGCGCCGGCGAAGGCGCGGTCGGTCACGGCCTGGGCGCCCTGGGGCAGGAGCGCCTCCGCCGCCTCCACGCGCCACGGCTTGGGGGCCACGCCGCCGAAGGCGACGCGACCCGAACCGTCGGGCCGCAGCACCGCGGCGACCGAAACGAGGGCGTAGGCGTAGGAGGCGCGGTCGCGGACCTTGCGGTAGACGTGCCGCCCGCCCTGCGGCCGGGGCAGGGTCACCGCCGTGATCAGCTCGCCGGGCTTCAGGGTGGTGTCGAACTGGGGCTTGTCGCCCGGCAGGCGGTGCAGGTCGGCGATGGGCAGGGTGCGCCGGGCGCCCGTCCCGTCCACCGTCTCCACCTCCGCGTCCAGCACGCGCATGGCCACCGCCATGTCGCCCGGGTGGGTGGCGATGCAGGCGTCGCTGGAGCCGACCACCGCCAACTGGCGGGCGTACCCGCCCAGGGCCGAGCAGCCCGAGCCGGGCTCGCGTTTGTTGCAGCCCATGTTGGTGTCGTAGAAGTACGGGCAGCGCGTGCGTTGCAGCAGGTTTCCCGCGGTGGTCGCCTTGTTGCGCAACTGGCCCGAGGCTCCCGCCATGATCGCCCGGGTGAGCACGGCGTAGTCGCGCCGCACGCGCGGATGCGAGGCGAGGTCGGTGTTGGAGACGAGCGCGCCCACCCGCAGGCCGCCCTCCGGCGTGTCCTGCACGGCGTGCAGGTCCAGCCGGTTCACGTCGACGAGGTGGGTGGGCGTCTCCACCTGCAGCTTCATCAGGTCGAGCAGGTTGGTGCCGCCGGCGATGAATCTGGCGCCGGGAGTGCGGGCCACGGCTGCGGCGGCCTGGGCCGGTGTTTCGGCGCGTTCGTAGGTGAAAGGTTTCACGCGCGGGCTCCGGCGACCTGGGCCATGGCTTCGGCGATGTTGGAGTAAGCGCCGCAGCGGCAGATGTTGCCGCTCATCCGCTCGCGCATCTCCATGTTGGTGGCCTGGGCCGGGGCGAGCAGGTCGGCGGTGACGTGGCTCGGCACGCCCGCCTTGATCTCGTCCAGCACGGCCACGGCCGAGCAGATCTGGCCCGGCGTGCAGTAGCCGCACTGGTATCCGTCGTGCGCGATGAACGCCGCCTGCATCGGATGCAGGTGATCGGGCCCGCCCAGCCCCTCGATCGTGACGACCTTGGCCCCGTCGTGCATGGCGGCCAGGGTCAGGCATGAGTTGATGCGCACCCCGTCGACCATGACGGTGCAGGCCCCGCACTGGCCATGGTCGCAGCCCTTCTTCGAGCCGGTGAGGTGCAGGTGCTCGCGCAAGGCGTCCAGAAGCGTCGTGCGGGTGTCCAGGTCGAGTTCGCGCCGTCGACCGTTCACGTCGAAGGCCACGTGCAGGGTCGGAGCGCTCCGCTCCCCCGCCGTCTGCGCCTCCGCCTGCGGCATGACGGAAAGCGCCGTCGATGCGGCGCTGCCGGCGAGAACGCCTCGTCTCGACACTTTCATGGCGATCACTCTCCCGCTCGTCCGTCCGGAACCGGCGGGCGGCCACGCCGGCGGGCGCCCGAACCGGAACGACGCGGCGTCCGTCTGTTGAACATGGTTGGTCCGGGCCGTTTCACAATCCGGTCCGCCCAGATCGAAGCGGACGCACGGCGCGCACCCGGGCGGGCCGGACATGGCGGCGCGCCATGGGCTCAGAACGGCAGGGCGCCCGCGGAGGGCGGGGTCGGCTCGGGACCGGGCAAGCCGGACAACGTCACACCCAGGAGCCGGACGCCCCGCGGCAGGGGCTGCTCGGCCCGCAGCAGCGCCAGGGCGCAGGCGTGCATCGCCTCGCGGGTGGCGAACGGCGCCGACGCGGACCGGGCGCGCGTGATCTGAATGAAGTCGGAGAACTTGACCTTGAGCGTCACGGTGCGGCCGCAGGCGTTCTTGGCGGCCACCCGCTCCCAGACGGCGTCCATCACCCGCTCCAGCGCCGCTTCCAGGGCCGCGGGCTCGACCAGGTCCTCGCTGAAGGTCCGTTCGGCGCCGATCGACTTGCGTTCGCGGTGCGCCCGCACCGGCCGGTCGTCCTCGCCCCGGGCGGCGCGGTGCAGGTAGGCGGCGCTCGAACCGAAGTGGCGCTCAAGGAGCGCGAGCGGCTGCAAGGCGAGGTCCGCGCCGGTGCGGATGCCGAGCGCCTCCATCTTCGCCGCCGTCACCGGTCCGACGCCGTGGAAGCGCTTCACGGGCTGGGCGGCGACGAAGGCCGGCCCGTGCCGGGGCGTGACCACGCAAAGCCCGTCGGGCTTGTTGTGGTCGGACGCCAGCTTGGCGATGAACTTGTTGTAGGAGACCCCCGCGGACGCGGTCAGGCCCGTTTGCGCCTTGATCCGCGCCCGAATCTCGCGGGCGATCGCCGTGGCCGACCCCGCCCCGCGCCGGTCGGCGGTGACGTCCAGGTACGCCTCGTCCAGCGAAAGCGGTTCGATCAGGTCGGTGTAGTCGGCGAAGACGGCCCCGATCTCGGCGGACACGGCGCGGTAGACGTCGAAACGCGGCGGCACGAACACGAGGTCGGGGCAGCGCCTGAGCGCGGTGACGGACGCCATGGCCGAGTGAACGCCGAAGGCGCGCGCTTCATAGCTGGCCGCCGCCACCACGCCCCGGGCGCGCGAGCCGCCCACGGCCACGGGCCGTCCGCGCAGGCTCGGGTCGTCGCGCTGCTCCACGGACGCGTAGAAGGCGTCCATGTCGACGTGGATGATCTTGCGCGGGACCGCCGCGGCTGCGCGCCGCCCCTCCCCGCCGTCCTCCCGCGCCTCGTCCGGCATGGCTCCGGTGTGGACCCTATCCGCCGGCGGGTTCAAGCGCGGCGAACCACGGGGCGTAGGGCGTGGTCGCCGCCATGCGGCGGTTCAGGTCGGGGGCGCCGTCCGTCCACCAGACCGGGCCGCGCTCGCCCAGAGCGCGCTTGGCGGCGTCCACCCGCCCCCGGGCGGCCGAGAGCCCGGCGCCGCCCGCCGGGAGGGCGGCCCGGACCGCCCGGCGCGCCGCCATCAGTTCGTCCACGAGCGCTTGGCGGTCGGCCACGGGCAGGGACGGGTCGCTGCAGCGCCACAACCGGCCGCGCACCACGAAGTAGCGGCCGTCCGGCGTGACCGGATGCGACCGCCCGGCCCTGGGCGTCGTGGGGCCGGCGGCTTTCAGACGAGGTTCGCCTGGGCGGAGCGCACGGGCTCGACGGCCCCGAGTTCGCCGCGCCGCCGCAGTTCGGTTTGCGCGCTGAACCGCACGTCCACGTCCCGCTCCTCCGCCAGGGTGCGCAGCGGGTCCAGCCCGAGGTCGCTCCAGGCTTTTCCCCGGTGCGGACCTGCGGGAACGCGGGGCAGCAGCCCCGGCTCGAGGCTCCAGGCGACGAGCTGCTCGAGGGTCGTCTCGTTCAACATGTCGCGCAGGTGGTGCGCGGTGACGTAGGCGTCCGGCAGGGCGCGGTGCGCCGGCAGGCCCAGCTCGTGGACCAGGCCCTCGGGCATGCGCAGGTAGCGCAGCATCTGGTTGGAGAAGCGCGGCAGGTGCGGCCAAAGGCGCAACGCGCACTTCCACGTGCAGACCCAGGCCGCGCTTCCGGTCAGGGCGGGCCGGCAGTAGCGTTGCTCGAAGCTCGCCCGGTGCGCGGCGAGGGCCAGGACGCCCCCCTCCGGCCGAAGCACCTCGGGCGCGACGATCTTCCAGAACGGAGCGCCGACGACCTGGGCGTCCACGATGTGGTGGATCGCCATGGTGTCCGGCGAGATCGGGCGGCCGGGGTTCACGAACAAGGCGCCCCGTTCGGGGTGCAGGCGCCAGCGGCCGTCGGGCGCCCGCACGACGTCCTGCCAGCCGATCTCGCAAACCTCGGCCGGACCGTTGCCCGTCGTCTCGAGGTCGACGACGCGGACGCGGGCGGGCGGCGGAGGCGCGGCTTCCATCACCCCCGCAAGGTGGGGGCTCGCCGCCGTAAAGCGAGCGCGGCCGAAGCGGGACGCCGCCCGCACACCGGTGCGCGGGCGGAGACTGGAGTGGGAGGAACCGTGCGCGCCTCAGGCCGCAAGGTCGCGCGCCTCGATCAGCTCCGGCTCGTCCTGCAGGTCCGAGGGCCAGGCGGGGTCGGCCAGAGCCTGGAAGGCGGGCTTCGCGAACAGGTAGCCCTGTTGCAGGGTCACGCCGATGTCGCAGAGGGCGTGGTGCTCCCCGGGCGTCTCGATGCCTTCGGCCAGCACGGCCACCCCCAGGGCCTCGCAGGCCGCGGCGATGGCGCAGACCAGCACGCGCTTGGTGCGGTCCCGGTCGAGGCCGCGCACGAGCTCCATGTCCAGCTTGATGATGTCCGGCTGGAACTTGGCCAGGAGGTTCAGCCCGGCGTAGCCCGCGCCGAAATCGTCGATGGCCGTCATGAAACCCATGGCCTTGTAGGTCGTCAGGATGCGCAGCAGGTGGGCGACGTCCACCCGCTCGTCCTCGGTGAACTCGAAGATCAGGCGGTTCAGGGGAAAACCGGTGCGCTTGGCGGTGGCCAGGGTCAGACGGATGCAGGCGCTGGGCTCGTAGACGGCGTTGGGCAGGAAGTTGATGGAGAGCCGCGCGCCGTCACGGGTCAGGTCCAGCGCCGCCGCCTGCTCGATCGCCTTGACCCGGCACGCCTGGTCGAAGCCGTAGCGGTTTGAAGCGTCCACGGTGGACAGGACTGAGAAGGCGCCCGCCCCGTCCACGCCGCGCACCAGGGCTTCGTGGGCGAACACCGTGCGGCTCTCCATGTCGACGATCGGCTGGAAGGCCATGGAGAAGGGTGTCGTAAACGCCGCGCCGTCGCGGCATCCCTCGCAGCCTGTCTTGCTCACTTCGATCCTCCAGGTTCGCTGGAAGGCTAGCGCGCAATGGTAAGCCAATTCCCAAGAGGCCGCCTCATCCCTAGCAAATGCTAATGGAGCACCGCTCAAAAGATGAGACTGGTGCGCCGCGGCGATAAGGCGAAGCTTCAGGGACCACCAGAAGTTGTCCTGCCGACATCCACGCTTCTCGTTCTCCAGGCGCAAGCGGCTGGGAGAGGCGGGCGCTCCCACCCCGGTCTCAGTTACGGTCTCGGACCCGGCGGCGTGGAGGGACGTCATGGATGCATCCCGGTCTCCAGAGAGGTGAACCCATGTCGCGCTACTTCTTCAACGTGGTGGGCGAACCCGACGATGCCTCCGGCGCGGAGTTCGCCTCGTTCGAGCAGGCCCGCATCGCCGCCATCGGCTTTCTGGGCGCCTATCTCCAGAAGAACCCGGGCTATGTGCGCGAAGGCCACTGGCGCGTGGACGTCATCGACGAATCCAAAACCCTGCTGATGAAGCTCGTGGTGGCCATGGTGGACGTCGCGGCGCCCCCCGCCCCGGCGGAACGCGGCGACTGAAGCGTCGACGACGGACGACGGATGGCCGAGCGGGCCGAAGCCTCCCTCTTGCCTGATGCGGGCGCGGCGAAGCCGCTTGCGAACCGCCGCGGGGAGCACGCCCGGCCCTGACGAAACGCGTCGGTGTGACGGCGGGAACAGGTGGCCTGGCGGCGCCCCACTCGGCTCCGTTCGCGCCCTCGCTCCTGACGCAACGTCACCCCCTCAGTGTTTGATGGCGGCTTGGCCCTGAACAGGTATGACAGGCGGCGCGCCCTTCGCCTTGACGAAGAAGACGAGGAACTTGGCCGGCTCGGTCTTGCTGGCGTTGCGACCGATCGTGTGGATGTCGTCGGGCCCTTCATAGAAGGTTTGGCCCGGGTGGAGGGTCACTTCGGGCCCGCCCTTCACCTGCATGACGATGGAGCCCTTCAGCACGTAAACGAACACGTCCGCATCGTGACGATGTACCGGGTCCGAGCCCCCGGGAGGGTACTCGACGGTCAGCATCAGGCCCTCCTTGCCAGGAACGTCCGGCAGATCATGCGAAAAGAGGGGTGACACCTTGGTCGTCTGAGAGGAAGCGGCGGTCGCAAACGACATCGCGGCGGCGACGACCAGCATGAGCTTCATGACGAATCCTCTGACACGTAAGTTGCCGAACCCGTGCAGGCGTCTGGGCGACGACGCCTGACATCGTAGACACTCCGCCCGCCCGCGGCGCGAACGACCTACACCGTGCTCGCCGATATCACAGAGGTTAGCGCGCCCGCCGAAGGAGCGCGCCAGCGGCGTCGGCGGTCACGGCGATGGTCTGAGCGCTCGGCCCGGTCACCCTCGGGTTCGCTATGCGGCGAGGGTGTTCCAACGAGCGGGCGACCTCGGCTACTTGTTGCTCGCTTTCTTAGCCGCCGAGGCTTTCGGCTCCGACTTCGGCGTGCTTTTCGTCGGAGGGCTGACCGCGTCCTTGAGGCTCTTGGTCGGTCGGAACTTGATCGACTTGCTGGCGGCGATCTGGATGGCTTCGCCCGTGGCGGGGTTGCGGCCCTGACGCGCCTGACGATCGTTGATGTCGAAGATGCCGAGGCTCGACAGGCTGACCTTCTCTCCGGCCTTGAGCGCGTCGGCGACGGCGGCCAACACCGCTTCGACCATGCGGCCCGCCTCCGCCGCGTCCAGATCGGCCGTTTGCGCGACCTTGGCGCTCAGTTCGGACTGGTTCACTTAGGCTCCGTCGGTTGGGCTGCACGATGCAGCGTCGCGTTCGTATAGTCTCAACCGAGTTCCCCAGGGAAGGCGACGAACATGGATGCGTCGGTGAGCGAACGGCCGGCGGCCTGGAAAACCGCCATGGTGGTCGCCGCGGTGATCCTCGTCGGGTTCGCGACCTGGGCCCTGCGCGGCATCCTCGCCCCGTTCGTGCTGGCCATCTTCCTGCTCCTCATGATCGACGGCGTGGCCCGTGCGCTACGCGACCGGATACCCCGCTTTCCCGAGCGCCTGGCCACGCCGACCGCGCTGCTCCTGATCGTGGCCTTCTTCCTCTTCATGATCTGGCTCGTGGCCGACAACACGGCGCAGTTCGTCGCCCACGCCGGCGTTTACGAACACCGGCTGAACGATCTCCTCGGTCAGATCGCCGCCCGTTTCGGGCTCAAGGTGACGCCGACCGTCGGCGGGCTGCTCCAGCAGCTCAACCCCGCCAGATTCGCCGGGTCCGCGGCGCAGAGCGTGCAAGGCATCGCCTCCGGCGCCTTCGTCGTCCTCCTCTACCTGGCCTTCCTGGTGGCTTCGCGCGGCGGCTTCGTGCGCAAGAGCGGCAAGCTGTTCGGGTCCGGTTCGTCACGGCTGGAGGCCGCGGAGACTTTCAAGCGCATCCGCCAGGGCGTGGAGGGCTACATCTGGGTGCAAACCGTCGCGGGGCTGCTGATCGCCGTACCCGCCGGGGTGCTCATGCTGGTGCTGGGCTTGAGTCACGCCGTGTTTTGGGCCTTCCTGATCTTCGTCGCGAGCTATGTGCCGGTGATCGGCGGCTTGGTCGGAACGCTCCTGCCGCCGATCTT
>CAXSDV010000015.1:0-23091 GCA_964235945.1 uncultured Caulobacteraceae bacterium
CCGCACCCCGCCTCATCCACCCAGGAGCGCTCCATGGCCACCGTTCTCCTTTCCGCCGCGGGTTCGGCGTTCGGCGGTCCGCTCGGGGCGGGGATCGGGCGGTTCGCCGGCGCGGTGGTGGATCGGCTGGCGGTCGGGGCGCTCACCCCCGCGCGCCAAGTCGGGGCGCGGCTGTCGGGACTGCAATTGGCGGGAACCGCCGAGGGGGCGCCCGTGCCCGCCGCCTTCGGGCGGGCGCGGGTGGGCGGCCAGGTGATCTGGGCGGCGCGCTTCAAGGAGCGCCGGGTGGAGCGGCAGACCGGCGGGGGCAAGGGCGGGCCCAAGAGCTTTAGCTACAGCTATTCGCTCTCCTTCGCGGTGGCGGTGGCGGAGGGGCCGATCGACGGGATCGGCCGGGTGTGGGCGGACGGCGCGGCCATGGACATGACGGGCGCCGTGATGCGCACCTACCTCGGCGGCTCCGACCAGACCCCCGACCCGCTGATCGAGGCGGTGGAGGGCTCGGCCCCCGCCTACCGGGGCACGGCCTACGTGGTGTTCGAGGACCTGCCCCTCGACGCCTACGGGAACCGGCCGCCCCAGCTCAACTTCGAGGTGTTCCGCCGGCCGGCGGGCGTGGGCGCGCTGGAGGACCGGCTCAAGTCCGTGTGCCTGATCCCGGGCGCGGGCGAGTTCGTGCTGGCGACCCGGACCGTGCTGCGCCGCGACGGCCTGACCGTCTCCACGCCTGAGAACATGAACAACCCCGGCGGCCGGCCGGACCTGCTGGTCAGCCTGGACCAGCTGCAGGCGCAACTGCCGCACCTGGAGGAGGTGTCGCTGGTGGTGGGCTGGTTCGGCGACGACCTGCGCGCGGGGTCGTGCCGGGTGCGCCCGGGGGTGGACCAGGCGTCCAAGTCCACGGTTCCGCTGACCTGGAGCGTGTCGGGCGTCGACCGGGCGGGCGCGCACGTCGTCTCCCGCCACGGCGGGGGCGCGGCCTACGGCGGCACGCCGACGGACGCGGCGGTGCTGCAGGCGATCGCCGAGCTGAAGGCGCGCGGCCTGCGCGTCACGCTTTACCCGTTCCTGCTGATGGACCTGGAGCCCGGAAACGGCCGGCCCGACCCCTACGGCGGGGCGGAGCAGGCGGCTTATCCCTGGCGCGGCCGCATCACGGGCGCCGTCGCCCCCGGCCGGCCGGGGACCTGCGACGGGACGCCCGCCGCCGGCGCGGAGGTGGCCGCCTTCTTCGGCCGGGCGCGCGCGGGCGACTTCGCCGTGAACGGCGGCGCGGTGGCGTTCACGGGCGCGGACGACGGCGGCTACCGGCGCATGGCGCTCCACTACGCGCACCTGGCGGTCCTGGCGGGCGGGGTGGACGGCTTTCTCGTGGGCTCCGAACTGCGGGGGCTCACCACCCTGCGCTCGAGCCCCGGGGTCTATCCGGCGGTGGAGGCGCTGCGGGCGCTCGCGGTCGACTGCCGCGGCGTGCTCGGCCCCGCCGTCGCCGTGGGCTACGGGGCGGACTGGAGCGAGTGGTTCGGCCATCAGCCGGCGGACGGCTCGGGCGAGGTGCGCTTCCACCTCGACCCCCTGTGGGCGGACCCGGCGGTCAGCTTCGTGGGCGTGGACTTCTACCCGCCGCTCGCCGACTGGCGCGCGGGCGAGGGCGGGGCGGACGCGGCGGCGGGCCACGCCGGGCCCCACGATCCCGCCTACCTCCTGGCCAACGTCGCGGGGGGCGAGGACCACGACTGGTTCTACGCCTCCGCCGCCGACCGGGCGGCGCAGAAGCGCACGCCGATCACCGACGGCGCCTACGGCGAGCCGTGGGTGTTCCGGCCCAAGGACCTCCTCTCCTGGTGGTCCAACGCGCACCACGACCGGCCGGGGGGCGTGCGCAGCGCCGCCCCCACCGCCTGGACCCCCCGCTCCAAGCCGATCCGCCTGACCGAGTTCGGCTGCCCGGCGGTGGACCGCGGCGCCAACTCGCCCAACCTGTTCCTCGACCCCAAGTCCGCCGAGAGCGCCCTGCCGCCCGACTCCACCGGCGGGCGCGACGACCTCGCCCAGCGGCGCGCGCTGGAGGCGGTGTTGGCGCACTACGACGACCCGGCGAACAACCCGGTCTCCCCCGTCTACGGCGGCTCCATGCTGGCGGGGGCGGCGGCTTGGTGCTGGGACGCGCGGCCCTATCCCGACTTCCCCGCCCGCGCGGACGTGTGGGCGGACGCGCCGGACTGGGCGCGGGGCCATTGGCTCAACGGGCGCCTGGGCGGCGTCGCCCTGGCCGACCTCGCCGCCGCCCTGGCCGCGCGCGCGGGGGTGGGGCCGGACCTGTTCGACCCTTCGCGCGCCTCGGGCCGGGTCGCGGGCTATGTCGCGCCCGGCCCGGCGAGCGTGGCGGACGCGCTGGAGCCCCTGGCCGCCGCCTATCCCTTCGACGCTGCGGAGGGGGGCGGGATCGCGCGCCTGCTCGACCGCGACGCGCCCGCCGCGCTGGTGCTGGCCGCCGACGCCCTCGCGCCCGACGAGCGGACGGGATCCGCCCTGTCGGACGCGCGCACCCTCGCCCCCACCCCCGACCTCGTGCGCGTGCGCTGGGTGGACGCGGCGAACGACTACCAGACGGGCTCGGTGGCCGTGCGCGCGGCGGCGCCGGGCGGGGCGGGACCGCGCACCCTGGACCTGCAGGTGGTGGGCGAGGACGACCTGCCCCGCGCCGCCGCCGCGCGCCTGCTGGACCGCACCCTCGCCGAGCAGGACGCGCTGACCGTGGGGGTGGGGCCGCTGGAGGCGCTGCGCCTGGAGCCGGGCGACGTGGTGGAGGTGGAGAACCGTTCCGGCCGCTGGCGCGTGCTGCGCGTGGACCTGGACGAGGCCCCGCGCCTGACCCTGGCGCGCGCCGAGCCGACGGGCGCGCCGCTCTCCGCCGCCTCCGCCGCCTCCGAGGTGCGTGCGTCCGCGCCCGCGCGCACGGCCGGGCCGCCCGCCTTCCTCATGCTCGACCTGCCGCCGCTGGAGGGGTTCGAGGACGACCCCCGACCCCTGGCCGCCGTGTCCGCCCAACCGTGGACGCCGTGCGACGTGTCCGCCGGGCCGTCCGCCGCCGCCCTGTCCGTGCGCGGGACGGCCGCGGCGCCCGCCGTGGTCGGGACCACCCTGAGCGACCTGCCCGCCGGCCCGCTGCACCGGTGGGACCGCGCCACCCGCCTGCGCGTGGCGTTCGAGGGCGGCGCGCCGCCCTCCCTGGGCGAAGCGGCGGTGCTCAACGGCGCGGCCGTGCTGGCGGTGCGAACGCCCGCGGGGGCCTGGGAAGTGCTGCAGTTCGCCCGCGCGGAGGCGGACGGGCCGGGGAGCTGGGTGCTGTCCGACCTTCTGCGGGGCCAGTGCGGCACGGACGGCGACCGCGCAGATCCCACGCCCGCGGGGGCGCCGGTCGTTCTGCTCACGGCCGACCTCGCCCGGGCGGAGGTGGGCGCCTCCGAGCGCACCCTGTCGCTGACCTGGCGCGCCGCCCCCGCCGGCGGCCCGCCGGGCGGGATCGCCTCCAGCGAACTGGACTTCGCCTGGAACGGCGTGGCCTTCCGGCCCTGGTCGCCCGCCCACCTTGCGGCGACGCGGACGGCGGACGGCTCGACGCTGATCTCCTGGACGCGCCGCGCCCGCCTGCACGGCGACGCCTGGGACGGCCCGGACCCGCCGCTCGGGGAGGAGGCGGAGGCCTACCGCGTGGAGATCGCCCGCGGGGGCGTCCTGCTGCGCACGATGGAGGTCTCCGGCCCGGCGGCCCTCTATACGGCCGCGGACCGGGCGGCGGACCGGGGCGGGGCGGGGCCCGTCCTCGCGACGGTGCGGGTGGCCCAGCTTTCCGCGATTTGGGGGTGGGGCGTGGCGACGCAACGCGAACTGTGGCTCTAGAGCCACAGTCGCCCTTGCTTAGCGGGCGCGATCGCCTAAGTGCATCGGCGATCCCACAAGCTGGACGGCGGACTTGGCGAACGATCCCTACCAGGAGCTTGGCGCGTCGCGCACCGCCAGCGCGGACGAGCTGCGCAAGAGCTTCCGCAAGCTCGCCAAGGAGCTCCACCCCGACCGCAATCCCGGCGACGCCAAGGCGGAGGAGCGCTTCAAGCGCGTGTCCGCCGCCTTCGACCTGTTGGGCGATCCGGACAAGCGCGCCAAGTTCGACCGCGGCGAGATGGACGCGGACGGGCGCGAGATCCATCGCGGCTTCGACCCGCGCGGCCCCGGCGGCGGCGGCATGGGCGGCGGCGGCATGGGCGGGGGCTTCGGGGGCGCGGGCTTCGGCGGCGGCGGTCCGGGCGGTTCCGGCGGCTTCGGCGCGCGCTTCGAAGGCGCGGACCTGGACGACATCCTGGGCGACATGTTCGGCCGGGGCGGCGGCGGGGCCGGCGGCGGCGGTCCTTTCGGCGGACGCGGCTTCTCCCCCAAGGGCCAGGACGTGCGCTCGCGCCTGGAGATCGACCTGGAGGAGGCGGTGCGCGGCGGCTCCAAGCGCGTCAGCTTCCCGGACGCGCGCGAGCTCAACATCACCATCCCCAAGGGGGCGCACGACGGCCAGGTGCTTCGGCTGAAGGGCCAGGGCCGTCCCGGCCGGGGCGGCGCGCCTGCGGGCGACGCCCTGGTGGAGCTCACGGTGCGGCCCCACCCGGTCTACCGGGCGGAGGGCGCGGACCTGCACATGGACCTGCCCGTCTCCCTGCCGGACGCGGTGCTGGGGGCCAAGGTGTCCGCCCCCACCCCCGACGGCGAGGTGAGCCTGACGGTGGCGCCGCGCTCCTCCTCGGGGGCGGTGCTGCGGCTCAAGGGGCGCGGCGGGGTGGACGCGGAGACGGGCCGGCGCGGCGACCTGTTCGCCCGGCTGATGATCGCCCTGCCTGAGGGACTGGACCCCGAGCTCGAGCGCTTCGCCGAGACGGCGCGCCGCGAACGCCCCTACCAGCCGCGTCGGCGCTGACCGCCGCGGGCCGGGCCGGAGTTCGGCCGCAACACCCGCCCGACCTCGACCGTTCAGACCGGGTTCAGTCCCCCGGCTGTAGGACCCACTCCATGCGGCGGCTCGCCCCACCTCCCGGCCGGACCACGGCCCGCGCCGTCCTCGCCGCGGCCGTTCTCGCCGGCGCGTCGTGTCCGGGCCTCGTCCGGCCGGCGGCCGCCGCGGCGGTCGTCCAGGGCGGCGGCGACAGCCTGGGCGCCAACTGGGGGCTGCAGCAGGGCGAGGTGCGCGACAAGGTGCGCTCCGGCCAGCTCGTCCCCCTGGGCCAGGTGGTGGAGGCGGTGCGCCGGCGCATGCCCGGGCGCCTGCTCAACGCGGGCCTGGAGCAGGACGGCGGCGGCCGGCCGGTCTACCGGGTGCGATGGGCGGCGGCGGACGGCCGGCGGGTGGACGTGATCGCCGACGCCGCCAGCGGCCAGGTGCTGCGCGAGGAGGGACGGTAGGGCTCATGCGCATACTGCTCGTCGAGGACGACCCGGACATCTCCCGCCAGCTCAAGGCCGCCCTGGCCGACGCGGGCTACGCCGTGGACCACGCGCCCGACGGAGAGGAGGCGCAGTTCCTGGGCGAGACCGAACCCTACGACGCGGTGGTGCTGGACCTCGGCCTGCCCAAGCTGGACGGCGTGTCGGTGCTGGAGCGCTGGCGGCGCGGCGGCATGAGCCGCCCCGTCCTGATCCTCACCGCCCGCGCCGCCTGGAGCGAGAAGGTGGCGGGCTTCGACGCGGGGGCCGACGACTACCTGGCCAAGCCCTTCCACACGGAGGAGCTCCTGGCGCGGCTGCGGGCGCTGGTGCGCCGGGCGGCGGGCCACAGCGCCCCGGCGCTCACCTGCGGCGACCTGCGGGTGGACCCCAAGGCGGCCCGCGCCACCGTGGACGGCGAGCCGGTCAAGCTCACCTCGCTGGAGTACCGCCTGCTCCACTACATGATGCTGCACCAGGGCCGGGTGGTCAGCCGCACCGAACTCGTGGAGCACCTGTACGACCAGGACTTCGACCGCGACAGCAACACCATCGAGGTGTTCGTCGGGCGCCTGCGCAAGAAGATCGGCCCCGACCGCATCGAAACCCTGCGCGGCCTGGGCTACCGGCTGTCGCCCTGCGAGGGCGGGGCCGGCGCGGCGGCCTCGACATGAGCGCTCCGGTTGCACGGGCGCCCTCGCAGGCGCATGTTGAACCCATGCTCAACCGCCGCGACATGCCGCAGTCCGACGCGTCTTCTCAGGTCCAGCCTGCGGCTGAGCGGGTGGTGCTGCGTTCCAATCCGCCCGCGGCGCGGCCGGATTGGTCGGCGATCCTGGACGAGATCGAGCGCGACTTTCCGGTGACCTTGGCGCGCCTTGCCGAGTGAGGTTCCGCCGGAGCCGCTGTGGGTTCCGCTCGAAGTCCTGGTCGACGTCAATAGACGAGTGACCTCCGCCACGGGCGAGCCCCACCTGGTGCTCAGCGTCGCCCTGCTCGAGAGCGCGTGGGCCAAGCCGGTCAACCGATGGAGCTATCAGGGCGAAGACGATCCCGTGCGCCTGGCGGTTGCGCTCATGGTGGCCGTGGCGGCCAACCATCCGTTCCAGCAGGGCAACAAGCGGACCGCCTTCGAGGGCGGCTTGGCCTTCCTGCGGGCCAACGGGCTGCGCCTCGATCCGAGCCGCGACGAGGTCGCCCTCGCCGACGCCTTCGTGGCCGTCATCGCGCACAAGCTCGGCGAGGCCGAGTTCGCGGAGAACCTGCGCCCCCATGTCCGCCTCGCGGGCTGACGCCGCGGGCCGCAGGCGGCCGCCGTCGCTGGTGCAGCGGCTGGTGGGGCTGGCGGCCGGGTGGAGCGTGTTGGTTCTGGTGCTGACGGGCCTGGCGCTCTCCGCCTTCTTCGACCACGCCGCCGTCACCCGGCTGGACCACGGCCTCGTGCAGGACGCCGACGACCTCTACTCAGGGTCCAGCGTCGGCGACGGCGGCGAGGTGATCGCCCCGGCGCTGACGGACGCGCGCGCCCTGCGCCCCTTCACCGGCCATTACTGGGAGCTGGGCGAGGCCCGGGCGGACGGGCGCGTCCACGCTTTCCCCGAGACGGCGGCGGGCGGGTCGCCCCGCTCGCGCTCCATGTGGGACGGCGAGGACCTGCCGAGCGCGCCCGGCCTGCCCGCCAAGCTCGCGCGCAAGCCCAGCGGCCACGCGGCCTACAACGGCGTCTGGCACGGCCAGAGCGTGCGGGTGGTGGCCATCGAGCGCCGGCTGCCGGGGCGGCGCGGTTCCATCGTGTTCATGGTGGCGGAGGACCGGAGCGCCATCGACCGCGACGTGCGCGGCTTCGCCCTGACCACGGCCGTCACCCTGCTGCTGCTGGGCGCGGGGCTGGTGGCGGCGGTGGTGCTGCAGGTGCGCGTGGGCCTGCGCCCGCTGTTCGCCATGGGGCGGGACGTGGCGCGGGTGCGCGAGGGCGGGGCCGAGCGCCTGGCGGCCGCCGCCTATCCGCGCGAGCTCTCGCCCCTGGCCGGCGAGCTCAACGCCCTCCTGGACCATAACCACGAGGTGGTGGAGCGCCAGCGCACCCACGTCGGCAACCTGGCCCACGCGCTCAAGACCCCCCTGTCCGTCATGCTCAGCGAGGCGGAGCGCCATCCGGGCGCGCTGGCCCAGGTGGTGGAGCGCCAGGCGCAGACCATGCACGCCCAGGTCGACCACCACCTGCGCCGCGCCCGCGCCGCCGCCCGCGCGCAGGGCTCGGGCGAGCGCACGGCCGTGGCCCCCGTGCTGGACGAGCTGGCGCGCACCCTGGACCGCATCTACGGCCGCCGCGGCGTGGACATCGCCTGGGACGCGGCGGACGACCTCCACTTCCTGGGTGAGCGCCAGGACCTGCTGGAGATGGTCGGCAACCTGCTGGAGAACGCCTGCAAGTACAGCGGCGGCCAGGTGGAGGCGGGGGCGACGGCGGTCGACGGCGGCCTGCTGGTGTCGGTGGACGACGACGGCCCGGGCCTGCCGCCCGAGCGCCGGGCGGAGGCGCTGAAGCGCGGGCTGCGTTTGGACGAGACCGGGGTGGGTTCGGGGCTGGGCCTGTCCATCGTCGACGAACTGGCGCGCGCCTACGGCGGGTCCTTGGCGCTGGAAGGGTCGGCGCTCGGCGGCCTGCGCGCGGAGCTGCGCCTGCCCCGCGCCCAGGCCGAGCGCGGATAGGGGAGGTCGAAGCCCCTCGCGCCCGTTCGACGGGTTGGATAAAATGCGGGGCATGTGGCTCTTCTGGATCTGCGCGGGCGCCCTGGCCGCGGGCGCCGCCCTGCTGGTGGCGACGCGCGCGGCGTCCGCGGCGGCGGCCGCCGCCACGGCCGTGGACGCGGAGGACCCGGCGCTGGCCGTGCACCGCCGCGCCCTGCTCGAACTGGACGACCTCGCCGCCCGCGGCCTGCTCGGCCCGGACGAGGCCGCCGCCGCCCATGCGGAGGCCGGGCGGCGGCTCCTGGCGGCGGCGGACCGGCGGACGGCGCCTGAACGGCCGGGCGGCCGACGCTCGCGCCAACTGGTGACGGCGGGGGCGGCGGGGGCGGCGCTGCTGGCGCTGGCGCTCTACCTGGGGCTGGGGCGGCCGGGCCTGCCGGACCAGCCCTACCGGGCGCGCCTGCGCGTTTGGAGCGGGCGCGACCGGCTGGACACGCTGGACCCCGCGCGCCTGGCCGCCGTGCTGGGCGCGGTCGCCGTGCGCCGCCCGGACGATCCGCAGGTGTTCGAGTATCTCGGCCGCGCGCGCCTGGCGGCGGGGGAGGCGGGCGAGGCGGCCACCGCCTTCGCGCACGCCGCCCGGCTCGCGCCGGCGAACGCCGACTATCCCGCGGAGGCGGGGGAGGCCTTGCTGGAGGGCGCGGGCGGCAAGGTCCCGCCCGAAGCGCAGGCCGCCTTCCGCGAGGCGCTGCGCCGCGACCCGAAGAATCCCGCGGCCCGCTACCACCTGGCCCGCGCGCGCATCGCGGACGGCGACCTGGAGGGCGGCCTGGCCGACTGGCGCGCCCTGGCCGCCGACCTGCCGCCCGCCGACCCGCGCCGCCCGGGGCTGCTGGCCGAGTTGGACGCGGCCGCCGCCCGCCCGGCGCGCGCGACGGGGGAGGCCGCGGCCGCCGGAGCCGCCGCGTCCGACGCCGCCGCCCTCACCCCCGGGCCCGTCCCGGCCGGTCCGTCCGCCGACCAGGTGGCGGCGGCGGCGCAGGCCGCGCCCGCCGCCGGCCCGGGACGCGCCGAGTTCATCCGCGCCATGGTGGCCGCCCGCGCCGCCCGGCTGCGCGCGAACCCGGACGATCCGGACGGGTGGGCGCTGCTCGTGCGCTCCTACGGCGTGCTGGGCGACGCGGCGGGCCAGGCGCAGGCGCTGGCGCAGGCGCGCACGGCCCTGGCGCACCGCCCCGCCGACCTCCGGCGCGTGGAAAGCCAGGCGGGCGCGACCGCGCGCCCCCTTGGGCCCCCCGGCCCGGCCCGCTAGATAACCGCGCGATGGCCTGGCTCCCCAAATCCCGCAAGGCGCGCCGCCGGCTGATGGCGGTGGGCGCCGCCGCCCCCGTGGTGGCGCTGGCGGCGGGCCTGTCGGCCTACGCGCTGGGGGACGCGGCCGTGTTCTTCTACAGCCCCGCCCAGGCGCGGGCGAAGGGCGTGCCCGCGGGGCGCACCGTGCGCATCGGCGGCCTGGTGGGCCACGGCAGCGTGCGCCACGACGCGGACGGCGCCGTGCGCTTCGCCGTCACCGACATGGCCGCCACGGACGCGGTGGTGTTCCACGGCGACCTGCCCGACCTGTTCCGCGAGGGCCAGGGCGTGGTGGCCCAAGGCGCCTTCCGTTCGGACGGCGTGTTCGAAGCGCGCGAGGTGCTGGCCAAGCACGACGAGCGCTACATGCCCAAGGAGCTGACGGACGCCCTCAAGAAGGAGGGCCGCTGGCGGCCGGACGCACAGGTCGCCGTGGCGCCCCTGCAGGGCGGCGGCGGGGCGGCGGCGGAGCGATGACCGCCGAACTCGGCCAGTTCGCCCTGTTGCTGGCCCTCGCCCTGTCCATCCTGCAGGCGGTTCTGGGCTTCGCCGGGCGCCTGCGCCACGACGCGGCCCTGCGCGGCGCGGCGGAGGGGGCGGCCGTGGGCGCCGCCCTGGCCAGCGCGCTCGCCTTCTTCGCGCTGATGCACGCCTTCGTGGTGAGCGACTTCTCCGTCGCCAACGTCGCGGCCAACTCCCACACGGACAAGCCGCTGCTCTACAAGGTGGCCGCCACCTGGGGCAGCCACGAGGGCTCCATGCTCCTGTGGAACCTCGCGCTGACCGGCTTCGGCGCCGTGGTGGCGCTGGGCGGGCGCTCCCTGCCCGCGGGCCTCAAGACGCTGACGGTGGGCGTGCAGG
The DNA here is from genome assembly GCA_964235945.1 of uncultured Caulobacteraceae bacterium. Lineage (GTDB taxonomy): Bacteria > Pseudomonadota > Alphaproteobacteria > Caulobacterales > Caulobacteraceae > JASLDZ01. Next base: position 10,372 of record CAXSDV010000015.1, read on the forward strand.
GAACGCTGGGCGTGCTGTTCGTGGGCTATACGGCCCTGGCCTCCAACCCCTTCCTGCGCGTGCCGGCCCCGCCGGTGGAGGGAGCCTCGCTCAACCCCATCCTGCAGGACCCCTTCCTCGCCATCCACCCGCCCTTCCTCTACGCGGGCTATGTCGGCTTCTCCGTGGTGTTCTCCCTGGCGGTGGCCGCCCTGATCGAGGGGCGGATCGACGCGGCCTGGGCGCGCTGGGTGCGCCCCTGGACCCTGGCGGCCTGGAGCCTGCTCACCGTCGGCATCACCCTGGGCTCGTTCTGGGCCTACTACTCGCTGGGCTGGGGCGGCTGGTGGTTCTGGGACCCGGTGGAGAACGCGAGCTTCATGCCCTGGCTCGTCGGCTCGGCCCTGCTGCACTCGGCGGTGGTGTCCGAGAAGCGCGGGGCGCTCCTGGGCTGGACGGCCTTCCTGGCGGTGGCGGCCTTCACCTTCTCCATGCTGGGGGCCTTCCTGGTGCGCTCGGGCGTGCTCACCAGCGTGCACGCCTTCGCGGTGGACCCGGCGCGCGGCACTCTGCTGCTGGCCATCCTCGGGCTGGCGGCCGGGTCGGGCTTCGCCCTGTTCGCCTGGCGCGCGCCCGCGCTCAAGGCGGGCGGCCTGTTCGCCCCCGTGAGCCGCGAGGGGGCGCTGGTGCTCAACAACCTGTTCCTGGCCGCCGCCACCGCCACCGTGCTCCTGGGCACGCTCTACCCGCTGATCCGCCAGGCGCTGAGCGGCGAGGCCATCAGCGTGGGCGCGCCCTACTTCGCCCTGACCTTCGCGCCGCTGATGGGCGCGGCGCTGCTGGTGCTGCCGGTGGGGCCGTTCCTGGCGTGGAAGCGCGGGAACCTCGGCTCCGCCCTGCGCAGCCTGGCCTTCGCCGCCCTGCTGGCGGTGGCGCTGGGAGGGGCGGCGCTGGCGGTGCTGCAGCCCCGGCGCGTCATGCCCACCGTCGGCCTGGCGCTGGCCGTTTGGCTGATCGGCGGCGTGCTGGCGGAGGTCGCCGCCCGCGTCCGCCTGGGCCGCGCGCCCGCGGCGGAGGTCGGCCGGCGCCTGCGCGGCCTGCCCCGCGGGGCCTGGGGGGCCACCCTGGCGCACCTGGGTCTCGGCGTGTTCGTGCTGGGCGCCTGCGTGGAGACGGGCTGGAAGGTGGAGGCCGCCCGCCGGCTCGCCCCCGGCCAGGCCCTCGCGGTGGGCGGCTACGTCCTGACCCTGGAGGGGGTGGAGGACGCGGAGGGTCCCAACTACACCGCCGAGCGCGCGCGGCTGCGCGTGCGCGCGCCGGACGGGCGCGCCGCCGCCGACGCCCGGCCCGAGCGGCGCTTCTATCCCGCCCAGCGCCAGACGGTGGCCAAGGTGGCGCTGCACCGCCGGGGCTTGAGCGACCTGTACGTCGTGCTGGGCGAGCGCGCGCCGGGAGCGCAGGCGGCCTGGACGGTGCGCGCCTTCTGGAACCCGCTCGCCCGGCTGATCTTCCTGGGGCCGCTGCTGATGGGCCTGGGCGGGGCGGTCTCCTTGTCCGACCGGCGGCTGCGCTTGGCGGCGGGCGCGCGGGCGCGCCGCCTGGTCGCGGCCTCTCCCGTCCCGTTCGCGCGCGCGCCGGGGCCGGCGGAGTGACCGGCGCGCGCCCCCTCGCGGCGGCGGCGGCGGTCCTGGCGCTGGCGTCCGCCGCGCCCGCCCGCGCCGACCCCCCGCGCGTGGACGCCCTGGGCCAGCTCGCCGACCCGGCGCAGGAGGCGCGCGCCCACGCCCTGTTCCGCCAGGTGCGCTGCGTGGTGTGCCAGAACGAGTCCATCGACGACAGCGAGGCGGAGCTGGCGGGCGATCTGCGCCGCATCGTGCGCGAGCAGATCGCCGCCGGCCGCACGGACCGGTCGATCCGCGGTTTCCTGGTCGACCGCTACGGGGCCTTCGTGCTGCTGAAGCCCCCGCTGGACGCGGGAAACCTCGTGCTGTGGTTCGGCCCCTTCGCCCTGCTGGCCGCGGGGGGCGCGGCCGCCCTGCTGCGCCGGGCGCCGCGCCGGCCGGAGACGCCGCTCACGGGCGCCGAGCGCGCCCGGCTTGAGGCTTTGCGCACTCCCGCGCCGCCCGTCACGCTTCCGCCCTAGAGCCGCCCCACGGCGGACGCCGCCCGGGTGTGTAAGGCTGATAACTCGCCGTCCTCGCGGTCGGCTGCAACCCAAGGGGGACCGCAGGGTTCCCCTAGCCGCCCGAGCCGCGCACGGCGCCGCAGGCCGGGCCAGGACGATGAAGAGATGATAAGAAAAGGATGGCTCGCCGGGACCGCCCTGGCGCTGGGCGCCGCGGGCGCGGCGGCGGCGGGCGTGGGGCTGACCCTGCCGGGCGCCCAGGCGCAGAGCGCGGCGAACGGCCCGCAACTGGTGCGCGCCTCCACCGCGCCCATCTTCGCCGCCCCCATCGGCGCCCCGGCGAGCTTCGCCGACATCTTCGAGCGCGTTTCACCCGCGGTGGTGTCCATCGTGGTGACCACCCACATCCCGCAATCCGAGTTGTCCGGGGCGGAGGGCATCCCTTTCCCGTTCAACCAGTTGCCCCAGTTCCAGAACCGCGGCCGCGGCGGCGGTTCGCCCGCGATCCCCCGCGGAGGCCGCGGCCCCGCCGACCCCGACGGGGACGGGAACGGCGACAACTCCGACCAGGGCCCCGAGGCGCAGGCCGCGGGCTCGGGCTTCTTCGTCTCGGCCGACGGCTACATCGTCACCAACAACCACGTGGTGGAGAACGCCACCAAGATCACCGTCACCCTGACCGACAAGCGCGAGCTGCCCGCCAAGGTGATCGGCCGCGACGAGGCCACCGACCTCGCGGTCATCAAGGTGGAGGGGACGGGCTTCGCCCACGTCAACTTCGAGACGCAGGCCAAGCCGCGCGTCGGCGACTGGGTGCTGGCCATCGGCAATCCGCTGCAGCTCGGCGGCACCGCGACGGCGGGCATCATCTCCTATGTCGGCCGCGACCTGCAGGACCAGAGCTCGACCTTCGTCGACTATCTGCAGATCGACGCCCCCATCAACCGGGGCAATTCGGGCGGGCCGACCTTCGACACCTACGGCCGGGTGATCGGCGTCAACACCGCCATCTACTCGCAGACGGGCGGCTCCATCGGCATCGGCTTCGCCGTGCCCGCCGACACCGCCGACTCGGTGGTGCGCCAGCTCATGACGGGCAAGACCATCCAGCGCGGCTACCTGGGCGCCACCATCCAGGCGGTGAGCCCCGACAGCGCCGAGGCGCTGGGCATACCCGTCAACACGGGGGCGGTGATCGCCAACCTCGTGCCCGGCGGCCCCGGCGAGAAGGCGGGCCTTCGGGAGGGCGACCTCGTGCTGTCCATCAACGGCAACAAGGTGATCTCCTCCTCCGCGCTGACGCGCGCGGTGGCCCAGACCCATGCGGGCGACATCTTCCGCCTGGGGGTGCGCCGCAACGGGCGCGACCAGGTGGTGACGGTGCGCGCGGGCACGCGCCCGGCCGAAAGCCAGCTCAACGCCCAGCTCAACGGCGGCCCGCTCGGCGGCGACGACGACGGGGCGGACGGCTCGGGCCGCGCGGGCGCGGTGCGCTCCACCGTGCTGGGCCTCGGCGTCTCCCCGCTGACCGAAGCGTCCCGCCAGGCCAACAACATCGGCGCGACGATCCACGGCGTGCTGATCGACTCGGTGCGGAGCGGATCGGACGCGGCGCGCAAGGGCCTGCGCAAGGGCGACGTCATCGTTCAGGCCAACGAGCAGCCGGTGAACACGCCGGCCGACGTGGTCTCGGCGTCGGCGGCGGCGCGCAAGGCCGGCCGGCCGGCGGTGTTCCTCCTGCTCAACCGCGCGGGCCGCAACAGCGGCGTGGCCGTCAAGTTCGACGACCGCCAGTAGACGGCTCCCGACCCTCCCGCCCTGCGCGGGAGGGTTTCGCGCGCGTCCAAGCTCGGCCATGATCGCCGCCCAGGCGGGCGGGACGATCATGCGCATCCTCATCATGGAAGACGACGCGGGCGCGGCGGAGGCCATGGCCAAGGGCCTGGCCGAGGCGGGCCACCAGTCCACCCTGGCCGGCGACGGCGAGGACGGCCTCAACCAGGCCCGCGCCGCCCGCGAGGGCGGCGCGGGCTTCGACGTGCTGGTGGTGGACCGCATGATGCCCAAGGTGGACGGGCTGACCGCCGTCTCCACCCTGCGCCGGGAGGGCGACGCCACCCCCGTGCTGTTCCTGTCGGCGCTGGGCGAGGTGGACGACCGGGTGACGGGCCTCAAGGCCGGCGGCGACGACTACCTGGTCAAGCCCTACGCCTTCTCCGAGCTCGTGGCCCGGGTGGAGGCGCTCTCGCGTCGCCGCGAGACCGGGGCGGTGGCCACCACGCTGAAGGTGGGCGAGCTGGAGATGGACCTGATCGGCCGCGCCGTGCACCGCGCCGGCAAGGCGCTCGACCTGCAGCCGCGCGAATTTCAGCTGCTGGAGTTCCTGATGCGCCACGCGGGCCAGTCGGTGACGCGCACCATGCTGCTGGAGAAGGTCTGGGAGTACCACTTCGACCCGCAGACCAACGTCATCGACGTGCACATCAGCCGCCTGCGCGCCAAGCTCGACAAGGGCTTCGACCATCCCATGCTCCAGACGGTGCGCGGCGCGGGCTACCGGCTGGAGGCGTGAGCATGTTGCGGGCGCCTCCCGCGATGGCGGCGCACGTCAGCTTCGCCGCGCACGTCGTCGCGGGGACGGCCAGCTTCTGCTTCGTGTACGGGACGGCGTTGATGGCCAGCGCAGGCCTGGAGCGGCTCAACGCCGCCCTGCACGCTCCGGCCTGGCTGAGCACGGCCGGAAGCTTCGTGGAGGCGGCCATCTTCCTGGGCGACGTGGTCGGCCTCGCATTGCTTATCGGCTATGAACTCGCCAAGTTGTTCCGGCGGCTGAGAGGCGAGTGGAGGAACCCGCATGGTCGACCATGACCTCGGCCCGGACCGTAGCGACTGGGTCGTGATCGACGCCGCCTGGCTCCGGCGCGAGCTAAAGGAGGGCGTGCGTCAGTTCTTCGCCCCCTTCGTCGGCGCGGCCGCGGGTTTCTGGGGCGGCCTGACGCGCAGTTGGCGGGACGTCGACTCCCGCCGCACCTGACGCGACCGCGAGCACCGTCCGGAACGCCGCGCCCGTGAGGCTGCCCGCCGTCCTGCGGACCACGCCGTTCCGGCTGACCCTGCTGTTCCTGGCGCTGTTCGCGGCGGCGGCGGCGGCGTTCCTGCTCTACATCTACGTGTCCACCGCCGGGGAGGTCGCCCGGCGCGCCGACGAGGCGGTGGGGCGCGAGCTCCTCTCGCTGCAGGCCCTGTACGACCGGGGCGGGAGGCGGGCGCTGAACGCGGCGCTGGTGGAGCGCGCGTCGGGCGACCGGCCGTTCCTGTACCTCCTGATGACGCCGGCGGGGGCGCCCGTCACCGGCAACGTGGCCGCCACCCCCGTCGAACCCGCCACCGCCGAGGCGCGCGCGAGCTTCGCCGTGACCGAGACCGACCCGGACGGCGCGATCGTGCGGCGCCAGGCCTGGGGTCGGCAGGTGCGCCTCCTCCCCGGCCGCGAGCTCCTGTTCGTGGGGACGGACATCGGCGAGGGCCGCGCCTTCGTGGTGCGCATCGGGCGCGCCATCGGCGGGGCGGGGGTGCTGGTGGTGGCGCTGGGCCTGTTGGGCGGGGTCCTCGTCAGCCGCAACGTGTCGCGCTCCATGGCGGGGCTGCGCCAGGCGGTGTCGGCGGTGGAGAACGGCGACCTGCACGCCCGCGCCCCCGTGCGCGGCGTGGACGACGAGTTCGACGAGCTGGCCACCGGGCTCAACGCCATGCTCGACCGGGTGGAGCGGCTGATGGGCGGCCTGCGCCACGCGGGCGACGCCATCGCCCACGACCTGCGCTCGCCGCTCACGCGCCTGCGCGCCCGGCTGGAGGCGGGGCTGATCGACGTGGAGGCCGGCCGCGCCGACCCGGTGGCCGCCATGGAGGCGGCGCTGGAGGACTCGGACGCGGTGCTGCGCACCTTCAACGCCGTGCTGGCCATCTCGCGCCTGCAGGCCGCCGGACAGCTCGCCCGCCCCGAGGAGCTGGACGTGTCCGCCCTGGCCGCGGACGTGTCCGAACTCTACGCCCCCCTGTGCGAGGACAAGGGGCTGGACTTCGACGCGCAGTTCGGCCCGCCCCTCCTCGTGCGCGGCGACCGCGAGTTCCTGGCCCAGGCGCTGGCCAACCTGTTGGACAACGCGGTCAAGTACACCCCCGCGGGCGGGGCGGTGGCGCTGCGCACCCGCCGGCGCTCGTCGGGAGAGGCGGAGATCAGCGTCACCGACACGGGCCCGGGCGTGCCCGAGGCCGACCGCGAGCGGGTGGTGCAGCGCTTCGTGCGCCTGGAGAACAGCCGCTCCCAGGCGGGCTCGGGCCTGGGCCTCAGCCTCGTCGCCGCCGTGGCCGAGGCCCACGGCGGCCGCCTGGACCTGGGCGACGGCCCGGGCCTGGCCGAAGGCCTCCCCACCGGCCCGGGCCTGCGCGCGGCGCTGGCGATCCCCACGGCGGGCTGAGGCGGGCCGAGCCGGTCCGCCTTCGCTCCACCGCATCGCGACCTTCGCGCCCGTGCGCCGCGCTCGCCCCCGGGCGCGGGGCCCGCTACAAGGCCCGGGAGGATAGGGAGGCGTGGTCATGCCCGAGCGGGCGCTGGCGGGGCGCGGTCCGCGCAGCCTGCTGCGCCAGATCCGCGAGGCGATGGCGAGCGGGGGCCCGGCCCAGGCGCGCCTGGACATGGTGGTGCGCATCATCGCGCGCTCCATGGTCGCCGAGGTGTGCTCCATCTACCTGCGCCGCGCGTCCGGCGACCTGGAGCTGTTCGCCACCGAGGGGCTGAAGCGCGAGGCGGTGCACGTCACCCGGCTCAAGCCCGGCGAGGGGCTGGTCAGCGAGATCGTGCGGCTGGGCCGGCCCCTCAACCTGCGCGACGCGCCGCTCAACCCCCTGTTCTCCTACCGGCCGGAGACGGGGGAGGATCCCTACCACGCCTTCCTGGGGGTGCCGCTGCTGCGCGGCGGGCGCTCCATCGGCGCGCTGGTGGTGCAGAACCGCACGGAGCGCGTCTACGGCGAGGACGAGGTCGAGGACCTGCAGACCATCGCCATGGTGCTGGCCGAGCTCGTGGGCTCGGGCGAGCTCGTGGGCCTGACCGAGCTCAAGGACGTGGAGCTCGCCCCCCACCGGCCCGAGCGGCTGCGCGGCCAGCGCTTCGCCGAGGGCCTGGCCCTGGGCCGGGCGGTGCTGCACGAGGCGGCGGTCGCGCCCGAGCGCCTGCTGGCGGACGACTCGGCGCTGGAGGAGGTGCGCCTGCACCGGGGGGTGCAGAAGCTGCGCGCGCAGATCGACGACCTGCTGGGCGGCCACGGCCTGGTGGGCCAGCCGCGCGACGTGCTGGAGACCTACCGCATGTTCGCCCACGACCGCGGCTGGAATCGCGGCCTGGAGGAGGGGGTGCGTTCGGGGCTGACCGCCGAGGCGGCGGTGGAGCGCGTGCGCAACGAGCACCGGGCGCGCCTGGGCCAGGCGCGCGACCCCTACATGCGCGAACGCGTCCACGACCTGGAGGACCTGGCCGACCGCCTGCTGCGCCACCTGTCGGGCGAGGCGGACGGGCGCGGGCGCGAGCTGCCGGACGACGCCATCCTGATCGCGCGCAACCTCGGCCCCGCCGACATCCTGGAATACGACCGGCGCAAGCTGAAGGGGCTGCTGCTGGAGGAGGGATCCTCCGCCAGCCACGCCGCCATCGTGGCGCGGGCGCTGGGCATACCCTGCGTGGGCCGCCTGCCGGGGCTGCGCGACCGCCTGTCCGAGGGCGACCTCGTCATCGTCGACGGGGAGAGCGCCGAGGCCTTCCTGCGCCCGCGTCCGGACGTGATCGAGGCCTACGAGGCGCGCGCCGCGGTGCGCGCCGAGCGCCGCGAGGAGTTCGCCCGCCTGCGCGACACCCCCGCCGTCACCCGCGACGGGGCCAAGATCACCCTGCTGATGAACGCGGGCCTGGCCATCGACCTGGAGAACCTGACGGCGGCGGGGGCGGACGGCGTGGGCCTGTTCCGCACCGAATTCCAGTTCATGGTGGCCGAGCAGATGCCGCGGCTGCACCGCCAGACCGAGCTCTACGGCCAGGTGCTGGACATGGCCGGCGGACGCCCCGTGGTGTTCCGCACCCTGGACCTGGGCGGCGACAAGGTGCTGCCGTATCTCGAGGCCGAGCGCGAGGACAACCCGGCGCTGGGCTGGCGCGCGATCCGCATGGGGCTGGACCGGCCCGCCCTGCTGCGCCTGCAACTGCGCGCGCTGATCTCGGCGGCGCGGGGGCGCGAGCTCACGCTCATGTTCCCGCTGGTGGCCACGGTGGAGGAGTTCCGCACCGCGCGCGGCTTCGTCGACCAGGAGTGCGCCTGGGCGCTGCGCCGCGGTCGCCCCACCCCCGCGCGCCTGCGGGTGGGGGTGATGATCGAGGCGCCGAGCCTCGTCTGGCACCTGGACGCGCTCCTGCCCGCGGTGGACTTCGTGTCCGTCGGCACCAACGACCTGATGCAGTACCTTTTCGCCGCCGACCGGGGCAATCCGCGGGTGGCCGACCGCTACGACCCGCTCTCCCCGCCCGCCCTGCGCGTGCTCAAGGCCATCGCGGACGGCTGCGCCGAAACGGGCACCCCCGCCTCCGTGTGCGGCGAGCTCGCCGGCCGGCCGCTGGAGGCGTTCGTGCTGACCGCGCTGGGCTTCGACCGGTTGTCCATGCCGCCGGCGGGGATCGGGCCGGTCAAGCGCATGGTGCTCTCGCTCGACCGCGAGGCCGCGCGCCGGGGGGTGTCGAGCCTGCTCAAGAGCGGCGGCGGGTCCGTGCGTAACGAAATCGAAACCTTGGCGCGCAAGCTAAATGTCGCAGTTTGACGCGTTGTCCCGATCCCGCCGCCCTGGTACCCCGAAGGCGTCCTATCGATGCGTTGGGGCGTGAGGCGCGGGCCGGATTCGGGGCGGGCGCGCCGTACGTCGGGGTTGGCCGCCATGCCGCTGGATACCGGATCGTCGACGCACATGCTCCGCCTGGTGGACGTGGCCGGCGCGCGCGTCGGCCCGTCCCCCGAGCAGTACGACACCCTGGGCGCCTACCTGAAGGCGGTGCGCGAGCATCGCGGCGGCGACCTCACGGACCTGGCCGAGACCACCCGCGTGCGCCGCGACTACCTCCAGGCCATCGAGGGCTCCGACCGGGCGGCCCTGCCGTCGCGCCCCTTCGCCATCGGCTATGTGCGCGCCTACGCCCAGGCGCTGGGGGTCGAGGGCGAGGCGGCGGTGACGCGCTTCAAGGCCGACTGGCCCGAATCGTCCGAGCCCCTGCGCAACCCCACGGGCCTGGCCCACGACGCCCGCGGCTCGCGCCCCCTGCTGTACGCGGGGGTGGCGGTGCTGGTGGCGGGGGTGGGCCTGTGGAACGTGGCCCAGCGCACCCTGACGCGCGACGAACCCTCCGCCGCCATGCCTTCGGTGGCCGAAGCCTATCCGGCCCCCCCCGGCGGCCCGGTCAAGGTGTCCGCGCCCACGGAGGCCCCGGCCGAGTCCACCACGCCTGCGCCCTATGTCACGCCGGGCATGGAGGCGGCCACCGCCCCGGAGGGTTCCGCGCCCGCCGCCGCCGTCGCGCCCTCCGCCCCGGCCCCCTCGGCGGGCGCGGGCGCTTCGCCGGTGTTCACCGCGCGGGGCCCGGTCTACGGCGTGCCCGCGGGCCCGGCGGTGGTCGCCCTGCAGGCGCGCCGGCCCGTTTCGCTGATCGTGCACGGGCCGGACAAGACGGTCTATTTCGCGCGCCAGCTCGCCGCCGGCGCCGCCTACCGCGCCCCCCTGGGCCGCGGCCTCACCGCCGACGTGAGCGACCCCGCGGCGCTGGACGTCTACATCGGCGGCCGTCTCGCTCCGGCGGTGGCGGCCGAACCCGTGCTGCTGGACAAGCTGACGCCACCGCCGCCGCTCCCGGTGGTGGTCGCGGCGCCGGCGGCCGCGGTCCCGGTCCAGGCGGGCGTTCCGGCTTCCCCGCCGCGGAGGTGAGATCGCAGGCCGTGACGCGACCGCGCCGACCCGGCGACCTCCACACGCCCGGGCACGACGTTCGACCCCCCGAGGCGCCCACCCCGAAGGTTTCCCCGCCCGCCCCGCTGGGCTAGACGGCGCGCCATGAGCGACGCCCTGCGCCCCGACGCCCCGGATGCCGACGCCGAGGAGCACGGCTGGGCCACCGCCCGCACCCTCGCCGAGGCCCTGCCCTACATCCAGGTCTATGACCGCGAGCGCGTGGTCATCAAGTATGGCGGCCACGCCATGGGCGAGGAGGCGGTGGCCAAGAAGTTCGCGGCGGACGCCGTGCTCATCAAGCTGCTCGGCGCCCACCCGGTGGTGGTGCACGGCGGCGGCCCGCAGATCAGCCGCATGCTGGACAAGGCGGGGGTGCGCTCCACCTTCGTCGACGGCCTGCGCGTCACGGACGAAGCCACCATGGAGGTGGCCGAGATGGTCCTGTGCGGGGCCATCAACAAGGAGATCGTGCACTTCATCAACCGCGCCGGGGCGGAGGCGGACGTGCGCGGCGTCGGCCTGTCGGGCAAGGACGCGCGGCTCATCACCGTGGTCAAGGCGGTGCGCACGCGGGTGGACCCGGGAAGCCGCCTCGAGCAGGCGGTGGACCTGGGCTTCGTGGGCGAGCCGGTGGCGGTGGACCCGCAGTTGGTGGAGGGGCTGATCGGCTCCGAGCACGACTACGTGCCGGTGATCGCGCCCGTGGGGGTGTCGGCGGAAGGGGCGACCTACAACGTCAACGCCGACACCGCCGCGGGGGCGGTGGCCGCCGCGCTGAAGGCCAAGCGCCTGCTGCTGCTGACGGACGTGGCGGGGGTGCTGGACGCCGAGCGCCGGCTGATCCGCGAGATGACGGTGGACCAGGCGCGCGCCCTGATCGCGGGCGGCGTGGCGGTGGGCGGCATGATCCCCAAGCTGGAGACCGCCATCGCCGCCCTGGAGGCGGGGGTGGAGGCGGTGGTGATCCTGGACGGGCGCCGCCCCCACGCCATGCTGGTGGAGCTGTTCACCGCCCACGGCGCCGGCACGCTGATCCGCCGGTGACCGACGCGCGGCCCTCGCGGGAGGCGCCCGACCCGCGCCCCGACCTCAGCCACGTCGACACCTGGCTGTTCGACCTGGACAACTGCCTTTACCCGGCCGAGTGCGCCTTCATGGGGCTGGTGGACGCGCGCATCACCGCCTTCACCATGCGCGCCACGGGCCTGGCCCACGACGAAGCGCGCGACCTGCAGAAGCGCTACTACCGCGAGCACGGGAACACCCTGGCGGGGCTGGCCAAGCACCACGGGGTCGACCCGGCCGACTTCCTGGCGGACGTGCACGACGTGCCCACCACCAGCCTGACGCCCGACCCCGCGCTCCACGCCGCGATCGCGCGCCTGCCCGGGCGACGCCTCGTGTTCACCAACGGCCCGGCGCGCCACGCCGGGCGCGTGCTGGCGGCGCTGGAGCTTTCCCCCCTGTTCGAGGCGGTGTTCCACCTGGAGGCCATGCTGGACACGCCCAAGCCCCACCCGGGCGGCTTCGCCCGGCTGATCGCCGCCCACGCGGTGACGCCCGCCTCCACCGTCTTCTTCGAGGACACGCCGGGCAACCTCGTCCCCGCCAAGGCGCTGGGCATGACCACCGTGCTGGTGGGGGCGCGTGACGACGGGCTGGGCGACGGGGCTTTCGTGGACCACCGCACCGCCGCCCTGGCCCCCTTCCTCGCGCGCGCGCGGCTGGCTACACCCGCCCCATGACCTTCGACCCCGCCGAGCTTCAAGCCGAGATCGACGCCGCCTGGGAGCGCCGCGCCGAGCTCTCCCCCGACGCCAAGGGCGCGCCGCGCCGCGCGGTGAAGCAGGCGCTCAAGGCGCTGGACCGGGGCGAGCTGCGCGTGGCCGAGAAGGTGGACGGCGCCTGGACCACCCACCAGTGGCTCAAGAAGGCGGTGCTGCTGTCCTTCCGCCTGCGCGACAACGAGCTGGTGGGCCACCAGGGCGCGCCCGGTCCCTGGTGGGACAAGGTCCGGCTCAAGTTCGACGGCTGGCGCGGCGACGACTTCCGCGCCTCGGGCGTGCGCGTCGTGCCCGGGGCGGTGGTGCGCCACGGGGCCCATGTGGGCCGAAACGTCGTGCTGATGCCGAGCTTCGTCAACGTGGGCGCCCACGTGGGCGAGGGGACCATGGTGGACACCTGGGCCACCGTCGGCTCCTGCGCGCAGATCGGCCGCAACGTCCACCTGTCGGGCGGGGCGGGGATCGGCGGCGTGCTGGAGCCGCTGCAGGCCTCGCCCACCATCGTGGAGGACGGCTGCTTCATCGGCGCCCGCGCCGAGGTGGCCGAGGGCGTGGTGGTGGAGCAGGGGGCGGTGCTGGCCATGGGCGTGTTCCTCTCCGCCTCCACCAAGATCGTGGACCGCGCCACCGGCGAGGTGCACCGCGGCCGCGTGCCCAGCTACAGCGTGGTGGTGCCCGGCGTGCTGCCCCCCGCCGAGGGGAACGGCCCCGGCCTGTCCTGCGCCGTCATCGTCAAGCGCGTCGACGCCCAGACCCGCGCCAAGACCGCGGTGAACGAGCTGCTGCGGGAGTAGG
>CAXSDV010000015.1:23191-49627 GCA_964235945.1 uncultured Caulobacteraceae bacterium
TCCAGGTCGACCCTGGCCCCGTCCTCAGTCCGGGCGGTCGAAGATCAGGCAGGCGTTGGTGCCGCCGAAGCCGAAGCTGTTGCTCATCACCGCGCCCACCTCGCCGTCGCGGCGGGCGCGCAGGATGGGCAGGCCCTCGAAGGCGGGGTCCAGGGTGGCGATGTTGGCGCTCTCGCACAGGAAGCCGTCCTGCATCATCAAGAGGCTGTAGATCGCCTCCTGCGCGCCGGCCGCGCCCAGGCTGTGGCCGGTCAGCGACTTGGTGGAGGAGATGGCGGGAGCGTCCTCGCCGAACACGGCGCGCACCGCCTCCATCTCCTTGGCGTCGCCGACCTCCGTGGAGGTGCCGTGGGGGTTGAGGTAGTCGATGCGCCGCCCGCCCGCCTGGTCCAGGGCGATGCGCATGCAGCGCGCCGCGCCCTGGCCGGAGGGGGCCACCATGTCGTGGCCGTCGGAGTTCGCGCCGTAGCCCACGAGCTCGGCGTAGACCTTGGCCCCGCGGGCGCGGGCGCGGTCCAGGTCCTCCAGCACCACCATGCCCGCGCCGCCGGCGATGACGAAGCCGTCCCGGTCCTTGTCGTAGGCGCGGGAGGCGACCGCCGGCCGGTCGTTGTAGTGCGAGCTCATGGCGCCCATGGCGTCGAACAGCACGGACAGGGTCCAGTCCAACTCCTCGCAGCCGCCGGCCAGCACCACGTCCTGCTTGCCGAGTTGGATCTGCTCGCATCCGGCGCCGATGCAGTGGGCGCTGGTCGCGCAGGCCGAGCTGATCGAATAGTTGACGCCGTGGATCTTGAACCAGGTGGCCAGCACGCCCGAAGGGCCGCTGCACATGGCCTTGGGCACGGCGAAGGGGCCCACGCGCTTGGGGCCCTTCAGCCGGGTGGTCTCGGCGGCGGCCACGATGGTGCGGGTGGAAGGGCCGCCCGACCCCACGATCACCCCCGTGCGATCGCTGGACAGGTCGGCGGGGGAGAGCCCCGCGTCCGCGATCGCCTGCTCGGTGGCCAGGTGGGCGTAGGCCAGGCCGTCCGACAGGAAGCGCGCGGCGCGCCGGTCCACCCGCGGCTGCCAGTCGAGCACCGCGCCGTCCGCCTGGGGCGGGGCGTGCACCTGGCAGCGGAAGCCGAGCTCCGCATACTCCGGGGCGGCCACCACCCCCGAGCGCGCCGCGCGCAGGGCGGCGGACACCTCGCCGGCGGAGCAGCCGAGGGGGGAGATGACGCCGATACCCGTGACGGCCACACGCCGCATGTCGCGCTCCCGCATCTCGCTCAAGGTTTCAGGGCTGAAACACGTGGGGGTTTTAGGTCAGGTCCTCCGGGCGGAACAACCCCACCCGCAAGTCCGCCGCCTCGTAGATCGGCTTGTCGTCCGCCAGCATCACGCCGTCGCCTATGCCCATGATGAGCTTGCGGTCGATGATCCGCTTCATGTCGATCAGGTAGGTGATGCGCGACACCTTGCGCGTCACCTGGCCGGTGAACTTGACCTCGCCCGCATGCAGCGCGCGGCCCCGGCCGGGCTTGCCGCACCATCCCACGAAGAAGCCCACCAGCTGCCACATGGCGTCCAGCCCCAGGCTTCCGGGCATGACCGGGTCGCCCAGGAAGTGGCACTGGAAGAACCACTGGTCCGGATTGATGTCGAGTTCGGCGCGGATGAAGCCCCGGCCGTACTTGCCGCCGTCCGCGGTGATCTGCGTGATCCGGTCCATCATCAGCATGGGCGGCGCGGGGAGCTGGGCGTTGCCGGGGCCGAACATCTCCCCCCGGGCGCAGGCCAGGAGGTCGGCGGTGTCGTAGGAGCTCTGCTGCACGTACATGCGTGGGCGCGGACCTTGGTGGGGCGGCCGCGGCGCTGGTCGCGGCGGCCTGATCGCTTGTTCGGTTACACGAGCGGGCGGGCGGCCTCAACCGGCGGGCGGCGCGGCGGCCCGCCGGCGGCGGTCAGCGGCACTGGCGCGCGTCCGACGTCCCCCACACCTCGCCGGCGCGCACCCAGCCGGTGGTCTTGTCCGCGGTGATGCGGCACCAGCCCGCCCGGCACCCGCGCAGCGCGGCCAGCGAGCGGCCGGACAGCATGGCCGTGGCGTTCGCCATCTCCGTGGGACGGGCGCGCAGGGGCAGGTCGCGGGCGGAGACGCGCATCACGCGGCGCACATCGCCCACCGTGCGGCGGTGGACCCAGGCCAGCCCCCCGTCCGGGTCGCACACCCGCCGCCAGTCGTCCGTCTCCGCCAGCACCTGCAGGGGCAGGCCTCGCGCGCGGTAGGTCCACACCAGGCGGTAGTCGTCCCCCGGGCCCGCCCGCGCGTTCACCGTCTCGAAGCGGGTGGACACGTAGCGCGGCACCGGCTGGCCGGAGGGGGTGACGCGTCCGCCGGTCGCGGCGGCCGGCGGCGCCCCGGCGAAGGCGGCGCACGGCAGGACCGCGGCGACCAGCAGGGCGGCGGCCGCGCGCCATCGACCGCCTTCGGACGACGCGCTACACCCGCCGGCGCGGGAACCTCCCGCCGACCTCCCGCCCGCATCCGTCCACCCGCTCATGGCCGCCACCAAGCCCAAAGTCGGGGTCACGCGCAAGCCGCCGGAGCCGGTGGAGCGGCGCATGGCCGAGCTGTTCGACGTCGAGCTCAACGCGTCGGACGCGCCCTTCGACCATTCCGCGCTCGCGGGCGCCCTGTCCCGGGCGGACGTGGTGGCGGCGCCCGCCGTCACCGACCGGATCGACGCGGAGCTCCTGGCCGGGGCGGAGATGGGCGAGCGGGGGGTGGTCGACATCCGCGCGGTCGCCGACGGCCACCGACCGCCCGACCGCGTGCTCGCGGTTCCGCTCTGACCGGTCGCGCGCCCGATCCCGCCGTCGCGCGATCCCGCGTACGGCTGCGCGTGGCGGCGGCGGCGGCGGGCGTGCTGGTCCTGCTCCCCCTCCTGGCGGCGACGGCGCTGCTGGTCGCCCTGGCCCACGGCGGAGCGACGGGCTGGGCGCAGGCCTACGCGTCCGCGCGCCTGCACCGCCCCGTGCGCTTCGACGGCGGACTGCGGGTGCGCGTGATCGGCGGCGGACTGGAGGCGCGCTTCGCCCGGCTCCACGTCGGGCGGCCGCGCTGGGCGGGCCCGGGCGACACGCTGGTCGCCGCCCGCGGCCGGGTGCGCCTGCCCTGGACCTCGCTCCTGGGCGGCCCGCCCGCCGCCGACCTGGTGGAGGTGGACGGGCTCGACCTGCGCCTGCGGCGGGACGCGGCGGGCCGGGCCGACTGGAACGACAAGGCGTCGAACGGCCGTTTGTCCGTTCCGCTGCAGGTGCGCCGGCTCCTGCTGACGCACGGCCGGCTGCGCTTCGAGGACGCGGGGCCGGGCGTCTCGCTGGACGCCGCCGTGTCCGCCGACCCGGACGCCCCCGGCGGCCTGGGCCTGCACGTGGACGGCGCCGGCCGGGTGAAGGACCAGCCCTGGTCCCTCGCCCTGCGCGCGCCCGCCGCGCGCCTGGGCGGGCGCGAGCCCCTGCCTTTCGCCGCCGATCTCGCCCAAGGGCCGACGCGGCTGCACGTGAAGGGCGAGGTTCCCGCCGTGCTCGACCTCGGGCGGGTGCACGGGACCGTGCGGGGGAGCGGGCCGGACCTGCACGACCTCGCCCCCCTGCTGCACGTGCCCTTCCCGCACCTGGTCGATTACGCCCTGTCCACCCGCTTCGTACGCGAGGAGGGCCGGGTGCGCCTGGAGGACCTGCAGGGCCGCGTGGGCCGCTCGGACGTGCGCGGCGCCCTGACGGTGGCGCTGAGCCCGGGGGAGCGGCGGGTGGACGGGCGGCTCGACTCGCGCTCGCTGCGGGTGGGCGACCTCCTGGCGGTGGTGACGGGCGGGCAGGCGGGCACGCCCCGGCCCGGCGGCTCCGCTTCGCCCGTTCCCGCCCGGACTCCGTCGCGCGCACGGCCCCGCACGGGCGGGCTGATCCCCGACCTGGCCATCGGCGCGGAGCAGCTGCGGCCCCTGACCGGCCGGGTGGTGTTCGTCGCCGCCTCCGTCCAGCCGACGGTCATGGCCCTGCGCCGGCTGACCCTGAACGTGCGCTTCGAACACGGGCTGGTGGTGATCGACCCGCTGGACCTCGGGCTGCCCCGGGGCGACGCGCGCCTGCTCCTGCGGCTGGACGCGCGCGGTTCGACGCCGGCGCTGTCGCTGGACGCCACCCTGCGCGACGCTTCGGCCGTCGACCTGTTCGGGCGGGGGCTCGCCCACGCGCCCCTGCAGGCCAGCTTCGACGGGCGGGTGCGGCTGGCCGGGCGCGGGGCCACGCTGCACGCGGCGGCGGCCTCGTCGTCGGGGCGGGCCGACTTCACCGCCCGTTCGGGGAAGATCCAGCGCCGCGCCGCCCAGGTGTTGGGGGCCGACTTCGGCGGGGCGCTGATCTCGCTGGTGACGCGCGACCGGTCCGACCTGCCGCTCCGCTGCGCCCGGGCGGACTTCACCGTGCGCGACGGCCGGGCGCGGGCCGACCGGCTGGACCTGGTCACGGCCGCCGGACGGGTGACGGGCGAGGGGTACGTCGATCTCAGGAGCGAGCGGCTGAGCCTGGTGCTGCGGGGCCGTGCGGCGCGTCCCGGCCTGGTGCGGGCGAAGGCCGTCGTGACGCTGGAGGGACCCATCCGCGCCCCGCGGGCCCGGCTGGACCCGGGCGGCGCGCTCGGGCTGCTGCGCACCTTCGCCTCCGTCCTGCCCGGGCCGAAGCCGGCGGCCCCCGTCCCCGCCTGCTGAGGGACGGCGGGCGGGCGGGCGCGCCGCGCTTCAGCGGCCGGCGGCGGCCTTGAGGGCGCGGGTGACGTCCGTCGTGCCGAACGGCTTCTGCAGGGTGGGGCGGCCGCGGAAGGCCTCGGGCACCCCCGACTCGCCGTAGCCGGTGGCGAACACGATCGCCTTGCCCTGCTCGACGAGGAGGGCCGCCACCGGCGCGATCGACTCCCCCGCCACGTTGACGTCCAGCACCGCCACGTCGAAGCCGCCGTCGAGTTCGCGCGCCATCGTCATCGCCTGGGGCACGCGCGAGGCGACGCCCGCCACCGTGCAGCCCAGGTCGGACAGCATGTCCTCCAGCAGCATGGCGACGAGGGTCTCGTCGTCCACCACGAGCACGCGCAGGCCCTGGAGCGCGGCGTCGACGGCGTCGGTCATGGGTGGGGTCGCTCCTGGGCGCCGTACGGTGAGGCTCAGGCGCGCCGGGCCATGCGGGCCAGCACTTCGTTCGCCGCCCGTTCCGTCTCACGGAGCGGGGCGTAGGTCCAGTCCTGCGCCCGGCCGGTGAACGGGCGCGCCGCGTCGCGGGCCAGCAGGTCCGCGTGGAAGCGGTCCTTGCGCGCCTGGCCGCCGGCCATGGGAAGGATCTGCACGGGCCGGCCGGTGGAGGCGGCCTCCGCCGTCATGGTGATGCTGTCGGCGGTGACCAGGATGCGGTCGGCGGCCCCCAGGAAGGCGAAGTAGGGGTTCTCGCCCGTCCCGTCCCAGATCCAGCCCGCCCGCCCGCCCAGCGCTTCGCGCAGGATCGCCTCCGCCTCGGGCGGGGTGCGGCGCGAGAAGGTGAGCAGGAGCGCGCCGCCCGTGGCGTCCAGCAGGCGGATCAGGTCGGCGGCCAGCGCCCGGGCGCGCTCGGGCGGCAGGTCGTAGGCTTTGGAGCGACCGCCCACCAGCACGGCGGTCAGCGGGCGCGGCAGGGGGTCGAGCCGGTCGGCGAAGGCGGCGCGCGCCTGGGCCAGCCGCTCGGGGGTCGCCCGGTGCGGGGCGCCCAGGATGGGGAACACCCCCGGGCCCGCCAGCCGGTCGTGGGTGGGCGGCACCACCAGGTCGAACAAGCGCGGCGGCCGCAGCGGGTCCTGCACCTGCACCACGAAGGTGCGCCCACGCGACCAGCGCCGCACGGCGATGGAGGCGGGGATGGAGGCGCGGCCCGCGGCGATCCACAGGTCGGGCCAGGGCGGCGCCAGCGGCGCGGACCCGCGCGCCAGCACCGCCCGGGCGGAGGGCACGAGGCGCGTGGGCAGCCGCGACAGTCCGCGCCGCCAGCGCAGGCGCTTGACCGTCAGGTCCACCGGCCGGGGCGAGGCCCGGGCCACCGCCTCGGCCAGGCCCAGGGCTTGGTTCTCGATCCCCGCCCGGCCGTCGCTGACGACCCAGGCGGTCAGGGGAGGTCGGGCGTCCCCGCTCAGACCCACTCGACCTTGAGGATCTCGTAGGACTTCACGCCGCCGGGGGTGGTCACCTCCACCACTTCGCCCGGCTCCTTGCCGATCATGCCGCGCGCGAGGGGGCTCGTGAGCGACAGGCGGCCCTGCTTCACGTCCGCCTCGTGCTCGCCCACGATCTGATAGCGGGCCTCGTCCTCCGTGTCCTCGTCGACCACGGTGACGGTGGCGCCGAACTTGACCTGCTTGCCCGAGAGCTTGGACACGTCGATCACCTGGGCGCGGCTGAGCTTGTCCTCGATCTCGGCGATGCGGCCTTCGATCCAGCCCTGGCGCTCCTTGGCGGCGTGGTACTCGGCGTTCTCCGACAGGTCGCCGTGGCTGCGCGCCTCGGAGATGGCCGCGATCACGCTGGGCCGCTCGATCGACTTCAGCCGCTTCAGCTCTTCGTCGAGGGAGCTGTACCCCCCGCCGGTCATCGGGACTTTTTCCATACGTCTCGTAGAATCCGAAAACGGCGCCGCCCGGGAATGGAGCCCGCCGCCAGGGGCGCGGCGGCGGGAAGCGGGGGAGTATGGGTTCGTCCCCAAGCGTCCGCAAGGCGCGCCCGGGCGGTCCCCACCCCGTCCAGGCGGCCTAACGTGCGGGCGTCCCGTCGGTTCAGCGGCGGTTCGGCGGGCGGGGGCGGGGGCGCGGCTCAGCCGGCGAAGCGGCGGCCGGGCGGGCCCGCCACGTCCACGGGCAGGGCGAACAGGCAGCCGTCCAGCGCGTCGGGGTCCAGCCCCTCCAGCTCCTGGCGGGCGGTGGTGACGTACAGGGTGCGCCGGTCCGCCCCGCCGAAGGCCACGCAGGTGGGCTGCAGGGCGGGCAGCGCGATCTCCCGGTCCACCCGCCCGTCCGGCGTGAAGCGCACCACCCGGCCCGCGCCCCAGCGCGCGTTCCACAGGCACCCCTCCTCGTCCATGGCCGAGCCGTCGGGGGAGCCCGCGGCCGCGCCGGGGCCGGCGAACACCCGCCGGTCGTCCAGCCGGCCCTCGTGGGGGTCGAAGCGGAAGCTCCAGATCGTGTCCTGGAGGCTGTCGGCGAAGTGCAGCCGCGCGCCGTCCGGGCTCCAGGCCAGGGTGTTGGAGATGCCGATCGCCTCCAGCACCCGCGCCGAGCTTCCGTCCGCCTCCACGCGGAACAGGCCGCCGGTGGAGCCGCGCAGGGGCAGGGGCGATCCGTCCGGGGCGAGGTTGTTGGACATGGTGCCCAGCCACAGCCGCCCCCGGGGATCGACCCGGCACTCGTTGGAGCGGTTGCCCGCGTCCGGGTCGGGCCGGGCGAACGGGGTGAGCAGGCCGGTGGCCAGGCTGAAGCGCGAGAGGCCGTCGGGCAGGGCCAGCATCAGCCCCCCGCTCTCGCAGGGGATGGCGGCGGAGACGTGGGCGCCCACGGCCCACTGGCGCACCTCGCCGCTCGACGGGTCCAGCCGGTGGATGCGCGCGCCCACTATGTCGACCCACCACAGCGCCCGGGCCGCGTCGTCCCACAGCGGGCCCTCGCCCAACTGGTCGCGCTGGGGCAGGTGGGCGGGACGCCCCACGACCTCCCATTTCGCCATGTACGCCTCCTCGCGCAAACTCCACCCGATCGGAGGGACCGGAGCCTAGCGCGCCCCCGGCCGGGTCTCAAAGCGGCGCCGGCGGCCCCAGGAAGTCGCCCACCGCCTCGATGGCCTCCACCAGGCCCACCCGGCGCACCTCCACCCCCTCGGGCAGGCCGCTGAGCAGGCGGGTGGGGGTGGCCGCGTCCAGCATGACGAACACGCCCCGGTCGTCCGCCCGACGGATCAAGCGGCCGAACGCCTGGGCGATGCGCGCCCGGGCCACCGCGTCGTCGTAGGTGCGGCCGCCGAAGCGCTCGCGCCGCGCCTTGTGCAAAAGGTCCGGCCGCGGCCAGGGCGCCCGGTCGAAGCACAGCAGGCGCAGGGAGCGGCCGGGCACGTCCACCCCGTCGCGGATGGCGTCCGTACCCAGGAGGCAACTGTCCTCCTCCGCGCGGAACACGTCCACCAGCGCGCCCGCCTCCAGGGGATCGACGTGCTGGGCGTAGAGGGCGAGGCCCGCCTCGGCGAGGGGCGCGGCCATGCGCTCGTACACCGCGCGCAGGCGGCGGATGGCGGTGAACAGGCCCACCGCGCCGCCGCCCGCCGCCAGGAACAGCTCGCGCAGCGCCGCGGCCACCTGGCGCGGGTCGTCCTTGCCCACGTCCGTGACCACGAAGGCGCGGCTGTGGTTCGCGTAGTCGAAGGGGCTGGGCAGGCGCAGCAGCTTGGGCCCCTCCGCCAGCCGCGCGGTTCCCGTGCGCATCTCCGCCAGGGCGAAGGGGGCGTCGTGGCCGGGGTCCGACAGGGTGGCGGAGGTGACCAGCACGCCGTGGGCGGGCTTGAGCACCAGTTGCGCCAGGGGCTCGGTGGGGTCGACGAAGTGGCGGCGGTAGGCGGCGTCCGCCGTGCGCCCGAAGGCGTGGACGCTCTCGAACCAGTCCACGAACCCGCCGCCGTCGTCCGGATCGTCCCCCGCCAGCGCCCGCAGCATGGCGCGCCAGGCGGGCAGCTGCAGGCGGGCGCGGCGCTCCAGCCCGCGCAGCGCCCCCTCGATGCGCGCGCGCGAGGCGGTCTCCAGCTCGTCCGCCTCGTCGTCCAGCAGGGACTCCAGCGCGCGGGCGAGCGCCAGCAGCGGGGCCTCCAGCGCCAGCAGCGCGGCGGCGGCGGGGGCCGCGGCCTCGCGCACCGCGTCCACCACCGGGCGGGCGGCGCACTCGCGCCCGCCCTCCGCCTCGGCGGCCGCCCGGCCCCGCGGGGCCTCGGCGCGGGCGCGCACCTGCGCCAGCACCGCCACGAGGAAGCCCTCCACCGGGCCGAGCGGGGTGGGGGCGGGCGTTTCGCCGTCGCCGTCGGGCGGCGGGGCGATGCGGCCGCTCCAGCCCTCGCCGGGCAGGGCCGCGGCGGCGCGGAGGGCGGCGGCCAGGGCCTCGCGCGCGTTCTCGTCCCCCGCCACCACGTCCGACAAGCGCGCGTCCAGCCCCCGGCCGCGCCGCCGCCCCTCCGGCCCGCGGATCCAGCGCCGCAGCTCCGCCGCCTCCTGGCCCGACAGGCGGGAGGAGAAGGCCGCGTCCGCCGCGTCGAACAGGTGGTGGCCTTCGTCGAACACCAGGCGCTTGAGCGCCGCGCTTTCCCCGTCCTTGCGCCGGCGCGCGCCGTCGAACGCGGCTTGCGAGAGCACCAGGGCGTGGTTGGCGATCACGAGGTCGGCGCGGCGCGAGAGGCGGATCGCCTTCTCCACGAAGCAGGTGCGGTAATGGCCGCAGCCCGCGTGCACGCACTCGCCCCGCCGGTCGACCATGTTGACGGGTCCCGCCTGGGCGAGCGCCCCCACGGCGAACAGGGTGGGCAGCCAGGCGGGGAAGTCGCCGCCGGTCATGTCGCCGTCGCGGCTGGCGCGCAGCCAGCGCGCGGCCAGCCCCACCCCCACCGCGTCCGCCCCGCCCGTCTGCGCCCCCGCCGCCAGGTCCTGGAAGTTGAGCAGGCAGGCGTAGTTCTCCCGGCCCTTGCGCACCACGGCGCGGCGGGCGCGCACGTCCGGGTCCGGGTGCAGGGCGGCGGTTTCGCGCTCGATCTGGCGCTGGAGCGCGCGGGTGTAGGTGGACACCCACACCGCCGACCCGTTGCTCTCCGCCCAGAGCGAGGCGGGGGCGAGGTAGCCCAGGGTCTTGCCCACGCCCGTGCCCGCCTCGGCCAGCATCAGCCGCGGCTCGTCCTCGCGTTCGCGCGGCGCAAAGGCGTGGACGGCTTCGGCGGCGTAGAGCGCCTGGGCGGGGCGCGCCTCGTCCCGGCCGGAGCGCCCGAGCAGGTCGGACAAGCGCGAGCGCGCGCCCTCGGGCGTGACCGGGCGCGAGCCGGGCTCGCCCGGGGGGGCCTGATCCTCCCACTCGGGCAGGCGCGCCCACACGTCCAGTCCCGTGCCGCGCAGGGGCGTGCAGGGCGCCGAGTTCAGGGCGGCGAGCACGAACGGGCCCCAGGCCCAGCCCGCGCGCTCCAGGGTGCGGGCCACCGCCAGCGCCTCCTCGCGCGAGGGGGTGGGCGCCGCGGCGAGTTCGGCCAGGAGTTCGGCGGCGGCCTCCCGCAGGCTCGCCGCCTGCTCGGCGGCGGTGCGCGGCTCGGCCAGGCCCAGGGCGCGCGCCAGCCCCACGGCGGAGGGGGCGCAGAAGCGCGCGGGCCGCACGAAGGCGTAGAGCTCCAGCGCGTCCAGCACGTCCGGCGAGCGGGCGGGGGCGGGCAGGCCCAGGCGCCGGGCGGTCAGCGCCGCGTGGGCCAGGAGCGTCCGCTCCTCCTGCAGCCCGGCGCGCGCCGCGCCCGCGGGGATGTCGCGGGCGCCGCCGCGGTCGTCGCACACGGCCGCGCGCGGGCCCGGCAGCACGGCCAGCGCGGTGGGCAGGCGCGGCGCCTCGACCGGCGCGGGCGCGGGCGCTGCGGGCGCTGCGGGGGCGGGGAGGACGTCCACGCGCCTAGTTAGGGGCGTTCGAGGGGGAACGGAACGGGCACGGCCGTCGCGGAGCGCGGCCGTCCGGGCCCCGCTTGACCCCCGCCGCGGGAGGGCGCACCCACCCCGCAAATCGCCGGGTGAAGGAACGATCATGCGCGTAGGCGTGCCCAAGGAGATCAAGTCCGACGAGCACCGGGTGGGGCTCACCCCCACCGCGGCGCGCGAGTACGTCGCCCACGGCCACCAGGTGCGGGTGGAGCGGGGCGCGGGCCTGGGCGCGGGCTACACGGACGAGGCCTACACGGCGGCGGGGGCCGAGATCGTGGACGGCGCGGAGGCGGTGTTCTCCGGCTCGACCCTGATCGTCAAGGTGAAGGAGCCGCAGGCGGCCGAGTGGGCGCGGCTGACGCCCGACCACATCCTGTTCACCTACCTCCACCTCGCCCCCGACCCCGCCCAGACCGACGGCCTGCTGGCGAGCGGCTGCGCGGCGGTGGCCTACGAGACGGTGACGGACGCGCGCGGCGGCCTGCCGCTCCTGGCCCCCATGAGCGAGGTGGCCGGGCGCCTGGCGATCTTCTCGGCGGCCGAGACGCTGCTCAAGCACAACGGCGGCATGGGCCTCCTGCTGTCGGGCGTGCCGGGGGTGAACCCCGCGCGGGTGGCGGTGCTGGGCGGCGGCGTGGTGGGCGCCAACGCCGCGCGCATGGCGGTGGGGCTCGGAGCCGAGGTGGTGGTGCTCGACCGCTCCATCCCGCGCATGCGCGAGCTGGACGACATCTTCATGGGTCGCCTGCGCACCCGCTACTCCACGGCGGGCGCGGTGGAGGAGGAGATCCTCATGGCCGACGTGGTGGTGGGCGCGGTGCTGGTGGCCGGCGGCGCGGCCCCCAAGCTCGTGCGGCGCGAGCACCTGTCGCGCATGCGTCCGGGCTCGGTGCTGGTGGACGTGTCCATCGACCAGGGCGGCTGCTTCGAGACCAGCCACGCCACCACCCACGCGAACCCGACCTACACGGTGGACGGGGTGGTGCACTACTGCGTGGCCAACATGCCGGGCGCGGCGCCGCGCACCTCGTCCGAGGCGCTGGGCCACGCCACCCTGCCCTTCGGCCTGGCCCTGGCCGACCACGGCCTGGACGCGCTGAAGCGCGACCCGCACCTGGCGCGGGGCCTCAACGTGCTGCGGGGCGAGCTGACGCACCCCGCCGTCGCGGGCGCCCTGGGGCGGCCGAGCGCCGACCCCTACGGCGTCTGGTCCAAGGCCTGAACCACGCCTGGAGCGCGATCGGGAGGCGGGCGCGGCTCTCGGTCGCGTCCGCCGCCCGGTTCCCGCCCGATTCGCCCGTCACGGGTTGCCGACTTGAAGTCCCGAGGTGCCGCGTGCCCCAATTCACCCTCGCCGAGAAGCGTGAGATCGTCCAACGGCTCGGCTACGAGCTGCGCCCGCGCGAAGGCACGGAGCGCGCGGAGCTGTTCGACCCCGAAGGCAAGCACCGCGGCTGCTTCCGGCCGTGCCGCGCCACCGACCAGTGGGCCTGGAACGACGCGGTGTTCCAGTACGAGCTCTACCAGGACCGCGACGGGGTGGTTCACAAGAAGGTGGGCGAGGCCGGCGGGCGCGAGGCGCCGCGGGTGCGCCACCTGCGCGTCTGGCCGGAAGCGGACCCCAAGGACGCCGAGCCGCTGGACACCTCCCGCTCCGACTTCGAGGCCGTCGGGGCCTTTCTGAGGATCAGCTAGGGCCGGACGAAAAAGGGCCCGGCGTCGCCGCCGGGCCCTTTTGTCCGATCCTGCGCCGGGGCCTACGCGCCGGTGCTGCGCGGGGCGCCGGGGCCGGTGCGCGGCTTGGGCTTGGGCGCGGCGATCAGGCCTTCGCGCTGGGCGCGCTTGCGGGCGAGCTTCCTGGCGCGACGGATGGCCTCGGCCTTCTGGCGCGCGCGCTTCTCGCTGGGCTTCTCGTAGTGGACGTGCCGCTTCATCTCGCGGAACGTGCCCTCGCGCTGCATCTTCTTCTTGAGCGCCTTCAGGGCCTGGTCGACATTGTTGTCGCGAACGAAGATCTGAACGATGGCTAGGCCCTCCTCTAGGCCGCGGCATGGTCGGCCTGGATGAGCCCGGGAAGGGCGGCCGGCGACGGGAAACAGGTCGTGCGCCCGCGAGGCGAACCCTGCGGACCTGGGGCGGGGCTCTACCAGAGCCCGCAACACCTGTCCACGCCGCGTCCGCGCCGTCGCGTCCGGGCGCGACGCCCTGGCGGGGCGGGCGGACGGGCGTTATCTCGCCGCCATGTCCGAAGCCGCCTCCTCCACGCCGTCTCCTCCGGGTTCCGGGGCCGACCGGGCCGCCGATCCCCTGGCCGTCCAGGAGGCGCGCCTGCTGGACGCCGCCGTGGCGGCGGCGGGCGCGCAGGGCTGGGGCGCGGGCCTGGTGGAGGCCGCCGCGCGCCGGGCGGGGATCTCCCCCGCCGAGGCGGTGCTCACCCTGCCGGGCGGCGCGCGCGACCTGGCGGCGCTGCTCTCGCGCCGCCACGACGCCCGGGCCCTGCAGCGCCTGGCCGCCGTCGACCCCGCCGGGCTCAAGGTGCGCGAGCGCATCCGCCGCGGCGTGCTCGCCCGGGTGGAGGCGGCGATGGAGGACGAGGCGGCCGTGCGCCGCTGCACCGCCTGGCTGGCGCTCCCTCCCAACGCGCCGCTGGCGCTGCGGCTGGCCTGGGCGAGCGCGGACGGGATCTGGCGCTGGGCGGGCGACACGGCCACCGACGAGAACCACTACTCCAAGCGCGCCATACTCTCCGGCGTGCTCGTCTCCACCCTGGCGGCGCGGCTGGCGGGCGGCCCCGGCCGGGCGGAGGCGGCGCTGGACCGGAGCCTGGCGGGGGTCATGGGCTTCGAGAAGTGGAAGGCGGCCCTGCCCGCGCCCGCCGCCTGGGGCCTCAAGGCCGCGGCGGCGCTGGGGGCGTGGCGCTACGGGCGCGAGGCCCCGGCCGCCGCCGCCGCGCCGCCGCTGCTCATCGCGGACGCGCGCGTCAGCGGCGGAAGGGACGCAGCCGGGTGACGTGGCCCATCTTGCGGCCGGGCTCCGCGTCGCGCTTGCCGTAGAGCCACAGCCGGGCGGAAGGGTCGGCCGCCAGCTCCGCCCAGCGCTCCACCTCCCCGCCGAGCAGGTTCTCCATCTCGGCGGCGGCGAAGGGGCGGGTCGGGCCGAGCGGCCAGCCGGCCAAGGCGCGTATATGCTGCTCGAACTGGTCCACCTCGCAGGCGTCGGCGGTCCAGTGGCCGCTGTTGTGGACGCGCGGCGCGATCTCGTTGACCAGGAGCGCGCCGTCGGCGAGCTCGAACAGCTCGATGCCGATCACCCCCACATAGTCCAGCGCCTCCAGCACGGTGCGGGCGATGCGCTCGGCCTCCGCGGCGGTCTCGGGCGAGGCGCCCGCGGGGGCGTGGGTGCGGCGCAGCACGCCCGCCTCGTGGCGGTTCTCCGCCAGGGGGTAGGCGGCGATCACGCCGTCCCAGCCGCGGGCGGCCACCGCCGACAGTTCCCGCACGAAGGGCGCGCGCGCCTCAAGGATAGCCGGGCGCGCGCCGATGCGCGCCCAGGCGTCCTCCGCCTCGTCCGGGCCGCCGATCCAGGCCTGGCCCTTGCCGTCATAGCCCTCGCGCCGGGTCTTGAGCAGCGCCGGCGCCCCCAGCCGCTCCAGGGCGGGGGGGAGGTCGTGCGGGCCGTCGACGGCGGCGAAGCCGGTGGTGGGGCAGCCGTGGGCGCCCAGGAAGGTCTTCTCGGCCACCCGGTCCTGGGCGGTGCGCAGCGCCAGGGCTCCGGGGGCGACCCGCACGCCTTCGCGCTCCAGCTCCTCCACCGCGTCCGCCGACACGTTCTCGAACTCGAAGGTCAGCGCGTCGCAGCGGCTGGCGAGCTCCTGCAGCGCCGCCACGTCGTCGTAGGCGCCCGTGACCGCGCGCGCGGCCACCCGGGCGGCGGGGGCGTCGTCCTCGCGGCCGAGCACGGCCGTGTCGAAGCCCAGGCGCGCGGCGGCCAGCGCCAGCATGCGACCGAGCTGGCCGCCGCCGACGATGCCGATCGTCGAGCCCGGCGGGAGCGGCGGGCGGGCGCTCACGCGCCGCGCCCGTCCAGGCCGTCGAACAGCGGGGCGTCGAGGGAGCGGGGGTCGGCGGGGGGCGGCGCGTCCTCCACCGTTTCGGGCACGCCCGCCGTCTGCTCGGCGCGTTGGCGCGCCACCCGCCCGGCCAGGGCCGCGTCCGACAGGGCCAGGATCTGGGCGGCGAGCAGGCCCGCATTGCGCGCCCCGGCGTGGCCGACCGCCAGCGTGCCCACCGGCACGCCGCCGGGCATCTGCACGATGGACAGCAGCGAGTCCCACCCGCTCAGCGCTTCGGAGCGCACGGGCACGCCCAGGACGGGCAGTTCGGTCATGGACGCCACCATGCCCGGCAGGTGGGCGGCCCCGCCCGCCCCGGCGACGATCACCTTCACCCCCGCGTCCTTCGCGCCCCGGGCGAAGGCGCACATGCGCTCGGGCGTGCGGTGGGCGGAGACCACCCGCGCCTCCCAGCCGACCTCCAGCGCGTCCAGGGCGTCCGCGGCGTGCTTGAGGGTGGGCCAGTCCGAGCGGCTGCCCATGACGATGGCGACGCAGGGGGCGACGGCGGCGGCGGGAGGGGCGTCGGTCAAGGCGGGGCTCTCGGGCCGGCTCGGGAAGGGGATCGGCGTTCGGCGGTCGGGAGCGGCGCACGATAGGGCGCGGGCCCGGCGGCGGCAAGCAAGCGCCCGCCCTCCGCCCCGCCCTCGGCCGCGCCCGCGCGGTTCAGGCGATGATGTCGGGGGTGAGCTGGTCCTCCAGCCGGGCGATCTCGTCGCGCAGCAGGAGCTTGCGCTTCTTGAGCCGGGCGATGCGCACCTGGTCGGGCGCGCCCAGGGCGGCCAGCGCCGACACGGACGCGTCCAGATCCTCGTGCTGCACGCGCAGGGTGGCCAGCCTGCGGCGGCCCTCGTCCAGGTCGCCCGCGCCCTCGCGTCCGGCGCCGCTCCCGGGCTGGTCGTCGTTCATGGGAGGCTCCGGGCCCGCCGGGAACGCCGGCGGCGATGGTGGACGCTCATCCGCCCCTGGTACCCGGGGGCGGGTTCAACATTCCTCAACGCGGCTCCTCCGCGTCGCGGGGAGCGGATCGGCGGCGCTCACGCGGAGGTGACCTGACAGTCGTGTGACACGGTGCTTCATTGCGGATCGTCAGCAACGGAGGTCCGTACATGGCGATCGAAGCCCGTATCCGTGAACTCGACTCGCGTCACGAGTCGCTGCAGCGCGCCATCGAGGACGAGGTGCGCCGCCCGACCTTCGACCAGGTCCGGCTGAGCGACCTCAAACGACGCAAGCTCAAGCTGAAGGAGGAGATCGAGGGTCTGCGCCAAGCCCGGGCGCACTGATCCCGGGCGCACTGATCCCGGTCGGCCTCCCTCGGCGGACGAAGGGGGCGTCCCCGCCGGGACGCCCCGACCGCCGCCCGTTCAGTAGACTTCGTCCTGCGTGGGCTGCGGCTCCAGCACGGCCAGTTCGGCGGGGGTGCGCAGGGTGGGGCCGTCGGGGGCCACGCCGTTCTTGGCGTCGTCCAGGGCCTTCTTGTCCGCCGCGCGGCGGACCACGTCGTCCAGCTCGAGCTGGCCCACCAGGCCCAGGGTCACCGGGTCCGTCGGCTTGATGTTGGCCGCGTTCCAGTGCTGGCGGTTGCGGATGGAGTCGATGGTGGCCTTGGTGGTGCCCAGGAGCTTGGAGATCTGCGCGTCCGTCACCTCCGGGTGGTTCTTGATGAACCAGGCGATGGCGTCCGGCCGGTCCTGCCGGCGCGAGACGGGGGTGTAGCGCGGAGCCTTCTTGGGCTTGGCCAGCAGGTCCGCGTGGCGGCTCGGGTTGGCGCGCATGTGGTGCTTGGGGTCGGCCTGGGCGCGGTCCAGCTCCTCGCGGGTGAGCTGGCCGTTGCCGATGGGGTCCGCGCCGCGGATGTCGCGCGCCACCTCGCCGTCGGCGATGCCGTTGACCTCCAGCGGGTGCAGGCCGCAGAAGGCGCCGATCTGCTCGAAGGTGAGCGAGGTGTTGTCGACCAGCCAGACGGCGGTGGCCTTGGGGTAGAGCACTTCGGTCATGTCCGACCTGTCCTTGGGACTGGGCGGGACGCTCGGGGCGGCCCGCCGGAAACAGCGGCGCCCGGCCTTTCGACCGGGCGTTGATCTTTCCCTTATATGCGAAACGGCGATGTTTCGGAAGGCGATCGCCGCGAGGCTCGAAGGTTTCCTCAGCCGGGACCGGCGCCCGCCGCGGGCGGGGCGACGTTCAGCTTGCCCGTGGCCCAGTGGAAGCCGATCACCGCGCCCTTGATCACCGGCAGCAGCACCAGGGTCAGCACGAGCAGGGCCGGCAGGGTGGTGCCGATCACCCAGCCGATGGGCCAGGTCAGGATGAAGGGGAAGGCCAGCATCGGGCCGATCACCAGGTGGCCCACGATGAGGATGGTGAAGTAGGGCGGCGCGTCGTCCGCCCGGTACTCGCCCACCGGGTGGCCGCAATGGTCGCAGGTCGGCGCGACCTTGAGGTAGCCGGCGAACAGGTGGCCGATCCCGCAGTTGGGGCACTTGCGCAGGGCGCCGCGCTTCATGCCGGTGAGGATCGGATTGGCCATGCTCGCCTCTTCGTGCGTTCCAAGCTAGGGAGCCGGGCCGCCCGGCTCAACATCTTTCGCGCGGTGGGCGCGGCGACTAGGATCGCCGGCCACCGCCGGGGGCCGCGCATGACGAAGATCCTGACCCTGCCGGCGGGCGCCGCCGTCGACACGGCCCCGGACGCCGCGGCCGTGCTGGAGGCGGGCGGCCTCGTGCTGCTGCCCGACCTCGCCTTCGCCGTGGAGCCGGGGGAGCGCGACCTGCTCGACCCCGCGGTGCTGGGCGGCCGCTCCAAGAACGTCAGCCTTTCCGCGGACGGGAGCCGGCTTTCGGGCAGCGGGCTGGAGGGGGCGAGGCTGGAGGCGTTGACCGCCCTGACCGCGCGCTACGCCGTGTTCGCCGAGCACCTGCTGGACCGGCTGGTCCCGGCCTACACGCCCCACCTGCGGCGCCGGCGCACGAGCTTCCGCCCGGGCGCGGTGGCCGAGCGCGCGCTCAGCCCGCGCAAGGACGACCGCCGCCTGCACGTGGACGCCTTTCCTTCGACCCCCGTGGGCGGCGACCGCATCCTGCGCGTGTTCTCCAACGTGGACCCGCAGGGGCGCGGCCGGGTGTGGAACGTGGGGTCGGACCTGTTCGAGGACTTCGCCCGCGCCTTCCAGCCGCGGATCAGCCGGGGCGGGGCGGGGCTGCGCCGGCTGATGGCGGCGGCCGGCGTCACCCGCGGTCTGCGCACGGGCTACGACCAAGCCATGCTGGACCTGCACGACGCGGCCAAGCTGGACGCCGCCTGGCAGGCGGCCGCGCCGTTCGAGCGGGTGGAGTTCCCGGCGGGATCGACCTGGATCGTCTACACGGACGGCGTGCTCCACGCCGCCCTCGCCGGCCAGCACGCCTTTGAGCAGACCTTCATGCTGCCGGTGCGGGGCATGGTCGACCCGGAACGCTCGCCCTTGCGCGTGCTGGAGCGCCTGACGGGCCGCGTCCTGGCCTGACCGCACCCTGACGCGACGACGCCCCGGAGCCGTGGGCTCCGGGGCGTCGATCACGCGAACCGTATGCGGAGGTCCGTCAGGACTTGGCCGCGGTCGCCGCCTCGGCCTTGTGCATGCGCATGTGCTTATGCCCGGCCTTGTGGCCCCTCATGTGGCCGCCCTCGGCGGCGGCGCCCGACTGGGTGCAGCGGTCTTGGCTGCGGCTGGTGCAGCGCGGGTAGGCGCCGGGCGCGGGGGACGGAGTGTTGGCGCTCTGGCCTCCGCTCATATCGCCGTTCATCGAACCGCCGGCCGGCGGCGCGGCCATGGAGCCCGCGCCCGCCCCCGCGCCCTGGTCGGGGGCCGGGGCGGCCATGGAGCCGCCGCCCTGGTCGGGGGCCGGAGCGGCCATGGAGCCGCCGCCCTGGTCGGCTGAGGAGCTGGGGGGCGAGGTCATCGAGCCGCCCGCGCCGGGCTGGGCGGAGGCGGACGGGTCGCTCGACGCGGCCGGGGGCTGGGAGCCCATGTCGGAGCCGGAGGCGGGAGAGGTGGTCTGGGCGAAGGCCGCGCCCGACATCAGGGCGAAGGCGGCGGCGGCGGTCAAAAGTCGCTTCATCTGAGCTTCTCCTTGGGCGGCTCGGCGAGCCGGGGTCGAATGCGGGCGAGTCCACGGGACCGGGATCGGCCGCGGCATCGCTCGACCAAACGTGGCCGTGACGCATTGGTTCACCGCCCGCGCCCCTCGCCCAAACGAAGACGCCCCCGGAGCGGAACTCCGGGGGCGTCGGGAAGACTGGACGGGCCGCGGACGGCCCGCGCCGTGCTCACCTGGTCATGTTGCCCGTCATGTTCCCCGTCATGTTTCCGGACTTCATCCTCATCTTGGAGGACTTCCTGGTCTTCGCCTTGGGCATGTGTCCGCAGGACATCTTGCTGCTGGACATGGAGGTCGTGTTGGAGGCCGGCGCCTGAGCGAAGGCGGGGGCGACGAGGAGGGCGGCGGCGGCGGCGCCCATGGCGAGGGTCTTCATCATCGGAGGTCATCCCTTTGCGGACCGCGGGAGCGGTCCGGGGACGATCCCCGCAAGCGCGCCGCTCCACAAGCGGAGCGGCGCCTCCTGGCAAATATGTAAGGCGCGGGAGGCGGCGGCGGGCGCGGCGCCCGCACGCCGCGAGCCTCAGCGCATGTAGGCGGCGAGGCGGGCGGCGCGGCGGGTCTGCTGCTCGGAACGCTCGAGCTGCTTGCGCTCCTTGCGTCCGTTGCGCTTGATCTCCAGCGCCTCGGCTTCGGCGGCGGCGGCGGCCAGGCGGGCGGCCTCCTCCTCGGCGGCGCGGGTGGCGCGGGTGGTCTCGCGCTCGGTGGCGCGCGCGCTGCGAACGGCCTCCAGCTCCTCCAGCCGGCGCGCTTCGCGGTCGGCCAGGTCGGTGGCGGCCACCGTGGGCTTGGGCTGGAACTTGGCCAGCATGGCCTTCTTCGCTTCGTTGGCCGTGGAGATACGGTCCGCGAAGCCGGTGTTCTTAAGTTGGTTCATGCGTCTTTCGAGCGATGGACGACCGGGCCCCGCCTGCCGGCGGGCGCAGGTCTCGACAGCGGCCACATAGTGTGTTTCGGCGCATTTTGGAAGAGGAGAGGCGCTTTTGCGGCGCGGCGCCTAGCCTCCGGCGGCGTCCAACGCGCGGACGAGGTCGCGCAGGGCCGACTGCAGGTCCTCCTCGTAGGTCGGATGGTAGAAGGCGAGGTCCAGGAGGCGCTCCACGGGCGTTCCCTCCTGCACCCATCCGGCCACCAGGTGCGACAGGTGCTCCACGGCGGGGCCGACCATCTCGGCGCCCTCCACCTTGCGGCTTCCCCGGCGGCCGTACAGGCGGATGGTCCCGGGTTCGCGCCCTTCCAGGCTCGCCCGCCCGCCGTCGTAGTCGGACCGGCCCACCGCCGCATCGTCGCCCAGCTCCTCGAGGGTGACGCCCACCGCGGCCATGTCCGGGTCGGTGAAGGTCAGGCCGTAGGGCGGGGTGGGCGGGCGCGTCGTCGCGTCGTCCAGGCCCTGCGCGGCGCGGGCGGCCCCGCGCCCGGCGGTGGCGCCCTCGTCGTGGGCCTCGTGCAGCACGGGGCGGGAGGTGGTGACGTCCCCCGCCAGGAAGACGGGGGACGCGCCGCAGCGCAGGGTGGCCGGGTCGAACCTGGGCGTGCCGTGGTCGTCGAGCTCCAGGCCCGAACGCGCGAGGTCCAGCCCCTCCACGGACGGGACGCGGCCGGCGGCGGCCAGCACGCGGGCGAACACCGCCTCGCCCTCGCCCCCTTCGCCGCTCCAGGACAGGCGGGCGCCCGCGGGGTCCGGCCGGGCCTCGATCTCCACCTCCAGCTTGAGGTCGAGCTCGGCGCCGATCAGCCGGCGGGCGACGTCGCAGACCTCCGGGTCCTTCAGCCCCCCGATCGTGCTTCCCCTGTCGAACAGGGTGGTGCGCACGCCCAGCCGGGCGAAGGCCAGGGCCAGCTCCACCCCCACCGCGCCCGCGCCCACCACCGCCAGCGACTCCGGCAGGTCGTCGAGGTCGAACACGGTCTCGTGGGTGAGCACGAGGGGCTCGACCGGCTTCAGCGGTTCGGCCACGAGCGGGTGGGCGCCGACGGCGATCACCACCGCGCGGGCGCGCACCTCCAGGTCGTCGCCGACCCGCAGGGTGGTCGGGCCGGTGAAGCGGGCGCGCCCTTCGATCCGCGCTTCGGCGGGGATGCGCTCCAGGTTGGCGCGCATGGAGTCGAGGAAATGGTCGCGCACCGCGTGCACGCGGCGCATCACGGCCGCGCCGTCCGTGCGCACCTCGCCGGTCCGCACGCCGAACTCGCCGGCCCCGCGCGACTCGCGCGCCGCGTCCGCCGCCAGCAGCATCAGCTTGGAGGGGATGCAGCCGCAGCGCACGCAGGTGGTGCCGCCGGGCCCCTGCTCGATCAGGAGGGCGCGGGCGCCCTCCTCGCAGGCCGCCCGCCAGGCGAAGCGCCCGGCGGTGCCCGCGCCGACGACGGCGACGTCGCAGTCCTGGATGCGCAAGCCGGTCAGTTCGGCAGGTCCAGGGTGCGGGGCTCCTCGATGGCGTGGCCCGCGTGCTCGCTGCGGAACGCGCGGCCCATCTCGTAGGCCGGCTTGCGCGCGCGGTTCACGCCGCCCAGCGGCTGGTGCGCCTGGAGGCCGTGCCAGGGGCTGAACGACAGGCCCTCGTCCACCGCCTTGGAGCGCGCTTCGCTCCACGCCGTCTGCGGGGCCGCCTTGATGCGCGCCACGGTGATGTACGGACTGACGTCGTCCGGCCACTCCTTGGAGGCGTCCTCCACCGGCATCTTCTTCTCGTCCGTGCGCAACTGCACCTGCAGGTCCCACAGGCCGCCCGTGTCGCGGAAGAACTCCACGCAGGCCTCGCGCAGGGCGTTCGGCACGCCGTTGACCTTCACGTGCTGATCCTTGAGCGCGGTCAGCTCGTCGGAAACGGGGGCGAGCCGGATCTTGGCGACGTAGTCGCCGAAGCGGAACGGCGTCTGGGTCCAGAAGGTGTCGCCCAGGATGTGCGTCTCGGCCTGGCCCCCCAGGGCGGCCAGGGTGGCGTTGGGCTGGCCCGTGACGCCCTTCACCGCGGCGTTGACGCCCTGCAGGGCGCCGGAGATCACCTTCTTGGCGCCCTCCGCCTTGTCGGTGGTCGCCGCCAGCATCTTGAGGTTGGCCAGGAAGGCCTTGGGCGTCGGGGCGCCGAAGGCCGGACCGTTGACCATGACGAAGTCCTGGCTGGTGGCGTTCTCCGCGCCGGGCAGGCGCGGGCCGTCCACGTCCAGCACCTTCAGGGCCACGCCGCGCGGGGTGGACACGCTGTCGTCCAGGAGGTCGCCGGGAATGGTGGAGAAGCGCATCACCACCGGGTGGCGGCCGGGCTTGGCGAACAGGCCCTGGGCCAGCACGGGGGGCAGGCCGTCGGCCACCTCCATCTCCGCCTGGAGCAGGGCGTGGCTCTTGGCGTGGACGCTGCGCAGCACGCGCTGCTCGTGCTGGAGGGTGGTTTCGGAGATCTTGCGCATGGTGTCGACCAGCGCCTGGGTGGTCTGCGCCTCGTCGTCGGCGACCTCCTCGACGGAGGGCGCGTAACGCAGGGCGAGGGGGGGATCGAGCGGCATGACGCAGGCTCCGGTTCGCGAATGGGTGTCGGCGGTAAAGCCTTCCACGCCGCCCGGCGTTCCCGCGAGGCCCGGTTCAGCCGCCCAGCAGGCGCCGGTAGAGGGCCAGGTAGCGGTCGGCCATCACGTCCACGCTGAAGCGCGCCGCCACCGCCGCCCGGCACGCCGCCCGGTCGAGTTCGCCCACCCGCGCCACCGCGTCCACCGCCTCGTCCAGCGTGTCGACCAGGAAGCCGGTCACGCCGTGGTCGATCAGCTCGGGCATGGAGCCGCGGTTGAAGGCGATCACCGGCGTGCCGCAGGCCATGGCCTCCACCACCGACAGGCCGAAGGGCTCGTCGAAGCCGATCAGGTGCAGGAGGGCGCGGGCGGAGCCCAGGGTGCGGGTGCGGGCCTCGCCGCCGACGGGGCCTATGTAGACCACCCGCTCGCCGTCCACGTGCGGTTCGACCTCCCGCTGGAAGTAGCCCTCGTCCTGCACGATGCCCGCCATGACGAGGCGGCGGCCCGCCCGGCGCGCGCACTCCACCGCCTGCGCCGCGCCCTTGTCCGGGTGGATGCGGCCGAAGAACAGGAGGTCGTCCGAGCCTTGCGCGTCGAAGGGAAAGGCGTCCAGCGGGATGCCGTGGTGGATGGTGTCGGCGTAGCGCAGGCCCTCCGCCCGGTCCGCGTCGCTGATGGCGACGTAGCTCACCCGGTCCTGGTACTCGCGGTAGGCGGGCAGGATGCGGGGCGAGGAGAAGCCGTGGATGGTGGTCACGACGGGAGTGT
Organism: uncultured Caulobacteraceae bacterium; assembly: GCA_964235945.1. GTDB lineage: Bacteria > Pseudomonadota > Alphaproteobacteria > Caulobacterales > Caulobacteraceae > JASLDZ01. Next base: position 46,469 of record CAXSDV010000015.1, read on the forward strand.
CCACCAGGCGCGAGAAGGCCAGGGGCACGAAGTCGGCCTGGTTGTGGATCAGGTCGAACTCGCCCGCGCGCTCGAACACGTGGGCGACGTGGAGCATCTCCCACACCTTGGCGTCGATGGACGGGTCCTCCGAATAGGCGGCGGGGACCACGCCCGCGAGGGTTCCGGCCGTGTGCGAGTCGAGGGTGGCGAACAGCGTCACGTCCACCCCGCGCCTCACCAGCGCTTCGGTGAGCAGGGAGGTGACGAGCTCCCACGGGCCGTAGCTGCGCGGCGGGGTGCGCCAGGAGATCGGCGCCAGCATGGCGATCTTCATGCGCGCGCGAGCTCCATCACCACGCCCTCGTACGGCCGGAGCTCCAGCCGGCCGTCGCGCTGGCGCGGCGGGCCGGCGAGGGTGGACAGCAGCGGTTCCGCGCCCTCCGGCAGAGGGTGGGAGGCCTCCTGCGGGCCGAGGTTGAGCGCCACCAGCAGGCGCTCGGCCCCGCGGCGGCGCACATAGGCCAGCACGTCGCCGTCCACGGGCAGGAGCTCCAGTTCGCCCAGCGCCAGCGCCGGGTGCGCGCGCCGCAGGTGCAGCAGCCGCCTGTGCAGCGACAACAGGGAGTCCGGCTCGTCCGCCTGGACGACCACGTTGCGCGTGCGCCGGTCGGCGTTCAGCGGCAGCCAGGGCTCGCCGGTGGTGAAGCCGGCGGCGGGGTCGGAGCCGTCCCACGGCATGGGGGTGCGCACCGGGTCGCGGCCCAGGCCCAGGCCCGGCTCGCGCAGCTCGCGCGGGTCGCGCACCCGGTCGGGCGCGATGTCGCCGTCGGTCAGCCCCAGCTCGTCGCCGTAGTAGAGGGTGGGCGTGCCGCGCAGGGTGAGCAGCAGGGCGGCGGCCGTCCGCGCCCGCGCCTCGCCCACGCGCGAGGCGATGCGCGGCCGGTCGTGGTTGCCCAGCACCCAGTTGGGCCAGGCCCCGGGCGGCAGGGCGGCCTCGTAGTCGCCGATGATCCGGTGCAGGTCCGCCGCGGTCCAGGGCGCCTCGATCAGCTGGAAGTTGAACGGCAGGTGCACCTCGGGCGCCGCCGCCGGGCCGTACCAGCGCACGAGGTCGGGCGTGGGCAGGTAGATCTCGCCGATCAGCGCGCGGTCGCCGGCGTAGCCGTCCGCCAGGCGGCGCATGTCGGCGGCGATGGCGTGGGCCTCCGGCTGGTCGGTGGAACGGGTCTGCAGCACGCGCAGATAGTCGGCCATGCCCGGCCGCCAGTCGGGGTTGGCCGGGTTGTCCGGCAGGCCCTGCGCCTTGACGATGTGCCACAGCACGTCGATGCGGAAGCCGTCCACGCCCCGGTCGAACCAGAAGCGCAGCACGTCCATCATGGCCGCGCGCACCTGCGGGTTCCTCCAGTTCAGGTCCGGCTGCTGCGGCAGAAAGGCGTGGAGGTAGCTCTGGCCGGTGAGCGCGTCCGCCTCCCAGGCCGGGCCGCCGAAGTCGCTGATCCAGTTGTTGGGCGGCGCGCCGCCCGGCCCGGCGTCGCGCCACACGTACCAGTCGCGCTTGGCGTTGGTGCGCGACGAACGGCTTTCCACGAACCAGGGGTGCTGGTCCGACGTGTGGTTGGGCACGAAGTCGAGCACCACCTTCAGGCCGCGCGCGTGGGCGGCGGCCAGCAGGGCGTCGAAGTCGGCCAGCGTGCCGAAGCGCGGGTCCACGTCGCAGTAGTCGGCCACGTCGTAGCCGAAGTCGGCCATGGGCGAGGGAAAGATGGGCGACAGCCACACCGCGTCCACGCCCAGGTCCACCAGGTGGTCCAGCCGGCGGGTCACCCCCGACAAGTCGCCGATCCCGTCGCCGTTCGAGTCCTGGAACGACCACGGGTACACTTGGTAGACGACGCCCGCCTTCCACCAGGGCGCGGCGCGGGAGGCCGCGGGGGGTGCGACGGGGTGCGCGCCGGTCATGCGAAGGCCGCCTTGGGAATGCGCGTCATGCGGCAGGCGAGGTCGGCCTCGCCGGAGGCGACCAGCCAGTCGTCGCCGTCCTCCACCAGGCCCGTGGAGAACACCACGGGCGAGGCCAGGTAGCGTTGGTGCGCGATGGGGGCGGTGAGCGCCGGGTCGGCCTCCAGCAGCGGCCGCTCGTCCTCCCGGCGCAGCACGCGGGTGGGGTCGTCCCGGTCCAGCAGGGCCCAGAAGGTGCGGTACACGCCCACGGGCGCGCGGGGCTCCACCCCGTGGTAGAGCGTCAGCCAGCCGTCGGGCGTCAGAACCGGCGGCGTGCCGCCGCCCACCTTGAGCGAGGAGGCCCCGCCCGCGCGGCCGCGCAGGCCCGCGCACTCCACCGGCCGCCAGTGCAGGAGGTCCGGCGAGCGGGCGAAGTGGATGGCCGGCCCGCCCGGCGACGCGCTCCCCGGCGGATGGGCGAAGTACACCTCCCCCAGCGGCCGGGTCAGCGCCATGTAGCCTCCGCCCACCCGGCCCTCGAACAGCAGCATGTCCTTGTTGAGGTGGTCGAGCACGAGGCCCATCGGCTCCCAGGCGAGCCCGTCGTCGGAGCGGTACAGGCTCGTGCCCAGGCGCTCGGGCCCGACGGAGCAGACGCTCATCCACCAGCGGCCGTCGATCCGGCTGATGCGCGCGTCCTCCACCCCGTACATCTGCGTGTCGCACGAAGGGGCCACGGCGTGCTCGTAGTGGACCGCCTTCACCGTGCGCCCGTCCGGCGACAGGCGCACGGGCAGCAGCCAGGACAGGCTGGTGAGCCCCAGGATCGGCGGCCCCGCGAGACGGAGGCGGAACTGGCGCGGGTCGCTCATGTCCACCGCGTCCAGCGGGTGGGCGTCCAGGCCGTAGCTCCCGTCCGCCAGGCGGCGCACGGCGCGCACCGCCCCGTCGCGCACGGGCTCGCTCAATGCCTCGGCCACGCGCACCATCAGGAGGAGGTCGCCGTCCGCCAGCCGGGTCAGGCCGGGGTTGAAGGCCCCGAGCACGTAGGTCGGCTCGGACAGGCCGTTCCGCAGCGGCGAGCGCGACAAGTCGACGTCGTCGGGGCGGAAGATGAGGAAGTCGTCGCCGCCCATCGCACGCTCCCGTCGCCGGTCCGCCCAACGTTCCGGGCGCCGCGCCGTTCCGAGCCCTTCCCGCCGCTTCCTGATCGACAGCCCTGTGTTGGACGCG
>CAXSDV010000016.1:0-7496 GCA_964235945.1 uncultured Caulobacteraceae bacterium
CCACGAACTGGCGCGCGTCCGGCACGGCCGGGGCGGCGGGCGCCGGAGCCTCGGGCGGGGGCGGGGGCGGCGGAGCCTCGGGCGGGGGCGGGGGCGGCGGGGGCGGCGGGGCCGCGTGGCCGCCGAACATGTAGCGGACGCCCAGGGACACGGACGCGTCGCGGTACTCGCCCTTGAAGGAGCCCAGATCGTAGACGTTCGCGCCCGCCGGGTTGTTGCCGGCCATCGTGACCGAGGGGGCCCGCACGCGATCGGCGATGAAGTAGCGGCCGGTCAGGTCGACGGCGATGTTGGGGTGCACGTTCCAGGTGAAGCCCGCCAGGCCCTGCCAGGCGAAGGCCGACTTGTCGTCGTCGAAGCTCGTGGCGGCGCCGCCCGCATAGCCGGCGGGCGTGACTTCCTGCGTGCCGTAGGCCTTGGTGTGGACGAAGGCTCCGCCGGCGCCCGCACCGATGAACGGACGGATCGGCGACTTGCCGAGGTAGGGAATGCTCTGGAAGTCATAGATGAGGTTGAACATCACGGAGCTGACGTTCAGGCTGCCCTTGACGTTGCTGCAGCCCGTGGCGCCGCCCGGCGTGCAGATCGCGATCGGCTGGGGCCCGTTCGCCTGGCCGTGGATGGAGTCCAGGTCGCCGTTGCGGAAGCCGTACTCGAATTCGGCGCGGATGCCGGAGGGATGCTTGTAGCCGATGCGGCCGAAAGCGGCCCAGTTGTTGCTGTCGTCGGTGCCGAAGTCGAACTTGCGGCCGACGCCGTTCGTGTTGCTCGTGGCCTTGGGGCGGAAGGTCTGGGGGAAGTGCCAGCCGCCGTCGGCGCCCACGTAGAAGCTGCCGCCGCCGAGCAGCGCGGCCGGATTGAAGACGGGCTGGGCCATGGCCCCCGTGCCCGAAGCGAGGGCGGCCGCCGCGGCGCCCGCAAGAAGTCGTCTGTTCATGTCCACTCCAAGTCCACTGTTCTCGCCTACAACGCCCCGAAACGGGCGATGGGCGTTGCCGAGAAACCACACGCGCCGGAGAGATCGATCCGGTGATCCGGAACCGGGCCGGGAAGCCTTCCCCCGCGACGATCCGCCCGCTGGCTTTCCCTCGCGAACCGGTATTTGGCAAGCTTTCCTGCGACACTTTTCCCCGTTTAGCTTCCGGCGGGCGTCGGGCGCGTCCTTCGCGCCACAGGGGGCCGAGCCGCCGCGCTTCCTCCCCCGGGTCCGCGCCGCTACATGACGCCCATGACGGACACGCCCGACGACGGCCTGATCATCGCCCCCATCCCCGGCACCGGGCCGCGGCCGGGCTGGCTGTCGCGCTTGTCCAAGGGGCTGTCACGCTCCTCCGACAAGCTGACCACCGAACTCGTCTCGGTGCTGACCAAGCGCAAGCTCGAGCCCGCCGACCTGGACGCGCTGGAGGAGATGCTGATCGAGGCGGACCTGGGCGCCCCCGCCGCCGCGCGCATCGCCGCCGCCTTCGGCCGCGCCCGCGTGGGCAAGGAGGCCGACGCCGACGAGATCAAGGAAAGCCTGGCGGAGGCCATCGCCGCGCAGATCGCCCACCGCCAGGGCCGGTTCGAGCCCCTGCGGGGCCCACGTCCCCACGTGGTGCTGTTCGTGGGCGTCAACGGCTCGGGCAAGACCACCACCCTGGGCAAGATCGCCGCCGACCTCCACCGCCGCGGGGCCAAGGTGCTGGTGGCCGCGGGCGACACCTTCCGCGCCGCCGCCATCGAGCAGCTCGCCGTCTGGGCCGACCGGGCGGGCGTGCCCATCGAGACGCGCCCGCCCGGCTCGGACGCGGCGGGCCTGGCCTTCGACGCGGTGACCCGCGCCCGCGCCGAGGGCTTCGACGTGGTGCTGATCGACACGGCGGGACGCTTGCAGAACAAGTCGGGCCTGATGGACGAGCTGGCCAAGATCGTGCGCGTGCTGCGCAAGATCGACACCGCCTACCCCCACGAGACCCTGCTGGTGCTGGACGCCACCGTCGGCCGCAACGCCCTGTCCCAGGTGGAGGTGTTCGAGCGCGTGGCGCGGGTGACCGGCCTGGTGATGACCAAGCTGGACGGCACCGCGCGCGGCGGGGTGCTGGTGCCCGTGGCCGAGGCCAGCGCCGCGCCCGTCAAGCTGATCGGCGTGGGCGAGGGGATCGACGACCTCCAGCCCTTCGACGCCCTGGCCTACGCCCGCTCCCTGGTGGGCCTGTCTCCCGTTCCCTCCGTCAAGGACGCCGCGTGACCGCCGAACCCGCCCTTTCCCGCGGCCCGCCTTCGGGGAGCGCGTCCCCCGCCACCCCGCCCTGGGCGCGCGCGGTGATCGACTACGCCGGCCCGCTCGCCTTCCTGCTCGGCTTCTTCGTCATGCACCGGAACCTCGCGGCGGCGACCTGGTGGCTGGTGGGCGGATCGGCGGTGGCGCTGGCCGTGAGTCTGGCCGTCACCCGGCGGATCGCGCCCATGCCGCTCCTGTGGGGCGGCGCGGCGCTGGTGTTCGGCGTGCTGACCCTGGTGCTCCACGACACGCGGTTCGTGAAGATCAAGACCACGGTGATCGACGGCGCGCTGGGGGCCTTCCTGCTGGGAAGCTGGACGCTGCGTCGCGGCAAGCCCGGCGGCGGGCCGTTGCGGCTGCTGCTGGGAGAGGCGGTCAAGCTGTCGGACGAGGGCTGGCGCGCCCTGACCTGGCGCTACGGCGTGTTCTTCCTGGTGATGGCCGCGCTCAACGAGTTGGTCTGGCGCACCCAGTCGGACGCGGTGTGGGTGCTGTTCCGCATGCCCGGCCTCTTGATCCTGGCGGGGCTGTTCGCCCTGACCCAGCTTCCCATGATGCTGGGCGAGGCCAAGCGCGCCGAGGCGGCGGCGGCGCTGACGGAGCTGCAGGAGTAGGCGGGCGGGCGCCGGCGGGGAGGCGCGGTCAGCCCGTCGGCGGCGCCGTCGCGGGTTCCGGGTTCCTGAACGGCGCGAAGGCCGCTTGGCCGCGCACCGCGCGCCAATGGTCCAGCGCCCAGCGGACCGACGGAAAAGCGAGCTCCTCCCAGGGGATCTCCTCCCAGGCGAACAGAACCGTCTCCAGGCTCTCGGGACCGGGCGCGAAGACGGGCTCGGCCAGACGCGCGCGGAAGATGAGCTGCACCTGGGCGACGTGGAGCAGGTCGTACACCGCCAGGAGCGCGTCGATCTCCAGCTCGCAGCAGGCCTCCTCGCGCGCCTCGCGGGCGGCGCCGTCGCGCACCGGCTCGCCCGACTCCAGGTAGCCCGCGGGCAGGGTCCAGGACCCGCGGCGCGGCTCGATGGCGCGGCGGCAGAGCAGGAAGCGCACCGCCTCGCCCGGCGGCTCCCAGGTGACGACGCTGCCCACCACCACGCGCGGGTTCACATAGTCGATGAAGCCGCAATGGTCGCAGGTGGGGCGCGGCCGGTCCTCGCCGGGGGGCGTGAGGAGGCGGAAGGCGGGGGCGAGCGCGGACACCCCTTCCGTATGGGCGAAACGCCCGTCGCCCCGCAAGCGCGCGGCGCATGTCGTCAAAGAGCCGCCGTTGCGCGATACAGGGCGCGATCGACGCGCGTGGGAGCCCGCCTTGCCCAAGACCGCCAAGGCCGGCGTGCCCCTGCTGGAGCACAGCCCCAGCCACCTGCTGCACCAGGCGCTGCAGTTCGCGCTGGACGTCTACGCCGCCGAGGGCGGCGAGGGCGCGCCCACCCAGCGCCAGTTCGCGGTGCTGGCGGCGGTGGAGTTCCTGCCCGCGCCCACCCAGACCGACCTGGTGCGCGCCACGGGGATCGACCGCTCCACCCTGGCCGACATGGTCGCGCGCATGACCGCCAAGGGCTGGCTGGCGCGCGAACGCTCCAACCTGGACGGGCGCGCCAACCTGGTGCGCCTCACGGACGAGGGCCGCGCGGCGCTGGAAGCGGCGCGGCCGCGGGCGGAGGCGGCGGACGCGCGCATCCTGCACGCCCTGGGGTCGGGCAAGCGCGACCCCTTCGTGTCGGCCCTGCGCGCGCTGGGCCGCGCCAACGCCCGCGCGCTCCTGGGCGGGACGGCCGAACCCGACGGCGGCGAGGACGCCAAGGCGCGCGACGGCAAGGCCAAGCGCGACGGCAAGAAGAAGGACAAGAAGCGCAAGAAGGACAAGCCCGCGCCCGACGCGGCGGCGCCCCCCGCCTGAGCGGGACCGGCCGGCGTCAGACCTTGATGTCGACCAGCGAGCCCGGGCGCAGGAGACGCGTGGGGGCCGGCGCGTCCGGGTCGAACGCCATACGCTGGGCGGCGGCCGGGCCGGCGGATGCGGCGGGCCGCGAGGGCGCCGCGCGCGGTCCGGCGGCGGTTTCGGTCAGCGCGGCCTGGAAGAAGGCGGCCTGGGCGGCGCGCACCGTTTCGCTGCGCGCGGAGCCGCCGCGCGCGACCGGCAGGTTGGCGGAGGGTGCGGCGGCGGGTCGGACGTCGGCCACGGTGCTGGCTCCTCAAGGCTCCGCTTAACCATGTAGGCCTCGCCGACGGCCGCCGCCAGGGCCGGCCTCAACCCCCGGAACGGTTCGCGCGGGCGGCGGCGGCCAGGAGGGCGTCGGCGTCGGCGGGGGCGAGGGGGCCGGAGTGCTTGGCGAGCACGCGGCCGTCGGCGGCCACCAGGAAGGTCTCCGGCACGCCGGACACGCCCCAGTCCACCCCGGCGCGGCCGCCGCGGTCCAGCAGCACGCGGTTGAAGGGGTCGCCCCACTCGCCCAGGAAGCGGCGGGTCTCCACCGGGTCGTCCTTGTAGGCCACCCCCGTCAGGCGCGCGCCCTGGGCCTGCAGCGCGGCCAGCGCCGGAGCTTCCTGCGCGCAGGGCGTGCACCAGGAGGCGAAGAAGTTGACCAGCACCGGGCCCCCCGCCCCCGGCGCCTGGGGCGCGGCCCCGTCCAGCCCGGGCAGGGGCGTGCGGGGCGCGGCGCGGCCGACCAGGGCGGCGGGCTCCACCCGCGGGTCGTGGCGCAGGGCGTAGCCGACGAACAGGAGCGCCAGCGCCAGCAGCACGGCCAAGGGCAGCAGCGCCGTCGCCCGGGCCGCCCTCACGACCGGCCGCGCCCGCGCTCGGCGCGGCGTCGCCAGCGCCGGGCGCTCCAAACGCTGGCGGCGACCAGGACCGCCAGCGCCAGGGCGCTCAACCCGTAGGCGGCGTCGACGTAGGGCGCGTAGCGACCGACCTCCAGCACGGCCTCAGCCCGCCGACGCCAGGGCCGCCGCGCCCGCGCGCCGGCGCCAAACCTCCGCCCGGACGCGCACCATCCAGACCGACAGGAACAGCAGGAGGTAGCCGAAGCTCAGCAGGCCGAGCGGCAGGAGGTAGACCGGGGCCATGCCCGGGCCGCCCGCGCGCAGCAGGGTCTCGCCCTGGTGCAGGCTGTTCCACCACACCACCGAGTAGTGGACCACCGGCAGCATGACCACGCCCACCAGCCCCAGGATGGCCGCCATGCGCGCGCCGCGCACCTCGTCGTCGAAGGCGGCGTGCAGCGCCATGTAGGCGAGGTACATGAGGAACAGGATCAGGAACGAGGTCAGCCGCGCGTCCCACACCCACCAAGCCCCCCATTCGGGCCGGCCCCACAACGAGCCGGTGACCAGGCCCAGCGCGGTGAACACCGCCCCCACGGGCGCGGCGGCCTTGGCGGCGGCGTCGGCCAGGGCGTGGCGGAACACCAGGCCGAAGAAGGACCCCCCGGCCAGAACCAGCCAGCCGAACATGCCCATGAACACGGCGGGCACGTGCACGAACAGGATCTTGACCGTTCCGCCCTGCTGGTAGTCCGGCGGCACGTGGGCCGCCAGCCACACCCCGCCCGCGATCAGCACCGCCGCCCCCACGCCCAGGACCGGGGCCAGCGGGCGCGACACGGCCATGAAGCGGGCGGGATTGGCGAGGCCGGCGAACATCAGGACTCCAGCGTCTAGGCGCGCGCTCCCCCACCGGCAAGCACGACCGGCGGGCGCGTCAGTCGGCCCCGGCGGGTTGCGCCGACCCGTCGGCGTCCTGCAGCCGCCTGGCCAGCGGGCCGAAGGTCAGGCCCTGCACCAGCACGGAGAAGGCGACCACGGCGAAGGCCATGGACAGCACCACGTCGCGCGGCTGACCCCGCGGAAGGGAGAGCGCCAGGGCCAGGCTGATGGCCCCCCGCAGGCCGCCCCAGGCCAGCACCAGGCTCGGCCCCCGCTCCTCGTGACGAAAGTGGAAGTAAACGCCCCAGGGCAGCACCACCGCCAGGCGCGCCGCCGAGGTCAGGGCCACGGCGGCGACCCACAGGCCGATCTCGCGCAGGTCGAAGGGCACCACGAACACCTGCAAGCCCATCAGCAGGAACAGGAGGCCGTTCAGGAGCTCGTCCACCACGTGCCAGAAGCCTTTGACGTAGCGCCGGGTCTCGTCGCTCATGGCGGTGTCGACGCCGTAGCTGCCGATCACCAGCCCCGCCGCGGCCGCCGCGATGGGACCCGAGAGGTGCAGGGCCTGGCCGACCGCGTAGGTGCCCGCCGCCAGGGCCAGGGAGGCGGTGAGCTCGACCACGTAGTCGTCGATGGGGCGCAGCGCCCACACCACCAGCCGCCCGGCGGCCACGCCCAGCACGAGCCCTCCGCCGGCCTCCAGCACCAGCACCCCCACCTCCCGCACGGGGTCGGGCGCCCGGCCGTGGGCGGCGAAGGCCAGGGCGGCGGAGAACACCACCAGGCCCACGCCGTCGTTGAACAACGCCTCGCCCTGCAGCACCGCGCCCAGCCGCTTGGACAGGCCTCCCGCGCGCACCTGCGCCATCACGGCCACGGGGTCGGTGGGGCTGATCAGCGCCCCGAACACCAGCGCCCAGGAGAGCGGCAGGGCCACGCCCAGACCTCGCGCCGCCGCCCACACGCCCAGCCCGACCAGGACGGTGGAGACCAGCACACCGAGCGTGGCCAGCGACCAGATGGCCAGCCTGCGCCGCCGGAACTCGCCGAGATCCACCTGCATGCCGCCCGCGAACAGCAGGAAGGCCAGCATGTAGCCCATCACCGTCTCGGGAAAGTTCAGCCGGGAGATCTCGGTGCGCACCGAGTTGAAGCCCCAGAACGACCCGATGGCCGTTTGTGCGACCAGCAGCACGGCCGCCGCCGCGACGCCGACCGACAGCATGGCCGCGGAAGTCGGCAGCTTCAGGGTGCGCGCGTTGGCCCAGCCCACCAGGGCCATCAGCCCCAGGAACAGCGCCGCGATCTGGAACAGGGTCATGGAGCGATCCTAACGGGTCGGCGGTCGCGGTCGCGGCTTGTGCAGCCTCGCGGGAGGCCGCCGCGCGGGACGAGCGGTCAGTCGCGCAAGCGCCAGCTCGCCGCCCCGCCCGCCCCGTCCAGAACCTCGACCTTCAGGTCGGCGAGTTCGGCGCGGATGCGGTCGGCGGCGGGCCAGTCCTTGAGGAGGCGCGCGCGGGCGCGCTCGGCGATCAGCGCTTCGACCTTGGCGGCGAAGTCCGCGTCCGCTCCCCCGCGGAACCAG
>CAXSDV010000016.1:7596-25207 GCA_964235945.1 uncultured Caulobacteraceae bacterium
GCGGCTCTGCGCTAGGAGTTCCCCCGTCCAGTCCAGCGGCGCGCGGTAGTGGGCCGAGAGCAGCGCCCAGCGCACCGCCTCGCCCGGGACCTCGCGCACCAAGTCCTGCACCAGCAGGACGTTCCCGAGGCTCTTGCTCATCTTCTCGGCCTCCAGCGTCAGGAAGCCGTTGTGCATCCAGTAGCGCGCCAGCGCCTGGCCGCCGTTGGCGCAGGCGCCCTGGGCCGCCTCGTTCTCGTGGTGGGGGAAGATCAGGTCGTGGCCGCCGCCGTGGATGTCGACGGGCAGGCCCAGCACCTCCTCGATCATGGCGGAGCACTCGATGTGCCAGCCGGGACGCCCCGGACCCCAGGGCGAGGGCCACTCGGGTTCGCCGGGCTTGGAGGGCTTCCACAGCACGAAGTCGGCCGGGTCGCGCTTGTAGGGGGCGACCTCCACCCGCGCGCCGGCGATCATGTCGTCCAGGCTGCGGCCCGACAGGCTCCCGTACGCGGGATAGCTCGCCACGCTGAACAGCACGTGCCCCTGCGCGGCGTAGGCGGAGCCCGCGCGCACGAGCTTGGATATCTGCGCCTGCATGGCGGCCACGTGCTCGGTGGCGCGCGGCTCCAGCGTCGGCGGCTCCACCCCGAGCGCGGCCATGTCGGCGTGGTAGACGGCGGTGAAGCGGTCGGTCACCTCGCGGATGGGCACGCCCTCGGCCGCCGCCTTGGCGTTGATCTTGTCGTCCACGTCCGTGAGGTTGCGCGCGTAGACCACCTCCCGGTCCGGGTGGAGGCGGCGCAGCACCCGCGCCAGCACGTCGAACACCACCGCCGGGCGCGCATTGCCGATGTGCGCCGGGCCGTACACCGTGGGGCCGCACACGTAGAGCGTGATCGGCTGGTCGCGCCCGGGGCGCGGCGTGAACTCGACCTTGCGGCGTTGCAGGGTGTCGTGGATCAGGAGCGGCATGGGCGGGGCCATACCTCACCCCGCGCCCGCGCGCATCCCGGCCGCGCGTCGGCTATACGACCCGCCATGGACGCGCCCTTCCCGCCCCCGCCCGCCGACGCCCGCGCGCTGGAGCACGGCTCCGAGCTCGCCCCGCGCTTCGGGCCGGACGGCCTCCTCGCCGCGATCGCCCAGCACGCGGATACGGGCGAGGTGCTGATGCTCGCCTGGATGGACGCGGACGCCCTCGCCCGCACCCTGGCCACGGGCGAGGCCTGGTACTGGAGCCGCTCGCGCCGTTCGCTCTGGCGTAAGGGGGCCACCAGCGGCCAAGTGCAGCGGGTGGTGGAGCTGCGCGTCGACTGCGACCAGGACGCGGTGCTGCTGCGGGTGCGCCCGGGCGGCGACGGCGGGGCCTGCCACACGGGGGCGCGCTCGTGCTTCTACCGCGCGGTGGAGGACGGGCGGCTCGTGGCGCGGCCTTGAGCGGGGAGGCCCCGCCGACGCAGGTGTGGGTCGAGCTCGGCGCGGAGGCCCCCGCCCGTCTCGACAAGGCGCTGGCCGCCGCTCCCGAAGCGCAGGCCGCCCACCTGTCGCGCGAGCGCGTCCGCCGGCTGATCGAGGCGGGGGCGGTGGAGCTGGACGGCGCGGCGCGGCGCGACCCCGCGGGCGCCGCCCCGCCCGGCCGCTACCGGTTGCACCTGGGCGAACCGGTCGCGCTGGACGTGGTCGCCCAGGACCTCGCCCTGGCCGTGTTGTACGAGGACGCGGAGCTGATCGTGGTGGACAAGCCCGCGGGCATGGCCGCCCACCCCGGCCCCGGCACGCCGGACGGCACGCTGGTCAACGCCCTGCTGCACCACTGCGGGGCGAGCCTGTCGGGCATAGGCGGGGTGGAGCGGCCGGGGATCGTGCACCGGCTGGACAAGGACACCTCCGGCGTGATGGTCGCGGCCAAGACCGACCGGGCGCACCAGGGCCTGTCCGCGCTGTTCGCCGCCCACGACATCGAGCGGCGCTACCTGGCGCTGACGCGCGGCGCCCCCTCCCCCGAGCGCGGCGTGATCACCACGCGCATCGGCCGCTCGCCCCACGACCGCAAGAAGATGGCGGTGCTGCGCGCGGGCGGGCGCGAGGCGGTGACGCGCTACCGGGTGGAGCGCAGCTACGGCCCGGCGGCCAAGCCCATGGCGGCGCGGGTGGCCTGCGAGCTGGAGACCGGGCGCACCCACCAGATCCGCGTGCACCTCGCCTCCAAGGGCGCGCCCTGCCTGGGCGACCCGGTGTACGGCTCGGGCGCGCCGGCCGCGGCGGTGCGCGAGGCGGTGGCGCGCGCGGGGCTGGAGCGACAGGCGCTGCACGCGGCGGTGTTGGGCTTCGTCCACCCGGTCACCGGCGAGCGGCTGCGGTTCGAGACGCCGCCCCCCGGCGACATGGCCTTGTTGGAAACCTATCTCGCCGGTCAGGAATTTTGACCGACCCGTACGCAAAAGGCCTTAAACGCGACGCAACATAAGGCTATCTATCCAGTTGCAGACGCGAACGAGGACGCCGCGCTTCCACGACCCGACCGCCCCCGCAAGAGGACGATCCCGCCGAGCGACGCCCCCGAGCTAGGCTCGACAGATAGGGGATGCAAGGCTGATGGCCACCAATGCGCTGGCGATGATCTCGCCGGAAGGCGGGCTGTCTCGGTACCTCACCGAGATCCGCAAGTTTCCGATGCTCACCAAGGACGAGGAGTTCATGCTCGCCAAGGCTTGGCGCGAGCATGAGGACCCGGAGGCGGCCCACCGCCTCGTCACCTCGCACCTGCGCCTCGTGGCGAAGATCGCCATGGGCTACCGCGGCTACGGCCTGCCCATCGGAGAGGTGATCTCCGAGGGCAATGTCGGCCTGATGCAGGCGGTGAAGAAGTTCGAGCCCGACAAGGGCTTCCGCCTGGCCACCTACGCCATGTGGTGGATCCGCGCCTCCATCCAGGAGTACATCCTGCGCTCCTGGTCGCTGGTGAAGATGGGCACCACCGCGGCGCAGAAGAAGCTGTTCTTCAACCTGCGCAAGGCCAAGGCCGAGATTTCGGCGCTGGGCGAGGGCGACCTGCACCCGGACGCGGTGGAGCACATCGCCACGCGCCTGGGGGTCACCAACGACGACGTGATCTCCATGAACCGGCGTCTGTCCGGTCCCGACTCCTCGCTGAACTCGCCGCTCCGCTCGGACAGCGAGAGCGAGTGGCAGGACTGGTTGCAGGACGACACGGCGGTCAGCCAGGAGGTGACCCTGGCCGAAACGCAGGAGCACAGCCAGCGCATGGGCCTCTTGGGCGACGCCATGAAGGACCTGACCGACCGCGAGCGCCACATCCTCACCGAGCGGCGGCTCAAGGACAACCCGACCACCCTGGAGGAGCTCGCGGGCGAGTACGGCGTGTCGCGCGAGCGGGTGCGCCAGATCGAGGTGCGCGCCTTTGAGAAGCTCCAGAAGGCCATGAAGAGCGCGGCGGTGGATCGCAACCTCGTGGCGGCCTGAGTCGGCCGCCGCCGCTTCTCCGGTTCAGGCCGTGGCGGCGGCGGGCTGCTCGCTGGCGACGTCGGAGCGGGCCGAGTCCGCCCTCCGCTTGAGGTCGCCTTCGAACTCGGCGCTGTTGAAGCGCCGGCGGTCGGGGCCGACGTACATCTGCGCCTCGATCCAGGGCCGCGGCTCCAGCTGCATGTTCTTCAGCCGCTTGAACAGGTCGCCGGCGGTGTAGGGCTTGCGCAGGAACTCGTGCACGCCCGAGTCGCGCGCGGCCTTTATGCTCTCCACCGTGGCCTCGGCGGTGATCATCAGCACCGGGGCGTATCGCGCTTCGCCCGAGGCGCGACGCAGGGCGCGCACGAAGCCCGGGCCGTCGAAGTCGCTCGCCCAATATTCGGTGACCACCAGCTGCGGCGAGAACTTGCCCGCCAGCTCCAGGGCCCGGCCGGTGCCCTGCAGCGTCACCACCTGCCCCGCGCCGATCTCCTTGAGGAGATCGGCGGCCAGCCGCGCGGCGGCCGGCAGGGGGTCGAGGATCATCACGCGGCCCAGGGTGGCCGCGAGCCTGTGCATCAGCTTCGGGTCGGCGTTGAACATTCAGAGGCTCGCGCGCGGGTCGGCGTTCCCCATGTGCCCCGCGACCCGTGAAGGACGCGTTGCCGCACCGCGCCCGCGGCCCGTCAGGAGCCGCCGACCTCCGATGGCGGGACCGCCCGGTCGAAGGCCGCCACGTTGCGGCGCGCTTCGGACAGGGACACCCCACCCTCCCCCGGAAGGTCGGGGTCGGCGCGGCACCTCGCATCGTCCAGCCAACCGCAGGCGGGGCAGACCTCCCCGGCGCCCTCCGCCGCGAGCACCACCCGCCCGCAGGCGGGACAGGCGACCGCCCCCGTCACGCGCCCGCGCCCTCGTCGCCCGACCCCGAGCCGCGGCCGCGCCGGCCGGAGCCGCTCCCGCCCTCGGCCTCGCGCGTCTTCTGCTGGGCCCAGTAGGCCTGGCCGTTGGTGGGCTTGAAGAAGGTGCGGGGCGCGCCGTCCTTGCGCGCCACGGCGAACAGGTTGGCCTGGGGGTCGTAGAGCAGCTTGTCGCCGTTGGCGCGCGTCAGCGTCTCCACCCCGGCGGGCGGGTGGTCGATGAAGGCGTGGACCTTGGTCAGGCAGTCGTCGAGCCCGGTCGCCCCGATGTCCGGCCCGCTCTTCTTGCAATGATAGTCGGCGTTCTCCTGGGCGGTGTGCTGGCGGTTGTCGCTCCACAGGGGCTCGCCGTGGAACAGCGGCGTGTCCGCCCGCTCGCGCCGATAGCCCCCCGAGCCTCCGCCGCCGTACCCGCCCCGGTCCGACGCGTAGGACCCGCGGCCCGCCTCCCGCGACCCTTCCGAGCGGGACGCGGCGTAGCCCCGGTCGTCGTCGCGGCCGGCGGAGGCTGAGCCCCCGTCCTCCGGATGGCTCCGCGCGGCTGTGGAGCCGCCCTTCTCGCACGCCGACAACGCCAGCAGCGCCGCGCACGCCCCCGCCGCCAGCCCCCAAGCTCCCCGCCCGATCCGCCGCATGGTCGACCCTTCCTCCTGGAACAGACCCGGAACGGACGCTAGCGCGGAGCTTTCGCGGAGTCGAGCGCTTCGCTATGCCTCCCGTGGCGGGGCGCCCCCGCGGAGGACGAGCCCGTGGAGCGCCGGGTCCTGCTGATCGTGGCCGGCGGGGTGGCGGCCTACAAGTCGCTGGAGCTCGTGCGCCTGTTTCGCCGCGCGGGCGTCGGCGTGCGCGCGATCCTGACCCGCGGCGGGCGCGAGTTCGTGACCCCCCTGTCCCTCGCCGCCCTCACGGGCGAACGGGTCCACGAGGAGTTGTGGTCGCTGACGGACGAGGCGGAGATGGGCCACATCCAGCTTTCGCGCTCCGCCGACCTCGTGGTCGTGGCCCCCGCCAGCGCCGACCTGATGGCCAAGGCCGCCGCCGGGCTGGCGGACGACCTCGCCTCCACCACCCTGCTGGCCACGGACAAGCCCGTGCTGATGGCTCCGGCCATGAACGTGCGCATGTGGCTGCACCCGGCGACCCGCCGCAACGCCGCAACTTTGGCGGCCGACGGCGTGCGCTTGGTCGGGCCGGAGGAGGGCGAGATGGCGTGCGGCGAGTTCGGCCCGGGCCGCATGGCCGAGCCCGCCGCCATCCTGGCCGCGGCGCTGGCACTTCTGAACGGCGCGGGCGGGGCGGGGCCGCTGGCGGGCCGGCGGGTTCTGGTCACCGCCGGACCCACCCACGAGCCGTTGGACCCGGTGCGCCACCTCGCCAACCGCTCCAGCGGCCGGCAGGGCTACGCCCTGGCGCAGGCGCTGGCCGCGCTGGGGGCGCAGGTCACGCTCGTGTCGGGCCCTGTCGCGCTGGCTGCGCCGCCGGGCGTCGCGTGCGTGCGGGTGGAGACCGCCGCGCAGATGCTGGCCGCGTGCGAGGCCGCCCTGCCCGTCGACGCCGCCGTGCTGGCCGCCGCCGTGGCCGACTGGACCCCCGCCGCCCCCGCCCCGGGCAAGATCAAGAAAACGGCGGGCGCCCCCGCCTTCCCGGTCCTGGTGGAGACCGTCGACATCCTCGCGCGCTTGTCCGTCCCCGGGCCGCGCCGGCCCCGGCTGGTGGCGGGCTTCGCCGCCGAGACGGACGACCTGCTGGCCAACGCCGCCGCCAAGCTGGCCCGCAAGGGCTGCGACTGGATCGTGGCCAACGACGTGTCGGGCGACGTGCTGGGCGGCGCGGAGAACGAGGTGGCGCTGGTCACCGCCGCGGGCGTCGAGCCCTGGCCGCGCCTGCCGAAGACGGAGGTCGCTCGTCGCATCGCCGCGCGCATCGCCGACGCCCTCGCCTCCCCCCTCCCGCCCGCCGGAGCCCCATGAGCGCCCCTTCCGTCACCGTCCGCCTGCTGCGCCTGCCCCACGCGAAGGGGCTGGAGGCCCCCGCCTACGCCACGGACGGCGCGGCGGGGCTCGACCTGCGCGCGGCGCTGGGCGAGGGCGTCCCGCTCGTGCTGGCGCCGGGCGCGCGCGCGCTGGTGCCCACCGGCTTCGCCCTGGGTCTACCCGAGGGCCACGAGGCGCAGGTGCGGCCGCGCTCGGGGCTGGCGGCGCGCCAGGGGCTGACCTGCCTCAACAGCCCGGGCACCATAGACTGCGACTACCGCGGCGAGGTGCAGGTGCTGTTGATCAACCACGGCGCCGAGCCCGCCTCCATCCGGCGCGGCGAGCGCATCGCCCAGCTGGTGGTGGCTCCCGTGGAGCGCGCGGTGTTCGAGGAGACGGACGCGCTGGACGAGACCACGCGCGGCCACGGCGGCTTCGGCTCCACCGGCCGGGCCTGACGGCTCACCCCCGGGCGGGCGGGGGCTCGAAGCCGCCGAGCTCGGTCTCCATCGCCTCCGCCACCGCCAGGGTGCGCGAGTCCGCCCCGGCGGGGCCGATCACCTGCAAGCCCACCGGCAGGCCCGCCGCAGTGCGTCCGGCGGGCAGGCAGGTGGCGGGCAGGCCCAGGGTGGTGGCCAGGGCCGACCAGCGGGCGAGCTCGGCGTAGGCGATGGATCGGCGCGAGCCCTCCAGCCGCACGCGCCGGCGCCAGGACGCCCGCCGGTCGTGGGGAAAGGCGGCGCACGGCGCGGCGGGGCAGACCAGCACGTCCCACGCCTCGAACGCCGCCTGCATCCGGCGCTGGAGGCGGGCGCGCGCCTCGTCCGCCTCCAGCCAGTCGCGGTGGCTGGCGGTGACGGCCAGGGTGCGCGCCGCCCAGGAACCGGGCCCGGCGCCCAGGGCGCGCCCGAGGTGGGCGGGAGCGCGCAGGGCGCGCCGGCGGGCGTAGCGTCCCTCGTCGCAGCCGCGCGCCGTTTCGCCGGTCATCAGCGTGTCGAAGGTGTCGAGCAGGAGCCCCGGATCGACGGGGGCCGACACCGGCTCCACGTGCGCCCCCGCGCGGGCCAGGGCGGCGGCCCAGGCTTCCAGCACGGTGCGCGCGTCCGCCGCCAGCGCGAAGCCCGGCGCGTCCAGCCACCACCCCACGCGCAGGCCGACCAGGTCGGCGGGCAGGCTGCGCGCGGGCAGGGCGGCGGGGGCCAGAACCGACAGCAGCAGCCGCAGGTCGCGCGTCGAACGCGCCATGGGCCCCACCACGTTGAGGTCCGGCTCGGCCAGGGCGCCGGGCGCGGGCGGCACGTGGCCGCGCTGGGACACGAGGCCGTAGGTCGGCTTGTGGGCGAACACCCCGCAGAAGCTGGCGGGTATGCGCAGGGAGCCGCTGAGGTCCGAGCCGATCTCCAGGGCGGTGATCCCGCCCGCCAGGGCCGCCCCCGCCCCGCCGGAGGAGCCGCCGGGCGTGCGCGACAGGTCCCAGGGATTGGCGGTGACGCCGTAGAGCGCGTTGGAGGTCTGCCAGTCGCCCGCGAGCTCGGGGGTGTTGGTCTTGCCCCACACCACCGCCCCCGCCGCCTTGACCCGGCCCACCGCGTCCGCGTCGCTGCAGCCGCGCTCCAGGTGGCGGGCGAGCCCCGAGGAGGCCGGCAGGCCGTCCACGTCCAGCACGTCCTTCACCGTCATGGGCAGGCCCGCCAGCAGGCCCAGCTCGGACTCGGGGTCTCCGCCGGCGCGGGCGATCAACGTGCGGCGGTCGTCGACGAGCTTGGCGGCGGCGCGCGCGGGCTCCACGTCGGCGGCGACCACCGCGTTGACCGTGTCGGCCAGAACGCGGGCGCGGGCGACCGACAGGTCCAGCAGCTCCAGCGCGCCCAGCCGCCGCGCGCCCATGAGCTGGAGCTGGGCGGTCGCATCCATGAGCAGGGGGTCTGACATGACCGTCAGCCGTCCTTCAGCCCCAGCACGTCCCCCATGTCGTACAGGCCGGGCGGGCGGCCGGGGACGGCCAGCCACAGGGCCGCCTCCACCGCGCCGCGGGCGAACACGCCGCGGTCGAGCGCCGAGTGCGACAGGGTCACCACCTCGTCCTCGGCGGCGAAGACGACCCGGTGCTCGCCGACGATCCCGCCGCCGCGCATGACGCTCACGCCGATCGACCCCTCGGGGCGGGGGCCGGCGGGGTCCGGCCGCAGCAGGTCGGCCAGGCGCGCGCCGCGGCCGGCGGCCGCCGCCTCGCCCAGCATGAGCGCGGTGCCGGAGGGCGCGTCCACCTTGCGCCGGTGGTGCGCCTCGAACAGCTCCACGTCCCAGTCGGCGGCGGGCAGGGCGCGGGCGGCGCGGGCCGTCAGGCCCAGCAGCAGGTTGACGCCCAGGGAGAAGTTGCCCGAGCGCAGCACGGGAAGGCGCCGGGCGGCGTCGGCCAGCGCCGCCTCCTCCTGCGCGTCGAAGCCCGTCACGCCCACCACCAGGGCGGGAATGCGTTCCCCCGCTCGGGCCCGCTCGGCGGCCGTGCGGGCGAGAACCGCGGCGGCGGCCGGCGTGCTGAAGTCGATCACGGCGCGGGCGTCGGCGAACGCCGCGTCCCGGCCGGCCGTCGCGTCCCCGCGGCCGAGGCGCCCGGCCAGGACGGCGCGGGCGTCCGCCTCGACCGCGGACGCCACGGCTCGACCCATCCGGCCGGACGCGCCGGCGACGGCGAGGGGGACGGGGCTGGGGTCCATGGCGGAGGCTCGGGAGACGGCGGCGGATCGCTCCCTAGCACCCCGGCGTTCGGATGACGTCAACGCCGGCGCGCCGCCGGTGGAGGGTCCCCGCCTTGAAGCTCCACTCCATGCCGCTCAGCCCCTACGCCGCGCGCGTGCGGATCGCCGTCTACGCCAAGAAGCTGGACGTGCAGGTGGTGACGCCTCCCGCCGACTGGCGCGAGCGCGGGCGGGTGGTCGACCTCAACCCCCTGAAGCGCATCCCCGTGCTGGAACTGGACGACGGGCGGGCCGTGTCCGAATCGGCGGTGATCGTCGAGTACCTGGAGGACCTGCATCCGGAGCCGCGCCTGCGCCCCGCCGACCCCTACGAGGCGGCCCTGGCCCGGCGGGTCACGGCGGTGGTCGACGGGTACGCCTTCCCTGCGGCCTGGGGCGTGTTCGGCGCCCTGGACCCGAAGGCGGACGCCACCGCCAACCTCGAGCGGCTCGGCCCGCAGGTGGAGGCGCTGCAAGAGGCGCTGTCCAAGCTGGACGCGGTGCTGGGCGACGGCGGCTACGCCGTGGGCGACGCGTTGACCACCGGCGACTGCGCCATGGGCCCGCTGCGCTTCATCCTGGCGAGCCTCACCGACCTGTTGGGCCGGGCCGACCTGTTCGACGCCCACCCGCGGGTGAAGCGCTACTACGACACGGTGGAGCGCGACGAGGTGCTCAAGCGCGTGCAGGAGGAGATGAGCGCCGGTCTCAAGCCCTTCCTGGCGCACTGGCGCAAGGCGGACGGGACCGTGCCGGACCTGACGCCCGAGCCGCCGGAAGCGGCGTCGGCCGACGCCGG
This sequence comes from uncultured Caulobacteraceae bacterium, assembly GCA_964235945.1. Classification (GTDB taxonomy): domain Bacteria; phylum Pseudomonadota; class Alphaproteobacteria; order Caulobacterales; family Caulobacteraceae; genus JASLDZ01. Next base: position 17,474 of record CAXSDV010000016.1, read on the forward strand.
GCCGTCCGCCGGCTGAGCCCGGGGGTGGGCGCTCAGGAGGCGCCCACCCCCGTCTCGGCGTGGGTCAGGTTGTCCCAGAAGCGGCGCGCCTTGTCGAAAAAGCCCGCGTGCTGGGGATGGTGGGCGGCGTCCGCCCCCGGCCCCGAGCCTGCGGACAGCTCGCGCAGCAGCTCCTTCTGGCGGGCGGTGAGGCGGGTGGGCGTCTCCACGTAGAGCTCGACCACGAGGTCGCCGCGCTCGCGCCCGCGCACGGACGGCATGCCGCGGCCGCGCACACGGATGGAGCGTCCGGTTTGCGCGCCCTCGGGGATCCTGACGTTGACCTTGCAGTCGCCCTCGCAGGGCTTGTCGCCCGCCGACAGGCACGGGGCCTCGATCTCGCCGCCCAGCGCCGCCATCCACATGGGCACGGGGGCGTTGACGTGCAGGTCCAGCCCGTCGCGCTCGAACAGGTCGTGGGAACGCACGGAGAGGAAGATGTAGAGGTCGCCGCGCGGGCCGCCGCGCTGGCCGGCGTCGCCCTCCCCCGCCAGGCGTATGCGCGCGCCGTCGTCCACGCCCGCCGGGATGCGCACCTGCAGGGTGCGGTTCTTGCGCACCAGGCCCGCGCCGTGACAGGCGCGGCAGGGGTCGGGGATCACCTTGCCCGCCCCGCCGCAGCGGGGGCAGGTGCGCTCCACCGCGAAGAAGCCCTGGGCCGCGCGCACCCGGCCGATCCCGCCGCAGGTCTGGCAAGTGGAGGCCACGGTGCCGGGCTTGGCGCCCGAACCGTCGCACACCTCGCAGGTGGCGGTGGTGGCGGCCTCCACCTCCACCTCCGCCCCGGCGTAGGCCTGCTCCAGGCTGATCTCCAGGTCGTAGCGCAGGTCCTGGCCGCGCGCCGGGCCCGTGGAGCGGCGGCCGCCGCCGCCGAACATTTCGCCGAACGCTTCGCCGAACACGGAGGAGAAGATGTCGGCCGCGTCCGCCTGGGCGCCGCCGCCGCCCATGCCGTTCTGGAAGGCGGCGTGGCCGAAGCGGTCGTAGGCGGCGCGCTTCTGCGGGTCCGACAGGATCGAGTAGGCCTCGTTGCACTCCTTGAAGCGCACCTCGGCGGTGGCGTCGCCCGGGTTCTTGTCGGGGTGGTGCTTCATCGCCGCCTTGCGGAAGGCGGACTTGAGCTCGACCTCCGTGCAGGTCCGCTCGACTTCGAGAACTTGGTAGTAATCGCGCGCCATGGGGGCGTGGACCCTCGTTCCGCCCGTTTCGGAGGAGGCCGTCGGCCGGAGCGGAACGGAGCGCCGACGCCTCGATCAGCCGCCGGAGAACCCCCGGCGGTAGGCTCCCGGACCGTTGGAACGGTCCGGGAGCGCCGGCCTCAGGCCGACTTCTTCTCGTCGCCCACTTCCTCGAACTCGGCGTCGACCACGCCGGGATCGGAAGGCGCGTGGTCCCCGCCCTCACCGCCGCCCTGCTGGGCCGCGTACATGGCTTCGCCGAGCTTCATGGACGCCTGGGCCAGGGTCTGGGTCTTGGAGCGGATGGCGTCCAGGTCCTCGCCGTCCTTGGCGGACTTGAGGTCGGCGAGCGCCGTCTCGATGGCCGACTTCTCAGGGGCGCCCACCTTGTCGCCGAACTCGGCCAGGCTCTTCTCGGTGGAGTGGGCCAGGGCGTCCGCCTGGTTCCTCGCCTCGATCAGCTCCTTGCGCTGCTTGTCGGTGGCGGCGTTGGCCTCCGCGTCCTTGACCATCTGCTGGATGTCGGTGTCCGACAGCCCGCCGTTGGCCTGGATGCGGATGGACTGCTCCTTGTTGGTCGCCTTGTCCTTCGCCGTCACGTGCACGATGCCGTTGGCGTCGATGTCGAAGGTGACCTCCACCTGGGGCACGCCGCGAGGGGCGGGCGGGATGCCGACCAGGTCGAACTGGCCCAGCACTTTGTTGTCCTGCGCCATGGGCCGCTCGCCCTGGAACACCCGGATGGTCACGGCCGACTGGTTGTCGTCCGCGGTGGAGAAGGTCTGGCTGCGCTTGGTGGGGATGGTGGTGTTGCGCTCGATCAGCGGGGTGAACACCCCGCCCAGCGTCTCGATGCCGAGCGTCAGCGGGGTGACGTCCAGCAGCAGCACGTCCTTCACGTCGCCCTGCAGCACGCCCGCCTGCACGGCCGCGCCCAGCGCGACCACCTCGTCGGGGTTGACGCCCTTGTGCGGCTCGCGGCCGAAGAAGGCCTGCACGGCCTCCTGCACCTTGGGCATGCGCGTCATGCCGCCGACCAGCACCACCTCGTCGATGTCGCTCTTCTTGTAGCCGCTGTCCTTGAGCGCGCTCTCGCAGGGGCCGATCGTCTTGGCGATCAGGTCCTCGACCAGGGCCTCGAGCTTGGCGCGGGTGAGCTTCAGGTTGAGGTGCAGCGGGCCGGACGCGTTCATGCTGATGAAGGGCAGGTTCACGTCGTACTGGGCGGTGGAGGAAAGCTCCTTCTTCGCCTTTTCGGCCTCCTCCTTCAGGCGTTGCAGGGCGAGCTTGTCGCCGCGCAGGTCCAGCCCGGTGGACTTCTTGAACTCGTCGGCCAAGTAATCGACGATACGGTTGTCGAAATCCTCGCCGCCCAGGAAGGTGTCGCCGTTGGTCGCCTTCACCTCGAAGACGCCGTCGCCGATCTCCAGGATCGACACGTCGAACGTGCCGCCGCCCAGGTCATAGACCGCGATCTTCTTGCCCTCGCTCTTCTCGAGGCCGTAGGCGAGCGCCGCGGCGGTGGGCTCGTTGATGATGCGCAGGACTTCCAGGCCCGCGATCTTGCCCGCGTCCTTGGTGGCCTGGCGCTGGGCGTCGTTGAAATAGGCGGGAACGGTGATGACCGCCTTCTCGACCTTCTCGCCGAGGCTGGCCTCCGCGGCCTCCTTCAGGCGCTGCAGGATGAAGGCGCTGATCTGCTGGGGCGAGTAATCCTTGCCGTGGCTCTTCACCCAGGCGTCGCCGTTCTGGCCGCGCACGATGTCGAAGGGGCTGAGGCCCTTGTCCTTCTGCACCACCTTGTCGTCGAACGGGCGGCCGATCAGGCGCTTGATCGCGTAGAAGGTGTTGGACGGGTTGGTCACGCCCTGGCGCTTGGCGGGCTGACCGACCAGGCGCTCGCCGTCGTCCAGGATGGCGACGATGGAGGGCGTGGTGCGCGCGCCCTCGGCGTTCTCCAGCACGCGCGGGTTCTTGCCGTCCATGACCGCCACGCACGAATTCGTGGTGCCCAGGTCGATGCCGATGATCTTGCTCATGAGCCTAGCTCAACTCCCTCGTTCGCGGCGGGCGGCGCCTGAAGCCTTCTCGGAAGCGCCGCAGCGGCCCCGCCCCCAAAGCCTTGTCCGGCGGGAGGACGCACCTCAGCAGCGTCCGCCCGCGCCGCGGTCACGGTGGGTGACGCGGCGCGATCGAATATGGGAGGGGCCCGCCGCCCCGCAAGGCGAGGCTGAGCGGCGGCGCGGCCGCCGCCGCCCGCTCAGCCCCGGTGCGCGGCCATCCAGGCGGACACCTGGGGCAGGAGGCGCGCCTTGACCTCTGCGGCCGATCTCACCGCGCCCTCCGCGTTGCGCACCTCGCCCCGGGCGGTGGCCGGTATGTGCGCGGCGGCGTAGGCGTCGAGCTTGGGCAGGGTCGCCAGGTCGTCGGAAGCGGAAGCGATGCGCGGCACGTACTGGCTGCGGCTGTCGGGCTCCAGAAGCGCGTTGAGGCGCTGGGCGTGGGCGATGGCGAAGTCGAGCGCCATCGCCGGATGCTCGCGTGAGACGGCGCTGACGAGGGACGGGGCGGTGGTCGCCTCCGGCTCGCCCGAAACCGCCAGATCCAGCGCGCGGCGCGCCAACGCAGGGTCGCGCGCTTCGCCCAGGCGGGCGTAGCCTTCCGACTTGTCCAGGTGCGAGTCCGCCGCCTTGGCCAGGGCGTGCAGCCGGTCCCAGGTGGCCGCGTCCGCGTGGATCGCGGTGATGTCCAGCACCGTGCTGCGCGTGGCCGCGTCCAGCGCGTTCGGGTCGAGGAGGTGGCGCTCGAAGCGCGCGTGCGCCTGGGCCAGCACCGCCGGGTCGTCGAACCGGGCGAGGGCGGAGAGCACGGCGGCGCGCAGGGAGCCCGTGTTGTCGCTCTCGCCCGCGCGCTGGTCCCAGCCGAGCCGCGCGTACAGCGGGGCGATCACCCGCCGCGCGTGGAGGCGCCAGGCGGCCTGGTCGGGGCGGCCGCGCAGCAGGCGGTCCACCGCCACGAGGCGGCCCACCATGGCCTCGGCGACCACCGGATCGGCGTCGGCGGGGACGGCGGCGGTGAGGTCCAGCGTGTCGGCGTAGGGCTCGTACCCCGCGCCCCCCAGAGCGGACGCGTCGTTCAGCACGCCGAGCTGGTCGTAGGGCGACAGGGTGGCGAAGGCCGCCTTGACCGGCGCGAACGCGGCCGGCGCGTACAGGGTGCGGAAGTATCCGGTCTGCCCGGCGTTGACGACGGCGGGCGTCGGCGTCGCCACCATGTGGGAAAAGGCGCCCGAGATGTTGGCGGCCGTGCCGACGTCGCTTCCCGGCGGGCGCACCCTCACCGGCACGTGCCAGGTGAGGGCAACCTTGGACGGCGCGTCCAGGCCGAAGCGCGTTTGGGACAGGGCGACGCCCCCGTTCGCGGTCGCCACGGACACCAGCGGCACGCCCGGCTGGAGCGTGAAGTCATGGGCGATGGTGGTGACGGGCCTGGGGCTGACCGCGTCCACCTCGCGCCACAGGTCGTCGCTGACCGAGTTGGCGTAGGCGTGGGCGCGGATGTAGCGGCGCACCCCGTCGCGCCAGACGTCCTCGCCCACGTACTGTTCGAGCATGCGGATCACCGCCTGCCCCTTCTCGTAGGTGATGGTGTCGAAGGCCTGCTCGGCCTGGACGACGTCGTGGATGGGCTGGATGACCGGGTGGGTGCCGGCGCGCGCGTCCAGCCGCATGGCCGCCTCCTTGGAGGCCGCCGCTTGGAGCCACAGCTTCCACTCGGGGTGGAAATGGTCGGTGGCCTTGTTCTGCATCCACGAGGCGAAGCCCTCGTTGAGCCATAGACCGTCCCACCAGTCCATGGTGACGAGGTCGCCGAACCACTGGTGCGCCATCTCGTGCGCCACGGTGACGTAGACGTTCTGCCGATCCCGGTCGGTGGAGATTTTGTCGTCGATCAGCACGTCGCGGTCGAAGTAGAAGATCGCGCCCCAGTTCTCCATGGCGCCGAAGAACTGGCTCTCGCCCGAGCCCGCGATCATGTCGAGCTTGGGCAGCGGGTACTTAACTCCGAAATACTGGTTGTAGTACGGCAGGATGTGTGCGGCCGCATCCAGGGCGTAGCGCCCCTGCTCCGCCGCGCCGCGCTTGACCACCACGCCCACGTCCACCCCGTCTACGTCCCTGTGGATGCGCTCGAAATCGCCCAGGCCGAAGAACAGGAGGTAGCTCGACATCCTGGGCGTCGTGGCGAAGCGCACGCGCTTGAGCCCCGCCCCGGCGGGCGCGGTGGACGCCACCGGCATGTTGGACACCGCCATCAGGTCGGCGGGCACGGTCACGTCCAGGGTGAAGGTCGCCTTCCTGTCCGGCTCGTCCCAGCAGGGCATGAAGCGGCGCGCGTCCGAGTTCTCGAACTGGGTGAACAAGGCGCGCTTCCGGCCGCCGCCCACCGACTTGGGCGCGTCGTAGTCCAGGTCGAACAGGCCGGCGGCGTGGGCGTTGATCTTGCCGGCGTAGGCGATGGTCAGCACGTGGTCGCCGGCGGCCACGGGCGCCGTGAAGGTCAGGGTGGCGGTTTGCTCGTCCGCGTCGAAGCTGACGGCGGGGGCGGAGGGCGCGCCCGACAGCGACACCCGGCCGAAGGTCAGGTCGGCGGCGTTGAGCTTGAGGGTGCGGGTGGGGGCGCGCACCTTCAGCGCGATCCGCACCTCGCCCGCGAAGGTCAGCGCCTTCAGGTCGGGCGTGACCGACACGTCGTAGCCGGCGGGCGCCACGTCCGCGGGCAGCACCACGCGGCCCGAAGCGGCCGCGGCGGGAGGCGCGGCGGCCCCCGCGGCCCGGGCGGGGAGCCCCGCGGACGCCGCCAGCGCCGCCGCCAGCGCCAGGGCGCCCGCCGTGTGGAGAAACCTGACCATGATCGCCGCGCCCTGGAGAAATGACGGGCGAACCTGCACGAAGCCGGGCCGCGCCGCCAAGGCCGGCGCGTCGATTCGCGCCCCGTCCGGCGATCCCTCCGTACGCCGCCGCATGACCCGTACGGCCCGGGGCGGCGTTCCCACCGCCCCGCTTTGACTTCGCCCCGGCCGCCGCGCCAAATCACCGCCCCGCGGTCCGGCGCTTCCCGGCCCGCCCGACGGAGACCGTCATGCCCGTGCTCACCCGACCGGAGGGACCCGACGCCCGGGACCTGGCGCTGAACCGGCGGGGCCTCCTGGGCGGCGGCGTGTTCGCCGCGGGCTACGCCGCCTTCGCCCTGTCCGCCGAGGCCGCGCCGGTCGTCACCGACCTGGACGGGCTGACCGCCGAGACCGCCCACCTGCCCGAGGGGTCGGGCGCGATCCCCGCCTACGTCGCGCGCCCCTCCGCCCCCGGCCGCTACGCCGCGGTGGTGGTGGTCAGCGAGGTGTTCGGCGTCCACGAGTACATCCGCGACGTGTGCCGCCGCCTCGCCAAGCTCGGCTATGTGGCGATCGCGCCGCAGTTCTTCGTGCGCAACGACCCGGACAACACGCTGGCGACGACCGAGGACTTCGCGGTCATCCAGAAGATCGTCGGCGCGGCGCACAACGAGCAGGTGATGGGCGACGTGGGCGCCGCGCTCGACTGGCTGAAGGCGCAGCCCTACGTCGACAAGCATCGCCTGGCGCTGACCGGCTTCTGCTGGGGCGGCGGCGTGGCGTGGGAAGCGGCCACGCGCTTTCCCGAACTGAAGGCGGCCGTGGCCTGGTACGGCCGGCTGTCCCCGCCCGAGCCCGGCGGCTTCATGAGCGACGACCCTCGCCGCTGGCCGCTGCAGCAGGTGGCGCAGATGCGGGTTCCTGTGCTGGGGCTCTACGGCGGCAAGGACAAGGGCATCTCCACCCGCGACGTGGACGCCATGCGCGAGGCGCTGCGGGCGGCGGGCAAGACGGGCTACGAGCTCGTCACCTACCCCGAGGCCCAGCACGGCTTCCACGCGGACTACCGCGCCAGCTACGACCCCGCCGCCGCCGCGGACGGCTGGGCGCGGATGCTGGCCTTCCTGCGCGCCCACCACGCCGCGCCCGGGGCGAGCCGCGGGCTGTTCGGGTAGACGCGCGGAACCGGGGCCTGGGAGTCGCCGCCGCCCGCCGCCACGATGCTGACGCGGGCGCGTGGCGGGGTCGCGCGGTGCCACCGCCCCCGCCCCCTCCCGCCCGCCGACCCCGCAAAGGCGCCCGGCGGGCCCTGGCCGTCGCTGCGAGCCTCGGCCTGCACCTGGGCGGCTTGGCCGCGCTGTTGACCCTACGCCCGGCCCCTGCGCGCCCGGCCGAACGCGGCCCGATGACCGTGGCCCTGGTGGACGCTCCGCCGACCCCGGCGCCGGCGCCGGCGCCCGCCGCCGCACCGGCCCGCGCCGCTCCCGCGCGGGCCGCACCCGCACCGCCGCGCGCCGCCGCGCGCCCTGCGCCCGCCCCGACGGACGTCCCCGCCCCGCCCGCCGTTTCGGCGCGGGCGGCCGCGACGGGGAACGAGGTCGGCGAGGCGGAACTGGCCGGGGC
>CAXSDV010000016.1:25307-48131 GCA_964235945.1 uncultured Caulobacteraceae bacterium
GGAGGCGGCGGCGGCGCGTGCGACATGGCGCGCCGGCTGCAGGACGCGCTGGCCAAGGACACGCTGGTGCGCGCGGCGCTGGGCGCGCCCGGCGGTCCCCGCGCCGGACATGCGCTGCGGGTGTGGGACGGCGACTGGACCGCCAACCCCGGCGAGGACGGCCGCGGCCTGGCCGCCGTGCGCGAGGCGATCATGTGGGAGGTGGGCTTCTCGCCCAAAGCCTGCCGCGAGGCGGCGGTGCGCGGCCTGGTGCTGATCTCCCTCGCCGACCTGCCCGGCGCGCCCCGGCTGGTGCTGGGGACGGCGCGGTGGCGCTGGTCGGACCTGCTGACGCCCCGGACCGGCGGAGCGGCGCCCGCGGCGGCGGAGCGCTAGCGACGCCTTGCGGGAGGCGGCCGCGCACGGCCGCCTCCCGCAAGGTCGCGGCCCGTCAGGCCAGCACGATCACCACCACCCGGCGGTTCTGCGCCCGGCCCTCGCGGGTGCGGTTGGAGGCCACGGGAGCCTCCTCGCCGTAGGAGATGGTCGACATGCGGTTAAGCGCCACGCCCTGCTTGTTCATGAACAAACGCACGGCCTCCGCGCGATCCTGTCCGAGCCTCTTGTTGACGGCGGGCGGCCCGCTCGCGTCCGTGTGGCCCTGGATCTCGACGTAGACGTTCTTGTTCTCGGCCTTGAGCCGGTTGACGAAGTCGGTCAGGCGCGACTGCGCCTCGGGCGAGAGGCTGGCGCGGTCCACCGGGAACTTCACCGAGTCGTCGGACAGCACGAGCGAGTAGAGGAACTTGCCCTCGGCGAGCTTGCCGGCGGCGGTGGCGCGGTTCAGCGCCTCGCGCGAGGTGCGGTCCAGGTCGGACAGGTGGGCCTCGTGCCGGTCGAGGCGGCCGCCGACCTTCTGGTCCTCCGCGCTCACCTGGTCGCGGACATAACCCTTGGTGGCGCACCCGCTCACGCCGACGGCGCCGAGCATGATCGCGCCCAGAACGGCGGCGTTGGCGTGCAGCTTCATCTAGTCCTCGTCGGGCTGTTGTCGCGTGGAGGCCCGCAGGCCCGACGCACGCGGCCCTGCGGATTTCCTCCGCGTCATGGTGAACCGCGCAAGACGGCCGTTTCGTGACGCACCGGCGCCTTCCGCACCCGACGGCTCCGGGCGGCGCGGGCTCAGCCCGGGGAGGGCGTGCTCCGGGCGGACGCGCCCAGGCCGGGGTCGAGCAAGAGGAAGGCCGCCGTTCCCGCCAGGGCCGCGCTCGCCGCGCCCGCCGTCGCCGCCCAGCGGAAAGCGGGCCCGAACGCCGCGCCGTGGGCGGACAGCACCCCGCCCAGGAGCGCGGTGGCCACCAGTCCGCCCGTGCGCGCCACCGCGCTGTTCAGGCCGGACGCCACGCCCGTGTGGCCCCCGTCCACCGAGGCCAGCACCGCGGTGGTCAGGGGGGCGGCGGCGCAGGCCATGCCCGCCGAGATGGTCAGCACGGCGGGAAGGACGGTGGTGAGGTAACCGCCGGGTCCGCCGATCCGCGTGGCCAGCAGGAAGCCCGCCGCCGTCACCCAGGGCCCGGCCGAGAGCAGGAAACGCGAACCGATGCGGGCGGCGAGCCGGCCCGTCCACGGCGAAACGAGGGCCACCACCGCCGGGAACGGCAACAGGGCCGCCCCCGCCGCCGTGGCCGAATAGCCGGCCGACTCCATCAGCCGGTAGGGCAGCAGCACCAGCAGGCCTCCCAGCGCGCCGTAGAGCAGCAGGGTCAGCACCGTCAGCCCGACGAAGGAGCTGGAGCCGAACAGGGCGGGCGGGGCCATGGCGCGGTCGCCCAGCCGCCGCTCGACGCCCGCGAAGGCGAGCAGCAGCAGCACGCCCGCCGCCGTCGCCGCCAGGGGCGCGGGGCGCAGGCCGCCCGGCCCCGTCAGCACGATCAGCCCCCAGGTGAGGGCGCCCAGCCCGGCCGTGGCCAGGAGCGCGCCCGTCCAGTCCGGTGAGGGCCGGCCGGCTTCGCGCACGTCCTCCACGTACCGCCAGGCGAGGAGGAGCGCTCCCGCGGCCACCGGCACGTTGATGAGGAAGATGGAGCGCCAGCCCGCATGGTCGATCAGCCAGCCGCCCAGGAGCGGTCCGGCCGCGGCGGAGGCCGCCCCCGCCGCCGCCCAAGTCCCGACCGCGCGACCGCGCGCCTCGCCCGCGAACGCGCCGTTGAGTAGGGCCAGGCTGTTGGGCAGGAGCAGCGCCGCCCCCGCCCCCTGCGCCGCGCGCGCCGCCCACAGCCAGGGCGCGGTCGGCGCCTGGCCGCAGGCGGCGGAGGCGATGGCGAACAGCAGCACGCCCGCCACCAGCAGGCGCTTGCGCCCGAACAGGTCGCCCAGCGAGCCCCCCAGCAGCAGGAGCGCGCTCAGCGGCAGGAGGTAGGCGTCCACCACCCCCTGCAGCCCCGCGGCGTCCGCGTGCAGGCTGCGCCCGATGGCGGGCAGGCCGACATTGACCACCGACCCGTCGATGAAGGCGAGGCTGGAGGCCAGCATGCAGGTCGCCAGCGTCAGGCGGGGATGTGCGACGCGCGCGGGCGACGCCTCAGTAGTCACGCGAGTAGCGCACGCTGATGTTGGAGCCGCCGAACGAGCTCACCTGCGAGAGCAGGCGCAGCACCTTGGTGAGGCCGATCTCGATCTGGGTGGCGGTGAAGCCGCGCGCGTCCGTCGTCACCTCCACGTAGATGTTGGAGGAGATGTACTTGCCCGCGCCCACGGACGGCCCGCGACCGGTGGTCTTGTCCGCGCCGTTGAATTTCAGCCGGTCGATGCCCGCCGCCTGGCGCAGCTTGCCCAGCGGGTTGAGCCCGCCGCCGCTCCCGCGCAGCGAGTTGAGCGCCGCGGCGAGCTGCACCGCCTGGATGGGCGAGAGCTGGGTCACCGACTGGCCGAACAACAGGCGCGAAAGCACCTCGTCCTGGGGAAGCGTGGGGCTTGAGCCCAGGGTGATCTGCGGCCGCAGGGCCGTGCCGCCGATGGTGATGGTCAGGGTGGCGTTGTCGACCACGGTGGTGGCCTCCAGGTCCAGCGCCGGGTTGGGAGGCGTCGCGCCGTTCAACCGGATCACGCCGCGCGACAGGGTGAGGTCGCGGCCGGCGAAGCTGAAGGTGCCGTGCACGAGGTTGATGTCGCCCACCACCACCGGGTGCTTGGCGTCGCCGCGGATGTGCAGGTCCGAGCTCCACTCGGCGTCCAGCCCCATGCCGCTGACGAACAGGCGGTTGTCCGCGTGGACGCGAACGTCCAGCTTCCACACGCTGGGCGGGCCGGAGGCGGCGGCCGCGGCCGCCTGCGCGGTGGTTGCGACGCTCCCGCGGGGCTCGCCCTTGCGGCGCACCCCGGCCAGGTCCTCCACCTGGGCGGCCCCCTGGCGCACGATGGCGTAGCGCGCCTGGTCCACCCGGATGTCGCCGGAGACGAGCGCGCCCTTGGCCCGGCTGTTGGTGACGGCCAAGTCGCCGCTGGCGGTCGCCTGCACGTCTTCGCTGCGCGCGAGCTGGGCGTCGGCCAGGTGCAGGCGCAGGTCGATGGGGAAGCCGTCGGCGGAGGACAGGCCCGCATAGCCCGAGCCCGTGAGCGAACCCTTGCCCGCGCGGGCGGTCAGCTTGGTCAGCTCGAAGCGCGTGTCGGTGAAGCGGCCGTCCACGGCGATCCGGTCGATCAGCGTGCCCACCGTCGCGTTCTCGTAGCGCAGGGCGGACGAACGCACGACGCCCGTGATGCGCGGCCGCTCCAGCCGGCCGGACACGTCCGCGCCGATGGCGATCGGTCCCGACACCTCCTGGCCGGACACGCCCGACAGCGCCCACAGCGCCTCCGCCGGCCCGTCGTAGCGCAGGCCGCCCGAGAGGGGCGCGCCCTGCAGCCGCTTGAGCCAGGGCCCGCTCCCGCCCGGTATGGGGGCGAGCCGCGCCTGCAGCCGGCCGATCACCGCGCCGCGGCGTCGCACGATCGCGTGGGCCGCGCCGCCGCCTTCGCCCAGGTCCGCCAGGAACGACAAGTCGATGGGCTCGGACACGGTGACGAGACCCGAGCGCGTGAACCCCGTCACCTGGAGCTGGGCGTGGGCGCGGGGGATGGCCGAGCCGCCCGCGGGCAGGGTCGCGTCCACCACGCCCGAGGCGCGGCCGTTCACGCCGAGCTGGGGCGCGAAGGCCTGGGCGATGGACAGGTCGAGGTTCACCAGGCGCGCCTGCACCCGCGTCGCGCCGCCGAACTCGCCCGACACGTCCACCCGCCCCTGGGGGAACAGGAGGGTGGTGGGCAGCAGGCGCCGGTCCTTGCCGACCGTGCGGATGTCGGCGGGGCCGGCCAGGCGGATGGGGATGCGGTTGACCGAGCCCTCGCCCGTGACGCGGATCAGCTCGGGCGAGACGCCCGCGGCGGCGGCGATCGCGAACGGCACGCCGCTCTTGCCCGACGCCGAGAGGGTCACCCGGCCCCGCCCGCCCGTCAGGTCCACGCCCGCGTGGGCGTTCGCCACCTCCAGGCCGCCCTGGCGCACGCCGGACAGGGTGGCCGAGCCCGTGATCCTGGGCGCCCCCGGATACAACACGGCGGTGGCGTTGATCACCCCGCGCGCGACGGTCACCGCGGGGGTGAGCGGCAGGCGCGCGTCGGCGGCGGCCAGCGCCAGGTCCGCCCGCTGCACCTTGCCCGCCGCCGCCAGCGTCACCGCGCCGTTCAGCCCCGAGCCGGTCAGCCGCAGCCGGCCCGCGAAGGGCCCGCCCGGGGTGGCGCGCACCTGGCCCGCCACGGTGATCGCGCCCACGCTGAGGCGGCGCACGTCGGCGGAGAGCGGGCCGGGCGCGGTCTGCAGGGCCACGTCGGCGGCGATGGGGCCGTAGGACGAGGCCGCCGAGGCGGTCACCCGGTAGCGGTTCGCGCCCAGCCCCGCGAGGTGCAGGTCGAGCCCGGTGATCCCGCCGACCTTGGGATTCGGGGCGCGCAGGCGCACCTGCGGCGCCTTGGCCGTACCGCCCACCTCGACCTTCAGCGGGCCGTAAGCGGCGGACACCGCGTCCGCCGCAAAGGCGATGCGCCCGTCCGTGCGGTAGCTCCCGCCCCCGTTCGTGATGCGGAACTTGGGCGCGGAGAGGCGCAGGCCCGCCACGCCGAACGCCCCGTCCGGGGTGCGGCTGAAATCGGCGTCGACCGTCGCCTGGCCGCCCAGGAAGTCGAGCGCGCCCTTGTTGTCGATGCGCGAGGTGGCGGCGTGGACGTGGCCCGCCACGCGGAACTGGCCGCGGCCGGTGGGCACGAGTTTGGCGTCGGTCGTGAGGTCGACCACCCCCAGGCCCTTGATCGCGTAGCGGTTGATCCGCCCCTTGAGCGCGGCGTCGTAGCGGCCCGTGTCCAGCGAGAGCGCCAGCACCAGCGTCGCGTCCAGCCGGTCGGAGCGGATGTGCAGGTTGTCCGACGCGATCTGCTTGGGGGTGACCAGCAGGTCGCCGTCGACCGCGACGTGGGTGGTGAGCCCGCCCACCGCCTCGGGCAGGCCGGTCACGGCGGCGGCGGTGGCGTGCACGGGCAGGCGAAGCGTCCGGTTCGCGTCCACCCGCGCGCGGCCGTGGGCGTGCAGCGCCTCCACCGTCGTCGCGTCGAAGCCGATGCGCGCGGCGGCGATGTCGTAGTCCACCACCGGCCGGGCGAAGGGACCGTCGAGCGCCAGGTGGGCGCGCACGTCCTGGCCGTGCAGCTTGGGGGCGGCGGCCTCCGGACGCAGCAGGCGCGCGTCCACCGTGACGCCGTCGTAGCGGCTGCGCGCCAGGTCGAACCGGCCGGCCGCCGCCAGGGTGAAGGCGTCCGAGCCGAGACGGGCGGTCGCGTCCAGCCGGCGGTCCTGGAGCTTGCCCGTCACGTCGAAGCCGAGCGCCGGGGCGGTCAGGGCGACGACGGCGGGCGCCTTGGCGACCAGCGCCGGGTGCGCCGCGCCCCGGGCGGTGAAGGTCCCCGCGCGGGCGCCCAGCGCGGCGTCCAGCAGGGACGCGCCGCCCAGGTCCGCCACGGCGCGGCCGTTCCACGCCGCCCAGGTCCCGCGCCCGTCCAGGTCGAAGCTCAGCGGCGCGCCCAGCTTGGCCAGCCGGTCGACCACCCCGCCCCGCGGCGCGCGCAGGTGCGCGTCCACCGCCAGCCGGTTCGCCGAAGGCTCCGCGTCGAGCTTGAGATTGAAGGCGTCGCCGCCCGCATGGCCGTCCACCGCCAGGGCGCGGGCGGCGAGGTCGACGCGGGCGCGGCCGTGCAGCAGTTCGACGGAGCCGTCGACGCCCACGTCGCGCCGGTCGCCGGTCAGGGCGGGCTCCAGCAGGAGCGAGCCGACGTGCAGGCGGCGCAGGGTCAGGTGGATGTCGGGGAGGGTCGGCTGGTTCGGCTTGGGCGGCGGGCCGGGCTTGAGCCGGGGCGCGCGCAGCACGCGCACGAGGTCGGCGTCCAGCGCCTCCACGTCGACGTGCTTGTGCAGGAGCGCGCCCGGCCGCCAGTCGACGGTGACCGCGGGCGAGGTGGCGAACACGCCGCCGCCGTCGCCCAGGGCGAGGTCGCGCACGGTGAGCCGCCCGTAGATGGAGCCGTCGAGCGCGCCCACGCGCACGGTCAGCCCGCTGGCGGGGCGCTGGCCCTCGATCAGGCGGATCAGCAGGCGATGGCCGGGGGCGGTGTCGATCCCCACAGCGGCGAGCGCGACCAGCGCCAGCAGCGCGGCCACGATCCCCGCCGCCCAGGCCGCGATCCGCCGCGCGAGCGGGCGGCGCGGCCCGCGCGGGGCGGAGGCGGTCCGGGCGGGGTCGGAGGCCGCGTCCGTCATCAGAACGCCTGGCCGATGGAGATGTACACGGCCACCAGCGACTCGCCCCGCTGGCGCGCGACGGGGGTGGCCACGTCGAAGCGCAGCGGCCCGAAGTTGGTGTAGAAGCGCCCGCCCACCCCCACGCCGTAGCGTAGGTCGCTGAAGCGCGGGGTGGAGGTCTGGTACACTTGGCCCCCGTCAAGGAAGCCCACCACGCCCAGGTTGCCGAAGCGGTAGCGCCCCTCCACCGAGAACTCGGTCAGGGAGGAGCCGCCGATCGGGTTGTTGGACGGGTCCTTGGGCCCGAGCTCCTGGTAGCCGTAGCCGCGCACGGAGCCGCCGCCGCCCGCGTAGAAGCGGCGGGAGGGGGCGATGTCCTGGCTGTCCGCCCCGAACAGCCCGCCCAGTCGCAGCCGCCCCGCCAGCACGAAGCCGGGGAACAGGCCCTGGTAGGCGCTGCCCTCGACGATGCCCTTCAGGTAGGGCTGCGTGCCGTCGCCCAGCGACACCTCCGGGCTGGGCCGCGCGACTAGGCGGAAGCCGCGGGTGGGGTCCAGCAGGCTGTCGCTGGCGTCGTAGCCGAGCTGGAGCGGCAGGGCCCCCACCTCGTAGGTGCGCCTGACGCTGCGCGCCTCGCTCAGGTCGTAGCCCGTCTCCTGGGCGAGCACGCCCTCCACGCCGACGGCGTAGGTCCAGCGCTTCTGCCAGATGGGGGTGGAGTCGCGGCTGAAGCCCGCGAACAAACGCACGGCGTTGGAGCGGTAGGCGTCCAGGTCCTCGCGCGCGACCTGCGCCAGCGCCTGGAAGCTCACGTCGCGCGCGCCCGCGTTGGAGCGGCGGAAGGTGGCGCCCAGAAGCTGCTGCTGGCTGCCCGTCAGGCCCTGGAGCGTGAGCGCCCCCTCCGGCGGGAGGAAGTTGCGCAGGGTCCACTCGCCCGAGACGGACGCGCCCAGTCCCGTGTCGTAGCCCAGGCTGCCGCTCAGGGTGCGGGTGGGCCCGGCCTTGCCGTCCACCACGAGGTCCACCGCCTCCGTGCCGTCCGCCGCCCGCCGGCCCGCGTCCACGGGCGTCACGCCGACGGAGGAGAACAGGGTGGTGGCCACCAGCGCCCGGCGCAGGTCGTCCACCTTGCGGCTGTCGTAGAGCTGGCCCGGCTTGAAGCGCTCCAGCACCGCCACGTGGTCGGGCTTGAACACCGGGTCGCCCGTGACGCGCACCCTCGAGAAGCTGCTCCGCGGGCCCGGCGTGACCGGAAGGTCGTAGTCGCCGCCGTGGGTGGCGGGATCCAGCACGATGTCGCGCGGGCCGAGCTTGACGAAGGGATAGCCCTGCTCGGGCAGGCGCAGCGTCACCGCCGCCTCCGCCGCCTCCACCTCCGGCGCGACGATGGGGCCGCCGGGCTGGAGCGCCAGGGCCTTGCGCGCCAGGCCCGGCGGCGACGTGTCGGGTCCCGAGACCGCCACGTGCGCCAGGTGGTAGCGCGGCCCGGGGGTGGCGGTCAGCGTCACGGTCGCGCGGCCCGCCGCGTCCGTGGCGGGAACGAGCGCCACGTCGGCCCGGCCGTCGTAATAGCCTTCGGAGCGCAGCAGCCGCTCGGCGAGGCGCGCGTCCTCCGCCGCGCGGGCGTTGATCTGGGCGAGGTTGTCGGCGCGGCCGCGGCTGGCGTACAGCGCCGACAGGGCGCGGAAGCGCGCCTGCAGCCCCACCGGCCCCAGACCCTCCACCCGCACTGTATAGCTCGCGGTCGCGGGTTTGGCGGGAGCCGCGGCCGCGTTTCCCGGCGTGGGCGCGGGCTGGGCCTGCGCCACGAAGCGGTCGAGCGGGGTCAGCGGAACCAGGAGTTCGGGATCGACCGGCGCGGGCTGGACGGAAGGCGCGTCGGCCGCGGCCGCCGGCGGGGTCGGCGCGAGGGTCGAAGCGGCCGGCTGGGCCCAGGCCGCGCTCCAGCCGAGGCAGGCCAGGCCGGCGAGCGCGCCCGCGCCGAGCGCGGGCGCCGGGCGGAGGGGGGCGGCCATCGCGCTCCCCTCGCATCGCCCGGCGGCGGGGGCAACCGCGGAACGCGCGGCGGAACACCGCGCCGGCGGGCCGGGTTGGTCGCCCGCTCCACGGCGCCGCGCCGTCCCCGCCGACGCTGAGACCCGCGAAAAGCCGTTCAGGACCGGGTGCGGCGGCTACACCGACCGCCGACTAGCCCGGGTCGGCGACCGCGCGGACCGTCCACGACAGTTCGCGCGTCTCGCCGGGGGCCAGGTGCATGACGCCCGGCTTGTCGGTGAACTCGCCGGTGAAGCCGGCCGGGTCGGCATGACCCCGCCAGGGCTCGACGCACAGGAAATCGCCCGCGTCCGGCTTGCTCCACACGCCCAGCTCGCGGAACCCCGTCCACGCGATCTCCAACGCCAGGGCGCCCGGCGCTCGGTAGCGCACGGAGGTCCCGCGCGGCCGGTCGAAGATCAGCGCGTCCTGCGCGAACAGCGCGCGATCCAGGGCGAGGGTCGCGCCCCGCACGGGGCTGGCCCGCGGCCGGGGGTCGAGCAGCCCGTCCTCCAGCCGGCGCACGGGGTCGGGCTGGTCCTGGGCGAACTCCAGCCGGTGGAGGTCGGCGGGGACGGCGGGGGAGAGCGGCCAGCGGAAGGCGGGGTGCGCGCCCAGGGAGGCGGGGAGCGTCGCCGTTCCCGGGTTGGACAGCAGGTGGCGCACGCCCAGCGCCCCGTCCGCCACCGCGTAGGCCAGCTCCAGGCGGAAGGCGTGGGGAAAGGCCTCGCGCGTGGCCGCGTCGTCCTCCAGCACGAGGCGGCAGGTCGCGTCCGTGCGCTCCAGCCAGCGGAAGCGCCGGTCGCGCGCGAAGCCGTGCTGGGTGAGCCGGTGCTCGCGGCCCCCCTCGCGCAGCCGGTCGCCGTTCAGCCGGCCGACGATCGGGAACAGCACGGGCGAGACCCGCGGCCAGGCCGCCCCCGCGTTCCACATCAGGGGGCCGAAGCGCGCGTCGTCCAGGGACCGGAGCTCGGCGCCGTCGGCGGCCACCGTCGCGCGCAGCAGGCCGTCGCCGAAGCCGTGGTGGTCGGGGTCCTCGCTCACGGGGCGATCCTCACGGCAGCGGGCGGGGCGCGACCCCCGCGTTGGTCAGCTTGACGGGCGCGATGGAGCCGTCCGGTGCGAACTCCATGCGCTCGATCGCCAACTGGCGGTGGTCGCCGTCCGCGTCGCCCAAGGGGCGGCGGTGGTAGACGATGTACCATTCGTCCGTGCCCGGAATGTTCAGCACCGCGTGGTGCCCCGCGCCCCGGGCGACCCGGGCGTCCTGGCGCAGGATCACGCCGCCCGGCTTGAACGGCCCGGTGGGCGAAGGTCCGGTCGCGTAGGCGACGCGGTAGCCGGCGGTGGTCCAGTCGCCTTCGGACCACATGAGGTAATACACGCCTCGCCGCTTGATGACGAAGGAGCCCTCCACATAGCCGGGCGGCGTGATGTCCTTGTAAGTATCGCCCGAAGCCATGGGCAGGACGCGCGTCAGGTCGGCGCTCAGCCGCGCCACCTCGCAATGAGCCCAGCCGCCGTAATAGAGGTACAGGCTCCCGTCGTCGTCGCGGAAGACGAAGGGGTCGATGGGCTGGGCCCCGTTGTGGAAGGCGCCCACCAGGGGCGCGCCCAGGGCGTCCTTGAACGGGCCGGCGGGCTTGTCGCTCACCGCCACGCCGATCCCGCCGAGCGCCCCGTCCTTCTGGATGTCGTTGGCGGCGAAGAACAGGTGGTACCTGCCGCCGACCTCGATGATGGAGGGCGCCCAGACCGCGTAGGCCGCCCAGGCCACGTTCCGCACGTCCAGCACGTGCGGGTGGCGCGTCCAGTGCACGAGGTCGGGGGAGGAGAACGCGTCCAGGTAGGTCTGGTCGAGGTAGGAGGGCCGGACGGACCCGGCGCGGCGCAGGGCTTCCTGGGCGGGGCTGAACACCGGGGGACGGTCGGGTGCGCCCGAGGGCGCCGACAGGGTCGGGTAGATCCAGTAGCGGTGGTCGAAGATGCGGATCTCGGGATCGGCGTACCAGCCGGGAACGATCGGGTTGGCGGCCCACGCGGGTCCGCCCGCCCCGAGCATGACCCCGAGCCCCATCCAGGCCAGCACCGCCGTCCTCAGCCCCGACTTGCGCACGACGCATCCTCCCCGGCCTGCAGCCCCGCTATGGCGCGCTTCGGCGCGCACGGCGAGGGCGGACGCGACCGCTCAGGCCTCGGCGGGGTCGACCTCCACCAGCACGTGGGCCACCCCCGGCGTGTGGACGAGGCGGCGCGTCAGGCCCGGAGCGCTCGCCAGCGCCGCCGGTACGGTCACGGCCATGCGGCCGGGACCGACGTGCCACACCCGCAGGGCGCCCAAGGCGGCCCCGCCGCCGCCGTCCAGGGTGGGGACGGCCCCGGCGGGAGGGCGCATGTCCAGCAGGCTCCACGAAGCCCGGCGCAGCAGGTTGACCGAGAGCACCGCCACCACCGCGGCGTTCACCAGCCCCACCGCCGCGTCCAGCCAGGTCCAGCCCAGCGCCGCGCCCACCAGCAGGGCGCCGATGGCGAGCACGGAGGTGATCACGTCCGCCAGCATGTGCAGGTAGGCGGCCCACAGGTTGAGGTCGCGCCCATGGACGTGGGGGCTCGCCGCCTGCGGATGCTCCTGCGTGTGGGCGCGCCGCAGCACCAGGGCGCTGACCAAGCCCACCAGCAGGCTCAGCACCGCCACGCCGGCCGCCTCGCCCAGCACCACGGGCTCGGGCTTGAACAGGCGCTGGACGCTTTCCAGCGCGATGAACAGGGCCACCACCGCCAGCCCCGTCCCGCTGGCGAAGGCGGCCAGGTCGCCCACCTTGGCGGGACCGAAGGCGAAGCGCGGATCCCCCGCGTGGCGGCGGGCGTAGGCGTAGGCGCACCCCGCCACCGCCATCACGCCCACGTGGGTGGAGGTGTGCAGGCCGTCGCTGAGCAGGGCCAGCGAGTTCAGGCGCACGCCGGCGACGAGCTCGATCCCCATCACCAGGAGGCTGAGCACGCCCACCACCAGCACGCGGCGCTCATGCCCGCCGGGCGCGCCGGCCATGGCGCCGGCGGCGGCCTCCGCGCCGATCTCTTCCGCCGCCCGCGCATCCATGCCCGTACTCCCCGAAATTTCCCTGTAACATCATAGCAGGGAAGAGGCCAAGCGCTTCGGAAGCGAAAGACGTGCGCGAACTGCGGCGCCGTCCTATGCTGGTTACGCGCTCACGGGCGCGCGGGCGAGGATCGCAGCATGTTCGGACGGTTGGCGGCGGCGACGGCGTTGCTGGTGCTGGGCGGGGGCGCGGCGCACGCTCAACCGGCGGCGGGGGGCGGGGCGGACGTGCGCCGCTTGTCCGAGCACGTGCGCGTGCTGGCCTCCGACGCCTTCGAGGGCCGCGGACCGAACACCCCGGGCGAGACCAAGACGGTCGACTACCTGGTCGGCCGCTTCAAGGCGCTGGGGCTGGAGCCGGGCGCGGCGGACGGCGGCTGGCTGCAGCCCGTGGCGCTGAACCGTTTCGAAACCCAGCCCCCCACCCTGCTGGCCTTCGACGTCGGCGGGCGCGCCCTGCCCCTGGGCTTCGGCGTGCAGGCGGTGGTGCAGAGCCGCAAGCCGGGCGTGACGCGGGTGGACGTGCGGAACGCGCCCCTGGTGTTCGTGGGCTACGGCGTGGACGCCCCCGAGCAGGGCTGGGACGACTTCAAGGGCGCCGACCTGCACGGCAAGGTGGCGGTGGTGCTGGTCAACGACCCGGACTTCGCCACGCCCCGGCCCGGCCGCTTCGGCGGCCCGGCCATGACCTATTACGGCCGCTGGACCTACAAGTTCGAAGAACTGGCCCGCAAGGGCGCCCTGGGCGTGCTGATCGTCCACGAAACGCCCGCTGCGGGATACCCCTGGTACGTGGTGCGCAACTCCTGGTCGACGCCCCAGTTCGACATCCCGCGCCCCGCCTCCGAGCGGGTGGAGGTGGAGGGCTGGATCACCCGGGCCACCGCCGTCGACCTGCTCCATCGCGCCGGGCTCGACTACGACCAGCTCAAGCTGGCCGCGCAGAAGCCGGACTTCCGGCCCGTGCCGCTCAAGGGCGTCACCTTCTCCGCCGCCTTCGCCGTGAAGACGGCGCGCATCGTCAGCCACAACGTGCTGGCCAAGCGCACGGGAACCGTCCGCCCCGACGAGGTCGTGCTCTACGGGGCGCACTGGGACCATCTGGGCCGCGGCGGGGCGGACCTGACGGGCGACGACATCTACAACGGCGCGGCCGACAACGCCTCGGGCGTCGGCGGCCTGCTGGAGCTCGCGCGCCAGTTCGCGCAAGCGCCGCGCACCCGCCGCACGGTGGTGTTCGCCGCCTGGACCGCCGAGGAGAAGGGCCTGCTGGGCTCGGAAGCCTACACCCGCGCGCCCGTCTATCCGCTCGCCACCACCGTGGCGAACATCAACATGGACATGCTCCCCCTCTACGGCGCCACCCGCGACGTGGTGATCACGGGCGCCGGCAAGGGCGACATCGAGGACATGGCCGCCGCCCTCGCCGCCCGGCAGGGCCGGACCGTCGATCCCGAGCCGCACCCGGAGGCCGGCGGCTATTACCGGTCCGACCACTTCTCCCTGGCCAAGGCGGGGGTGCCGGCGCTGGACCTGCGCGCAGGTCCCGACCTCGTGGCCGGCGGCAAGGCGCGGGGCGTGAAGCTCGCGGACGACTTCACCTCGCAGCACTACCACCAGCCCTCGGACCAGTGGCGCGCGGACTGGGACCTGGCCGGGGCCAAGCAGGACCTGGACCTGTTCTACGCCCTGGGGCGCGAACTGGCCGACGGCGACGCCTGGCCCCGGTGGAAGCCGGGCGCCGAGTTCGGCCCCGCGCGCGAGCGCACGGCCGCCCTGCGGTCCACGCCCGGGCGGACGGCCGCGCGATGACCGCGCCGCTGCGCGCCCGCACGGCGGCGGTCCTCCTGCTCACGGCGGCGACGGTCGCCACGGGGGCGGCGGCCATGACCAGCCAGCCGCTGACCGCCGCCCAGAAGGCCATGGTGGCGCACTACACCAACAACGACCCCGAATGGGCGGTGCTGCGCCAGGCCAAGGTGGGCGAGGACCGGGCCAAGGGCCTGCTCACCGCCGACTTCCCGCCCTCGGTCCAGTCGCTGGCCGGGCGGACGTTCCGCATCAGCGGCTTCATGAGCCCGCTGGAGACCGGGGCGGACACGCGCCACTTCATCGTCACCCGCCGCAGCACCACCTGCCCGTTCTGCCCCCCGAACGAACCCACCGAAGCGGTGGAGGTGCGCCTGGACCGGCCCGCGCGCTTCACGGACCGGGAGGTGGTGGTGACCGGCCGCATGGCCCTGTCGGGCTCCAGCGACGAAGGGCTGTTCTACACCCTGTCGGGCGCGACCCTGTCCACCGGCGCCCAGGGCTGAGCCGCCGCGACGCCGGGCTCCTCTTACGACTTTGACAGGTGCGCGTCCGGCGTCTACCGGCCCGGGAGCGGGGGTGTGGCGGAATGAACGGCAAGGCGCTGGTCGGTTTGGCGGGCGTCGTCGTGGGCGTGGCCTTCTCCGAGCTGAACGACCAGGTGATCGCCACGGCCCTGCCCGACATCGCGGGGGGGCTCGGGATCGGCCAGGACGCCGCCTCCTGGTTCCGCACGCTCTACCTCCTGGGGCTGATCCTGGGCGCGGTCACCGGGCCGTCGCTGGCCGCGGTGTTCTCGCCGCGGCGGTTCCTGACGGCGGCGGTGGCGCTGGCCTGCCTGGCGAGCCTGGCCTTCACCGTGGGCGACCGCCTGCCCTGGCTCTACGCTTCGCGCATCCTCCAGGGCCTGGGCGAAGGCTTCATCATCGCCAACCTGATCTCCACCGCCCTCAAGGCGCTGCCGCCGGCCATCCGGCTCTACGGCCTGGTGTTCTACGCCATGACCGCCACCGCCATACCGAACCTGGCGACCAGCCTCTCGGCGCTGTGGACCGACTTGGTGGGCGACTGGCGCTGGGTGTTCTACCAGTCGGCGCCCCTGGCCCTGATGGCGGGCCTGCTCACCTGGAACGGCCTGCCGGACGATCCGCCCCAGTACGCCCGCCTGCGCACCTACGACTGGCCGGGGGCCGTGCTGGCCCTGGTCGGCTTCGGCGCGATCGCCATCTTCATGGGCGAAGGCGAGCGGTTCGACTGGTTCAACTCCCCCATCATGTCGATCACGGCGCTGACCGGGACGGTGGGCGTGGCGCTGTTCATAGCTCGCGAGGCGACCGCCCCGGACCCGCTGGTGGGCCTGGCCCTGCTCAAGCGGCGCAATTTGCTCTACCCGTCGGCGGCCTTGATCCTGTTCATCATCATCGGCCTGTCGGCCTCGCAGGTGCCGGCGAGCTTCCTAATGCAGGTGCAGGGCTACCGCCCGGAACAGGCGCAGACCGTGACGGCGGAGGTGGCGATCTCCCAACTCGTGCTCCTGCCGGCGACGGCCTGGCTGCTCGACCACCGCTGGGCGGACGCGCGGGCGGTGAGCGTGGTGGGCCTGCTCTGCATCACGGCGGCCTGCGCGGGCGGCGTGCTGGTGAACTCGAGCTGGATCCGCGACCAGTTCGCGCCCCTGCAGGCGCTGCAGGCGATCGGCCAGCCCCTGGTGGTGATGCCGCTGCTGATGATGGCCACCAACGTGCTCAAGCCCGAGGAGGGGCCGCTGGGGGCGGCGCTGGTCAACGCGCCGCGCGCCGTGGCCGAGGCGCTGGGCGCGGGCCTGCTCACCCTGACGGCGCGCTGGCGCGGCGCCTTCCACCGCGACCAGATCCTCGACACCCTGGGCGCCAACCGCATCGACCTGCTGCAAACGGGGCGGCTGCCCGCGGCCGTGCTGCGCCCCGATCCCGGCGGGCTCGGGCCGGGCGGGGCGGCGCTGCGGGCGCTCTCCGCCGAGGTCGGGCGCCAGGTCGCCACCCTCGTCACCATCGACACCTACGCGTGCCTGGGCGCCCTGGCGCTTGTGCTCCTGGTGCTGGTGGTGACGGTGGCCGAGCCCACCCTGCCGCCGCGCCACGCGCTCGCGAACGAGGGCTGACGCGTTGGCCGACGACACTCCGGGCCCCGGCGCCGCCGCCCTCCCGCCGCCGCCGCCCCCGCCGCCGCCCGGGAAGAAGAAGTCGGCCCTGCCCTGGGTGCTGGGCGGGCTGGCCGTCGCCCTGTTCGTGGCGGCCGTGCTTTGGATCATCCTGGCCCCGCACCGGCGCCAGAAGACGAACGACGCCTACGTCACCGCCCACTTCGCCACGGTGGCCCCGCGGGTGGGCGGCCAGGTCTCGGCGGTGCCGGTGGACGACAACCAGCCGGTGCGCGCGGGCGACCTCTTGCTGGAGCTCGACCCGCGCGACTACCGCACCGCCCTGGACCAGGCGCAGGCCGCGCTGCAGAGCGACCAGGCGCGCACGGCGGAGGCCGCCGCCCAGGTGGAGCGCCAGCCCGCACTGATCGATCAGGCCCGGGCGCAGGTCGCCTCCGCGCGGGCGCGCCTGGGCCTGTCGGAGCTGGACGCCCGCCGCTTCGCCGCCCTGGCCGCCACCGGGGCGGGCACCGGCCAGCAGCGCGACCAGTCGCGCGCGGCCCTGGCCCAGGACCGGGCGGGCCTGCTGTCCGCGCAGGCGGAGCTGTCGGCGCGCACCCGCGAGCTGGACGCGCTGCGCGCCACCCTGGCGGCGGCGAACGGGCGCGTGGCGGCCGACGTCGCCGCGCGCGCCCAGGCCGCGCTCAACCTCTCCTACACGCGGGTGGTCGCGCCCATCGACGGGGTGGTGGACCAGCGCCAGGTGCAGGTGGGCAACTTCCTGGCGCCGGGCGCGCCGGTGATGGTCGTGGTGCCCCTGCAAGGGGCCTACGTCATGGCCAACTTCCGCGAGCTGGCGCTGCGCCACATGCGCCCGGGGCAAGCGGCGCGCCTGCACGTGGACGCCTACGACCTCGACCTGGACGGGATCGTCGACAGCATCCCGCCCGCTTCCGGCGCGGCCTACTCGCCCATCCCGGCCAACAACGCCACGGGCAACTTCACCAAGATCGTCCAGCGCCTGCCGGTGAAGATCACCTTCCGCCCCGGCCAGCGGCTGGTGCGGCTGGTGCGCATCGGCATGTCGGTGGAGGCCGTGGTGGACACGGGGCTGGAGGACGTGGCGGGCGAGCAGGCCCGTACGGACCGCCGCGTCACGGGGCGGCCGTGAGGGCGCGCCCCGGCGCGGCCGGGGCCGCGGCCCTCGCGGTGCTGCTCGCGGGCTGCACGGTGGGGCCCCGCTTCAGCCCGCCCGCCCCGCCCGCCGGCCCCGATCGCTTCACGCCCAAGGCGAAGGACGTCCCCAGCCGCACCACCGAAGCGCAGGTGGACGCGGCCTGGTGGAGGAGCTTCCACGACCCGGAGCTCACCTCCCTGGTGGAGCGCCTCGCCCGGGAGAACCTCGACCTGCGCACCGCCGCCGAGCGCGTGCTCCAGGCGCGCGCCCGCCGCGGGATCGCCCGCGCCCAAGGCCTGCCCCGGGTGGACGGCCGCGCCAGCTATGTGCGCGAGCGCGAGAGCAAGAACGGCACCGTCTCCCTCCTCGAGCCCGTACCCGGCGCGCCGCTGGAGTTCGACCTGGACGACACGCTGCTGCAGGCCAGCTGGGAACTCGACCTGTTCGGCCGCGTGCGCCGGGAGGTGGAGGCGCAGGGGGCGGAGGTGGAGGCGGCCGCCCAGGACCGCCGCGCCATGGCCGTGGCGGCGGAGGCCGACCTCGCTTCCGACTACGCCCGGCTGCGCGGCGTGCAGGCGCGCGAGGCGGTGGTGGGGCGCAACCTGGCCGCCGCCGACACGCGCCGGCGCCTGGTGCGCGACCGGCTGGCCCACGGGGCCGCCACCCTGTCGGACCTCGCCCAGGCCGACGCCCAGGCCGCCGCCATCGGCGAGGACTTGCCGAGCCTGCGGGCGGAGGCGGCGCGCTTGGTCAACGCGCTGGGCCTGTTGCTGGCCCTGCCGCCGGGCGCGCTGGCCCAGGAGTTGAAGCCGCCGGCCGACGCGGACGCCGCCCAGCCCGCGCCGCCCCCCGCCGTGCCCGTGGGGCTGCCGGCCCAACTGCTGCGGCGCAGGCCCGACCTGCGCCGGGCCGAAGCGCGCCTGCACGCCGCCACCGCGCGCACGGGGGTGGCGGTGGCGGACTTCTACCCGGACGTGACCCTCACCGGGAACTACGGGAACGAGGCGCTGGGCGCGACCCACCTGTTCGACACCGCTTCGCGCATGTTCATGGCGGGCCCGAGCGTCACCCTGCCCATCTTCCAGGGCGGCCGGCTGCGGAGCACGCTCGACCTGCGCCGCTCGGAGGAGCGCGAGGCGGGGCTCGACTACCGGCGCGCGGTGCTGGCCGCCTACCGCGACGTGGACGACGCGCTGAGCGCCTACGCCGAGGTGCAGCACCGCATCGGCAACATCGAGGGGGTGGTGCGCGACGACCGGACCGCCCTGCGCGTGGCCGAGCAGCGCTACCGGGAGGGGGTGGAGACCTTCATCGACGTCACCGCCGCCCAGGCCGACCTGTTCCGCGCGCAGGACGCCCTGGCCCAGGCGCGCACCGACCTGGCCGCAAACCTCGTCGCCCTCTACCGCGCCCTGGGCGGCGGCTGGGAGGCCGTGGAGCCGGCGCCGCGCTGAGCGGGGCTGCATTTCACGCAAAGTTCACGCTCCGCCCCACCGCCCCATGATCTCTGGACGGGCGCGGGAGAGACCTTCCTATGTCCATGGCGAGCACGGCCGCGACGACGGGCGAGCGGGACACGGCCGACGCCCTGCACATCAAGCTGGACGGCAAGATCCATCCCGCGGGCGCGTTCGCCTTCTTCGTGG
Organism: uncultured Caulobacteraceae bacterium; assembly: GCA_964235945.1. Taxonomy (GTDB): domain Bacteria; phylum Pseudomonadota; class Alphaproteobacteria; order Caulobacterales; family Caulobacteraceae; genus JASLDZ01. Next base: position 43,995 of record CAXSDV010000016.1, read on the forward strand.
TGCTGGTCTGCGGGGCGGCCTACGCGGTGTTCGGCATCGCCAGCGACCTGCGCCACTTCGGCGGGGGCGAGCCCATCGCCACCACCGCCTTCCTGTTGCTGGGCCTGGCCCTCTTGATCGCGCTGGGCTTCGAGTTCGTGAACGGCTTCCACGACACGGCCAACGCGGTGGCCACGGTGATCTACACGCGCAGCCTGCCGCCGCTGGTGGCGGTGGTCTGGTCGGGCTTCTTCAACTTCCTGGGGGTGGCGCTGTCGTCGGGCGCGGTGGCCTACACCATCGTCACCATGCTGCCGGTGGAGCTGATCCTGCAGACGGGATCGGCGGGCGGCTACGCCATGATCTTCTCCCTGCTGCTGGCGGCGGTGGTGTGGAACCTCGGCACCTGGTGGTTCGGTCTGCCCAACAGCTCGTCCCACGCGCTGATCGGCTCCATCCTGGGGGTGGGCCTGGCCAACCAGTTGCTGCACGGGCGCAGCGGGGCGTCGGGCGTGGACTGGTCCCAGGCGCTCAAGGTGCTCGAAGCGCTGGCCTTCAGCCCGCTGTGCGGCTTCGCCCTGGCGGCGATCCTGCTGCTGGTCCTCAAGGCGACGGTGCGCTCGGACAAGCTCTACAAGCCGGCCGACCCTTCCAAGGCCCCGCCCCTGTGGATCCGCGGCCTGCTGGTGCTGACCTGCACGGGGGTGTCCTTCGCCCACGGCGGCAACGACGGCCAGAAGGGCATGGGCATCATCATGCTCATCCTGATCGGCGTGGCCCCCACCGCCTACGCGCTCAACCGCACCATGCCCGACGGCGCCACCCCCGCCTTCCTGCGGACCTCGGACCAGGCCTCCAAGGCCTTCGGCGCCCGCGCCCAGGGCCGGCCCGCGCCCGCCGTGGTGCAGGCGCGCAAGACCGTCGACGAGGCGCTGAACAACGGCCGGATCGACAGCCCCGAATCCTTCTCCGCGCTCGCCGTGCTTTCGCAGGACATCGGCGGCCAGGTGAAGAGCGCGGGCGCCGTGCGCAAGGTGCCCGCCGCCCAGACGCAGAACGTCCGCAACGAGATGTACCTGACCGCCCAGGCCATCACCACGCTCACCAAGAAGAAGGCGCCCTTCTCCCCGGCCGAGGCGGCCTCCATGAAGAAGTACAAGGGCCTGTTGGACAACGGCACGCGCTTCATCCCCGTGTGGGTGAAGATCACGGTGGCGCTGGCGCTGGGCCTGGGCACCATGGTCGGCTGGAAGCGCATCGTGGTCACGGTGGGCGAGAAGATCGGCAAGGACCACCTCAGCTACGGCCAGGGCGCTTCCGCCGAGATCGTCGCGGCCGTGACCATCGGCGGCGCGGAGTACCTGGGCCTGCCCGTGTCGACCACGCACATCCTGTCCAGCGGCGTGGCGGGAACCATGGTGGCGAACGGCTCGGGCCTGCAGTGGGGGACCGTGCGCAACATCGCCCTGGCCTGGGTGCTCACCCTGCCCGCCGCCATCACCCTGGCGGGCCTGCTCTACGCCGCCCTGAGCGCCCTCATCGGCGGCCTGCGCTGACGCGCCGCCCCGCCGGGCGGCGAGGGCCCTCCCCCGCCCGGCGGTCGTAACCGCGCGCTAACGCCGGGCGGTCACCATCCGAACCGCGCCGCTCGCCCCCTCCGGCCGGTCGGACCGCCGGGAACGTCCATGACCCGCCCGTCGCCGCCCGCCCCCGAAGACCTGCGGCCGCTCACCAGCCTGCGGTTCGTGGCGGCGCTGTGGGTGGTGCTGTTCGACTACTGGCCGCTGCTGGCCGCGCGCCGCCCGGCGCCGCTGGAGCGCGGGCGCCTGGGGGTGGAGCTGTTCTTCGTCCTGTCCGGCTTCATCCTGTGCCACGTCCACCTGCAGCCGTTCGGCGAGGGGCGGTTGCGCCCGCGCGACTTCCTGTGGGCGCGGCTGGCGCGGGTCTATCCGACGCACCTGGCGACGCTGGCGGGCTTCGGCGGCTTGGCGCTGCTGGCCACGGCGCTGGGCTCCCCCTCCGGCGAGAACGTGCTGCGATGGTCGTCCCTGCCCGGGGAGCTGACCCTGACCCACGCCTGGGGCTTCGCGCCCGCCGCGGGCTGGAACCACCCCTCCTGGTCGATCTCGGCCGAATGGTTCGCCTACCTGGCCTTTCCCGTCTTCGCCGCCGCCGCCTGGAGGCTACGGCGAAGGCCCCTGCTGGCGACGGCGGGAACGGCGGCGGCCGCGCTGCTGCTGTACGCCGCGTTCCAGCGGGTGGAGGGCTTCCCGCTGACCCTGGCGACCACGCGCTTCGGCTGGCTGCGCATCACGCCCTGCTTCGCCTACGGCTGCGCCCTGCACCTGGTGTGGAGGGCTTGGCGGGGCCGGGTCGGGCCGGAACGGCGCCGCCTGGTGCTGGCCGCGGCGGCGGGAGCGACCGCCCTGCTGGCGGCGGCGGCGACCTTCGGCGCACCGGACGGGGCCGTGGTGCTGGCGGCGGGCGCGCTGATCCTCGCCCTGGCCTTCCTGCCCGCCGCCGGGTCGCGGCTCATGGGCGGGCGCGCGCTGGTCCACCTGGGCGAGGCGAGCTTCGCGCTCTACATGGTGGCGGTCCCCTGGCAGGTGACCTACCAGAACCTCGCCGCCAAGCTTCTCCACCTGGAGGGCGACCTGTTGCCGCCGGTGGTCTGGGCGGGGTTGGTCGCCGGCCTCTTGCCCGTGGCGCTCGGGGTCCACCACCTGATCGAGCGGCCCGCGCGCGCGTGGATGCGCCGCCGCGGCGCGCCCTTCGCGGGCCGGCGTCCCGCCCTGCGGGAGCGGCCGGAGGGGGTGGAGCCGCGCTTCGTCCGCGAGCGCTGAGGGGCGCTGCGGCCGGCGGTCAGGCGCGGCGGAGCTGCTGGGAGAGCTGGCGCAGGCCTTCGAGCAGGGCTTGGCAGGCCGCGGGGTCGGCGGCCGGGCCGCCCTGCTGGCGCAGCAGGCGCAGGGTGCGCAGGTGCACGCCCACCGCCGCCGCGCGCCAGGTCCCGGCGGCCCGGGACACGTCCAGGAGGTCGCACAGGCTGTAGGCCGCCTCGCCCATGGGCGCGTAGCCGAACACCCCGGCCACACCCACGATCTCGTTGGACAGGCGGTAGAGCAGGTCGAACGCCGCGGCGTCGTAGCCTTCGACGGCCCCCGCGCATCCATCCATCTGCGCCAGTACGGCGTCCAGGCGCTCAAGGGCCGGACCGCGCACCGCCTCCAGGTTGGCCTCGGCGGCGGCCACCGCCTCGCTGACGCGCAGGCCGCCCGGCTTGTCGATCAACCCCGCCAGAGGATTGACCGGCCGAAGGCGGGTGACGACGCTCATGCGCGACTCCTGGCGACGGGGTGGGGGCGCGGCCCCTACCCGGCCGCCCCGTCCCCCGTCATGCGCCCGGGCGGGTTAAGGAGGGCTATCCGGCGCGGGGCGGCCCCGCCGCCGGCCCGCGCGCCCGCGCTCAGTTGGGTCGCAGCACCACCTTGGTCCATTCGTCCTGGTTGTCGTGGAAATTCTTGTAGCCCATGGGCGCCTCCTCCAGCGACAAGCGATGGCTGATGATGAAGCCGGGATCGATCTCGCCCTTGCCGATCCGCTCCAGCAACGGGTTGAGGTACTTGTGCATGTTGGTCTGGCCCATCTTGAAGGTCAGGCCCTTGCCGAAGGCGGCCCCGAACGGGACCTTGTCCAACAACCCGCCGTAGACGCCCGGTATGGAGAGGTAGCCGCCCGGCTTGCAGGCCAGGATGGCCTGGCGCAGCACATGGGGCCGGTCGAAGCTGAGCTTAAGCGTGGTCTTGGCGAAGTCGATCACGTTGTCGATCGAGAAGCCGTGGGACTCGAGCCCGACCGCGTCGATGCAGGAGTCGGGGCCCCGGCCGCCCGTCATCTCGGTGAGCGCCTCGTTGACGCGCACATCCTCGAAGTTCAGCACCTCGGCCCCCGCCTCCTTGGCGAGCTCCAGGCGGCGGCGGCGGTGGTCGATGGCGATGACGCGCTCGGCCCCCAACAGGAAGGCGCTCTTGACCGCCAACAGGCCCACGGGCCCGAGCCCCCAGATCGCCACCGTGTCGCCGGGCTGGATGTTGCAGTTCTCCGCCGCCTGGTAGGCGGTGGGGAAGATGTCGGACAGGAACAGCACCTGCTCGTCGTCCA
>CAXSDV010000017.1:0-11565 GCA_964235945.1 uncultured Caulobacteraceae bacterium
CGACACACAAGTGTCAACACCAGGAACCCCACACACCACCCGGAAACCACGGACGAAGGCTTGCGGGCGCGTACCGCGCCTTGGGCCGATCACCGTTGTTCCGAGCCCTCCAACCTAGCGGCCGCGGACGCCTTGTTCAAGCCCCACGCCCGCCGGTCAGCGGAGGCGCGTCTATAGCGACCTCTCCGACGGGAAGCAAGCGCCGAACTCGTCTTGCACCCCGCCGCCCCTGCATTAGGAGCGGGGCATGACGCCCACCGTCACCCAGGCCTACCGCGCCGAACTCGCCGCAGGCCGCTTGGCCGCCGATCCCGCCCAGGAGGCCGCCGCCGCCGCCCTCGCCCGGCTGGAGGGGGATCTGAACGCCCGGGGCGAACCCGGCCTGTCCCTGCCCTTCGCCACCCGACGCCGCGCGCCCGTGCGAGGAGTCTATCTCTGGGGGCCGGTGGGACGCGGCAAGTCCATGCTGATGGACCTGTTCTTCCACTCGGCCCCCGCTTCGCCCAAGCGGCGCGTCCATTTCCACGCCTTCATGGCCGAGGCGCACGGCCTGATCGGGGCCTGGCGGGCGGGCGACCGGGCGGAGCGACGCGCACGGTTCGGGGCGGCTGCGGCCCGCGGCGGCGACGACCCGATCGGCCCCGTCGCGGGCGTGCTGGCGCAAGGCGCGCGCTTGCTGTGCTTCGACGAGCTGCAGGTGAGCGACATCGCCGACGCCATGATCCTCGGGCGGTTGTTCGAGGCGCTGTTCGCGCTGGGCGTGACGGTGGTGGCCACCTCCAACCGCGCGCCCGGCGACCTCTACGCCGACGGCCTCAACCGACAGCTCTTCCTGCCCTTCATCGCCCTCCTGCAGGCGCGCATGGAGGTGGTGCGGGTGGCCGGCGGGCGCGACTTCCGCCTGGACCGGCTGCGGGGCCGCGAGGTCTGGCTCACCCCGCTCTCGCCCGGCGCCCAGGCGCGCATGGACGCCTTGTGGCGCGACCTGCTGGGCGCGGACGCCGAGACGGGAGCGGAGGTGGAGGTGCTGGGCCGGCGCACCCGCTTTCCCCGCGCCGCGGGCGGCCGGGTGCGGGCGGCGTTCGCCAGCCTGTGCGGCCAGGCGCTGGGCGCGCAGGACTACCTGGCCTTCGCCCGCCGCTTCCACACCGTGTTCCTGGAGGACGTGCCGCGCCTGGGCCCGGAGCGGCGCAACGAGGCGGCGCGCCTGGTCGCGCTGGTGGACGCGCTCTACGAGGCGGGTTGCAAGCTGGTGGCCTCCGCCGAAGCCGAACCGGGCGACCTGTACCCGGCGGGGGACGGCGCTTTCGAGTTCGCGCGCACCGCCTCGCGCCTGGAGGAGATGCGCTCGGCGGGCTGGGTCGAACGCGCGGTCGACTGAGCCCGCCCGGCGGGGCGGACGCCGCCTCGCGAACCGCTCAGGGCTTTCGCAGGGCGGGCTTGGACTTGGAGGCGGAACGGGCGGCGGCGGCGCGCTCGGACTGCTTGCGGCCGGGACCGCCGCCCGGGGCCCCCGCGCCGCCCGCCGACTTGCGCCGCGCGACGAGGTCGGTGAGCGCCTGGGCGGCGGAAGCCTGGGCGGCGGGCTTGGCCGGCTCCGCGCCGGGGTCGTGTTCGTCGGTCATGGCGCTTCCATACCACGCCGGGGCGCGTCCGGCGCGCGGATCATGGCGTCGGCGGCTCGGGCTCGGCTCGGGCTCGGGCTCGGGCTCGGGCGGCTTTTTGTTACGGACCGCGGCCGTCGCGGACGCTAGGCTGGGATCGAGCCCAGGAGCCCGCCACGCCCTTCGACTCCACCGACTACCGGCCTCCGCCCGAGGATCCGCCGCCCGCTCCCTCTCCGCCCCGGATGAGCCGGCGCGAGGAGCTGGCCCTGCTCGTGCTGCTGGCGGCGGCGGCCGTGGTGCTGCTGGTGCTGCCGGTCTCGGCCGACGCCCTGGTGGACCTCGCCCATTACCTGTCGAGGCCGCCCCAGGAACTGAGCCGGACCGGACTTGGCGACGGGAGCGTCAGCGGACCTGCAGCTTCTCCAGCTTCCTCGCCAGCGTGCGCCGGTGCATGCCCAGGCGGCGGGCGGTCTCGGAGATGTTGAAGCCCGTCTCGGCCAGGGTCTCGTGGATGCGCTCCCATTCCAGCGTCTTGATGGAGGTGGCGCGCCCGTCCACCGGCGCGCGCGGGTCGCCCAGCGCCTTGCCGAAGGCCGCCTCGATGTCGTCGGTGTTGGAGGGCTTGGCGAGATAGTGGCGCGCGCCGAGCTTGATGGCCTCCACCGCGGTGGCGATGCTGGCGAAGCCGGTCAGCACCACGATCACCGTGGCGGGGTCGCGGGCGTGCAGCGCCTTGACGCATTCCAGCCCCGAGGCGCCGACCAGCTTGAGATCGACCACCGCATAGTCCGGCGAGCGCGCGGCCACGGCCGCCTCCACCGCCTCCAGTCCGGCGGCGGTGCGCACCTGGTAGCCGCGCCGCTCGAAGGAGCGCTGGAGGGTGCTGGCGAACTTGGCGTCGTCCTCCACGATCAGGAGCAGCGGCGCGGGCGGGCCTTCGGTCACGACCTCCGTCACGTCGCCGCCGCCTCGATCCGCAGCGCGTCCAGCGGCAGGGTCAGCGTCACCGCCGCCCCGCCCTCCGGCCGGTTGCGGGCCGCCACCGCCCCGCCGAGCTTGCGCACCACGTTGACCACCAGGAACAGGCCCAGCCCTCCGCCCAGGCGCCCCTTGCTCGAGCGGTAGGGCTTGCCGAGGTCGGCCAGCATGGCGGGATCGAAGCCCGCCCCCGCGTCGCGCACCTCCAGCACCAGGGCGTCCTCGCGCCGTTCGGCCGTGAGGCCCACCCAGCCGGGCGACGCCTCCGCCGCGTTGTCGAGCACGTTGAGGATCACCTGCTTGAGCGCCGAGTCCGAGACGATGGGCGGGTCTTCGCCGAAGCGGTTGTCGAAGTCGAACTCGGCCACGCCGCGGCCCGCGCGCCAGTGCTCCAGCACGTCGTCGAGGAAGTCCTCCACGGTGGTGACGGCCGGGGCCTCCCCCCGCGCCTCGCCCGCCGCCAGCAGCACGCCGGTGACGATGGATTTGCAGCGCCGGATCTCGGCCTCCATGTCGTCGAGCTCGGCCAGCATGGCGCCGTCGGCCTGGACGGCGGGCGTGCGGCGCCAGTCGCCCAGGATCACCGCCACCGTGGCCAGGGGCGTGCCGAGCTCATGGGCGGCGCCGGACGCCAACAGGCCCATGCGCACGATGTGGTCCTCCTCCGCCGCGTGCTGGCGCAGGTCGGCCAGGCGCGCGTCGCGCTCGCGCAGGTTGGCGCTGATGCGCGCGACGAACACGCCCAGGAGCGCGGCGTCCAGCACGAAGCACGCCGCCATGCCGCGGATGTGCAGCCGGAACAGCTCGCCCTCCGGCCGCCCCGCGAGCTGCAGCGGAACGTAGGCGACGGACAGGCCCAGGAAGCAGAAGCCGGTCAACGCCGCCACGCTCCACGCCGCCCAGCCCTCCAACAGCACGGCTCCGAGCGTCACCTGCAGCAGGTAGAGCGAGATGAACGGGTTGGTGGCCCCGCCGCTCAGGTAGAGCTGGACGGTCAGCGCCGCCACGTCGCACACCAGCGCCAGCAGGAGCTCGCCCGGCCGCACCTCGCGCCGGGACCGCAGGCGCAAGAGGCTCAGGCCGTTGAGCAGCACCAGCACGCCCAGCACCACCGCCATGGAGGGCAGGGGCAGGGGGATGCCGAAGCCGAAGCGCACCGCGGCGATCGTGGCCATCTGCCCGGCCACGGCGATCCACCGCAATTGGATCAGGAGGTGCATGTTCTTGCGCCCCGCCGCGTCCGCCGCACGGCCGGAAGCGGGCGGGAGGGCGGGCGCGGGCGCGGGGGGAGACGCGGCCGGCGCCGCGCGGAGGGAGGGCGCGGTCATGGGGCCCCGCCACGCCGAACGCGCAGCTCCTCGCGCCCCACCACCCCCGCGCCGACCAGCACCATCAGCGCCAGCACGTACCAGGTGACGGCGTAGGCGAGGTGGCTGTTGGGGAAACTCACCACGGTGAGCCCGCCCACGGGCCAGCCGCCGGGGTTGGGCCGCTCGTCCGCGTCGATGAAGTAGGGCGCGGCGTCGCGCAGGCCGTGGCGGGCGGAAAGGGCGGCCACGTCGCGCGAGTACCAGCGCCCGCCCGCCGGGTCGTTGCGGCGCAGGAAGCCGCCGCCGGGCTCGGTCACGCGCAGCAGGCCGGTGACGCTGACGGGGCCCGCGACCGCCAGGGCCGGCAGGGCCGCGGGGCCGGTGCGCTCGGCGGGCGCGAAGCCGCGGTTGACCCACACGGTCCACCCCTCCCTCGTGCGCAGCGGGGCGAGCACCCAATAGCCCGCGCCCAGGGCGCTCAGCGCCTGCACCCGCGCGGCGTCCGCGTTCAGGAACTCGCCGCGCACCCGTACGTGGCGATAGGCGTCCGCCGCCGCCGAGACCCTCGGCCAGGCGGCGGGGCCGGGCGCCGGGACGGGCGGGGCGTGCACCCGCGCCTCCACCCGCGCGATCAGGTCGAGCTTCCAGGCGCGGCGCGCGACCTGCCATGTCCCCAGCGCCGCAAAGGCGGCGAACAGGGCCGCCGCCAGCAGGGCCAGCAGGGCGAGCACCGCGGGCGGGCGCGGGCGCCCCGCCCGGGTCACGGCGCTTGCAGCATCTGCGCCGACATGGGCGCCATGTTGGTGTTCAGGTGGTACATGACCCACAGCGACCCGCTGAGGGCGATCACGACCAGCACCAGGGTGAACACCAACGCCAGGAAGGTCCATCCGCCCTGGGAGCGCGTGTTCATGTGCAGGAAGAACACCATGTGGACCACGACCTGCACCGCCGCCGCCGCCATCACCATGGCCGCCGCCATCCCCGGGTCGCGCACGGCGTGGGTCATCACCAGGGCGAACGGCAGGGCGGTCAGCAGCACCGAGAGCAGGAAGCCCAGGTGGTAGCCGCGCCGCGAACCGTGGGGCTCGTCGGCGTGGCCGTGGGCGAGGCCGCCGTGCGCCGGGTCGTCGGGGAGGGCGGCCGCGCTCATGAGAGGACTCCGAGGAGGTAGACGAAGGAGAACACCCCGATCCAGATCACGTCGAGGAAGTGCCAGAACATGCTCAGGCACAAGAGCCGCCGCCGGTTCTCCTGCGTCAGCCCGCGCAGGCCCACCTGCACCAGCATGACGGCGAGCCACAGCAGGCCGAAGGCGACGTGCAGGCCGTGGGTCCCCACCAGCACGAAGAAGGACGACAAAAAGGCGCTGCGCTGCGGGCCCGCCCCCTCGTGCAGCAGGTGGGCGAACTCCGACAGCTCCAGCCCCACGAAGGCCAGGCCGAAACAGCCCGTCACCGCCAGCCAGGCCAGGGTCGGCGCCTTGCGGTCGTCGGCCATGGCGAGCATGGCGTAGCCGTAGGTCAACGACGACATCAGCAGCATGGAGGTGTTCAGCGCCACCGCCGGCAGCTCGAACAACTGGGCCGGCCGGGGCCCGCCCGCATAGTTGCGGCCCAGCACGGCGTAGATGGCGAACAGCACCGCGAAGATGAGCAGGTCGCTCATGATGTAGAGCCAGAAGCCCAGCAGCGCGCCGTTCTCCGGGTGGTGCTCCGCCTCGTCGGCCAGGTGGAACACCGCGGGGTCGAAGGCGGGGGTGGAGGTGGAGGCGCTCACGAGCGCGCCTCCGCCAGCAGCGCCCGGGTGCGCGCGCCTTCCGTGCGGGCCACCTCCTCGGCGGGGATGTAGAAGTCGCGTCGCCGGTCGAAGGTGTGGACCACCGCGTAGCCGATCAGGCCTGCGAAGCTCAGCGCCGCCAACCACCAGACGTACCACACCATGGCCAGGCCGAAGACCGCGGCCAGCCCCGCCAGCACCACCCCCGCGGGAGTGTTCTTGGGCATGTGGATCGGCCGGAAGCCCGTCGTCGGCCGCTGATAGCCGCGCGCCTTCATGTCCCACCAGCCGTCGTGGTCGTGCACCACGGGCAGGAAGGCGAAGTTGTAGGCGGGCGGCGGCGAGGCGGTCGACCATTCCAGCGTGCGCCCGTCCCACGGGTCGCCGGTGGTGTCGCGCAGGGCGTCGCGGTTCCTGATGCTGACCACGATCTGCACGATCATCGACAGGATGCCGATCAGGATCAGCGCCGCCCCGAAGGCCGCGATCACGAACCACACCTGCAGCGAGGGGTCGTCGAAGTGGCGCAGACGGCGCGTCACCCCCATCAGGCCCAGAACGTAGAGCGGCATGAAGGCGAAGTAGAAGCCCACCGTCCAGAACCAGAACGCCATCTTGCCCCAGAACTGGTCGAGCTTGAAGCCGAACGCCTTGGGGAACCAGTAGTTGATGCCGGCGAACATGCCGAACAGCACGCCGCCGATGATGACGTTGTGGAAGTGCGCCACCAGGAACAGGCTGTTGTGCAGCACGAAGTCGGCCGAGGGCACCGCCAGCAGCACGCCGGTCATGCCGCCGATGGTGAAGGTCAGCATGAAGGCCACGGTCCACATCATCGGCAGCTCGAAGCGGATGCGGCCCCGGTACATGGTGAACAGCCAGTTGAAGATCTTGGCCCCGGTCGGGATCGAGATGATCATGGTGGTGATGCCGAAAAACGAGTTGACGCTCGCCCCCGAACCCATGGTGAAGAAGTGGTGCAACCAAACGAGGTAGGCCAGGATGGTGATGACCACGGTGGCGTAGACCATGGAGGTGTAGCCGAACAGGCGCTTGCCCGCGAAGGTCGCCACCACCTCCGAGAAGGTGCCGAAGGCCGGCAGGATCAGGATGTAGACTTCCGGGTGGCCCCAGATCCAGATGAGGTTGACGTACATCATCGGGTTGCCGCCCAGCTCGTTGGTGAAGAAGTGCGTGCCGACGTAGCGGTCGAGCGAGAGCAGGGCGAGCACGGCGGTCAGCACCGGAAAGGCGGCGACGATCAGCACGTTGGTGCACAGCGCCGTCCAGGTGAACACGGGCATCTTCATCAGCCCCATGCCCGGCGCGCGCATCTTGACGATGGTGGCGATCAGGTTGACCCCGGAGAGCAGGGTGCCCACGCCCGAGATCTGCAACGCCCAGATATAGTAGTCGACCCCCGTGTCCTGGCTGAACGTCCCCTCCGACAGCGGCGGATAGGCCAGCCAGCCCGTGCGGGCGAAGTCGCCCACGAACAGCGACGCCATGACGATCATCGCGCCGGCGGCGGTCAGCCAGAAGCTGAAGTTGTTGAGGAAGGGGAAGGCCACGTCGCGCGCGCCGATCTGCAAGGGCACGACGAAGTTCATCAGCCCGATCACCAGCGGCATGGCCACGAAGAAGATCATGATCACGCCGTGGGCGGTGAAGATCTGGTCGTAGTGGTGCGCCGGCAGGTAGCCCTGGTTGGACCCGAAGGCGATCGCCTGCTGGGCGCGCATCAGCAAGGCGTCGGAGAAGCCGCGCAGGAGCATGATCAGCCCCAGCACGATGTACATGACGCCGATCTTCTTGTGGTCGACGCTGGTCAGCCAGTCGCTCCAGAGCGGGCCCCAGAGGCGGAACTTGGTCAGCGCGGCCAGCACGGCGGCCCCGCCCAGCGCCACCACGGCGAAGGTGGCGATCAGGATGGGCTCGTGCAGCGGCAGGGCGTCCAGGGTGAACCTGCCGAACAGCAGGCGCATCAGGCCGGGGTCCAGGGATAGGGACGGGAGGGTCATGGGCGGGCGCCGTCCTTGGCGGCGGGAGGGAGCGCGACGGAGGGCGCGGCCGGCCCGACGGGCGGCCGCAGGGGATGGTCCAGAGGCGAGGGCCGGCCGGGCGGCGGCGCCGCGCGCGGGTCGGCGGAAGCGGGGCCGGGCTCGGCGGTGAGCCGCGCATGGGTGGGGGTCGAGGGGGGCGCCATGCCGGCCATGTCGCCGGACATGGAGGTCATGCACGCCTGGCCGGGCGCCACGCACATGCCCACCACCGCCGGGTAGAGCGCGGGGTCCACGGCGGCGTAGGTGCGCACCGGCTCGCGTTCGGACGGCTTGGCGAGGTCGAGATAGCCCGCCCGGTCCAGCCGCCCGCCGCCGGCGCGCACACGCGCCACCCAGCGGGCGAAGTCGGGCGCGCTCATCGCGCGGTAGCCGAAGCGCATGTCGGAGAAGCCCGAGCCGCTGTAGTTGGCCGAGAAGCCCTCGCTCGTCACGGGCCGGTCGGCCACCGCGTGCAACTGCGTCTCCATGCCGGGCATGGCGTAGATCTGCCCGGCCAGGGTCGGCAGGTAGAAGGAGTTCATCACCGAGGAGGCGGTGATGCGGAAGCTCACGGGCGTGTCGACCGGCGTGGCCAGGGTGTTCACCGTGGCGATTCCCAGGTCCGGGTAGATGAACAGCCACTTCCAGTCGAGCGCCACCACCTCGACGTTCAGCGGCTTGGCCGAAGCGGGCACGGGGCGGTTCGGACCCAGGCGCGCCACCGGGCGGTAGGGGTCGAGCACGTGGGTGCTGATCCAGGTCAGCGCGCCCAGCGCCACGACGATGGCCAGGGGCGCCGCCCAGATCATCACCTCCAGCTGGGTGGAATGGTGCCAGTCGGGCGCGTAGGTCGCGGCCGTGTTGGACCGGCGGTAGCGCCAGGCGAACAGGGCGGTGGCGGCCATCACCGGCAGCACGATCAGCAGCATCAGCCCCGTGGAGGCGAGGATCAGGTCGCGCTGCTGCACCGCCACGTCGCCGGCGGGGTGCAGCACCACGGCCTGGCATCCGCCCAGGAGGGCGAGGAGCGGGACGAGCGCGGCGAAGCGCGGGAAACGGCGGGATCGGGGGGCGTCGGTCATGGTCAGGCTGCGCAGGTAGTCGCGGGGTTCCCGCGGGTGGATTGGACGCTTTGTCCAAGGCCCGCACGGTCGCGCCGGGACGGCTCGGTCGCTATCTCACGTCCGCACCGCCCTTCGCCGGCGGTCCAGGAGCCATGTCTTGAGCGGAACCGTCCTCCAGCCCAGTTCGGCCGGCCTCGAGCGCGACGCGCGGCTGACCTCGGCCGACGACGAGCGCGTCGCGCCGGGCGAGATCGCCATCGGCGTGGTGATCGGCCGCATGTCGGAGTTCTTCGACTTCTTCGTCTACGGCATTGCGTCCGTGCTGGTCTTTCCCCGGCTGGTCTTCCCCGACCACGACCCGCTGACGGGCACGCTGCTGTCCTTCGCGGTGTTCTCCCTGGCCTTCCTGGCCCGCCCCGTCGGCACGGTGATCTTCATGGCCGTCGACCGCCGCCACGGGCGCGGGGTGAAGCTGACGGTCGCCCTGTTCCTGCTGGGCGGGTCCACCGTCGCCCTCGCCTTCTTGCCGAGCCGCGCCCAGGCTGGGATGGCCTCGGTGGTCATGCTGTGCGCCCTGCGCATCGGCCAGGGGCTGGCCTTGGGCGGCGCCTGGGACGGGCTGGCCTCCCTGCTGGCGCTGAACGCCCCCGTCCGCCGTCGCGGCTGGTACGCCATGCTTCCCCAGATCGGCGCGCCGCTCGGCCTCCTGCTGGCCAGCGCCCTGTTCGCCTTCTTCGTCGACAACCTTTCGCCCGCCGACTTCCTGGACTGGGGCTGGCGCTACCCGTTCTTCGTGGCCTTCGCGGTGAACGTGGTGGCCTTGTTCGCGCGGCTGCGCCTGGTGGTCACCCGCGAGTTCACCGCCCTGTTGGAGCGGCGCGAGCTCCAGCCCGTGCGCGTGCGCGCGATCCTCGCCGCCCAGTGGCGCACGGTGGCGCTGGGAGCGTTCGCGCCCCTGGCGAGCTTCGCCCTGTTCCACCTGGTGACGGTGTTCCCGCTCTCCTGGCTGGCCCTGTTCACGCCGCAGACGGCCGGGCCCTTCCTGCGGCTGGAGATGGCGGGAGCGGGGGTGATGGCGGCGGCGGTGGTGCTGTCCGGCGTGCTTGCGGATCGGATCGGGCGTCGCAAGCTGTTGGCGACGGGCGCCGTCCTGATCGCGGCGTTCGCCGCCGCCGCCCCCGCCCTGCTGGCGCGGCCGGGACTGGGCGAGGCCGCCTTCGTGCTCCTGGGCTTCGCGGCGCTGGGCCTCTCCTTCGGCCAGGCGTCCGGCGCGGTGGCGTCCAACTTCCCGAGCCGGCTGCGCTATACGGGGGCGGCCCTGACCTCCGACCTCGCCTGGCTGGTGGGGGCGGGCTTCGCGCCCCTGGCGGTGCTGGCCCTGTGCAGCCGCTTCGGCCTGGCTTTCGTGGGCGTCTACCTGGCGTCGGGCGCGGCCTGCACCCTGGCGGCGCTGTCCTTCAACCGCCGGCTGGAGATGCGCGACGCCTGAACCGCGACGCCCGAACTCCAGCGTGGAGTCCCGCCGCGCGAAGCCCCGGGAGGGGCCGACCGGCGGCGGGACGGGGCGCGCAATTCATCGACGGGCGACGCTCCAGGCGGAGGCGCGCACGGGGACGGCGGCCGTGCGCATCACGCGCACCTGGGCGTAGGCCTCGTCGTGCACGGCGCGCTCGCAGGTGGCGCGGCGCGAGAGTTCGACGGGGCCGAAGGTCTGGCACATGCGGTCGGCGGCGACGCCCACCCGGCGGCCGAACACGGCGAGGTCGGCGGGCCGGTCGAGGTCGAGGTCCGCGACCGAGATGCGCTGGGTCTGGTCCCGGTCGGCCTCCTGGGCGTGGGCCGCGCCGCCGACGGCGAGCAGCGGGGTCGCGGCCAGCACGAAGACGCCGACGGTGGAGGCGAGGTTGACGAGGTTACGCATAAGTAATTCTCCCGTTGTTCGGGCCCGGTTCGACCGGGCGACCAGACGGAAATACCCAAGACATCTTCGCCGCACCAATTAAGCCTGCGTCATTACGTTCTTTTCAGGATCGCGGCGCCCCGGCGCGCGCCGGCTCCGCACGGCCCGCGAACCGGGTTATAGGGCGAAGGAAGCGGGAGAAACGGTCATGGGCGGGGACGCGGCGGCGACGACGGGCTTGAGCATCCGCGAGTTCTCCGACGACCTCGCCGGGACGTTCCGGGACATCAACGCCCAGTGGATCGAGGCCATGTACCGGCTGGAGGCCGCCGACCGGGACGTGCTGGACCACCCGCGCGAACGGATCGTCGATCCGGGCGGAGCGATCCTGTTCGTGGAGGCCGCCGGGCTCGGGGTCGTGGGGACCTGCGCCCTGCAGAAGACGGGCGCCACGAGCTTCGAGCTGACCAAGATGGGCGTGCTGGAGGCGGCCCGCGGCCGCAAGGCGGGCGAGTTCCTGCTGGCGGCGATGATCGCCCGCGGCCGCCGGTCGGGGGCCGACCCGTTCTACCTGCTCAGCAACTGGAGATCGGCCGCCGCCATCCACCTCTACGTCAAGCTGGGCTTCGTGCACGACGAGGCGATCATGCGCGAGTTCGGCTCGCGCTACGCCCGCTGCGACGTGGCCATGCGCCTCCCGCCCTCGACCTGAAGCGGGCCCGACACGACATAGGAGGTTTCGCTCCCGGCCGCCCCGGGGGATAAGCCGCCCGGCGCCGGCGCGCCCCGGTGAGACGCCATGGCCGAACTTCTCTCGTCCGACCCGTTCCCGTCCGCCCCCTCCCCGTCCGGCGATCGCTTCGCCGCGCCAGGGGCCGCCACGAC
>CAXSDV010000017.1:11665-40470 GCA_964235945.1 uncultured Caulobacteraceae bacterium
CGTCCGCCCCCTCCCCGTCCGGCGATCGCTTCGCCGCGCCAGGGGCCGCCACGACAGGGGCCGCCGCGAACGGGGCGGACCTGGTGCGCGAGGCCGCGGCGCTGACCCGCGACCTGCACAGGGCCAGGCCCCTGCTCTACTGGGGCGACCTGCTCCTCTCGGTCGCCGTCGGCTACGGCGCGCTGCTCCTGGCGGCGGTTCCCGCGGGGCCCGTCGGCCTGCGCGTCTCGGCGGGCGGGGTGGCGGTGCTGGCGCTCTACCGAGCGGTGAGCTTCATCCACGAGCTGACCCACCTGAAGCCCGCCGCGGTGCCGGGCCTGCGCTTCGGCTGGAACCTCCTGGTGGGCGCGCCCCTGATGGCGCCCTCCTTCATGTACGAGGGCGTGCACAACCTGCACCACGCGCGCTCGCGCTACGGCACGGCGCAGGACCCCGAGTACCTGCCGCCGGGGCTGCTCGCCCCCCGCGCCCTGGCGGGCTTCACGGCGGCGGCGGCGCTCGCTCCCCTGGCGCTGCTGCTGCGCTTCGCCGTGCTGGCCCCCGTCTCCGCGCTCTCCCCCCGGCTGCGGGCGTGGGTGGTGGCGCGCGCCTCCGCCCTGGCGGTCAACCCCGACTTCCGCCGCCCGCCGCCCGCCGGGGCCGAGCTGGCGCGCTGGCGCAGGTGGGAGACGGCCACCACGCTCTGGGCGGTGGGGCTGGTCGCCGCCACGGCCGCCGGGCGCATCCCCCTGGAAAGCTTCCTCGTCTTCTTGGGCGTGGCGTCCGGCGTGGCGGTGGTGAACCAGGTCCGCACCCTGGCCGCCCACCTGTGGGAGGGCGACGGCGCGGCCATGAGCGTGACCGACCAGTACCTGGACAGCGTGAACGTGCCCCCGCCCTCGCTCCTGCCGGGGCTGTGGGCGCCCGTGGGGCTGCGCTACCACGCCCTGCACCACCTGCTGCCGGGGCTGCCCTACCACGCGCTCGGGACCGCGCACCGCCGGCTGGCCGCGGCTCTGCCCGCCGCCTCGCCTTACCACCGCGCGCACCACCGCGGGCTCCTGCCCCTGGTGCGACGCTTGGCCGTGGGCCGTTCCACGCGCGGTTGAGGAGGGCGGACGCCTTGCGGTCCGCCTTCGGGCGCCCGACAAGCCCAAGGTGCGACAAACGCCGACCTGTCCCGACCGGCGCCTTTCCGCGCCCGCGCCCACGCTCACCGCCGCCCTGGACGCGGCGGCGCGGAGCGACACGGGAATCAACCTCCACGGCCTGAGGGGCGAGCGGACCCTGGCCCTGCCCTATGCGCGCCTGCGCGAGCTGGCGCTGGCCCTGGCCGGACGCCTGCGGGCGGCGGGACTCGCCCCCGGCGACCGGCTGGGCCTGGCCGCGGAAACGGACGCCGACTTCGTGCTGGCCTTCTTCGCCGCCGTGTACGCGGGGCTGATCCCCGCCCCCATGCCGCTCCCCGCGCCCCTGGGCGGCCCCCAGGCGTACGTGGACGCGGTGGCGCGCCTGCTCGCGGGTTGCGGCGCGGTCGCCGCCTTCGGTCCCGCCGGCCTGCGGCCCATGCTGGCGGAGGCGACGGCGCGGGCGGGAGCCCGGCTCCTGCCGCCCTTGGACGAGCTGCCCCCCGCCGACCCCGCCTGGGCCGTCGCCGGAACGGGGCCGGGGCCGGACGACGCGGCCTACCTCCAGTTCTCCTCCGGCAGCACGCGCGAGCCCACCGGAGTGCTCGTCACCCACCGGGCGCTGGCGGCCAACGCCCTGGCCATCACCCGGCACGGCCTGCGGATCGAACCGGCGGACCGGGCGGTCTCCTGGCTGCCCTTGTTCCACGACATGGGGCTGGTCGGCTTCCTGCTGAGCCCCGTGTTCGCCGGCATGTCGGTGGACCTCCTGCCCACGGACGCCTTCGTGCGCCGGCCGCTGCTGTGGCCGCGGCTGATCTCCGAGACGGGGGGCACCGTCGCCTACAGCCCGACCTTCGGCTACGAACTGTGCGCCCGTCGCGCGCAAAGCGCGGACCTGTCGGACCTCGACCTGTCGCGCTGGCGCATCGCGGGCATCGGCGGCGACCGGGTGCGCGCGGGGCCCCTGGCCCAGTTCGCCGAGCGGTTCGCCCCCGCCGGCTTCTCCAGCCGCGCCTTCCTGGCCAGCTACGGCATGGCGGAGGCCACCCTGGCGCTGACCATGGCCGAGCCCGGGACCGGCCTCGCCTGCGAAAGCCTGGGGGCGCAGGCGCTGGAGGCCGGGCGCGCCGAGGCGCCGGCCCCGGGCCTTCCCGCGCTGGACTTCGCCCGCTGCGGCCGCGTGCTCCCCGGCCACGAGCTGGAGGTGCGCGACGCGGCGGGCGCCCGCCTGCCCGAACGGCGCATCGGGCGGGTGTTCGCCCGGGGCCCGAGCCTGATGCAGGGCTATTTCGACCAGCCGGAGGCGACGGCCGCCGTTCTCTCCCCCGACGGCTGGCTGGACACGGGGGACCTGGGCTTCCTGGCGGACGGCGAGCTCACGCCCACGGGCCGGGCCAAGGACATGATCCTGCTCAACGGCCGCAACATCTGGCCCCAGGACCTGGAGTGGACCGCCGAGACCGAGACGGCCGGCGTGCGCCGCGGCGACGTGGCCGCCTTCTCCCTGGCCGGTGCGGACGAGGACGTGGTGGTCTTGGTGCAGACCCGCACCCGCGACGCGGACGCGCGCGAGCGGCTGGCCGCGGAGGTCGCCGCCCTGCTGCGCAGCCGCCACGGGGTGGAGGCGCGGGTGCGGCTGGTGGGGGCCGGAGCCCTGCCCCACACCTCCTCGGGCAAGCTGCGCCGGGCCGAAGCGCGCAAGCTCTACCTGTCCGGTGCCTTCGAGCCCGCCTGAGGTGGGCGCGCCGCTCGCCGCCGTGACGGGCGGCACGGGCTTCCTCGGGCGCCACGTCGTGCGGGCGCTGGCCGACGGGGGCTGGCGGGTGCGGGTGCTCTGCCGCCGCGACCCCGTCCACCCCCTGTGGCGCGGGCTGGAGCCGGAGCTGGCCCTGGGCGACCTGGAGGACGCGGCGAGCCTGCACCGGCTGTGCCGCGGGGCGGACGCGGTGATCCACGCGGCGGGGTTGGTCAAGGCGCGCCGGGACGCGGACCTGCGGGCGGCCAACGTGGACGGGGCCGGACGCCTGGCCGCCGCCGCCCGCGCGGCGGCCGCTCCGGGCGCGAACCTGGTCCACGTGTCCAGCCTGGCGGCGCGCGAGCCGCAGCTCTCCGCCTACGCCCGCAGCAAGCGGGACGGGGAGGCGGCGGTGCTGGACGCCTGGGGCGCGACCGCCCGGCTGGTGCGGCCCTGCGCGGTGTACGGCCCGGGCGACCGCGAGACCCTGGCCCTGTTCCGCATGGCGGGAGGCCCGCTGCTCCCCGTTCCCGCCGAGCCCGCCCGGGTGACGCTGGTGCACGCGGCGGACGCGGCCCGCGCCGTCGCCGCCCTGGCGGGGCGGACGGACGCGCCCGCCGGCCCCGTGGCGCTGTGCGACGCGCGCGCCGACGGCTACGCCTGGAACGAGATCATGGAGGCCGCCGCCGCCGCGGTGGGCGCCCGCCCGCGGACGGTGGGCGCGCCCACCTCCCTCCTGCGCGCGGCGGGCCTGGCGGGCGACGCCGCGCGCAGGCTCGGCGCCGACCCCATGGCCACCTCCGGCAAGGTGCGCGAGCTGCTGCACGGCGACTGGAGCGTTCCCGCGGCCGAGCGGGACCCGCAGGCGCCCGCGGCGCGCTTCGGCCTGGGCGAAGGCTTCGCGGACGCCGTCGCCTGGTACCGGGCGCAGGGTTGGTTACGGCCGCGAAACATCTTGGCGTGACGAAATTGTGGAGCCCGGGCTTGCGGGATCGTATAGCTTGAAGGATCGAAACGGGGCGCGCGGAGCGACATGGAGACGGAGGCGGCATCGGGCGTGACGGACCTCGTCCTGGCGGAGATCGCCCGGGCGGCGGGCGCCGTGCTCGGCCGCCCGGTGCGGGTCGTCGCCGACACCGACATCGTCCGCGACCTGGACGTGGACTCCCTCGCCCTGATGAACATCGTCATGGAGTTGGAGGACACGTTCGACGTGTCCATCCCTCTCGACCGGCTGGCGCCGGTGCGCACGGCCGGCGACCTCGCCGCCCTGTTGCGCGAACTCAGTGAAAAGGCGTGATCGGTGGGCTTGCTCGATAGACACCGCGGCTACCGCGACGCCTACGGGGCCATCCGCGCCGCCGGGGCGGACCCGTTCAACATCCGCTTCGACGAGATGCTGTCGCCCACCGAAGGGCGGCTGGGCGCGCGCCGGGTGACCATCCTCGGGGCCAACAACTATCTGGGCCTGACCTTCGACCCCGAATGCATCGAAAGCTCGGTGGAGGCGGTGCGCGCCTTCGGCACGGGCACCACCGGCTCGCGCATCGCCAACGGCAGCCTGGACGGGCACCTCAGGATGGAGGGGGCGCTGGCGCGCTTCTTCGGCCGCCGCCACGCCATGCTGTTCACCACCGGCTACCAGGCCAACCTCGGCGTGCTGTCGGCGCTGGTGGGGCGCGGCGACCACCTGATCCTGGACGCGGACAGCCACGCCAGCATCTACGACGGCGCGCGCCTGGGCCATGCGGAGGTGATCCGCTTCCGCCACAACGACCCGGAGGACCTCTACAAGCGCCTGCGCCGGCTCAAGGGCGAGCCGGGCGAGCGGCTGATCGTGGTGGAGGGCATCTACTCCATGCTGGGCGACACCGCCCCGTTGCGGGAGATCGCCGCCGTCAAGCGCGAGCTCGGCGCGCACCTCTTGGTCGACGAGGCGCACTCCATGGGCGTCTTGGGCGCGCGCGGCCGGGGCCTGGTGGAGGAGGTGGCCGCCGAGGCGGACGTGGATTTCATCGTCGGCACCCTGTCCAAGAGCCTGGGGGCCATCGGCGGCTTCTGCGTGTCGGACGTGGACGACTTCGACCTGCTGCGCGTGGTCAGCCGGCCCTACATGTTCACCGCCTCCCTGCCGCCGGCGGTGGTGGCCTCCACCCTGACCGCCCTCGGGCGCGTGGAGCGCGACGGAGCGTTGCGCGCCAAGCTCGGGGCCAACGCGGTGCGCCTCTACGACGGGCTGAACGCCCTAGGCTTCGAGACGGGGCCGCAGCCCAACCCCATCGTGGCCGTGGCCATGCCCGACCTGTCCAGCGCCCTGGCCATGTGGAACGGCCTGCTGGAGGCGGGGGTGTACCTCAACCTCGCCCTGCCGCCCGCCACCCCGGACAGCCGCCCCCTGCTGCGCGCCAGCGTCACCGCCGTGCACACCACCGAGCAGCTGGACGACGTGCTGGCCGCCTTCGCCGCCGTGGGCCGCCGGTTGGGCGTGATCCGCGACGACCGGCGCCGTTCGGCCTAGCGCGGGCGAACGCGCGCCCGGCGCAAGCGCCACAGCACCTCCGCCCCGCCCAGCACCGGGTGGCGCTCGCGCCAGGGCGTGGCCTGCACCGCGAGCCCCGTATGGCGTTCGAGCTTGCCCGCCGCATAGCGCGCCGCCCCGGCGACGGTGACCGCCGCCTTGACCAGGCGCAGGGCGTTGAGCGGCTTGCCCAAGGCGCGGCGCAGCCGCCAGGCCCGGCGCAAACGCGCCAACTCCCGTTCTGAAAGGCGGGGCGACACCCGGCCGTCCTCCCCCCGCGTGAACTCCACGCCCGCAGCCGCCCACGCCTGCGGCAGCAGCAGGGCGTAGCGGTCGGGCGCGGCGTCCAGCACCGCCCGTTCGCGGCCGGGCGGCTCCACCCGGAGCTCGGCGGCGTAGGTCGCACGGAACAGCGCCTCCCAGTAGGCGCGCGGCTCTCCCTCGGCGGGGCCCAGCACCGCGGCGAAGCGGGCGGCGGTCGCGGCGGCGGCGGCCAGCGCTTCCAGCACGGAAGCGCGCACGGCGGCGTCCCGCGCGTGGACGAGGCGGCTCGGCTGGACGAAGCGCGTCCACACGGTGGTGTCGATCCCGCGCCCGGACGCGGCGCGGGCGAACACGTGGAGGGGCAGGGTGGCCACCTTGGCGCGCAGCTCGCGCCCGTCCGGCAGGGCCAGGACCTCGAACGAAATCTCCGGCCAGAGCCGGGCCTCCACCCGCCCGCGCAGGCCCGTGCGGCGGAAACCGGAGGTCAGCACGTAGAAGTCGAGCACCGCCGCGGCTCCTCCCGCGCGCAGGCCCGAGCCGTAGAACAGGACGGCCGCCGCCCCGCCCGGCGCGCGGGCGGCCAGGTGCTCGGCGAAGCGCGACGCCTCCGGCGGGGCCGGGACGGCCGTCTCGCGGGCGAAGCGCTCCGCCAGCGGGGTCACGGCGTTACGAAGGTGAGCGGGGCGCCGCGGGTGAGCAGGAGCTCGCCGCCCGCGAACTCCTCGCCGTCCAGCACGTAGGGGGTGTGCAGGACGAGGTGCAGGCGCTCCACGTCCAAGCGGCGGTAGCCGGCGGCGGCGAGCCAGGGCCGGTCGCGCCCCGACAGGATCAGCGGCAGGGCGGCGCGCAGGCGCGCGGGCGATCCCGCCACGTCCAGCACCTTCAGCCCGGGCCGGGGCGGGCCGAAGGGGCGCATGCCCAGCGGCAGGCGCTCCAGGGTGGAGGCCAGCAGCAGGAACCGCGTTTCGTCGCGGCCCTCCTCCAGGTCCGCCTCCTCGCCGCGGCGCAGGTGCAGGGCCACGCCCGTGCGCCAGGAGCCGACGGGGCCGCCCAGCGCCGTGCGCGCGCCCGCGCCGCCCAGCGCCGCCCCCACCGCCAGGGCGCCGAACAGCCGCGCCCGGTGCGCGCGCTGGGCCAGCCGGACCGCCTCCACGAACACCCCCGCACCGAACACGAAGCCGCGCTGGGGCGGTCCCGCCTCGTGGGGCCGCCGCAGCTCCAGGGGCGCGCGCACCTGGGTGCGGGAGCTGGCGGCGGCGGCGGCGGCGGTCCAGCCCGGGCGCGCGCCCAGGTCCAGCGCGAGGGCGTTGGTCTTGCCGGCGGGCACGACCGCCAGCTCCAGCGGCCGGCCGGCGAACGCCTCGGGCGCGGCGCCCACCACCTCGCGCACGGTGCCGTCGCCGCCCTCCACCACCACGCGCACGATCCCGGCGGCGGCGAAGCCGCGCAGGACGTCCGCCACCTCCTCGCGCGAGCGCGGCTCGACGACGTGCGGGCCGGAGCCGCCGGGGGGCGCAGCCCCGCGCAGACGGTGCGCCCGGGGATTGCGGATCACCCCCACCGTCGCCCCCCCGCCGGGGCGGCGGGGCCGGCTCAAGGGGAGGTCCCCGTGCGGGAACGGGGCGGAGCTGCTAGCGCAGGCCGCTCGGCCGCACGCTCGGCGGCGAACGGGGCGCCCGCGTGATCCTGGCCCACCTTTCCGACCTCCACCTGCCGCCCCCGCCCGGCGCCGCCGGCGGCGCCCTCAAGGCGCGAATGGCGCGGGAGGCGTGGCGACGCAAGCGGAGCCACCACCGCCCGGAGGTGCTGGAAGCGCTGGTGGCGGACCTCCGGGCGCATCGGCCGGACCATGTCTGCCTGACGGGAGACCTCGTCAACTTTTCGGCGCCCGAGGAGATCGCGGCCGCCCGCGACCGGCTGGCCGCGCTGGCGGCGCCCCGGGACCTGACGCTCAGCCCCGGCAACCACGACCTGCTGGTCGCCCGGGGGCCGGCGCCCTGGGAGGCCTGGCGGCCCTGGATGGAGGACGCCCCCGGTTCTTTCCCCCACCTGCGGGTGCGCGGGCGCGTGGCGCTGGTCAACCTGTGCTCGGCCGTCCCCACCCCCGTGTTCTCGGCGCGGGGGCGCCTGGGGGCGGACCAGCTCGGGCGGCTGGAGCCGATGCTGCGCGAAGCGGAGGCGGCGGGGCTGCACAGGGTGGTGCTCGTCCACCACCCGGCCGAGCCGGGGGCCGCCCCCGCGCGCAAGGCGCTGGCGGACGCGACGGCCCTGGCGGCGGTGCTGGCGCGCACGGGGGCCGAGCTCGTGCTGCACGGACACCTGCACCGGGCGGGGCTGGGCCGGCTGGCCGGGCCGAACGGACCCGTGCCCGTGATCGGGGCGCCCTCCGCCTCCTCCGCCCGCCGGGGGGAGCGGGGGGCGCGCTGGCACCGGGTGGAGCTGCCGCCCGCACCGGGGGACGGTCCGATCCGCGTGTCCGCGCGGGGCCTGACGGAGAACGGGACGGTGGAGGAGCTCGGGCGCTGGCTCCTGCCCGTTCAGCGCGGATAGCGCAGGGTCAGCCGCGCCGTCGTCTGCGCCCCCTTGGCCGCGAAGCGCACGGCGGAGAAGGACGGCAGGCCGACGGGGGTGGGCGCGTCGTTGGAGAAGCCGAACCCCTCGGCGGGCATGCCCACCACCGTCCGGTTGAACCGGCCGTCGCCGTTGCTGTCATGGTAGACGGCCAGCGCGTAGGTTCCGGGCCCGGGCAGCTCGAAGCAGGCCTGCGTCTCCCCCGCCCGCGCCGCCGGCCGCTGGCGCAGGAGCTTGCCGTGGGGGGCGAGGAAGCGCTTGGGATCGTCGGGGTAGAGGGTGACCACCACCTGGCCGGTCGCGGCGCGCACGCCCTCCACCCGCACCAGCAGCCGCGTTCCCGCGGGCGCGCCGACGCATTCGGGCTCCGCCTGGGCGAGCCCGGCCGAAAACAGGAGGACGAGGATCGCCGACGGGAGCAGCGCCTTCACTGGACGATCGGGCCTCGGCTTGACGGCGGGGGCGTCCGCGGCGTTTGACTTGTGCCGGCATGGCCCGTCCCGCATCAAGCATAATCGTCCGGTCGCCGGCCGCCGCCGCGGGCGGGCGCGGCGGGTGGGCGCGGCGGGGCGGACCGCGCCCGTGACGCGGCTGCGCCTGGTCGACCGCCACCTGCTGCGGCTGGCCGCCCCGGCCCTGGCCGGGACGCTGGCCGTGACCCTGTGCGCCCTCATGCTGGAGCGCGCCCTGCGCCTGCACGAGGCGCTGGCGGGAAGCGAGGGCGGCCAGGCCTACCTGCTCCAGCTCCTGGCCACCCTCCTGCCCTACTACCTGGGCCTGACCCTGCCGGCCGCCTTCTTCGTGGCCATGTTCACCGCCTACGCCCGGCTGAGCGACGGGTCGGAGGTCGACGCCCTGCTGGCCAGCGGCGTGTCGCCCGCGCGGCTGGCGGCGCCCTACCTCGTGCTGGGGGCGGTGCTGGGGGCGGCGAGCCTGCTGATCTCGGGCTGGATCGACCCCTACAGCCGCTACGCCTACCGCGAGATCCTGCACCGGGCGCAGACCGCCGGTTGGAACGGCCGCTTCCAGAGCCAGGTGTTCGTGACCGCGGGCGGCCGCACCAGCCTGACCGCCGACGCGGTGGACGAGACCGGTCGGCGCCTGCGCGGCGTGTTCATCCGCGAAACGACGCCGCGCGGGCGAGAGCGCGTGACCACCGCGCGCCGCGGATACGTGCGTCCGGGCGCCGACGCGCACCACGTGGTGCTGGTGCTCACGGACGGCCAGCAGGTGCGCCGCGACCAGCGCGACCTGCCCCAGGTGCTCACCTTCACCGAATTCGACCTGGAGCTGACCCTGCCCGCCGCCGACGCCGGCCTGCGCGCCCGCGGCCTGGACGAGCGCGAGCTCACCTTGAGCGAACTCGCCTTCGGCCGCGCCGGCGACTTCGGCCCGACGCGCCGCCGACGCACGGCCGAGCTGTACGGGCGGCTGGCGCGCGCCCTGGCCCTGCCGCTGCTGCCGCTGCTCACCCTGCCGCTGAGCCTGTCGGCCAAGCGCGGCGGGCGGGCGGCGGGGGTGGTGACGGCCGCCGTGCTGTTGTTCGTGTTCCAGCACCTGCTGCAGGTGGGCCAGGGGCTGGCGGCCAAGGGCCGGGCGCCGCCGGTGCTCGCCGTCGGCCTGCCGTTCGCCGCCTACGCCGCCCTCTCGGCCTGGGTGTTCGCCGCCGGCCTGCGGCGACCGGGCGAGACGCCCTTCAGCATCGCCCTGGAGGCGCTGAGGACGGCCGCGCGGCGGACGCGCCGTCCGGACCGGCCCTCCGCACCTGCGGTCGCCCCGACCGGGGCGGCCACGTGGTCCTGACGCTCTGGCTGCTGCGGCGCATGGGCGGGCGCGTGCTCGCCGGCGTGATCGCCATGACCGCGGTGCTCCAACTCCTGGACCTGTTCGAAACCTCCGCGCGCATCCTGGACCGCGGCCAAGGGCTGGAGGGCGTGGCCAGCTACGCGGCGCTGCGCACGCCCCACCTGCTCGCCCAGGCCGCACCGCTGGGCGTGCTGGCGGGCGCCTTGTTCGGCTTCGGCGCCCTGGCGCGGGAGAACGCGGTCACCACCCTGCGCGCCGCGGGGGTGTCGATCCAGCGGGTCGTGCTCCTGGCCTCGCCGGCGGCGGCGGCGGCGGCGGCGGGGCTGCTGGTGCTGTCCCTGTGGGCGGTCCCGCGCAGCGACCGCGCCCTGGGAGACTGGTGGCGCGCCACCACCCCCGCCGCCGAGCGCGAAGGACGACCGCCCCGCACCTTCCGGCTCGGCCCGGACGTGGTGCTCGCCTCCCCCGGCGACGAGGCGGGCCGCCGGCTGGTGGAGGTCGCCATCTACCATCGCGCGCCGGACGGCCGGCTGCTGAGCCGCACCCGGGCGCAAACGGCGGTGCTGGGACCGGGAGGCTGGAGCCTGCGGGGGGTGGAGGTCGAGGACTACGGCCCGGTCGCCTCCGCGCCGCGCCGGTCGGCCGAGGCGCCCTGGCCGGTCCGGCTGACCGCCTCCGACGTGCGCGCCCTGTTCGCCCGGGAGCCGGTGACGACGCGCGCCGGCGCGCGCCGGGCGCTGACGGGGGGCGCGGCGCCGCGGCCGCGCGCATTCTACCGAACGCAGCTCGACCAGATGTGGGCGGGGCCCGCGGCGGCGCTGGTGCTGCTGCTGGCGGCCTCCCCGGTGGCGCTGGGCAGCGTGCGCGCCGGGGCGTGGCGCCTCACCGTGGGCTGCCTGGCCGCGGGCCTGCTGTTCCTGGTGGCGGACGGCGTGCTGGTCTCGATGGGGGCGGAAGGCGTCCTGCCCCCGCTCCTGGCCGTCTGGACCGCCCCGGCCCTGTTCGCGGCGGGAAGCCTGGCCGCACTGTTTCAATTGGAGGGCGAGGGCATGGCGCGCACGACGACACCGGGGCTGGACGTGCTGGCGGTGGAGGACGGCGCGTCGATGAAGCGCTTCATCCGCCTGCCCCTGCGGTTGAACGCGGGCGATCCGAACTACGTCCCGCCCCTGCTGATGGAGCGGAGCGAGTCGCTCTCGCCCAAGCACAACCCCTTCTTCGAGCACGCGCAGGTGCGCTTCTGGCTGGCGCGGCGGAACGGGCGCGACGTGGGGCGCGTCAGCGCGCAGATCGACCGCAACGCGCCGGACGCGCCCGGCCCCCGCGTCGGCCACTTCGGCCTGATCGCCGCGGAGGACGATCCGGAGGTGTTCGCCCTCCTGCTGCGCACCGCGGAGGACTGGCTGCGCGAGCGCGGCTGCGGCCGGATTATGGGGCCCTTCAACCTGTCCACCAACGAGGAGGTGGGCCTGTTGGTGGACGGCTTCGACACGCCGCCCATGGTGCTGATGGGCCACGACCCGCCCTACGCCGGGCCGCGCATCGAGCAGGCCGGCTACGCCAAGGCCAAGGACGTGCTGGCCTACGTCTCCACCCGCGAGGACGGCCTGCCCGAGCGCACGGCCCGGCGCGTGGCCCGCGGCGCCCCCGCCGGGGTGAGCCTGCGCCCCCTGGACATGAGCCGCTTCGACGCGGAGGTGGCCGTGCTGACCGACATCCTCAACGACGCGTGGGCGGACAACTGGGGCTTCGTCCCCACGACGCAGGCGGAGACGCGCGCCCTGGCCAAGGCGCTCAGGCTGCTGGTGGACCCGACCCTGGTGCGCTTCGCGGAGATCGACGGGGAGGCGGCGGGGGTGATCGTGTTCCTGCCCAACCTCAACGAGGCGATCCGCGACCTGAAGGGGCGCCTGCTGCCGTTCGGCTGGGCCAAGCTCCTGTGGCGGCTGAAGGTGCGCCGGGTGAAGTCGGTCCGCGTGCCGCTCATGGGGGTCAAGCGCCGCTTCCACGGCGAGCGGCGGGGCCAGGTGCTGCCCTTCCTGATGATCGACGCCGTCCGGCGCCGCGCCTACGAGCTGGGCTACGAGACCATCGAGATGTCGTGGGTGCTGGAGGACAACCGGCCCATGACCCGCATCGCCGAGGCGGTGGGCGGGCGCGCGTACAAGACCTACCGCATCTACGAGAAGTCGCTGGCTTGACCGCGACGCCCCCCGCGGGTTGGCGCGCCCTGGTGCTGGCGGGGTCGCGCCCGGGCGGCGCCGACCCGGTCGCCCGGGCGGAGGGGGTGGCGCACAAGGCGCTGGCGCGGGTGGGCGGCGAAACCCTGCTCGCGCGCGTGGTGGGGGCGTTGGCGGAGGCGGGGGCGGCGCGGGTGGCCGTGTCCGCCTCCGATCCGCAGGTGGCCGCGGCCGCCGTCGCGCTCGGCGCCGAACCGCTGGAGGCGGCCGCCGGCCCGAGCCTCAGCGTGCTGGCGGGCGCGACCGCGCTGGGAACGCCGCTGGTGGTCACCACCGCCGACCACGCCCTGCTGCGGCCCGAATGGGTGACGCGCTTCCTGGGCGACGCCCCCGCCGACGCGGACGCCTGCGTGCTGGCCGCCTCGCGCGAGGTGGTGGCGGCCGCCGCGCCCGGCTCGCGCCGCACCTACCTGAAGCTGGCGGACGGCGGTTGGTCGGGATGCAACCTGTTCCTGCTGGCGAACGCGCGGGCGCTGGCCGCCGTCGACTTCTGGCGGCGGCTGGAGGCGGAGCGCAAGCGGCCCTGGCGCATGGCGGGACTGATCGGGCCGGGCGCGCTCCTGGCCTACGCCACGGGCCGGCTCACCCTGGCGGGGGCGGCCGGGCGGCTGGGCCGCGCGGCGGGGGTGCGCGCGGCGGCGGTGGCCTCGCCCTACGGCCTGGCCGCCGTGGACGTGGACACCCCCGCCGACCTCGCCTTCGTACGCGCCCTGGTGCAGGACGGCGGGGACTAGCGCGGCTCCCTCGCCAGCCGGAAGGCGCGGGCGGCGACGGCCAGCCCCGCCCGGCGGAACGCGTCCTCGCCGAAGCGCTCCAGCACCCGCGCCCGCGCCGTCTCGCCCATGCGCGCCGCGGCGGCGGGGTCGGCCAGCAGGCGGCGCAGGGCGGCGGCCAGGGCGGGCGCGTCCCCGGGCGGGACCACCAGGCCCGCACCCCCCGCCGCGGTGACGGGCGCCTCGCCCACCGCCGAGACGATCACCGGCAGACCCGCCGCCATGGCCTGGTGCGCGGCGATGCACAGGCCCTCGGCGCGCGAGGGCTGGAGGTAGGCGTGCAGGTCGGCCAGGAAGTCCTCCGGCGAGGCCTGGTAGCCCGCGAAGCGCAGCGCATCGTCCACGCCGGCGCGGCGCGCCGCCGCCTCCAGCGCGGCGCGCTCGGTCCCCTCCCCGCCCACCGTCACCGAAACGCTCGCGCGCAGTTCGGGGGCGTCGGCGAACAAGAGGGCCAGCGCCTCCACCAGCACGTCGTAGCCCTTGTTGGGGTGCAGCCGGCCGAGGCTGCCCAGGCGCCGGGGTCCGCCCTCCTCCCACCGCGCGGGCGGCCGGGCGGGCGGGCGCGCCAGGACCAACGGCCAGACCATCACCCGGTCGTGCGCCAGCCCGAGCCGCGCGCGCGTGAGAGCCGCCACCGCCTCGGAGTCGGCCGCCCACAGCGCCGTCAACCGCCGGGTGGCGCGCAGCAGCAGGAGGTTGGCGGGCTTGAGCCGGGCGTTGTGCTGCCAGCTCACCACCGGCGTGCGGGTCAACAGGCCCGCGACCTGGCCCAGCAGCGTGGCCTGGGTCAGCGAGGTCCAGATCAGCGCGGGCCGGTATCGGCGCACCTCGCCCAACAGCCAGGCCGCCGCCGCCCGGTGCTCGCCGCGCCCGGCGGGAGCGACGCGCACGTCCACGCCCGCCGCCTCCAGCGCGGGAAGGGCGCGGCCGTCGCGGCGCGACAGGGCCAGCACGCGCACCTGCGCCCCCGCCTGCTCCAGCACGCGGACCACGTCCGGGATCGGCAGGGCGGCGCCGCCCCCTTCCAGCGAGTTGACGACGTAGGCGATCCTCACCGGGCGTCGGCGGGCGCGGGCCGCCCGATCTCGCGGACCACGAACACGGCCAGCAGTCCGGTGGTCGCCACCGCCTGCACCAGCGCGTGGACCCCCGCCCCCGGCAGGCCGAAGCCCTTGAGCAGCAACACCAGCACCGGCAGCAGGCCGAGGCTGCTCAGCAGGTTGGCGGTCACGGACAGGCCGGGCCGGCCCATGGCCACCAGCGCCGCGCTGCACGGGGGCGCGGCCAGCAGCACCGTGCGCGACAGGGCCAGCCAGACGAGCGTTCCGGCCGCCCCGACGAAGGCGGGGCCCGCCAGCAGCCTCGCCACCTGGGGCGCGAACGCGAGCAGCAGCGCGGTCACCGGGGCGGCGGTCAAGAGCGCCACGCCCACGCAGCGCGCCAGCGCGCCGCGCAACCGCGCCACGCCTCCGTGCTCGGCCGCGAGCCGGGCGAGCTCGGCGTAGGCGGCCTGGCCCAGCACCTGGGCGGGCTGGGCGATCACCACGCTGGCGCGCTGGGCCACGGCGTACAGGCCGGCGCTGGCGGGGCCGAGGATCCAGCCCACGGTGAGCGGCGCGAGGCGCCCGGCCAGCTCGCCGAAGGTCACGTCCGAGTTGGCGGCGATCATGAAGCGCCACAGGCCGGGATTCTCGTTCACCACGCCGCGCAGGCCGCCGAGGAGCCGGTGGGCGGCGAGGTCGCGCCGGGCCACCCACAGCCCCATGATCCACAGGGCCGCCCACTCGCACAGGGCCGCGACCAGCCAGACCCACAGGAACCCGGTCAGCCCCCAGCCGCCCAGGGCCGCCGCCCCCGCCCCCAGCAGGCGCACGCCGGGGGCCACGGCGGCGTGCAGGCTCAGGAGGTCGAAGCGGCGCTTGAGCTGGAGATAGCCCGCCGGCGTGCTGCGCACGGAGGCCAGCACCGCCAGACTGTAGGGCGTGGCGAAGGCCAGCACCGCGGGGGGCCAGCCCAGGTGCGGCCCGAGCACCGGGGCCAGCAGCGCCGCGGCGAGCACCGCCGCCGCCCCCGCGCCCAGCTCCACCAGCGCCGTCAGCCGCAGCAGCCGCAGCATGCGCGGCGGGTCGTCCGCCGCCGCCGCCTGGGCCCCGTAGCGCACCACCGCGTGCCAGCCGGGGAAGTTGACGATGCCGCCCACGGTGACGGCGTAGGCGTGCACCAGCACCAGGGCGCCGTAATTCTTGGGTCCCAGCGTGCGGGCGGCCACCGCGAGATAGCCCAGGCTGATCAGGCCCGCGGCGGCCTTGCCGCTCAAGAGCAGGGCGAGGTTGGCGTAGATGCGCCGCACCACGCCCGCGGAGGCGCCGGACGCGGCGTCGGACTCAGCCACGGAGGTCGGACCCGGCGGGGGGCGCGTCCAGCAGCTCGAGCACGGCGGCGGCGGCGCGCTCGGAGGAGGGCGTGTCCGTCAGGTCGAAGGTGCGGGCGAACAGCTCGCGCTGGATGGGCGCATACACGTCGGCGTGCTCAACCTGCGCCCGCTCCAGCGCCGCTTCCAGCGCGTCGACGTCGTCCACCACCGGGCCGGCGCGCCGGTGCAGGAAGTCGCGGTCGTCGCGCTCCGCCGTGCCGTGGGCGTCCAGGAACACGCACGGGCGCGGGCGGCGCAGGAACTCGTACACCTGGCTGCTGACGTCGCCCAGGTAGATGTCCGCGCCTTCCGTGTAGGTCATGTCGGTGCTGGCGGCGCTCCCGAGGTCCACCCGGACGTGGTCCGCCGCGGAGACGGGCGGGCGGCCCGGAAAGGCCAGCCCCGGCCGGTCCACGCTCGCCACCACCGGCCGCCGGAACAGCATGACGTGGGGCGCGAACACCAGGTTGTAGCGGTCGCTGCGCGCGAACAGCTCCAGCACCCGCCGACCCATCGCGTACCAGGAGGACAGGTGCGGCGAGCCGTGGGGGTTGTAGAGCACGGTGGGACGGTCGTTGTCGAACAGCGGCGGCCGCGACCCGGCGGCGGCGAGGAGGTCGAACTTGGGATAGCCCACCGTCGCCAACCGGGCGGGATCGACCCCCGCCTCCCGCACCAGCCGGTCGGCCACCTTGGGGCCGGAGACCAGCACCCGGTCGAACCCTGCGCTCGCCCGGTCGAAGCCCACCGCGCGGTCGCCCGCCCCGTGGCGCGTGTGGACGATCTTCAGATGCTCCAGCCCGGCGTGGCGGCGCAGGGTCAGGGCGGTCTTCTCCGCCACGACCAGCGCGTCCAGCCCGCGGAAGAAGGGCAGGTTGTCGCCGTACATCAGGTACTTGCGGGCGGGCGCGAGGCCGTCGAGCAGGCCGGCGGCGAGGCGCGAGGCGGCGGAGGCCAGGTCCAGCCGCACCACCTCGCCCGCGGCCGCCCCGCCCAGCCGTCGCACCTCGGCCTCCAGGCGGGGGCTGGTCGCCGCCAGCACCACCCGGGCGCGGCCGGTGCGCGCGAGCGCCAGCGCCACCGGCAGGCTGTGGGCCACCTGGTGGATCTGGTCGTGGTTGAACAGGAAGCCCACGCGCGGCGGGCCGCTCACCGGCTCGGGTCCTGGGGCGCCATGGCGGCGCGGCGATACCATGGGCGGCCGCGCCCCGCCATCGCATGGGTGGGCGGCTCCGGGAGAGCGCCTCAGCCCCCCGGCCGCGCCGCCGACGCCCGGTCGAACAGGTCGAGGTAGGCGCGGGCGACGGGGCCGATGCGGTGGCCCTGCACACCGGCCGCCAACTCGGCGCCGTCGGCGGGCGGAGCGGCCAGCACCGCCTCCACCCCGCGCGCCAGGGCGGGGGCGTCGCCCACGGGGGCCACGCGCCCGCGGCCCGGCCGGTCCAGCAGTTCGGAGGCGGCGGGGGTGCAGTTTGTCGCCACCACCGGGCGCCCGGCCGCCAGCGCCTCCACCACCACCGCGCCGTAGCCCTCGTAGCGCGAGGTGAGGAGCAGGAGCGCCGCCCGGTCCAGCCAGGGCCGCAGGTCCGCGACGTGGCCGGGCAGCTCCACCCGGTCGGCCAGGCCGAGCGCCGCCGCCCGCGCCAGGAGCTCGCCCCGCAGCGGCCCCTCCCCCACGATCGCCAGCCGCGCGCCCGGCGCGTCCACGCGGGCGAAGGCCTCGAGCGCGGTGCCGAAATCCTTCTGCGGGGCGAGCCGGCCCGCCGCCAGGACCAGCGGCGGCCCGGCGGGAACGGGGACCGGCGGCGGGGCGTCGTCCTCCAGCGCGGGCAGGGCGATGCGAACGGCGACCGGGCGGCCGAACAGGCGATCGGTCTCGGCGACGGCGGCCTCCGACAGGCAGACCGCCGCGTCCGCCCCGCGCAGGCGCCGGCGCGCGCCCAGCTCGAACACCGCCTGGGCGAGGGCGCCGCGGCCCGGGCGGCGCAGGGGATTGCTGACCTGGACCACCACCGCCGGCCGCGTCCCTTCCGGCAGGCGCGCCACGGGCGGGACCACCGGCCAGTGGTGGTTGCCGGGGACGAACAGCACGCGGTGGGGCCGTTCGGCCAGGAGACCGGCGGCGGCCGCCCCCAGTCGCGCCCGGGCGCCCCGGCCGCGCGGCAGGGCCGGCGCGCAGGCGACCGCCTCCACCCCCGCGACCTCCGCCGCGGCGAGCAGCGGCTCCAGCGCGCCGCAGCGGTGGCCGACCAGCAGGGTGACGCCGCGCCCCAGCGCCGCCCACCGCGCCGCGAGACGCAGGGCGACGCGCTCGGTGCCGCCGGGGGAGAGGTCGTGCAGCACCACCAGTATGTCGCCCGCGCCGGGCGCGCCGGGGACGGGCGACGGGCCGCTCAGACCTTGACCCGCCAGGTCAGGGCGGCGGAGGCGGCGTAGTTCCACACCACCCCCACCGCCACACCCGCCAGCCCCGCCAGCCACCACACGCGGTCGTAGCGATACACGAGGGCGCCCACGCCCACATTGCCCACCGCGCCCACCAGGCTCACCGCGTAGAACTTGAGCAGGCCCCGCCAGAACGCCGCGCCCCGCAGGCGCACGTCGCGGTAGGTGACGGCGTTGTTGAGCGCGTAGTTGCAGGCGATGGCCGTGGCCACCGCCAGGGCCTGGGCGAAGCGGAACGCAAGCCCCGCGCGCACGCCGCCGCCCAGCACGCACAGGTGCACGACGAGCCCCACCGACCCCACCGCGGAGAACATCAGGAAGCGCACGGGCACCACCCGGCCGAAGGTCTTCTCCAGCAGCAGGACCACGAACTCCTGGCTGACCTTCAGGTCGAGCTTGCTCTCCCCGTGCAGACGGTTGCGGAACACGTAGGGCGTCTCGGCGATGCGCAGCGGCGTGGGCGAGGAGGCGACGAGGTCGAACAGGATCTTGAAGCCGATGTTGGACAAGCGCGGCGCCGTGGCGACCAACACCTCGCGGCGCACGGCGAAGAAGCCGCTCATCGGGTCGGAAAGGTCGGTGCGCAGCAGGCGGCGCGACCACCGGGTCGCGGCGCGGCTGATGCGCAGGCGGTCCGCGCTCCACTCCCCCGTCGAGCCGCCGGGGGCGTAGCGGGTGGCCACCGCCACGTCCGCCCCTTCCTCGATCAGGGCGAGCAGGCGCGGGATCACCGTCTCGTCGTGCTGGAGATCGCCGTCCATCACCACCGCCACCGGGGCGGCGCTGGCGAGCACCCCTTCCACCACCGCGGAGGCGAGGCCGCGCCGGCCGATGCGCTGCACGATCCGCACCCGCCGGTCGTGCACGGCCACGGCCCGCACGCGCGCGGCGGTGCCGTCCTTGGAGTCGTCGTCGACGAACACCGCCTCCCAGGCGAGGCCGGCCAGCGCCGCCTCCAGCGCGGCCAGCAGCGGCGCCACGTTGTCCGCCTCGTTGAACACGGGGATCACCACCGCGAGCTGCAGGGCGGCCGGCTCCGGGGCGAGAACCGGAACGGGGGCGGACGGGGCGGGGCTCAAGGCGCGGGCGCGAACAGGCGGCGACCGTCGCGGGCCTGGAACACCAGGCGGGTGCGCGCCGCCACCAGCGCCGGCACGGGGTTGGCCACGTCGCCCAGGTGCGGCAGGTGCGGCGCGTCGAGCTGGACGGCGGCGAAGCGGCGTTCGTCCAGCGCGCGCAGGAGGGCCGAGGCGTCGTGGGTGCGGGTCACGTGCTGTCCATACAGGAAGACGTCCAGCTCGAAATCCTTCCCCGCCCAGTAGCAGAGCGCCAGCGTTTCGCAGGCGACAGGGCCGGGCGCGGCGGCGATGCGCGCGCGCATCTCCCCCCACGCCCGGGCGGCGGCGGGCTCGCCCGTGAACTCGGCGCGTTCGGCGCGCGCGGTCAGCGGCAGGAGCACGGCGAAGGGGACCAGCAGCGCCCAGGCCGCGGCGCGCCAGGGGCCGCGCAGGGGCCGACCGGGAAGCTGCAAGGCCGCCGCACCCGCCAGGCAGGCCGCGATCAGCGCCTCGAAGTGCGCGTTGACGTTGACGCCCTCCCCGCTCCTCTGCACCACGCCCAGGGGAACGGCCAGCGCCAGGGCGAGCAGCGGCAGGTCGAGGCGCCCGTCCGTCCGGCGCGCGGCCAGCAGGCGCGTGGACAGCGCCGCCAGCGGCGTGATCGCCAGCACCGGCAGCAGCGCCTTGCCCATGCGCGCAAGGGCGTAGCGCCGGTCGCCGGCGGCGAGGTCGACGAACACGGCCGGGCCGTAGGCCAGGTCGAACAGGACCGCCGCCAGCAGCACCGCCGCCGCGCCCGTCGCCAGCCACACGAGCAGTTCGCGCCGGTGGTGCAAGGCCAGCCAAACGGTCGCCGCCAGGGGCAGGGCCACCAGGTTGTGCTTGACGAGGCCCCCCGCCGCCATCAGCGCCGCCGCCGCCGCCGTGCGCGCCAGGCCGGGGGCCGCGTCCGGCCGGCGGGGGATCAGCAGCACGAAGCCCGCGGTCATCAGGGCGTGGGCCAGCCACTGGGGGTCGTCCATGGCGAGGTAGCCGCGGAACTGCGTCGCGCAGAAGCCCAGGAACACGAGCGCGCCCACACCCGCGGCCGCGGCCGAGGCCCCCGGAGGGGCGAGGCGGCGCACGCCGGCGTACACGGCCGCCGCGGTCGCCAGAGTGGACGCCAGCGCCACCGCGCGCCCGGCGACGATCGGGTCGCCCACGAGCCGGCCCAGGGCGCCCACCAGGTAGAAGGACAGGGGCGGATAGTTGTCGCCGGTCAACCCGCCGGGCGCGGGGTAGAGCGCGCCGCCCCCCAGGGCGTGGACGGCCTGGAAGGCGTTCCAGCCCTCGTTGGGGTTGAACGACACGTGGACGGGCAGCAGCCACAGGCGCCCGGCGGCGCAGGCGACCACCAGCAGCGCCGCCAGCGCCCAACCCGCGCGCCGCAGCGCCGGGCTCACGGGCGGGCGGCCGCGGGCCGCGCGGGGATCCCGGGCCGGGTCGCGGACACCGCCGCCTCGGCCGCGGTCAGGCGCCCGGAGCGGGTTGCAGGGCGGAGGGGAGCGGCGCGGGCGCGGGCGGCGCGGCCTCGGGCGGCGCGGCCGGGACGTCGTGGCGGTGGTGGTGATGGTGCGGGCGCGCCGAGTGGAAGGCGCCCACGTGGATGCCCGCCCACGCCCCGTCCGCCACGCCCAGGGCGGCCGCGAGAACGACGACCGCCGCGCCCGCACGCCGCACGCCCGACCCCGCCCGTAACGCGCGCATCCACGCCTCCTCCGATGACGACGCGCCATTGTCACCGCCCCGGGGCGTTCGTCCAGTCCGCGCGGCCCGCGTCGACTTCGCCGCACGAGGGCGCTAGAAGGCCGGCGCCCGCGCGACCGGCGCCCAGGGCGGTCGCCGCCGGCTCCGAGCCGAAGAGTGCGCCCATGCCCGCCGCCCCCGCCTTCCCTCCCGCCCCCGACCGGATCGCCCCCCGGCGCGCCCTGTTGTCCGTCAGCGACAAGTCGGGACTGGCGGAGGCCGCGGCCGCCCTGCACGCGGCGGGGGTGGAGCTGGTCTCCACCGGCGGCACCCGCGCCGCCGTCGCCGCCGCCGGCCTGCCCGTGCGGGACGTGGCCGAGCTCACCGGCTTTCCCGAGATGATGGACGGGCGGGTGAAGACGTTGCACCCGGTGGTCCACGGCGGCCTGCTGGCCCGGCGCGACGCGCCCGAGCACGCCGCCGCCCTGGCCGCCCACGGCATCGGCGGCATCGACGTGCTCTACGTGAACCTCTACCCCTTCGAGGCCGTGACGGCGGCGGGGGCCGACTTCGACACGGGAATCGAGAACATCGACATCGGCGGCCCCGCCATGATCCGCTCCGCCGCCAAGAACCACGCCTACGTGGCGGTGGCCACGGACCCCGCGGCCATGGCGGAGATCCTGGACGCGCTGGCGAGCGACGGCGCCACCACCACCGCCCTGCGCCGGCGGCTGGCCGCCCGCGCCTTCGCCCGCACCGCCGCCTACGACGCGGCGGTGGCCGCCTGGTTCGCCGGCCAGGTCGGCGACGGCGCCCCCTTGCGGAAGACGCTGTCGGGCGAATTGCTTCAAGAAATGCGCTACGGCGAGAACCCCCACCAGGCCGCCGCCTTCTACAAGACCGCCCAGGCGCGGCCGGGGGTGGCCTCGGCGCGCCAGCTCCAGGGCAAGGCGCTGTCCTACAACAACGTGGCCGACACGGACGCGGCCTTCGAGCTGGTGGCCGAGTTCGATCCGGGGGTGCAGGCGGCGGTGGCCGTCATCAAGCACGCCAACCCCTGCGGCGTGGCCACCGGGCCGGACGTGCTGGAGGCCTACCGCCGGGCGCTGGCCTGCGATCCCGTCTCCGCCTTCGGCGGCGTCGTCGCCCTCAACCGGCGGCTGGACGCGCCCACCGCCCGCGCCATCGTGGAGACCTTCACGGAGGTGGTGATCGCCCCGGAGGCGGACGAGGAGGCCGTCGCCGTGTTCGCCGCCAAGAAGAATCTGCGCCTCCTGGTCACCGGCGGCCTGCCCGACCCGCGGGCGCCCGGCGAGGTGGTGCGCACGGTGGCGGGCGGCTTCCTGGTCCAGGGCCGCGACACCGCCCGCATCGGGGTGGACGACCTGAAGATCGTCACCCGCCGCGCCCCCACGCCCGCCGAGACCGCCGACATGCTGTTCGCCTTCACCGTGGCCAAGCACGTCAAGTCCAACGCCATCGTCTACGCGCGGGGGAACCAGACGCTCGGGGTGGGCGCCGGCCAGATGAACCGCAAGGACTCCGCGCGCATCGCGGCCCTGCGCGCGCGCGACTTCGGGCTGGACCTGGCCGGCTGCGCCTGCGCGTCCGAAGCCTTCTTCCCCTTCGCCGACGGCCTGATCGAGGCGGTGGAGGCGGGGGCGACCGCGGTGATCCAGCCGGGAGGCTCGATGCGCGACGCGGAGGTGATCGCCGCGGCGGACGAACGGGGCGTGGCCATGGCCTTCACCGGAACGCGCGTGTTCCGCCACTGAGCGCCCCGGCGTGCGCCTGCTCCCCGCCCTGTTCGCACGCCCGCGCGCCGCGGCGGCGCCCCGCCCCGCCCACGGGGACGTGGAACAGGTGGCGGGGCGGCCCGTGCGGCTGGCGGTCAATCCCCGCGCCCGGCGCATCGGCCTGCGCCTGGACGCGTCGGCGCGCCAGGTGGTGGCCACGGCCCCCAGCCGCGCGCGCCTGCCCGAAGCGCTGGCCTTCGCCCACGCCCGCGCCGACTGGGTGGCCGCGCGCCTGGCCGACCTGCCCCGGGCGCGGCCGTTCCGCCCGGGCGGCTGGGCCCCCCACCGCGGCGCGGCGTGCCGGCTGGAGCCGGCGTCCGGGCGCGCCGCCGCCCGCCTCCTGCCCGCGGAGGCCGACCGTCCCGCCCGGCTGGTCGCCCCCGGCGAGGGGGCCGCCTTCGCCCGGGCGGTGGAGCGGGTGCTGCGCCGCGCCGCGCTCGAGCGCCTGACGCAGCGCACCGCCTGGTACGCGGCGCGCCTGGGCCTGCCCGCCCCGACGGTGGCGGTGGCGGACGCGCGCGGCCGCTGGGGCTCGTGCCGGCCGCCCCACGCGGGCGACGCGGGCCGCATCCGCTACAGCTGGCGGCTGATCTGCGCGCCGGACGCGGTGAGCGACTACGTGGTCGCCCACGAGGTCGCCCACCTGGTCGAGCCCAACCACGGTTCGGCCTTCTGGGCCCTCACCCACGCGCTCTACGGCGACATCGCCCCCGCCCGCGCCTGGCTCAAGACCCACGGCGCGGCGCTGCACGCCCTGGGCGGCGAGCCGGACGGGCCGGACGCCTAGAACTTGAAGCGGATGCCGATCTTCAACGCGTAGGTGGAGGGCGGAGGCTGGCCCTGGCTGGTGGAGATCACGCCGGGGGTGCGGCGGGTGAAGCCGTTGTACTGGTAGAAGTTGCCCCGGCCCGCCCGGCACTGGGTCGCGCCCGCCAGGCCGCTGAACGCCGCCTGGCAGTTGGCGGCGACCACCGCCGGATAGCTGTAGGGGATGGTGAACTGGTCGAGCACGCCCCAGCTCGAATTGAGCAGGTTGCCCAGGTTGAAGATGTCGAAATACACCTCCGCCTTGGCGTGGGAGGTCGGGAAGTAGACCGGGATCTCCTGGGTGAGCTGCAGGTCGGCGGTGGTCACCGCGCGGCTCTCGAAGCCGTTGCGCGGCGCGATGGAGCCGTTGTACTTCAAGAGGCCCGTCTGCTTGAGGAAGGCGTTGAAGTCGGCGAGGTTGAAGTTCGGGCCGTAGGTCACGCGCGGGTCGCTGACGGCGGTCACCACCCCGTTCACCGCCTTGGGCACGTAGAGCAGCTCCAGCCCCCACACGCCCGAGCCCGAATTGGTGGCCACGGGCGCGGCCAAGCCGAACACCGGGTCCACCGTCAGCGAACCGGTGCTGCCCGTCGTGCCCGTGTTGAAGGTGTAGGAGTAGGGCTGGCCCGAGCGGCGCTGGGCGTACAGGCGGATGCGCGACCAGTTGTCGCCGAACACCTTGCGCTGGAAGCCGACGTTGAACTTGATCTGGTTGGTGATCTCGTAGTTCGAGCGCGACAGCCGGTCGCTGTTCGGGTCGATCGTGGAGATCTCCGAATAGCTGATCTGCGCCACCTTCTCCGGCGCGCCGCCCGTGTCGCGCACGTCCTGGTGGGTGTAGGTGACGTCCGCGTCCCAGCCGTTGGCCCAGGTCTTGGACAGGCCCACCGCCACCACGCTGGAATAGCCCTTGTCGGTGTCGGTCAGCTCCAGGTCGAAGTTGGTCGTGCCGCGGGCGCGGCTCGGGTTGAACACAGGCCGCCCGTCCGGGGCCTGGCCGGCGACCTGGTTCAGCGTGGCGAGGTCCACGTAGCGCAGGCCATGCTCGGTGAACTGGTAGAGGTAGTCGACGTGCACGGTCCAGGCGTCGCCCGCGAGGCGCCCCGCCAGGCCCGTCCAGTCCCATTGCGAAAAATTGAAGGTCTTGGACGCGCTGATCGACGACTTCCACACCGCCGGAAGGTCGAAGTCAGGCGCCAGCACGTTGGTGGGGGCCGCGCCCGCCGCGGCGGTGGCGGCGTTCACCGCCTGGGCCTGGGTCCCGACCTTGAGCCCGTTGATGTTGACCAGCGAGGTCGGGCACACGGCGTTGGTCAGCACGCAGGTGGCCGAACCCAACAGGTTGCCGGGGTTGGAATAGTTGTTGGACAGGTAGACGTTGGGATCGCCGCCCGAGAACAGGCCCACGCCGCCGCTCAGGTTGAAGGTGGGCTCGGGGCGCCAGTTGAAGCCGAAGCGCGGCTGCAGCGTGTAGCGGCCGTCGAAGTTCTGCTGGTTGCTGAAGCCGTAACGCGCCTGGAAGTTCGGGTTGGCGCGCGGCTGGTCGCCCTGCTGGTAGATGTCGACACGCAGGCCGCCCTTCAGGGTCAGGCCCGGCAGGGGGCGCCACTCGTCCTGCAGGTAGGCGGTGTGCTTGACGTCGCTCCACACGGCCGCGCCGTCCGCCTTCACGTTGTCGAAGGCGTTGGCGTAGACGAGCTGGCGCGCCGCGCCGTTGGCGAGGTCCGTCAGGCCGTTGACCCCCGCCGCCACCGACCCGAAGGTGTAGACGCCGTTGGAGCGCGGGTTGAACAGGTTGAACACGTCCAGTTGCTCACGCTCATAACCCAGCGTGATCACGTTGCCTCCGATGGAGTAGTTGGCGCGCGCGCGGAACAACTGGTCGGTGTTGCGCAGGATGTTGGCGTGGCGGAACGTGTCGGGGCCGACCACGATGGACGAGCCGGTGGGCAGGATCACCTGGAACCGCGCGAAGTCGTCGCCGCCGATGTTGTCGGTCAGCGTGGCCACGTCCTTGTGGGTGTAGGACAGCTCGGTGGAGAGGTGGTCGGTCCAGTTCGAGTACAGGAAGCCGGTGTAGGCGCTGAGGTTCTGCTGCAGCACGTAGTCGTCCGACGTCAGCGCCAGCGTGGCGCCGGTGACGCTGTCCCCCGGGGTGCGGTACTGCGAGCCGTAGTCGGTCTGCGCCTCGAACACGAAGCGGTGGCGGTCGGTGAGCTTGACCTCAAGCTTGCCGAAGAACTTCTCATCGCTGGTCGGCTGGGTGGTGCCGAAGCCGCCGGCGTCGTAGCCGTAGCGGCTTTGCAGGATGTTCTGCACGTTGGTCACGTCCGCGGGGGTGACGCCGCGGATGCTGTTGGTGAGGCCCGCGCCCGCCGGGCCGTAGCCCGCGGGGGCCAGGGACTCCAGTTTCTCGTAGCCGAACTCGAAGAACACCCGGTCGGGAATGATCGGGCCGCCCAGGTTCAGGCCGTAGGTCTTGTCCTTGAAGGTGATGGCGATCGGCTGGTCGCGGATGCGCTTGCCCGCGCCGAAGTGGTCGCTGTCGTACTCGAAGAAGCCGCCGCCGTGGAACTCGTTGCCGCCCGACTTGGTGGCGATGTTGAGCACGCCGCCCTGGAACGAGCCGTAGCGCACGTCGTAGGGCGCGACCTCCACGTTCAGGCTGTCCACCACGTCGATGGAGATGGGCGAGCGCTGGGTGGGGTAGCCGCCGTCGTTCAGGCCGAAATCGTCCGATTGCTTCACGCCCTCCACGTAGATCGTGTTCAACCGCCCCTGGTTGCCGGCGATCTGCACCGCGCCCGCCAGCGCCGGGTCGATGGTGACGAAGGGGTTGAGCCGCGCGATGTCCTTCAGGTCGCGCCCGAAGGTCGGCAGCGTCTGGATGTCGGTGGCGGTGAAGCTGGAGCGCGGCCCGGTCTTGAACGTGTCGGCGCGGGCGCGGCGCGCGGTGACCACCACGGGCGCGGCGGCGGGGGCCAAGTCCAGCGTCAGTTCCAGCGGCGAGCCCAGCCCCAGGCTGTCCACGCGCACCCGCGCCTCCCCGCCCGGCCCCGTGGCGACCACGTCGTAGGGTCCGCCCACCGGCAACTGGCGCAGGGAGAAGCGGCCGGACCCGTCGGTGACGGCGGTGAAGCGCGTGGCCTGCGGCGCGAACAGCAC
This sequence comes from uncultured Caulobacteraceae bacterium, assembly GCA_964235945.1. GTDB lineage: Bacteria > Pseudomonadota > Alphaproteobacteria > Caulobacterales > Caulobacteraceae > JASLDZ01. Next base: position 38,094 of record CAXSDV010000017.1, read on the forward strand.
CTGCACCGTCACGCCCGCGGCGCCGCGGCCGTCCGCTCCGCGCACGGCGCCGTCGATCCCGGCCGTGGTCTCCTGCGCGCGCGCACCGCCCGCCGCGAGCATGCACACCGCCGCGGCCACGCCGCCGTACAAGCCGAACCGATTCATCGAAGCCCCCTCGAACGAGGGCGGCTTAGCGGCGGGCCATGTCGCTTTCGCAACAGGATGGCGCGATTGCGGCGTTACGCCTCAGGCCGCCCGACCGCCGCCTCGACCTGTTCGGGATGGTTGGTGACCAGGAGGTCCACCGGCCGGTCGGCCAGGTAGGCGCGGTAGGCCGACGGACCCTGCGCCTCCGCGCGCACGTCCAGGGGCTGGCCGCGGGTGAAGCCCGGTATGGCGTCCGTGACCAGCTGCAGGCCCAGGGCGTGGGCGGAGCGCGCGAGCCGCGCGTCCGCGTCCTGGGGCAGGTAGACCGCCAGGCGCCGGCCGGGCGCCAGCGCCCGCACGGCCTGCACGGCGCCGGCGTCGACGGCCAGCACGGAGACGAACAGGTCGGGGTCGGCCGCCAGCGCCGCGCGCGCCGCCGCCGCGTCGAAGGTCAGGTAAACGCTGCGCGCCAGCAATCCGCGGCGGCGCAGGCCGGCGGCGACCTGCGCCGGGTCCACCGCCTTGGCGTCCAGCACCAGGCGCACGCCGGGGGTGGCGGCCGCCCAGTCGAGCACCGCGTCCAGGCGGGTCGGCGCGGCGGCGGTGAGCCGGCCGGCGCCGTCGCGCACGTGCAGCGCCGCCACCGCGCGGGCGTCCTTGGCGCGGATCGGGCCGGCGCCGTCGGTGGTGCGCTCCAGCGTCTCGTCGTGCAGCATGAAGACGACGCCGTCGCGGGTGGTGCGCAGGTCCATCTCCAGCCAGTAGGGACCGGCGGCGGCCGTGTGCTTCATCTCGGCCAGGTCGTTCTCGACCCCCGCCGGCGACAGGCGGCTGCGGTGCGCCGCCACCTGCCTCGCGGGCGCCTGCGCGCGCGCGGCCGAGGGGAGGAGGGCGAGGCCGGCGAGGGCGAGGGCGACACGTTTCATGCAGGCCGCATACCGGCGTCGCGTGAGCGGCGTGTGACGGACGCCGCCGTGGGGGCGGCGCGCGCCGTCACGCCTCCAGCGCGGCGACCCCCGGCAGCGTCTTGCCCTCCATCCACTCCAGGAAGGCGCCCCCGGCGGTGGACACGAAGGTGAACTCGCCCGCCACGCCCGCATGGTTGAGCGCGGCCACCGTGTCGCCGCCGCCGGCCACCGCCACGAGCTTGCCCGCGCGACAGAGCTCGGCCGCGCAGCGCGCCGCCTCCACGGTGGCGGTGTCGAAGGGAGGGACCTCGAACACGCCGAGCGGGCCGTTCCAGACGAGGGTGGCGCTGGCGGCCATGGCCGAGCGCAGGCGCTGCACGCTCTTGGGGCCCGCGTCGAAGATCTTCTCGCCCTGGCCCACCGCGTCCAGGGCGCGCACGGCGGCGCCCCCGCCTTCCTGCAGGGAGGTGGCGCACACCAGGTCCATGGGCAGGAGCAGCACGCAGCCGGCCGCCTTGGCCGTCTCCATGATGGTGCGGGCGGTGTCCAAGAGGTCCGGCTCGTAGAGGCTGTCGCCCACGTCGTGGCCCCCGGCGGCCAGGAAGGTGTTGGCCATGCCGCCGCCGATGGCGAGCTGGTCCAGCCGCGAAACGAGGTTCTTCAGGAGGTCGATCTTGCTGGACACCTTGGAGCCGCCCACGATCCCCAGCACCGGCCGCACGGGCGAGCCCAGCGCCTGGTCCAGGGCGTCCAGCTCGCGCTCCATGGCCAGGCCGGCGTAGGAGGGCAGGCGGCGCGTGATCGCCGAGGTGGAGGCGTGGGCGCGGTGGGCGGCGCTGAAGGCGTCGTCCACGTAGAGGTCGCCGAGCTTGGCCAACTCGTCGGCGAAGGCGGCGTCGTCGGCCTCCTCCCCCTTGTGGAAGCGCAGGTTCTCCAGCAGGGCCACGCCGCCGGGCTCCAGCGCGTCGACCACGCGCTCGGCCTCCGGCCCCACGCAGTCGGGCGCGAACGCCACCGGCTGCTCCAAGAGGGCCGAGAGCGGGGCGGCGATGGGCCGAAGGCTCATCGCCGGGTCCGGCGCGCCCTTGGGCCGGCCGAAGTGGGCGATCAGCACCACCCTGGCGCCCCGCTCGGAGAGGAAGCGGATGGTCGGCAGGGCGGCGCGCAGCCGCGTGTCGTCCGACACCTCGCCCCCGTCCATGGGCGTGTTGAAGTCCACGCGCACGAGGGCGCGCTTGGCCTGGAGGTCGCCGGCCTGGTCGAGGGTGCGGTAGGCCACGGCGCTTACAGGAACTTCGCCATCACCATGGCCGTGTCGGCCATGCGCGTGGAGAAGCCCC
>CAXSDV010000017.1:40570-47123 GCA_964235945.1 uncultured Caulobacteraceae bacterium
TACAGGAACTTCGCCATCACCATGGCCGTGTCGGCCATGCGCGTGGAGAAGCCCCACTCGTTGTCGTACCAGCTCAGCACCCGCGCCATGCGGCCGCCCACCACCTGGGTCTGGGGCAGGGCGAAGGTGGACGAGTTGGCGACGTGGTTGAAGTCGGTGGAGACCAGCGGCTCGTCCGTATAGCCCAGCACGCCGCGCATCGGCCCGTCGGCGGCGGCGCGCACGGCGGCGTCGATCTCCTCCACCGTCACGTCGCGGCCGGTCTGCACCACGAGGTCGACCACCGACACGTTGGGGGTGGGCACGCGGATGGAGGAGCCGTCGAGCTTGCCCTTCAGCTCGGGCAGGACGAGGCCCAGCGCCTTGGCCGCCCCCGTCGAAGTCGGGATCATCGACTGGGCCGCGCCCCGCGCCCGGTAGAGGTCCTTGTGCATCTGGTCGAGCGAGGGCTGGTCGTTGGTGTAGCTGTGCACGGTGGTCATGTAGCCCCGCTCGATCCCGCACAGGTCGTTGAGCACCTTGGCCACCGGGGCCAGCGCGTTGGTGGTGCACGAGCCGTTGGAGACCACCAGGTCTTCGGCGGTCAGGGTCTGGTCGTTGACCTTGTAGACGATCGTCTTGTCCGCCCCGTCGGCGGGGGCCGAGATCAGCACGCGCTTGGCCCCGGCGTGCAGGTGGGCGGAGGCCCTCTCCTTGGAGGTGAAGATGCCCGTGCACTCGAAGGCGATGTCGACGCCCAGCTCCCGGTGGGGCAGCTCGGCCGGGTCGCGGATGGCGGTGACGCGGATGCGCCCGGTCCCCACGTCCAGCCAGTCGTCGCCGTTGGTCACGGGGGCGGGGAAGCGGCCGTGGCTCGAGTCGTAGCGCAGGAGGTGCGCGTTGGTGGCCACGGGCCCCAGGTCGTTGATCGCCACCACCTCCACGTCGGTGCGGCCGTGCTCGACGATGGAGCGCAGCACCAGACGCCCGATGCGGCCGAAGCCGTTGATGGCGACGCGCACGGGCATGGGAGCATCTCTTCTGTGGCGGAGGGTCGCGGGGGGGTGTCGCGGGCGGCGGCAGCTGAGTCAACCTCCCCGCTTCCCGCACCCGCGCGCGCGGGTGTATGCCGGCCGCCGCACCCACCCGCTCAGGAGGCGTTCCCATGCGCGACGGCGCCCTCCCGTCCGGTCCGCCCGAAGGCGTGCTGGAAGCGGCCGCACGCCGGCTGGAGCGCGCGGCGGCGGCGCTGGAGCGGCGCGCGGCCGCGTCCCGCCCGCCGCCGGACGACGACGCCCTGCGCCTCCAGGCCGAGCTGCGCCTGGAGCTCGGGGCGGCCCGGGCGCGGGGCCGCGCGCTGGAGGAGGTGGCGGCGGACGCGGGCGCCGCCCTGGGCCGCGCCGCCGCCGAGGTGCGCGCGGCGCTGGCGGCGGAGAGCTGACGGTGGCGGCGGTCAACGTGGAGGTGAACGGCCGCGTCTACGCGGTGGGCTGCGAGGCGGGCCAGGAGGGCCACGTGGAGCAGCTCGCGCGCCAGTTCGACGGCCAGGTGCGCGAAGTGGGCCGCGCTGTGGGCCAGGTGGGCGACCTGCGCCTGTTCCTGATGGCCGCCCTGCTCACCGCCGACGAGCTGGCGGACGCCCGGGCGCGCCTGGCCCAGGCCCAGGCGGAGCTCGCGCGCACCCAGTCGGGTCAGGCCCTGGCCGAAACGCGCGCCGCCCAGGCGCTGGACGCCGCCGCCCGCCGCCTGGACGCCCTGCTGCCCGAACCCGGCGGCGCGTGACCGCCGTTCGGTCGTGACCCGGCTCTACCCGGTGGCGCCAACGCCGGAAGCCGCGCTGCACGCCCGCACCGGGCTGGCCGCGCGCGAAACGGAGGCCCTGCGCCTGGCGGGCGGGCCGGTGATGTTCGAAACGGCGCTGGTCGGCCCCGCCTTCACCAGCCGGGAGGCCGCCGCCCAGGCCTACGCCGGGCGTACGGGCGGCGACGGGCCGGGGCTCGCCTCCTGGTGCGAGCTGCGCCCCGTCCTGGCCGAGGGCGCCCCGCGCCCGCCGCCCGCGCGCCCCGTGCTGCGCGAAGGGCGGCGCTGGCCCGAGCCCGACCCGGCCGCGCCCGCCGCCCTGTGGCGCTTGTCCGTCAGCTACTGGCGCAGCGGCGGGATGGAGGGGGCCGAGCCGCTGGCCGCCGCCCGCCTGCTGCGCCGGGACGCCGCCGCCCCCGCGCTCGGGGCCGACGACCTGCGCCGCCTGTCCTCCCAGCCCCTGCGGCCGGTGCGCGTCCAGCGCGCCCTGGACGTGGGCCTGTTCGAAACGCGACTGCCCGAGAACCCCGCCCGGCTCATCCCGGACGAGTGACGCGCGTCTCCCCCGGCGCGTCCGGGAGCGGCGCCGGACGCAGGAAACAGGCCTGGCCCGCCGCCGCCAGCCGCGCGCACAGGGCGGCGGCGGTTGAACGGTCGCCGGCCAGGAACAGGGCGCGGAACACCCGCCGCCCCGCCACGGCCGCCGGCGCCACCCGCGTCCGCAGCGCCCGCAGGTCGGGAAAGCGCGCCGGCAGCCGGTCGAGCAGGCCCTGCGCCTCCGCCGCGGAGGCCGCCGCGCTCACCTGCAGGGCGACGGTCGCGGGGACCGAAGCGGACACCGCCGACCGCGGGGCGCCGGTGGCGGCGACCGGACGGACGACCTCGGCGGCGGACGCAGGCGCGGAGGCCGGCAGCCGCGGCCGCAGGCCGGAGGCGGGTGCGTCGCCGGACGCGGGCGCGGCGGGGGGCGGAACGACCGCGACCGCGACCGGGCGCGCGGGCCCGCTCGCCGCGTCGAACACGGCAGGCGGCGCGGGCGGCGCACGCGCCGCGACCGCCCGGCGCGCCCCGGCCGCGTTCGGCCCGCAGCCCGCCGCCAGCAGGCGCGCGGCGGTGGAGCGGGGCGAGGCGGTCCGCCAGCCCGACCCCTCGAACTCGGTGGTCACCGGCCCCGCCAGGGCGGCCCCGGCGTGCACGGCGAGGTGGCGCACCCACACGGCGCCCGCCCGGCAGTCGAGCTGCGCCTCCACCCGGAGCGAGCGGCCGCCGATCAGGGTCGCGTAGGCGGGGGAGCGCCCCTCCTCCACCGCCACGAGGTCCACCCGCCCGTCCGGCCGGGGCGTGCGGGACACCACCGCCATGCGGGCGGGCGCGCCGGCCTCGACCGGCGGAGGTGGAACCGCGATCAGACCCCCGCCTTGGCCAGGGCCGCGTCGATCTCGGCCAAAGAATGGTAGCCGGCCTCCATCTTGGCGCCGTCGATCACGAAGGTGGGGGTGGCGTCCACGCCGTCGCGGCGGCTGTTGGCCTCCACGCGGCTCTGCAGCGCCGCCAGCGCCTTCTCGTCGCGGACGCAGGCGTTGAACTGGGCCTCGGTGAAGCCCAGCCCCTTGGCGATGTCCAGCATCCGGCCCTTGGGGTTCTCGAAGATGGCGGCCTGGTCGCGGTAGATGGCGTCCACCACAGGGAAGTAGCGGTCCTTGCCGGCGCAGCGGGCCAGGGTGAAGCCGGCGGCGGCTATGGCCACCTCGCCCGCCCCGCCCACCAGCATCTCGCGGTACACGAAGCGCACCCGGCCGGTGTCGACGTACTTGGCCCTGAAGGCGGGGAACACCTCCCGGTACCAGCGCCCGCACACGGGGCAGGCCACGGAGGCGTACTCCACGAACGTGACCTTCGCCTTGGGGTCGCCCAGCGCCATGTCGCCGGGCATGGCCCGGGCCGTCGCCTTCGCCCCCGCCGCGCACCCGGCGAGCCCCGCCGCACCCAGCGCGAGGGGCAGGCCGAGGCTGACGGATCGACGGTCGGGATCGGGTCGGAACATGGGGGCACGCGCAAGCTGGACGACGGAACCGACCAAGCCACGGACCGCCCCGCTCGGGCAAGGGCGCGGGTCCGTGTTCATGCGACGCTCATCACGCGAGCGTGATAAAGCGGACCTGCGAGGCGCCCGCGCGCCGGCCGGGAAGGCGGCGCCCCTCGCCCGGGCGGCGGCGGCGGCCTAGACAGGGGCGGGCGATCGCCCGCGGAGGGTGTGCATGTCCGAAGCCGGACGCCCGCAGGGCGCCCCCCGCGCCCGCCGGTCGCTGCTGAACGCGGCGCTGTACTGGGGCGCGGTGGCGACCGTCTGGTCGGTGATCGCCGCCGTGCTGGTGCTGGCGGTGTTCGCCCGGGGCCTGCCGGACACCGCCAAGCTGACCGCCGTCAAGCGCCAGCCGTCCATCTCCTACCTCGACCGTTCCGGCGCGCTCCTGGCGGTGCGCGGCAGCCAGTACGCCCCGCCCGTGGACCTGGACAGCCTGCCCGCCTACGTGCCGGGCGCCTTCGTGGCGGTGGAGGACCGGCGGTTCTACCACCACATGGGCTTCGACGTGGGCGGCATCGTGCGCTCGGGGCTGTACAACGCCACCCACCACGGCGGCCCCCTGCGCGGCGGCTCCACCATCACCCAGCAACTGGCGAGGAACCTGTTCCTCACCTCCGACCAGAACGCCCGCCGCAAGGTGCAGGAGCTGATCCTCTCGGTCGAGCTCGAGTGGAAGTTCTCCAAGAAGGAGATCCTGGCGCTCTACCTCAACCGGGTGAACTTCGGCGCGGGGGCCTACGGCATCGAGGCGGCGTCCCAGCGCTACTTCAACAAGCCGGCCAAGAACCTCTCCATCGGCGAGGCGGCGCTGCTGGCGGGCCTGCTCAAGGCGCCCACCCGCTACAACCCGGTCAACGACCCCGACCGGGCGGCCGACCGCACCAAGATCGTGCTCGACAAGATGGTGGAGACGGGGGTGATCACCCGCGCCCAGGAGGACGAGGTGTTCCGCCACCCGCTGGTCTACTCCAAGTCTCTGGCCAGCCAGCACGCCCAGTACTTCGTCGACTGGGTGGACGGCCAGGTGCGCGCCATCATCGGCGACCAGCAGGCGCAGGACCAGCAGGACCTGGTGGTCGAGACCACGCTGGACCTGCCCATCGACACCGCCGCCGAGACCGCCACCCGCCAGGTGGTCGCGCGCGACCGCGGCGCGGGCGTGCAACAGGCGGCGGTGGTGGCGCTGGACGGCGAAGGGCGGGTGCGCGCGCTGATCGGCGGCGTGGACTACGCCAAGAGCGAGTTCGACCGGGCGGTCAACGCGCGCCGCCAGGCGGGCTCCTCCTGGAAGCCCTTCGTCTACCTGACCGCCATGGAGGCCGGCCGCACCCCGGACGTGCAGGTGGTGGACGAGCCCGTCACCATCGACGGCTGGAGCCCGCACAACTACACGAACCGCTACCTGGGCCCGATCACCCTGCAAACCGCCCTGGCCCAGTCGATCAACACGGTGGCCGCGCGCCTGGCCGACGAGGTGGGGCGCCAGAACGTCGCCAAAACCGCCCAGCGCCTGGGGATCACCTCGCCGATCAACACGGACCCGGCCATGGCGCTGGGCACCACCGGGGTCAGTCCCCTCGAGATGGCCCAGGCCTACGCGCCCTTCGCCAACGGCGGCGGCGCCGTGCGGGCCTACGGGATCGAGCGCATCCGCACCGCGGCGGGCCGGGTGATCTACGAGCACCGCGACGAGGGCCGCCCCGCCGTGATCGGCGAGCCCGCCCTGTCCTACATGGACCGGATGATGCGCGCGGTGATGACGCCCCCCGGCACCGGCGCGCGGGCGGCGGTGCCGGGCTACGACATGGCGGGCAAGACCGGCACCACCAGCGACTATCGCGACGCCTGGTTCGTGGGCTTCACCGGCGGCTTCGTCACCGCCGTGTGGGTCGGCAAGGACGACGACACCTCCATGCGCAAGGTCACCGGCGGCGGCGCCCCCGCCGAGATCTGGCGCACCTTCATGGCCGCCGCCCTGCCGCGCCTGAAGGTCGGCCCCATCCCGGGCGGCGCGGCCCCGCCCACGGCCGCCCCGTCCGACGATCCCGTCTCCGACCTGCTCAACCGCACGGGCGAGAACGGCGAGGGCGACGCGCTGAGCGGGGGCGATCCCTCCGCGACGGCCCCGGGCGACACCGCGCCCGCGCCGCGCGACGACGACGACGACCGCTCCGCCGATCCCGGCGCGGGCTGAGGAGGAGCATACCCGCCGCAGGGCGGGTCAAGCCGTGGCTCGACGGTGGGTGAAGTCTGCTTCGCAACTCCCACCTCCGTCATCCTCGGGCTTGACCCGAGGATCGAGCGGCGGGCCGCACGGCGCCCGGCTCGTCGGACGAAGCGGACCACCACGCCCGGCCCTCGGATCAAGTCCGAGGGCGACGGAAAAGAACGAAACGGGTGCCGCGTAGGATGCCCGCTTCCTCACCGTCGAGTCACGGCCGTCGTGCTCGAACGCGTCGAGGGACGCTCCGCTCTCCGCTTCGCTCCACCCTTGACCCACCCTGCGCGCGACGGCTGACGCGGGGCGTCCCTCCAAGATAGTTCGACACGTCTCCGACGGGTCGAACACAGGGCTGTCCGTACGAAGAGAGAAAAACGCTCGGTTCTGCGCTCAAGCGGAAAGCCGGGTCAGCCGGCGGCCGGCGCAAAAGAAAGAGCCCGGCCGTTTCGGGCCGGGCTCTGGAAGGT
>CAXSDV010000018.1:0-37960 GCA_964235945.1 uncultured Caulobacteraceae bacterium
GGCGAGCGGGCGCCCAGGTGCGGGCGCGCCAGGGCCGCCTCGACGGCTCGGACGAAGGTATCGTGCGCCAAGCCGAGGCGCTGGCCCACCGCGACCCGTTGGCGGCCACGCTGCTGTTCCGCGCGCGCATCTCCAGCCTGCTCGCCACCAAGCGCGCCGGCGTCTACGCCGCGGCCGGCCGCCACGTGCTCGACTGCGCGGCGCTGGCGTCTCAGGTCGAGGATTGGGAGGGCCGGCCCGACCACGCCGCCTACGTCGCCCGGCTGCGCCAGGCGCACCCGCGCAAAGGGGCGCTGTGGCGAGGAGCGGCCGACCACCTCGAACCGTCCACGGTCGGATAGACGAGGGCGAGCCGCGCGCCACCCCATCGAGGGCCCATCCCCACTTCCAGCGGGGATGGATGCGTGCACCACCTGCTCATCAAGCGGCGTGTCGCCTTCAGGTGGGCCGGCCCCGGTTCGATGCGGTCAAGGCGAAGTGTGGGGACACGCTCCACGGCGTCCCCGTCGTCGTCGACGGCCCCATGCTGGCGTTCTCGTCTCGGAGCCGCCGTTGATGACCGCCCCCACCTCCCCCGACCTCGTGACTGACGCCGCCACGCTGTTGACCGCGCTGGCCAGCCTCGCTTCAGCCGCCGCGGCCTTTCTGGCGGTTTGGCGCCGCCCAGATCCACCCGACCCTGTCCCGCGGGCGTCACGTTCGCGGCGTAGACGAAAGAAGCTGCGGCGTCGGCCGCCTCGCTTCAGGAGCCGTCCATGCGTCCCGCCGTCCTGACCGCCTGCGCGCTCCTCGCCGGGGCCGCCCTGCCCGCTCCCGCCCGGGCCTGGGGCTTCGAAGGCCACGAGATCATCGCCGCCATCGCCCGCGCCCGGGTGGACGCGATCCTGGCGACCGACCCCGACACGCTGACCGGGTCCGACATGATCGCCCGCTCCACCTGGGCGGACGCCTGGCGCTCGGCCGGCCACCGCGAGACCGCCTCCTGGCACTTCGTCGACCTCGAGCTCGACCATCCGGACCTGGACGCCGCCTGCTTCGGCCGACCCGCCCCCGCCAGCCCGCCCAGCGCGGGTCCCGCGCAGGACTGCGTGGTCGACAAGCTCGACGAGTTCACCGCCGAGCTCGCCGCGCCCGGCACGCTCCCCGCCGAGCGGCTGCTGGCGCTCAAGTACGTGCTCCACTTCGTGGGAGACGTGCACCAGCCGTTGCACGCCTCCGACCACCAGGATCGCGGCGGCAACTGCGTGCGCATCGCGCTCGGCGGCGTGCGCACCTCCAACCTGCACGCCTACTGGGACACGGGCGTGCTGGAGCCCTTGGGCTCCGATACGCAGGCGGCCGCGACCCAGCTCTCGGCCCGCATCACGCCGGCCCAGGCCGCCGCCTGGGCGCGGGGACGCGCCGCGGACTGGGCGCTGGAAAGCTTCGGCGTCGCCAAGGCGGTCGCTTATACCCTGGGTACGCCCGCCGGCTGCGGCGCCGAGGCCGCGCCTGTCAGCCTGCCGGGCGCCTATGTCGCCGCCGCCCAGGCCGCCGCGGACCTGCAGCTGGAGAAGGCCGGCGTGCGCCTGGCCTGGGTGTTGAACACCGCCCTGGGGAAAGACCCTGCGGCCGGCTAAGCAGGCCGGGTCCGAACGGAGCCCGCCCATGCGCATCCTCCCCTCCGCCCTCGCGCTCGCCGCCCTTTCCGCCTCCTCCGCACTGGCCCAGGGCGCTCCGGACCTGGGCGCCGCGCTGCACCTGCGGCCGGACCAGCAGGCGGCCTATGCACGTTTCCAGCACGACGCCGGCCCCGATCGCGCCCGCGCGCGTCAGCAGGCCGTCCAGGCGCGCACCGTCACGCGGATGACCACGCCCGAGCGGCTCAACTTCACCATCCGGCGTGTCGAGGATGATCTCGCCGAGTTGCGTCGCGAAGCACCCGCGGTGAAGGCCTTCTACGCCCAGCTCTCGCCCGACCAGCGGCGCACCTTCGACCGGATCACCCTGCCCGCTCCGCCCGAGGATGCGGGCCGTCCCTGACCCACAGCTCACGATGCGGTCAGATCATGCCGGCGTCGCGGGCCATGCGGATGGCGGTGTCGCCGCCCGGGCGCACGAGCCGTCGCACCCGCCGGTGGATGGCGTAGGCGCGGTCGTGTTCCGGCGTGCCCTCGGGGTTGGCGGCCAACGCCTTGCAGGCGTGCACGTAAGCCATGCCTTGGGGTGAGGTGCGCACGAGGCGTTCCGCCTCGGCTTGCACCGCCTCGTCCCACTCACGCTGTCTTCGAAGCCAGCCGAACATCGACACTCCTGCGAGATGGACCCGTGAATGAGGTGGCGCGGCTAACGCGCCCACCACGCGCGAAGTTGAGCGAAACGAGCTCGTGGACGCGCCCTCGGCTCGAGGCCTCCGACCGACGCGACCTTCGCGCCCAACGCCGAGACGATGGACGGGGCGGAGTAGCCGAGCGCCAGGGCCGCTTCGGGTGAGGCGGGATGGGAGAGCACCGCCACGCCGCCGCCGAGCGCGCCCAGAACGAGCAGGCTGCCCCAGAAGAACCCGGACCGCAGGAAGGCGGGCGGACCTTCGTGGCGCGCGTTGACGATGCGTAGGGCGTCAGGCGCGAGCCCACCCGCAAACCCCAGGGCGCCCGCCTCCCAGAGCGGAAGGAGAAGGGGCGCGGTCACAGCGCGCCTCCATGGGCGTCGATGCGCTGACGCACCTCATCCACGGTCTCGGTCACGCCTTGGACCAGCGCGCCCGCGGACACGACGGCGCGCATGCCGGGCACGTACTCGCCCTCCCAAGGCGCGCGCACGGAGATCATCGCCTTGCCCGCCACCCAGACGAAGGCGCCGTCCGGACGCGAGAGCCAGGCGAAGTCCGCAGTCAGCTGCAACCGGTGCAGGAGCTCCTCGGCCCGCTCTTGCGTCCTCAGCACGCCGGCGACGAGGCCGTAGACGCAGGTGACCGCATCGCCCGTCTCCGCGTCGCGGTCCGACAGGGCCGTCACCGCGGCGGGATCGAAGTCGATCACCTCGCCCGAAGTCGTGGTCAGCCCCGCCATGCGCCGTCCCCGCCTCGGCCGTGCATGAGCTTTCCACGCAAGGGGCGCCGCAGGCAACGCCGTCCACGGCGGGGAACCCTCGCCGCTGATCCCTCGCCCTCTCTTATCCCCGCTCCCGCCGACCCATCTACACTCGGTCGAGCCTTGAAGCGCCCAACATGTCCGACGATCGCACGCCCATCCCCGGTAGCCGCCGCGAGGCGCTGGACGCACCCCGCGTCGGAGCGCCCGACCCGGACCAACCGGCGCAGGTGGGCCTTTATCTCAAGCGCACGGAGCCTTCCGCGCCGGCCTCGACGCGCGCCGCCTTGACCGAGCGGCGCACCGCGAGCCTCGGGCCCGCCCTGGATCGGATCGCCGCCATCGCGCAGGCGCATGGGCTGCAGGTGGTCGAGCGCCACCTGGGCCGCCGCCTCGTCACGCTGTCGGGTCCGACCCGTGCACTGGAGGCGGCGTTCGGCACCCAGCTGCACCTCTACGACCACCCGCGCGGCCGGTTGCGCGCCCGCAGCGGCGCGCTCACGGCGCCCTCGGACGTGGCGGACCTGATCGAGGCGGTGCTGGGCCTCGACCAGCGCCCGGTCGCCACGCCCAAGTCGATGCGGCTGCCGACCCCGCACGCGGTGGACGCCGGCCACCTGCCCAATGCGGTCACGAAGCTTGCGGTCGCAGACCGCCAGCGCCTCGATCCCGCACAGGGCGGCCAAGGTGAACCGGTCCTCGCAGCTGCTCGCGCCTCGCAGGAAGCCGAAGTGGCTGGTGACCTGCAGCTCGGCATAACGGGGCACCGGCTCCTAGCGGCTGACGTTCTTGTCTTGTTCTCACTCGGGCGTTCCCGAGTCGAGTCGGCGCGTTCGGCGGCGACGCCGCCGTCCAACTCGAGGTGGGCAGGCGCAGGCTGCTCCCCGGCGACGCAGAGCTATCTTCCGTCGTTCGCCCGCCGCCGCGCCGCCGCCGCGAGCCGCCCTGATGCTGTCGCCCAAGTGGACGGCCACCATGGACGCCGCAGTGGCCGATCCATGCTCCCCCGCTTACGACCAGACGATCCAGGCCGAGTTGCGCGACTATACCGCCCGCCTCAGGTCGACCCCAGGCTACGTCGAGCCGCCGTTCCGGCTCATGAAGGCCCTGCTCATGATCGAAAGCGGCGGCCCCGCCGCGCCGTCCTGGCGCGGGCGCGTTGCGCAGACCGGCAATCTTGGAGACCAGGGCTATGGGGTCCTGAAGACCGGAAGCGAGAACTCGGACTTGGTGATGAGCCCGGACCTGCGCGCGACGCTCGCCAGCACGTTCATCAACGACCCCGTCTTGAACGGGCGGGCTGCGATCGCCCTCGTTTTCACCAAGGCGGTTATCGCAGTCACGGTGTCGGCCGTGGACCCGGCGGATCCGCTTCTCCGGCAGCACGTCATGACGAAAGGCGACAGCTTTAATCGGATTGCTCACACTGAACGCAGCACCGTGCCGGACATACGCGCAAGTAACCCAAGCATCAGCCCCGCTCTCCGCCTCAAGGAAAGAGTCAGCTACCATCACGCATCGATGGTCCGACAGATCACCAGCTGGAACGTCATCGATGCGAACTTTCTCGCTCGCAGGTACAACGGAGGCGGCGATCCGGGCTATGTTGAAAAGCTCAATTACGTCCTGGTGCGGCTACAATGAGACGAGCACAGTTCGTGACGGCCGCCCTGCTCGGCGCCTGCGTGCTCGCGCCGATCATCGCTGTCTCGGCCGCGTACGCCGGGCCCCTTAGCCGAGCGGCTATGGTCCAGGCTCTACTAAGGGGCATGTGCTCGAGGGTCGCCATCTCGACAGCGTGCGGGAGGTCTGCCGTCTGCAGCTGGATGGCCGCCGCTACCCGGTGATCGCCACCGTTGAGCGCGTAACGGGCATCCCGGAACCACGGCTTTACCGACACCTCGTCGTGCTCCGTCTGGACCTCTCGAAGGCTCAGGTCGTGCCCTACGACTTCGGAGTCGAGCCGAAGCGCTGCGGGCGCGACACCGTGGAGTTCGCCGGCGGGCCCGTCTCCGTGGGCGGCGAGGACGGCGCGATTATCCAGTTCGCCAATGGCGCCGCCGACGCCTGGATCCTGCGACCGACGCGCTGAGGCCGGGAAGGGGGGCGTCACGCCAGCACCGGCTCGTCCTCGGCGGCTCTGTCACCTACGAGGCTGGACAGGGTCACGTCCATCAAGCGCACGGGGAGGCGCACCGGCGGCTCGCCCACCAGCAGGGCGAGCGCCAAGGCGCCGATCTCCTCGCGGGTCCGCACCGGGCTTCGAGTGCTTCGGGCACGGGTGACCTGATTGAAGTCGCTGAACTTGAGCTTGAGCGTCACCGTCCGACCGGCCGCGGCCTTGGCCTCGATGCGCGCGATGACCGCGTCCAGCACCGGCTCCAGCGCCGCCTTTAGGTCCGCGTCCTCGTGGAGGTCCGCCTTGAACGTGCGCTCTGCGCCGATCGACTTGCGCTCTCGGTCGGCCCGCACGGGCCGGTCGTCCTCGCCCTGCGCCGCGCGATGAGAGTAGCCGGCGCTTGAGCCGAAGTGCCGCTCGAGGAGTTCCGGCGGCTGAGCGGCCAGATCGGCCCCGGTCAGGATGCCAAGCGCCGCCATCTTCTTGCCCGTGACCGGCCCACCTCGTGGAACCGCTTCACCGGCTGGGCCTGCACGAACGCCGGCCCCTCGCGCGGCGTCACCACGCACAGCCCGTCGGGCTTGTTGTGGTCGGAGACGAGTTTGGCGACGAACTTGTTGTAGGAGACCCCGGCCGAGGCGGTCAGGCCCGTCTCCGCCTTAATCCGGGCGCGGATCTCGCGCGCGATGGCCGTCGCCGAGCCGTGGGCCCGCCGGTCCGCCTTCACGTCCAGGTAGGCCTCGTCCAGCGACAGGGGCTCGATCAGGTCCGTGTAGTCGGCGAAGGTCGCGCCGATCCGCCTCGACACCTCGCGGTAGACGTCGAAGCGGGGCGTCACGAACACCAAGCCCGGGCAGCGGCGGGCCGCCGTCACGGACGGCATGGCCGAGCGCACGCCGAACGCGCGCGCCTCGTAGCTGGCGGCGGCCACGACGCCCCGGGCGCGCGACCCGCCCACCGCCACCGGCACGCCGCGCAGTTCCGGCCGGTCGCGCCGCTCGACCGAGGCGTAGAAGGCGTCCATGTCGATGTGGATGATCTTGCGCATGAGACGATCGTGACGCCGTCAGCCCGCGCGCGGGATCGCCTCACGACCCTGACGTATTACATTCGCCACTATGAGCGCCGAACCCGCCCTCCGCGACGACCTTGACGACGACGCCCAGATCGCTGCCGATGACGCCGACGACGACGAGGCCATGGCTGCAGTCGATCGTGGCGAGTTCGTTAGCAACGAGGCCGTCTGCCACTGGATCGGCTCGTGGCGCACGGGCCAGGAGCTGCCCCGGCCGCGCGCCGGCGACTGAGACTCAGCCCGAGCGGCTCCGCCAGCGAGGCGGTCAGCGTCATGGCCTCGACCCCGAACCCAGGCCCACGGTCTCCAGCCGGTCGCAGAGGAGCCGCGTCAACCGCTTGGGTCGCGGTTCGGCCGCGCCGTCCCGATCCGCACCGCCTCACGCCGGTTGTCGACGCGTTCAAACACGAGGTCGAGCGTGCGCGCGCCGAGGCCCCTCCCCTCCAACGCGCGGCACAGCCGCTCGACGAGCTGGCCCGTCTTGCGCGCCAGCGTCTCCGGCGCGCCGATCGGCACGAAGAAGGCGCGGCGCACGCGTACGAGCTCCGGGGTCTTTAGCGGCTCGAAGGGCTCGGCCGTGCGCCCGTAGGCCTGGTCCAACCGCCGGGTCAGCTCCGGCCCGAACCGCAGCGCCAGCGGCGCCCGGGGCGTACGGTCCAGCTCGCCCACCATCTCCATGCCCAGCTTGCCCATGCTCGCCGCCATGTCGGCCGACAGCCGCAGCGCGGCCAGCGGCAGGGCGTCGAGGTCCACGCCCACCGCACCCATCCCGGAGACGACCGTCCCCGTTCGCCCATGGCGGGCCAGCGCCCAGGCGCCTCCGGCCGTGTCCGCCATGGCGGCGCGCCCGTGGGCGCCGGCGCGGCCGAGGCGATGGACGAGGTCCGCGAGGAGGGCGGCCTCGCCGCCGAACAGGTGGGAGACGCCTGAGGCGTCCAGCCACAGGCCGTCGGCGCCGTCGACGGCCACCAGGCGCTGCCGGCCGGAACCGTTCGTCACAGCGTACGAACGCTCGGACGCCTGCCGACGCCGGCCTGCCCCTCGACCATCTGCTCGTCTCGCCGGCCCTGCTGCCTCGCCTCGAGGACGGCGGCGTCGATCGGGACGTCCGCGGCCTCAGGGACGCGAGCGATCACGCCCCCGCGTGGATCGAACTCGCCGACCCGTGACGCCGCCGTCGTCAGTCCACCAGCTGCGCCCGCGCGATACTTCGCGCCATGTCGAGGACCATCTGCTGGCGGCGGCTCGATAGGCTAGAGACGAGGCGGACGAGCTCGACAACCGGCGAGGGATCGCCGTCCGGCTCGCCCGTCGACAGCTCACGGAATAAGTCGGCCACCGGAGCGCCCAGCCGCTGGGAGATGTCGAAGAGCCGCGAGGCGGAGACGCGCGTCTCCCCCGACTCGTACCGTTGCAACTGCTGGGGCGTGACCGCCAGCGCCGAGGCCAAATCGTCGACTGTCAGCCCAACCGCCTCTCGGCGGACGGAGATCGCCGCTCCGACGTGGCGGTCTACGGCGTTCGTTCCGGCCTTCATCAACTCGGAGTCCAAGCGCACCTCCTCGCTTGGCTCGGGGTCACCGGGCCGATGGAAGCGCTGCCTAAGGACAGCGCCCGCCTATTCACCGACCTGCGGACGCGAGCCCGCGGGACAGCTCTTTCATTCAGCGGGCGACCCGGCCTCATGGCCGGAGCCCTTAGGACGCGCCGGAGCGCGGCGGCGAGCAGCTTCCACACCGCACAACGCGCCCCGACTATGCCCGCCTCCGGCGCGGTTGACGAGGGCGCCCGACGTCGAGCGCCTGAACTCGGCGCCTTCAAAGCGCCGCTCTGTCCACCGTCGCCGCATCGACCAGTCTGTAGCCCTCGGCGCCAAGCCCGACGACGCGCCGCACTGCCGTCAGCCGGCGGCCGGTCGAGGTCCGCTCGATGTAGAGGATGAGGTTCACGGCTTGCGCGATGGCCCGGTGCGGGATGCGGGCGGTCACCTCGCCGATGAGGTCCTCCAGCCGGGTGAGCGCCTCGTCCGCGCTGTTGGCGTGGATGGTGGCCAGCCCGCCGGGGTGGCCGGTGTTCCAGGCCTTGAGCAGGTCGAGCGCGGAGCCGTCGCGGACCTCGCCGATCACGATGCGGTCCGGTCGCAGGCGCAGGGTATCGCGTACTAGGTCGGTCATGGTGACCACGGGCTCGCTGCGTTTGGTCAGGAGCGCCACCGTGTCGGCCGCCGAGCACTGCAGCTCCGCGGTGTCCTCGATCAGCACGACCCGGTCCTGGGCGAAGGCGGTCTCGGCCAGAATGGCGTTGGCCAGGGTCGTCTTGCCACTCCCCGTCCCGCCCGCGATCAGGAGGTTCTCCCGCAGGGCGAGCCCCGTGCGGATCTCGCGCGCCTGGGCCTCGGTGACCGCGCCGTCCCGCAGGTAGTCGTCGAGCGTGAAGACCAGCTCCGGCCGCTTGCGGATGGCGAAGGTCGGCGCCGTCACCAGCGGCATGAACTGGCCTTGGAAGCGGTCGCCCGTCACCGGCAGGGTCGCGCTCACCCGCGGGCGGTCGCGGGTGACCACCTCGCCGCTGTGGTCGGCCAGGAGGCGCAGGATGCGCTCGGCGTCCGCGGCGCCGAGGACCTGCCCGGAGTCGCGCCTCCCCTCACCCACCCGGTCCACCCAGATCTTGCCGTCCGGGTTGACCATCACTTCCACCACCTTCGGCTCGGCCAGCGCGGCGGCGATCACCGGACCCATGGCCTGGCGCAGCGCCGCCGCCTTCCGGTCCACGACTTGGGGGTGCGCCTGCGGCATCAGACGCGCGCCTTGGCCAGGGGCCGCATCGCCGCCTCGAAGCCGTCGTCCGGCGCCTCGTCCGCATCAAGCGCCCGACCGGCCGGAGCCGGCGCGTCCGCCCTCGCCGCGTCGGCCGCCGTAGCCGCCCGCGGTGCCTCTCCCGCGGGGCGCACGCCGATCCAGTCGATCTGCGGCCGGCCGGGCACGTCCAGGTGCTCCGGCGTCTGGCGCACCGTCGCCCGCTTGCCGTGAAAGTAGTCGGTCGTGACCTTCTTGAACCAGGGGTCCTCATAGTAGCGAAGCTTGTCCGCCAGGATCGGCTTGGTGTTGTTGACGAACAACAGCTGCTTGGTCGCGGGCAGCTCGCGCACGTCGTTCTCCGACAGGATCTCGCGCCGCTGCTCGCTCAGCGACCGGCTGAAGTGGGCGCGGCCGAAGAGGGTCGAGGGCGCGCTGAAGCTCTCGCGCATCTCCGTCGCCCGCCCGGCGCGCGCGACGATGCCGCGAATGCTGTTCGGTTCCGAGGTGGCGAAGCAGCAGGTGACGTGCATGTTGTCGAACAGCGATGTGTTCTGGCCGTAGGCCTTGTAGACGTCATTGAAGCTTTGGCAGACCAGATGCGCGGTCAAACCGTAGCCCGCCATCTCGCCGAGCCCGTTCTCGATGAAGGGCAGGGCGCCGAGCTTGGGGAATTCGTCGAGCAGCAGCAGGAGGTGGTGCTTCTTGGGCCGGCCGCGGCTGTCCTCGTGGGCGTCCTCCATCAGGCTGTTGAAGGTCGCGCGCAGCATGACGCGCACGAGGAAGGCCAGTCGGTCGGCGTGGGCCTGCGGCGTGATCAGGTAGAAGGACACCGGCGCCTCGGCGCAGACGAGGTCGCCCAGGCAGAAGTCCGACCAGCTCGTGGCCCGAGCCACCAGGGGATCGGCGAAGAGCTCCAGCGCCGTCTGCGCCGTCGACAGCACGTTGGAGCTGACCCGGTCGTCCATGCCGCGGAACGCTGTCGCCCCCATCCACACCTCCGGATGCACCTCCGGGATGGGCCGGCCGGCGCCGTCGCGCGCGAGGCCGTCCGACGCCGAGAAGTCCGGCCGGCGCCGGTGCTGGACGGTGAGCATGGCGTCCAGCGTGGGCTGGATGTCCATCAGCAGCTGGCGGACATTTGTCAGGTTCTTCTTGTCGTCGGGGGCCGAGTAGAGGACGTGCAGGATGACGGCGACGAAGAAGGCCTTCGCGCTCTTGTCCCAAAAGTCCAGGGCGCCCTGCTTGGCCCCGAGCGGGTCCACGAGGATGCCGACCAGGTTTTGGATGTCGGCGATTTCCAGCGGCCCTTTGCGGACCTCAAACAGCGGGTTCCAGCGAGCCGTGTTCGGGTCGGTCGGCGCGAAGTAGAAGGTGTGGCTAAAGCGCCGGCGATGGTCGGCCGTGATGTGCCAGAGTTCGCCCTTGCGGTCGTAGATCATCGCGCTCTGCGCCCAGGCGCAGGCGGTCGGAACGACGTGCCCCGCGCCTTTGCCCGAGCGGGACGGGGCGACGATGATCCCGTGCTCGACGCCCTGGTAGGTGAGGAGCTTGCCCTCGAAGCGGCCGAGCACGCGCCCGGCGGGCGCGCCGTCGGCGCGCACGAAGCCCGCGCGCCGCACGTCGGCCAACCGCGCCCAGGCGCCCTCGCCGAAGGCGGACGGCGTCGGACGACCGCGGCGAGCCTGCGCGATCAGCAGAAGGGACGGCGCGGCGAGCACCGCGAAACCCGCCAGGGCGGCGCCGTCGAAGGCGTGCGGGTAAGTCGGCTGGTAGCGGGCGTACCAGTCCAGGAAGCTCCACGGCGCGTAGAGCCGCTGGCGCGCCACGTCGACCAGGCCGGGGCCGAACTGGACGGGATAGCGGAACCCCGCCGCCACGATCTGCGTCGCCATCGCGCCCGCGGCGCTGACCAGGGCCGTTGCGGCGGCGAGCACGCGCACCGGTTTCGTCACCATGACCGACCTCCCCGGCCACCGAGCCCCCGCGCAGCCGGCGCGACAACCCGCAAACCTGCGGGCGATGTTCGGGTCAGCTCCCGGGCGCCTCGCATTCGAAGGGGCCGCGACCTCGACGAAGTCTCGCAGCCGTCAGGCGACCATCTTCTCCGCGGCGGCCGCTCAGGCCTCGGTCGGCGAGGTCGCACGCCCCGGCGCAGGGCGGCCGATGGATGGCGGCTGCGCCAGCGCCGCAGGCCGCCGACGGGTTCCTACGCCGGGCGGCTCCGGGCCGCCCCTCCGCAGCGGGGCGAGGCGCCTTGAAGGCTGTCCGGCTAGAGTTCCGGCGCCGGCCCCCGCGAACGCACCCGCTGCCGGCTCTTCACCTGGTCGTAGGCACGGCGCTGCGCTTCGACCGGGTGCTGGCGGATGGCGGCCAGCGTCGAGGCGTCCATCGCCCGCACGAGTTGCGTCACGCCCACGGTCCGGGTCGGCGCCTCCAGACTGTGGTGGCCGAGCTCGCGCGCGATCAGCGCCTTCACCCGGACGTTCTCGACCGCCTCCGCGCGCTTGGCGATCCGCTTCATGCGGCGCTCCAGCGTGCGCCTTTGCCGATAGGCGTCCTGGGCGCTCAGGGCTGCGGGCTCCACCCTCTGGGCGACGTAGGTGCGGCCCGCCTCGGACCGCAGCCACGTCCGGCGCGCGGTGAGCCGCGCGGAGGCCAGCCGATGCTCCGCCCGCGCGGTGGCGATGGCGTTCAGCTCGGCGTGCTTGGCCCAGATCATGCGCGCCGGACTGGCGATCCAGCGCGCGAGCGTGTTGCGGCGGGTCCGCACCGCGCCGACCCGCCCTTCCACGCGGTCCAGCCGGGCCTTGGCGACGCGCTCCTCCTGGCGCGCCGGCGCGAGCACGTCGGCGGCCACGGCGCGCCCGCCCGCCGCACCCGAAACCACGATGGCGTCCCGCGCCTTCGCGAGCCCCGCGTGTTCGCGCAGGAGGTCGCCGTGAAGCCGTTCGAACTCGTCGGCGAGCGCCTGCGTCCCACGCGCCGCTTTCGGTGCGCGGCCGACCACTTCGTCCTCGGCGTGGCCGAGGTCGCGTTCCAGCCGCTCACGGCCGCTGGCGCCTTCCAGGATCGCGCGATTGACGTCGCCACGATCCGACCTCTCCCCTCGCCGCTCCATGGCGGACGCCGCCGGGCCGAGGTGGAGCGTCGGATCCCGCTCCACGCCCCGGTCGGCCAGGCTCCTGGCGCTCACCTGCGGCGCTTCGCGTCCGAGCGCCCGCTGCAGGTGCGTGTTCTGGACCTCGGCCCAGCCTTCGCGCCAGTCGCGCACGAGCTGCGGCTTGGTCCAGGCCTCGACCTTGCGCCCGAAGCCCTCGGGCGTGACCTCCCGCGTGGTCACCATGATGTGGGCGTGGTGGTTGCGCTGGTCGCCGTGTTTGTCCGGGGCGTGGAGGGCGATGTCGGCGATCATGCCGCGCGCGACGACGTGCTCGGCGACGAAGGCGCGAACCAGCTCCAGCCGCTGGTCCGCATCGAGCTCGTGCGGCAGCGCGAGCAGCAGGTCGCGGGCCGGTCGGGAGTCCGAGCGCTTGTCGGCCAGCTCGGCGGCGTTCCAGAGCGCCTGCCGCTCGTGCAGGTGCTCGGGGGCCCCGTCCGGCGCCATGATCTCCGTGTGCTCGACGCCGCCCCGCGCCGTGTAGTCGAACGCCATCTCGAGCCGCTGGTCGTACAGGGCAGCGCCGGAACGATACGCCGCAGCCGCCACGGCGGACCGGCCATGTGCGCGTTGGATGCCCTGCACCTCGAGACGGTAGAGCGCCATCGGCCCAGCCGACCTTCCTTCTCTCGGCGGCGTGCCCGCCGCCTGGATCGCTAAGGGGCTCGCCCCTTGGATCGACCGCGCGGAAGCGCGCGGATTGAGGGGTGCCGGGATCTCCCGACCGCAGAGGTTGCAAGTCAACCTGTAACTGCGCCATTGTCAACTCAGGCCGTAATTCCTTGCATCCACCCTGTCAGGATTCTCGGCCTCGTTGGAGTCCCGCGGTATGCCCGCCAGCCACGACCGGCCGCTCAGCCTGCCGCCCATCGGAAGCGAGCCCCGACGCCGCCAGGACCGCGAGACGGAGGATCAGCGTCGCAAACGCCTGAGCCGGCTGACCGTGCAGCTGGTCGAACGCGAGTGGCGCGCGCGCCAGGACATCGCCTCCCTGACCGGCTCTCTCCCGCGCAACCGACACGGCGCGGTCACTCCGCTGGAGAAGATCGAGGATCCGGAACGGCGGCTGGAGGTGCTGAAGGCACGGGTCGAGCGTCTGGAGGCGGTGCTCTCCAAGCTCAATCGAAAGCGGGAGACCCGGGCCAAGATCGTGCTCGGCGGCGCGCTTTTCGCCGAGGCGCGCGACGGAGGCGACGGCGAGCTCCTGACACGGTTCCGGGACATCCTCGACCGGCGCGTCGAGCGGCCCCAGGATCGCCTCGCCATCTTGGAAGCGTTCGGGATCGATCTGCAGCCGGTCCGCGAGGCGGGAGAGCCTAGTTCGGCGTCCCCTCCCCTACCCGACTTCGACGCTTTGATCCCGGCGGCGGGGCGCCCCACGACCGTCCGCGGCGCGCAGGTCCACGCCGACTACAAGGGCTTGACCGTGCGCCTCGAGCCTGTCAGCGCGCCGACGGAGACCCGCTCGCGTCCTGCGCCATCCGGCCGTCCACGAGGATGAAGAGGCCGCGCTCGTCCGACGCCGGCTGAGTTGCTGACAATGGCGGCGGCGCTGATGCCGGTGACGCTCCGGGAGGTGGCCGCGCGACGAAGATGGCATCGGGCGCCTGCACCTGGCTCTCGCGTACCGGCCTCCTGGAGCCGACGTAGAAGGCGTGGTCACCCACGACGGCCGAGGGCGTGCGGGCGCCGAAGTCGAGCAGGCCGGGGCTGACGGTGCCGGCCGCGACCCGCGAGGCCACGACTCGCGGGTTCTGGAAGTAGAGCGCGCCGCCGATGAAGTCCGGCATGCGTCCGTCGGCGATGAGCGTGAGGATGGTCTTCACACGGATCCTCTGCGTGGCCGTAGGGTGCGGTAGGCGACGCCAGTCGCCGCCTGCACGCATGACCGGCTCGAACTGGTGGGGCGCGTCGACGACGGCCTGGACGGTGGCGCCCCAGCCGCCCGAAGCCACGCGGTTCAGGATGGTTTGCACCACCGCGGCGACGCCGCTGTCGCCCTGGTTGCCGGCTTCGGCGACCGCGACGCGCGTCAGCGCGTCGCGGTCATCTGCGCTCAAAACAAGAGGCGCGGCCCCGACGATCGCGGCGACGGCCAGCGCCGCGGCGGCGTTTAGCATCATGGGTGCGTCCAAAGAGGGCGGTAGACCCCGATCACAGAACGCAGCGGGATCGGGCCGAAGTAGCGGCTGTCGAAGCTGTTGCGGACCCGTGTCGACATCACGAACACCTCCCCGGCTTCGAGACGGCGACAGCCCAACCAGTGTGGAAGAGGACGACCGCGACCGTCGTTCTGAGCGACAGGCGCTTTCGGCCCCGCTGCAGCCCTGGCTGTGCGGCCATCCGAGCAGACCTTGTCTCCGCCGACCGCCGCGACCTCCTTCAGGAAACTGTGGAACCGGGTCAGGCGGCCATCCTCCACCTGCGCCGACACGACCGGCGGGGCGAAAGCGACGAGGCGGCCGCGGGCCACCCCTCCCGTCGTTTGGAGATAGACGCCCGGAGGTTCGCTGGCGGTGACGTTGACCAGGACCTGCGCCCCGTCGCCCAGGGCCGCTGTCAGGGCGGCCCCCGCCGCGAGCAGAAGTCCGGCGATCGGCCACGATCGTTGAGCCACCCCGACGTTCGCGCGGTCAGGGCGCCGCCCTGGTCGCGCCGAGACCACGCACCATCGAGCACGGCGCCCGAAACCGCGCCGTGGACGTCCCTTCACGTCCACCCCTCCCCCGCACCTCGGAAAACGGCGCGATAGGGCTCCAAGTCTTCCAGGACCCGCCCCAGCGCCCGTTTCACGCTCGCCGACCCCTCCGTCTTCGCGCCGACCGAAAACCCTGCCTTTTTTGAAGGCAATGCGACCGTCGTGCAGTTCATTTTGCGTGATTTTTGATTTTGGTGTTGGGCGGGATTGGGGGATGCGGGGTGGGAGGACCGCGTAGCGGTTCGGGCCGAGCGGAGCGAGGGAGCCGGCGGGGGCGGAGCCCCTAAGAGGCGGTGCAAGAGTGCTGCGACGTCGGACTTTTCCACAGCTGTCAGTCGTTAGAAGTGACTCTGTTAGAGTAGTAAAGTTAGAACGTTAAGCGGCGAAGTGAGGCTGTTTTCCACCTGTATATCAACGGGTTCGCTGAAGGCCACGCTTTTGATACCACGTGCGTTTGCATTCGTTCACACGAAAGCGCCGCACCCGTTACCACGGGCGGCCGTGCATTCGTAACCACGCGATCACGGGTGCGCTGGCCCGCATCTGAAGCCACGACACAGCGTGCATCTGATGCCACGTGGCCTCCCGCACCCGAAACCACGTGTGCTCCTGCACCTGAAACCACGCCAGGAGCGCCCGTCCGCTGCACCTGATCCCACAACGCCGGTTGTTCGCCTGGGCGCACTCGAAACCACGTGCGGTTCGCGGCACCCGCTGCACCCGAAACCACGCCAATACAGGAGCGACCGCCTGCACCTGAAACCACGTGATCTGGGCGACGTGAGGGCCCCGTCGGAGGTCGCTATGCGGCGATCGTCGAGCGTGGAGCGGCCGGAGCGTGGACTCCATGTCGGAATCGTGGCCCACCACGCCCCATCGAACGCAGGTTTTCGGGGACCAAAGAGGTGTGCGTGAGCGCGCCTGCACCCGAAAACACGCGCCTGAAGCAGCTCTAAGCGGTCCTCAGCGACGCCGGCGAGCTGCCGGTTTAGGTTCGTCCAACCCCTCAAGCGTCAGTTGTCGCGGCCGTTTTCCCGCATCGATGTCCGCCGCTCGCGCATCCTCCTGCGCGATCCTCGCCAAGCGCGCGTCGCGGGCTCGCTCCTGCTTCACGAGCGCCGCCATGTCGCCGATCGCGCGGTCCACGAAGTGCACCGCTTCGCTCCCGTCGACCGTCTTGGTCATGGTCATGCGGTAGCGTGGAAGCTGCTCCTCGGTGCCTTCCTTGGCCGCGATCCGACGCATCCGCAGGGCGAAGTTGCGCGGCGCTTCCTCGCTTCCGGTCTTCTGCTGCAGCGTCTTCACCTTGGCCGTCCAGCCCTGCTCCTGCGCGCCCGCGTGCTTGCGCGCGATGCGGTACACCGCGCGCTCAACGCCGCTCGTCATCAAGAAGTATTCCCGGTCCAGGGTGAGCACGCCGCCGGACATCTTGAGGCCGTTGAACAGCCACCGCGGGATGGTGAGGGAGATCGACTTCAGCTGGCTGGGATTGAGGGAGTCGGCCCCCTCCCCTTCGGTGTCCTCGATCCACTTGAACACTGCATACTTCCGCTTCCCGACCGGCCGTATGTTGGTCTCCACCTCGGTGTTGCGGAGCCTGCGCAGCGCGTTCATGAGGTCGCGGTAGTCAGCTCCGCTCGTGCCCCGGGCGATGCCCTTCAGGATCTCATAGGGCGTGGTGTAGATCGTGCGATCGACGTCGTTCCGGCCCTTGTCGATGTCCGCCATGATCTTGGAGATGCACCAGATCAGGATGTCGGCGTCCCAGATGGTGGCCATCCCGTGCAGCGGGTTCGGCGTCACCTTTACGTAGACGGACTTGTCCTCGCTCTCGTACTCGATCGGCACGTTCCGCTTGCGTTTTGCGAGCGAGAAGAACGGCCGTTCCATCATGTCACGGCTGTCTTTGGGTGCATAATCGACGAGATCGCCGACGAAGAAGTCGCGCAGCGGGTGCGGATCCTGGCGCTGGGTCATCGGCGCGCGTCCGCCTGCAGCTCGAGTTCCAGGGCGGCCACGGCGCGTTCCAGCGTCTCGCCCAGACCCCAACCGTTAGAGTCGGCGAGCGCATAGAAGCGGTTCGAGCAGGCCTCGGTGATCTTGAGATTGATCTGCTTGTCCCGCCCCGTGCGGCGGCGTCGCAGCCGCGTGTCCTGCGGGCTCGTCTCGGCCGGCGGTGCAGGAACCGCGGGTGGCGCGGGTGGCCGCACGGCGGCCGGGGGCGCCGCCGGACCGTTCGGAATGGCCTCGCGGCTGACGAAGCCCTTCGCGGCCGCGGTCCGCCGCACGGCGGCCAGGTCTTCCCCGTCGCGGGGACGGGGCGCTGACGCGGGCCGGAAGTCGCCTACGTCCAACTCGTCGTCGTCGTTCTCGAAAATGGAGGCGCGCCCGCTCATGCCGCGCGCCCTCCCCTGTCCTCGACGGCGGTCGGCGTTTCCCGCAGCACCGCCAGCACCTCGCCGGCGAACGCCCGGGCGTTGGCGACCGCCTTGTCGATGTTGCGCACTGCGGCTGGATCCAGCGTCTCAAGCGCACCGCCGAACGAGAACATCGCGCGGAAGGCCTCGCGCTCGTTCAGTTCTGACTCAAACATCCGCACCCCATGCTTGGTGAGCTCGGCCTGGACGTGCGCCAAGCTGCGCGAGCGGACCACGACGGACGTGCGCGTCAGCAACACCGCGTGCGGGATGCTGCGGCGGGCGGTGCGTTCCTGCTTCTTCACCAGGGAGAGCGCCCGCGCCGCCTCTTTGGCGTCGAGCTGGGAGCCCTGGGTGGGCACGATGACAAGGTCGGCGACGCTGATGGCGTACGCCACGGTCAGTGACGACGTCCCCTCGCAATCGACGATCACGAAGGGCGCGCGCGTAGCCGCCTCGTCCACCTGGTCCAGGATGGTCTCCTGGCTGACGTCGGTGACGACGGACAGGCGCTCGGGCGTGCCGGCGAGCTTCGCCCAGGATTGGACGGGCTGGTTGGGGTCGGCGTCGATCATGATCACCTCGGCCCGGCGCGCCAGCTGCGTGGCCAGGATCGTGGCCGCCGTGGTCTTACCCACCCCGCCCTTGGGGGAAATGAAGGCGATCGTCGGCATCGCGTCTCCTCTCTGTCGAGGCGGGCGTCCTGGAAATCGCACCTCCAGAGCACCGACGCCGCCTGCTGCGCTCGAGCGCCCGCTTCTAGCTAGCGTCCGGGAAGCTTTCGAAAAGGTTACCAAAAGCTTCCAAGTAGCTTGTTGGACGCGTGCTTTCGGGAAGCTACTTGGAAGCTACCACCATAGTTTGCGCCCGGGCGCCGTTGCAGTCCAGCATATCGAGGAGGAATCGAGTCGGCTACGAGGATTCGTCGTGCAGCCCTACACCGGGAAGCTTGCTGGTAGCTACTAGCTAGGGCCGAGTGAGGAAGGGGCCCCGCCCGGGGAGCGCCGGGCGGGGCGGGGCGGTCAGGCGGCGTCGTTCACCTCGTTCTGCTCGGGCCGGTCGAGGGACTTGAGCTCGTGCTGCGGGGTGGCGACCACCACCTTAGAGAAGAAGCGCTCCACCCCTTGGGCGTCGGTGAACCGGTCGTGCCGGATCTCGCCTTCAACGAAGACCTTGGAGCCCTTCGGGAGATTGCGGCCCTCGAGCCACTTGACGGTCCCGGCGCTCCAGACCTCGACGGTGTGCCAGGTCGTGTAGTCCCGCCTCTCGCCGCCCTTCTTGGTGTAGCGGTTGGTCGCCACGCGCAGCACCGCCACCTTCTTGCCGCCCGCCGTGGTGCGGAACTCGGCCTCGGAGCCGGTGAAGCCGATGAGTTGGACCTTGTTGAGCATCGTCGTTCTCCATCTTCCGCCCGGAGGAGCCCGGGCGGCCCGCGGTCCCTGCCGCGATCACGCGAGCTGGAAGGACGGGCTTGAGCGCCGGCGCCCAGTCCGACCGGGGTGGAGACCGGCCTGCACGCAGCGCAGCGGAGGAAGGCCGGAGGGTCCGGCCCGGGCGCCTCGCTTGCGAGGTCGACTTGGTCCCGAAGCGGCCCGGCCCAGCTTCGCCGTGTTGGATCGCGCAGGAACCGCGACCGCCCCGGGCGCCGACTGGACGGTGGGCTGACGCTGGTCAGGGCCGACGCGCTTTTCACCCTTCGCCGCCGCCGCCGCTCGACCTCGACGGACGCTGGTCAGGGCTCTCGCGGCGACCAGCTTTACCGAGGCGGAGCCGAAGCGCACGACCTCCGCGCCGTTGCTAGCCGCCCGCACCGCCGGCTCGCTCGCGCCAAGCTCTCGAGCGCGTCGTCTCCGTCATGGCGCATCGCCAAGCTCGCATCGCCGACCGGGGGAGGGGAGGGCGCCTCCACCGTGACCGCGCCGCGCCGGCCCAAGTCAGACGCCCCATACCGACGCGTCGCGGACGTGCGGCCGCAACACCCCGCCCCGGTCGCCTCGTTGTGGTGGCGATCAGGCCCGACGCTCTCGTCTGCGCCACGAGCGGCGACCGTCCGACCCCTTCGCCTAGACCTCCCACCCTTGTCCCGTCGATGATCGGCGGCCGCCGAGGCGGCCGCCGGCGCCCCCTCAGTGCAGGGTGCGTCCCCGCCCGATCAGCCGCGCGAAGTGAGCGAAGGCGCCGCTGTCCAGCTCGAAGGGGGTCTGGCTCCGGTCTTCCTGGCGGTCCAGCTCCTTGAGCACCGACCAGAGGTCCCAGCACTCGGCCACCACGTACCAGGCGCCTACGTCGTAGAGCTGGTGCGCGTGGTCCAGGACCGCCTGCGCCATCGCTTCGTTGGCCATCCACCGTCTCCACTCTCGCGGATCCGCGGGCTCATCCGTGATCGCGCGACCCGACGGGACGGGGAGAGGGCCAGCCCCAAGGCCGGGGCCGGGGGAGACCGGGCTGCACGCAGCGCAGCGGAGGAAGCCCGGAGGGTCCGTCGGCGACGCCTCGCCTGCGAGGTCGCCTTGGGGCCGGACGGACCCGGCCCAGGCTCGCTCGAATGAGCGGTGAGCCCGGACCTTCGAAGCGGATCAGGTGGCGTGACGGCGGGGTGAGGGGAGTCGAACCCCGTCGCTGGATGTCGAGCTCGCGAGCCGGATGGATGAGCCGCAGCCGTGAGCTTGGCGGGGCCTTCAGGGAGAGAGGCCGACCAGGGCGGGGGAGAGGCCTCGTGCGTCTGGAGCTGCCGCCTGCATCCGGGGCGTCCGTGCCCTATTCCGCCGCGTCCGTCGAACCCACACGCTTGCGCGCTCGCGCCAGCCGCGAGCGCGCGGCGGCCCGAAGGCCGCCGCAACCCGGCTTTAGGGCCGGGTCCGCACCGGAATGTGCCGAAAGCCGCGCTCTCCCGCCTTCTGCGCCAGGTTTAAGGCGGGCCCGAAACCCTGCCCACCCTCGGCGCGCCCGGCGTTGAGCGAGGTCGCCAACGTGAACACGCACACCGGCTCAAGCTCGAGCATCTCGTCGTTGGCCCTGAACGGCGCCGCGCGACCGTGCCAATCGAAGTCGGCCTTGGCCAGCACCAGGGTCACGTTCTTCTGCTTGGCCCACTTGATCGCCAGCTTCTCGGCTCCCTTCGCCCCGGTCGTGGCCAGCGCCATGTCGGGCCACTGCGCCTGCGCCCAGTTCAGGGCGTCGAAGATGCGCTGGGCGTCCTCGGCGGTGTCCGCCGCGGGCGAGCCGCGGAAGGCGACCACCGCCTTGCCCGCGTCCGCCGCCCCCTGCTTGCGCGCCTTGGCCGCCCGCAGAGCATCGCGCGCCTCGATCTGCGCCGCGGTCGTGCGCGAGGCCCGCACGCTGCCCCGCCAAGGCGACCAGACCTCGCCGGTCGCCGCGGTGTAAGCCGCCGCCGCCCCGTCCCGCGCCGTTTCCAACGCCTGCGCCGCCTCGTCCGCCCGCCGCGCCTGCGCCAGGTGTTCCTGCAGCTCGGTGTCGGCCACCTCGCTCCCGTCGAAGTCGCGCACCAGCCGCTTGAGCCCGTCCCGCGCCTTGTCGGCGTCCCGCTGCAGCCGCTGGGCCACCGAGTGCAGCCCGCCGATCAGCCCTTCCGCGATGGTCGTGGTGAAGTCCTCCAGGGGGCTATCCGCGAGGAGGTCCAGGGTCTCATTGAGGATGGCGTAGCCGAAGTCGCGCAGCTGCTCTTCGCCGGGCATGCGCCGCCCGTCTTGGACAAGCGCATCCGCCAGGGCGTTCGCCTGCGCGCTCGAGCCGCGGATGAAGTCTGAGGAGAAGGAGTCGAAGCTGATGCCGGTCATGGGATGCTCCCGTGGAGATCCGCCGCTCGGGTTGAGCGACGATGACCGCTCCGGTCACGGGGTCCCGGCGGGTCAAGGGCCGGAGAGCGCAGCGTGCCCTTGACGCGATAACCGGGGTTCCCTGTGACAGGATCGGGGATCGTCGCGCCCCACCCTGTCCGTAGCCGCCGCAGGCGGCGGGCCCGCCCGCGTGAGGGATCGTTGGTTAACAGCGTCGCCTTCGTCAAGAGGCGTGCTGTTCCTCTAGCTCGTGGATGCCAAGCCCTGGAGAAGGGAGGAAGTCGAGCCTCTCTTACCAATAAGGACTGAGTTCGATAAATCGAAGTGCTTGCGGGTGCGACAGGTCGGGTAATTACAGGAACCGTAATTGCCTGCAGTCTCCGAAGGTCTGATTGCGGCACATCAGAGGGTATTGGAGCAAAGTGATTGCCCCTACAAATGGCCTCATAACTAACCGAGCCTAGTGCTAGTATAGGTTTCACGCTGACGCTAAGTTATAGCCACTCTGTAACCTCCTTCGTCACTTGAGCCTCGTACGAGGACACACTTGCTACGCAGCTGCGTCTGACAAGCTCTGAGGGTACGGAGGCGGCAAGTGAAGCGTGATCTGATCCGCCACCAGCTCTGCCTTGCCATTGGTCACGCTTTCCGACGAGATCGCCCTGGTACTGGCCCGGTCGGATCGTGCGGCGCCGATCCCGAGCTTCGCCTGCGCCCGTGCGACCTCGCCGACGGAACGCGCCATCTGCGGCGACCCCGACCTGGCCGCTTGGGATCGAAGCGTGGCGGCCGCCTACAAGCAGGCCGCGGCGGACGGCGGCGGGGCCGACGACCAGAAGCGTTGGATCCTGGAGCGCAAGCGCTGCGGCGCCGACAAGGCCTGCCTCGAGAAGAGCCTGCGGGAGCGCACGGACGCGCTGATGCAGGGCTCTTAGCCCCTTGCGAGACCCGCATCTTCGGAGACCCCTATGCCGTTCCACACTCCCGCCCGGCTGATCGCCGCAGCCCTGCTCGCGGGTGCGGCCTCCAGCGCCGCCCAGGCTGAGCCGACGCCTGATGCTGCGGCCGCCCACGCCTTCCTGGCTGACACGGCGCCGCGCAACACCGAGGTGCGGATCATCGTCGACGGCGTCGCACAGCCGAGCGCCGGCCGGGTGGCGAGCTGGAGCGGCGGAGACTGCCTGTCGCAGGTCCGCACGGGGGAGAAGCTCTGGGTTATCGATTGGCGACGGGTGCTCGAGCTCGGCCACAACCCGTTGGACCGGGGGATCAAGGTGTTCGGCCCGGTGCGCGACCAGCTCTCCGGCCTGACCGTGCAGGGCGTCTACATCTCAACCACGCCGACCAGCCTGGCGGACCGTGAGGCGCACGCCCTGCAGGTGATCAAGGCGGCCTGCCCGAGCCGCGGCGCTTTCTGACCAGCGCTCACCGCCCGATGCGGCTGAGCCAACCACGAACCTGACAGGCCTGACGGAGTTGACGAACGAGGTCCGTCGCCTCACATCTGGCGATGGAGGACGCCATGGCCGAAGTGCATCGGGAGAAGCGGCCCGCGCCGGCGAGGCACGCCAGCGCCAAGCGCATCGTCGTGCGGGCGGAGGCTGATCGCGCGCGCCGGCGGGAAGAAGGGGAGGTCACCGAGGTCCTGGTGCCCGTCCCCAGCTACCGCCGCCTCGCGGACAAGGCCGGCCCGATCGGCCGGCTCCTCGCGGACTACGCCGACGCGCTCGCCCGAGCCGAGCGGGAGGGCCGCGAGGTGAGCTTGACGGTTCAGGTGTCGCCGGACGGGGCCGCCGCGACCACGCCCGCCCCATCGGCCTCCGCCGACCCGCTGGAGGCGGCGCTGGCCGCCGCGCGCGGCCGCGGCGAGGCGAAGGTCGCCCAGGTGCTTAAAGGGGAGGACATGCTGACCGGGCGCGACTTCGGCGCGCTGATCGGCGCCTCGCACGAGACCGTCAACGCCAAGCGCCGGCGACACGAGGTGCTGGGCCTGGAGGGCGCGACCCGGGGCGTGCGCTACCCGCGCTGGCAGGTCACCGACGAGGGGCTGCCCCTGCCTGGGCTGGCGCGTCTCTTCGAGGCGCTCGGCGACCAGCCCTGGACGGTCCACCGCTTCCTGCGGACCGCCCACGCCGAGCTCGGCGGCGGCACGGCGCTGGACGCGCTCAAGGCGGGGCAGGTGGAGGCGGTGCTCGGGACCGCCCGCAACCAGGTCGCCGGCGTCTTCGCCTAGCATGGCGACGCGAGCCCGGCCGGGCGCGAACCTGGCCGCGCGCCCGCTGGTGCTGGCGACGGTTCCCGCCGGCCAGGTCTGGCGCCGGCTCTACGACCGCCGCCATCCCGACTCTCTGGGCTGGGGCGCGAGCCTGAGCCGCTTCAGCGACCCGACGGGCGCGGCCTTCGGCGTGGTCTACCTCGCCGCCAGCGCCAAGGCGGCGTTCGTCGAGACGGTGCTGCGCGACCGCGCCGACGGGCGCGGCGCCGACTGCGTGATCGACATGGCTGAGATCACTGGACGCGCCCTGGCCGAGGTGCGCCTACGCGCGCCGCTGCGCTTGGTCGATCTGACGGGTGACGGGCCGCTGCGGATGGGCGTGCCCTCCGACGTGGCGGGCGCGCGCGACCAGACGCTGGCGCGGACCTGGTCGGCGGCCTTCCACGCCCACCCCGACCGACCGGACGGCGTGCTCTACCCCTCGCGGCTGAACAAGGAACGCTGCCTGGCGGTCTACGATCGCGCGCTGGGCGCTCTGGAGACGGCCTCCACGTCGCCCTTGCTGGACCGCCGGGCGGAGTTGGCGGCGACCCTGGACGACCTGGAGATCGCGCTCCGCTGAGCCCTAGGGCGCTTCGTCCTACACCCCGCACAGGCCCGTGCACTCGTTACCGAAGAGGTCGGCCTGGCCGCGGTCGGCCGCGGTGGAGAGGTCCACCTCGCCGAGCGGCAGCGCGGAGCGGTGGAGGAACATCTCGCCGCGGGTGCCGCGCACGCCCGTGCGGATGGCGCCGTCAACTAGGACGGCGTCCGCCCAGGCCTCTGGATCGTCACGCCGGAGCTGGCGCCAGAGCGCGTCGGAGTGGAAGGGACAGCCGATGCAGCTGCTCTTGGGCGGCTCGGGGTAGTCGCGCCGCCGCAGCCAGTCCAGGCAGTCCCGGCGCTTCATGCGCCGCTCGACCAGCGGCCAGCGGTGCCGCTGCCAGGGCTCGAAGCTCGGCTTCATGCGGATCACCTCGTCGAACGAGATGCCGATCCACTGCTCGACGACGGCGTGCTTGGGGGAGCGGCGGCGCGTCAGGCCGGCGAGCGCACGCACCTTCCGGCGGATCGGCGTGATCTTGTAGTCGGTCGGGCACTGCCGACCTCGACCACCCCGCGTCGCACGGTCCGCGTGAAGGCGGGGATTGATGCCCAACGTCCTCCCGCGCCGGCCAGCAGCAGGTCGGTGCGCAGGTCGCGGTGCTTCACCACGTGCACGGGGAGGGCAGTACGTTGGGGGACATCAGCCAAGCGAGATGGTCGTAGACGGCGCGCGGCTCCCACCCGGTGTCGGCGAAGACGGCGCAGTCGGGCATGGGCCCGACCTCGCCGTGGGCGGCCATGAGCGCGAGCGTGGTGGACTGCACCCCAGCGCCGAGGCTCAGCACGCGCAGGCGGATCGCGTCGCCCTCGTCCTGCAGTGCGGGGGAGGGGACCATCACGCCGCCTTCCGCACGTCGACCGCCCC
Source organism: uncultured Caulobacteraceae bacterium (assembly GCA_964235945.1). Lineage (GTDB taxonomy): Bacteria > Pseudomonadota > Alphaproteobacteria > Caulobacterales > Caulobacteraceae > JASLDZ01. The sequence goes on from CAXSDV010000018.1 coordinate 24,858, forward strand.
GGCCGCCTCGGCGGCGACCGGGCGAAAGGCCAGCAAGTAGTCCGCCGCCTTGCTGGCGGCCGAGGCCGCCCGAACGACGGCGCGATCGTCCTCGCGCAGGACCTTCAGCCATTCGCCGATGTAGTCGGCGTGGCGGACAGTGGGCGCGATCCCCAGGGCCGCGCACGCGAACGCGGCGCACATCTCGGCCACGAGCTCCTCGCGGGCGTAGCCGGCTGAGCCGAAACCGTGGCTGAGATCGCGGCCGAGCCGGTGCGGAGCGCCGGTCCAGTGGCCGAGCTCGTGCAAGCAGGTCCGGTGCCAGTTGATCGGCTCGAAAAAAGTTTCGGGCCGGGGCAGCTGGATGTAGTCGGCGCCGGGCGCGTAGAACGCCCGCTCGCCGCCGAGGCGCAGGTCCGCGCCGGAGCGACGGATGAGCGCCTCCACCTCGGGGCGGATCAGGCGTTCGGCCACCGGCGCGGGCGCGGTGGCGAGGTCGGCCGGCAGGCCGTCGCACTGGTCGACGCAGAAGACGGTGAACCGCTTGAGAAAGGCCACCGCGCGCGGGTCGTCGCCGCTCTCGCGGGCCCGCCGCCGCTCGTCCTCGGGAGTGAAGCGGTCGACGTAGACGACGGTCACCCCGCGCTCGCCGCGCCGGACGGCGCCGCCGAGCGCCTGCGCCTGACGGAAGGTGAGCCAGGCCTGGCGAGCGTATCCCCGTGCCACCACCGCGCCCCAGAGGATCAGCACGTTGACGCCCGAGTAGCGGCGCCCGGTCGCGGCGTTGTGCGGCAGCGTCAGGGGGGCGGGGACGTCGGAGCGTCCCCAGGGCTGCACCCAGGGCACGCAACCGGCCTCCATCTCGGCGATGATCCGGTCGGTGATCTCCTGGTAGAGGCTGACCCGGGCGCGCTTGTCGGCCGGGCGGGGGAGGGGAGGGGACATCGCGGGCTCCGCGACGGGCCGGCCGGAACCTCTCGCTCCAGCCTCCAGAAACCCGTCGCGGCTCCGCCGCCCTCCTTCCTCCTCCCGCGCCGCCCACCCGCGCCGATGCCTCCGTGCGCGGGCTTAGGTCCCGATGGTCAGGGGCGGCGTCGCCTCCGCGTCGAACCGCTCCAGCACGCTGAGGATGGCGGGCACGTCAGCGAGCTTGAGCCCGCGGATCATGGCCGCCGAGATGCAGGCCGCCCCGCCGTCCTCCGAAAGGGGACAGGTGAGGCCCTCGCCCGCGTCGCCGGGCCGGCGGATGCGGCGCCCCGGCCCCCACTCCCCGCCGAACCCGTCGTAGGTGAGAACGTAGGTCAGGCCCACGCGAGCGCAGAAGGCCTGCAGCTCCGAGAACTCGCCGCTGGCGACCTGTTGGCCGTAGAGGACGACGCCTCCGGTCCCCTCTCGGAGGTGGTCGATCACCTCGTCGGGATCGTCGAACCGCTGGTCCCAGTCGGGCCCGAGCGCCTCCTGCAGGATCAGCTCCACCAGGCGCGGCGCCTCGTCGGCTGGGACGTGGCCTCCGAGCTTGATCCGGGCGTCCACGCGGTCAGCCATGTCGCACCTCCCCAGCCGGCGCCGGGTCCGAGGCCGACGCCTCGATGGCGGCGGGATCGCTCTGGTGCCAGCGGCGGAAGCTGTCGCGCGCCGCCGCCAGCAGGCGCTCGGACCGGCCGGAGTCGCCCTCGAAGCGGCTGAGGCCGAGGGCGAGGTAGGGGATGCACCAGTCGCAGTCCTCCTCGAACCAGCCCTGGCCGCTGTATCCCGTCGTCCGGAATCGGACGGGGATGCGCGCGAGGGCGACGGGCGCGACCCACACGCCGCCGTGCGAGGCGGTGCTCACGACGACGGCGTGCGGTCCGAAAACGTCGGCGTTCTGGACGAGCCCCCAGGGGGAGGGGTCTCCCCGGCGGGGAGGAACGAGACGGTGCATGTGGGCGACCTCCGAGCGCGACAGGCCCTATCGCCGCCGGCTCGCCCTCGAGCCCCTTCCTCTCTCCTCCAGTCCGGAACGCCGCCCGACCCTGGACGCGGATCGGACGGCGCTCGCGCACCCCGCTCAGGCCGCCCGGGGCAGGAGGGTCTGCACCGGCCACTTGGCCAGGATCGCCGACAGCACGTCCGGCTGCTCCGTGGGCACGAACACGCGCGGCGTGTAGGCGACGATCTCAACGAAGCAGCCGAGGGCCGTGAAGGCCGGTCGGTTGGCGGCCGCGCCGACCACCTCGATGCGGGCCCGGTCCATGACCCGGCTGCGTCGCAGCCACAGTCCGCCCGCGAGCGCGAGGGAGGTGCCCTCGTCCAGGATCATCCGGGCGGCCGAACGCCCGTCGCCCACCGCGGCGGCTGTGTCGGTCAGGCCGAGCGCCACCTTCAGGGGCGCGACCTGGGCAGGGTCGAGCAATCGGCCGAGCCACCGCCGACCATCCGGCGCCTTGAGCCGGCGTACCGCCGCGCCCTTGTCGGGCAGGCTCGACCAGATGGGCAGCAGCAGGCCCGACATGAGCACCAGCTCGCGGGCGATCCACGGATCGGCCTCGCCCACCTCCCTCTCCCACGCCGCCCTCCACGCTGCCTCGTCCACCGGCTCCCACGCGGACTCCTCGAAGCCCTTCAGCGGGGCGATCGACCGCTTCTCCGGTCTAATCAGCCGCACGGCCGGGATCAGCCGGTCGTCGTCGTTCGTGGTGGTCAGGCCCCAGACCACGAGCGCGGCTCGACTCGACTTCGCGTTGACCGCGTAAGTCACTGCCTCGGGATCGACACCCTTGAGCGCCTGTTCGGGCGTGACCAGCTCCCGCCGGGTGCGCACCTGGAAGCGCAGGAGCCGCGTCTGGGCGCCGGTCACCGCGTCGGTGCGGATGACCTCCTCGTCGGCGATCACCACGTCGTCGGCGACGATGTCCTCGACGCCGCGGTCGAGCTGCCCCGAAGCCTGCGCCCGCTCCAGGATGGACGACAGGATCGCGTCGAAGGCGGCGAAGAGGGCGTTCTGGTCGGCGATGCGCAGGGCGAGCAGCCGGTTGAGGAAGGTGTTCATCGGCGGCATGTCCTCCGCCTTCTTGAGGTCGCCCGCCGCGTCCACTAGGCGCAGCCCTGTCTTCTGCTCGAAGAGCTCCCGGCTCATCGCCTCGACGGTGCCGTAGTGCAGGGCGACGTAGAAGGCCTGCAGGGCGCGGTGCGCCCACGGGCTCTCCAGGTTGTCCTCCGCGCGGAACAGGCCCGCGCCCGCCGTCCGCCGCTCGCCCCGGGTCAGCGCGCCCAGGCTATCGAGGCGCCGGGCGATGGTGGAGGTGAAGCGCTTCTCGCCGTGAATGTCGGTCGTCACCGGCCGGAACAGGGGGGCGCAGGCCTGATTGGTCCGATGCGAGCGACCGAGGCCCTGGACGGCGGCGTCCGCCCGCCAACCCGGCTCGACCAGATAGTGGACGCGCCGCCGCTGGTTCGGCGCGCCGAGGTCGGCGTGGTAGCTGCGGCCGGTCCCGCCCGCGTCGGAGAAGACGAGGACGCGCTTCTTACCGCCCATGAAGGCGTCGGTCTCAGCCTTCGCCGCCGACGGGCTGCGCCGCTCGACCACGCGCCGGCCTTCGCGCACCACCACGCGGCGGGCGCGCCCGGTGATCTCGGCGACGTGGTCGGGGCCGAGCGCGGCCAGGACCGCGTCCAGGACGCCCGGGACCGCCGGCAGGCAGGCGAGGCGTGTGACGAGGTCCTCCCGCAGCCGCAGCGCCTCCTGGCTGACCACCGGGGCGCCGTCGACCGTGACGGGGACCATGGTCACCCCGCCGTCCTCGTCCTCCACCGCGTCCATCGCCATGACGGGGAAGGCGCCCATCAGGTAGTCGAGCACCTGGTCCTTGGGGGTGAGATCCACGGACAGGTTGTTCCACTCTTCGGCGGGGATTTCGGCCAGGCGGCGCTCCATCACCGCCTCGTTCGTCGACACGAGCTGCACCACGGCGGAGCGGCCTTGGGCGAGGTCCTCCCGGACGGAGGCCACGAGGGTGGGCGCCTTGAGCCCGAGCCCGGCCAGGAGGTGGCCGAAGAACCGCTGCTTGGATCCCTCGAAGGCCGACAGCACCGCGGAGGCGGCCTGCCCGCTCTTGGCCTTGCCCTCCTCGGTGATCCCGACGGCGTCCAGGGCGGCCCGGAGATTGCGGTGGATAATCTGGTAGGCGTCGGCCCAGGCGTCCCAGATCGCCACCTCGTCAGGGGTGAGCGGGTGGCTCAGCGGCTCGTACTCGACCCCCTCGAATGAGAGCAGGCGCGCGGCGTAGAGGCCCATGGCCTTCAGCTCCCGCGCGATGAGCTCCATCACGGCGACGCCGCCGGCGTCCACCGCGTCCAAGAAGGCTTCGCGGGTGGGGAACGGCGCTTCGGCGCCGCCCCACAGGCCGAGCCGGGCGGCGTAGGCCAGGTTCTCGGGCGTGGTCGCGCCCGTTGCCGACACGTAGAGGACTCGGGCGTCGGGCAGGCGGTTCTGCAGGGCGAGGCCCGCCATGCCCTGCTGGGACGGCTTCTTCGCGCCCCGCGCGCCACCGGAGCCGCCCGCCGCGTTGGCCATGGCGTGGGCCTCGTCGAAGGCGATCACGCCGTCGAAGCCCTCGCCGAGCCACGCCACGATCTGGTCGAGCCGGGAGGGGCGGTCGCCGCGGGCCGGCTGCCGCAGGGTGGCGTAGGTCGTGAACAGCACGCCCCGGTCCATGCGGATGGCGTCCGCCTGCTTCCACGCCGACTGCGGCGTAATGTCGGCCGCGGCGCCCCCGATTGAGCCCCAATCGCGCCGGGCGTCCTCCAGCAAGGCCTCGTTCTTCGACAGCCACACCGCGCGCTCGCGCCCCTGTGCCATGTTGTCGGCGATGATGGCCGCGATCTCCCGGCCCTTGCCGCACCCGGTGCCGTCGCCGACGAAGAAGCCCCTGCGGAGGCGCACTGCGCCGGGGTGGTCGTCCTTCACCAGCTCCACCTTGTGTGGCGCCGCTCCGAGCACCCAGGCGCCGGGCAGCCGCTGCGCGTGCGCCTCGCCCGCATAGATCACCGTCTCGAGCTGGGCGTCGGAGACCAGGACATCGTCTACGATCCTCGCCGGCAGGAGCGGCCGGTAGGTCGGCGCCGGCGGCGGGACGGACGCCATCGGGCCCGACTCGACGAGCGGGGAGGGGTGCGGCGCGCTGTGGGCCAGGCGCACGCGACCCAGGGCGTAGGCCTGGTAGAGACCGACCTCATGCCCCTCTCCCGACCAGGCGCAGGTGGAGTAGCCGAGGGGGGTCGGGTTGGACAGGAACGCCAGCCGCTTGGATGGGATGGCCTGACCGCGGGCCCGGGGCGTCAGCAGCGCCGCGGGCGCGGCGACCCTGAACGCCCTGAGCCGCGCCGTGGGGCGATCCTCGACGGCCGCCGCGGCCGACGCCGCGTCGGCCAGCGTCGCGCACGCGCGCACCTCCGCGACGGGCGAGCGCGCGCCGCCGCGGTCGACCACCAGGAGGCCGGTCTCGACCGAGGTCCCGTGCCGGGCGTAGGCGCGGGCCGGCAGGGCCACTCGCAGGACGATGCGGCCCCGGCCCGCCAACCGGCGCATCTGCGGGCCGTCGTCGAACAGCCGCGCCGGCACGATCGCGGACAGGCGGCCGCCGTCGGCCAGGCAGTCCAGGGCCGCATGGAGGTGCTCGTCCAGCTCCTGGAAGGGCGGGTTCATCACCGCGACTTCGAAGGAGCCGGCGGCCGGCAGGATGTCTTTCAGGCGGCGCGCGTCGTGCGGGGTGGGGGCCGCGAGCGGGAACAGGCCCTCGAGCAGGCCGAAACGGCCGGCCGCGACCTCGTTGAGCGCCACCTCGCCCCCGCAGGCCTCGGCCAGGACGGCGAGGAGGCCGGTGCCTGCGGAGGGCTCCAGGACCTTGTCGCCTGCGCGGACCTGGGCGGCGAGCACGGCCAGGGCGCCCAGCTGCGGCGGCGTGGAGAACTGGTCCAGCGCGACCTGTTCCTCGCTCCGCCGCGAATGGGTCAGGCTGAGCTCGGCGAGCGCGGCCAGCATTGCGCAGATCTCGGCCGGCGCGTCCTCCAGGCGCCCGACCTGCGGCGCGAGACGGCGCAGCTGAAGCACCAGCGCCGCTTCGATGGCGTCGTACGCGTCGCGCCACAGCCAGGCCCCCTCCGCGTCCGAGCCGCCGAAGGTCGTGGTCATGACGCCGGCCACGAGGCGGCGGTCCAGCGGGCGGGAGCGGTTCAGCGCGGGGCCGAGGGCGCGCGCCGCGGCCAGGATGTTGGCGGCGCGGTGATCGCTCCCGGCGACCGTGGCGAAGAGGGGGAGGAGGGCGTTCATGGCGGGCTTCCCGGACCCGCGGCGGAGGGCGCCTCCCTCCAGTCCCGACGGGCTCGCCCGCGCTCTCCCTGACCCCGTCCTTTCGGAAGCGACCGCGCCGCTATGCAGGCGCGCGCCGGCGGCTCCGCCCCGTGCGCAGCGTCCGGGCGGCGGAAATACCAAGCCGACAGAGGAAGAGCCCCCGCCCAGAGGACGGAGGCTCTAAGGCGATCAGGCGGCGAGCGGCACGACGGCGGCCGGCTTCTCCTCGATCGCCGCAGCCGGATCGGGCAGGCCGATGTCGGCCTCGCCGGCCGCATCCGCGCCGAGGGGCGCATCCCAAGACAGCGCCGCCGGCGCCCACCGCCTCTCGGCCGCCGCCTCGGCGACGAAGGTCAGGAGGTCATCTTTCTTCAGGGTCGCCGCCCGATCGCCTTCCACCCCCATCTCGTCCAGCAGCGCGCATAGCTGCCTCTTGGAGTGCACCGCCAGGTAGGCGGGGTCCGGCGTCCAATGGGCGGCGATGTCCGACCCGCAAAGGGCGGCGATCTCCGCGGCCTCGGCCCGGGCGGCCCGCCGCAGCTGGCTGGTCCGCCCCTCCCGGATGTCGAGCGACATGGCCACGAGCTCGGCCAGGAGCGCCATCTTCTCCCCGTGAGGCAGGGTCTCGATCCAGGTGATGGGCCGCAGGCCCGTGGCCTTGTAGGCGGCTCGCCGCGCGTCGAGGCGAGCCTTGACCTCGCCATCCAGCGCCGGGATGGGCGGAGCGCCCGTGCGCTTGTACCCCACGGCCGAGACGTGCGCGGCCGACGCGTCCGGGCCGCCGGCGCCATGTAGCGCCAGCTGCTTAAAGAGCTGCGCCACCAGCACGGTCAGGGCCGTGCCGGGATCGTCGGCCAAGTCGCGGATGAGGCCGCGCGTCGCCAGGTCGGTGCGAGTCTCGTGCAGCACGTGGCTGGCCCCGTCGGCTTCGACCTCGACCCGTGGCACCTCTACGTCCACCCCGAACCCAGGCTGGTCGTCGTCGGTGACGCCGTCGTGCTCGTCGGCGGCGTCAATCGGCAGTTCGTCCTGGGGGATCGGGCACGAGTAGAAGGTCGTCGCCACCCCGAAGCCGTCGGCCGGCGCGAGCATGACCGCGCCGATCCGGCTGCGCTCGAGGCCCGCCCCCGCTTCAACCGCCAAGGCCGAGACGAGCGGCCGCAGCGCCTCGGGCGTCTCCTCCGCCGACGGTTCGAGGTCGTCCAGCCCGGCCGCCAGCTCGGCGACGCGTTCGCGCGCCACCGCCACGGCCCTGCGCTGCAATTCGGTGAGGTCCCGGGGGTAGGCGTACGGCAGGCGGTCGAAGCCGTCCGGCGCGCCGAAGCCGCGGTCGCGACCCGTGAACACCGACAGCCCCTCGCCCTCCAGCTGGTCCACGAGCGGCTGCACCCGGGCGCGCCAGGCCGTCTGCAGGACCTCGGGGTCGAGCAGGAAGTCGGGGAGCTCGCCGAAGAGGTCAGACGACACGCGCCCGCCCGCCGCCACGTAGCGCTCCATGCCCACGAGGGCGAAGCGGTCGTCCTCGACCGTGACCCGGTTCTGCTCCACCACGGCGCGCAGCTGGTAGTCCTGGAAGCAGCCGTCGAGCGCGGACTGCGCGATCTCGGCCTGCTGCATCTTGTCGGGCAGGCGGGCGAAGAGGCGGACCTGCTTGAGGGTCAGCCGCCCGGCGCGCAGGGCGGCCAGCACCTTGGCGTGGACGCCGGCCAGTGCTTCCAGCCGCTTGATCTCCAGCTCGGCGTAGCCCAGCGCCGCCGAGATGGCGGCCGTGTTCATCCGCGCCTTCCGCAGCCGGCCGATGGCGACGATCACGTCGGCGATGTGGACTGGCGCGTGCTCCGTGTTCGGCAGCACGATGGCGGCGGCCTGCTGGGCCGCGGTCTCGGCGAGCAGGCAGTCCACCAGGTGTTCGTCGGTCCGCTCCCCGCGGTCGCGGAGCAGCAGCAGCGCGAAGCGACGGCGGCGCCCGTCGAGCGCCATGTAGGGCTGTTCGCCCTTGCGGCCCGGTCGAACGATCGGCGGGATCACGACGCCCGCCGCGAGGATGGTGTCGGCCAGCTGCGGCACCCCGTCGTCGGCCGGCTCGCGGTGACGCAGGTTCTCCTTGGCGAGGCCGAGGTCGCCCAGGCGCACCTGGATGCGGGCCATGGCCGGCGGGGTGCAGGACAGGGCGGTCTCGGGTTGGATGGCGGTCATCAGGGTCAGGCTCCAGCGCCGGGAGCGAGGGTCATCCTGCCCCTCGGCGCACCCCACCCGTCCCTTCCCCCTCCTCTCAGAGCAGCCACGACGCTTGGAGGAGGTCCGCCGCCGCCTCGTTCCAATCCCCGTGCGGGGGAGGCGGGAAGACCATCTCCGCTGCAACCCCCTGGTCCTCCAGACGCACCGCCAGTCGCGCGGCGGACGCTTCGCCGTCCGGCCCCGTGTCGCCGGCGATCAGCACGGCCTTCACCCCGGGCGGGGCCGTCCAGCCGCGGAGGTTGGACGTCGAGAGCAGCGCCCAGGCCGGCAGGTCGAAACGCTCACCGGCGGACAGCGTGGTGAGGAAGCCCTCCGCTACGAGGAGCCTGGGCCCGACCGCGTCGATGCGGACGGCGCTGGATGGCGGCACGACGCCCACCGTCTTGCGCGAAAGCCGGAGATCGACGGCCCGATGGCCGCCAGGTGCGAGGTAGGTCAGCTCGATCGCGCTCAACATCCCGTCGGCAGTTTGCACGCCCAGCATCAGAGCGGGGCGGGTGCGGCTGCGTGCGGCGTAGGCCGAGGTCGGCGCCTCGGCCAGGTAGCGGGCGGCGTCGGGCCCGGGGAGGGCCCGCCGGACACCGCGCCGGCGCAGATACTGCGCCGCGACAGAGCGCCCGAGCGGCTCGCCCGCCGCCCAGAGGCGCTGAGCCGTCGCCAGCCGGGTCCTGGGCGACGCCGGCGTCGCGGTGCAGCGCGGCGCGGCCGCGCCGACCACCAGGCCTGTCGGCCGGTTCTCGCCGTCGATCAGGCCTCGCTCACGCAAGTCGTCCAGCACGACCTTCCAGTCGCCGTCGCCGAAGCAGTGCGCCACCACCCGCTCGTTCTCGTAAAGGAGCGACACGGAACGGTCGAAGCGGCTGTGGCCAGGTGCGGGCACGTTCGCCCGCCGCCCGCCGGCGTAGAGTTCGCCCCCGAGGGCGCGCACGATCTGAACCAGGGACATGGCCGGACGCCTCCTCTCCCAACGCCCGCCACCAGAACCCTACCTCCGGCTCCGGGCCTTGCCGGACCGCCTGTGAAGGGGTCGGACGGAACGCGACGGGGCTGCCTTTTCCCCCTCGACCCAGTCCGTGCGCTTTTCCAACCGGCCTGATCTTGACGTCGCGACGGACGAAGTCGTCCACCCGCAACCCTTGCGGTCGTGGCCTCCAGCAGTTGGCGGAGCGGCCGCGTGCTCGCCCTCGGTAAAACGCTGTGGTCCGCTCCCATCAAGCGGAGTCGCGTGCTTCACCCATGTGTGCGATACATCCCGGACCAACCACGGCTTTCAACACCAGGGTCGGTCGCGCGTCAGCGCGTGAAGCTCAGGGTCCCCGCCATGTCGGGCGGCCCACGAAATAGAACACCCCTCGCAAGGGCTCCGGGTCGCTCCTGGGGCCTGGGAAATACGTGGGGTGCGCTTGCCTGTGCTTCGCGCGTGTTGAAACCGTCCCGGCGCCAGCCGGGCGGGGTCAACACGCCGGCACGCAGATGGGGCGACGACATGGGCCGGGTGGAAAGGGATCTCGACTGGCTGGAGCTCGGTGTGCGCCTACGCGCGCGCCGCACGCAGCCGGCCATAAGGCGCGAGGACGTCGCGCGACCTCTTCGGATGACGGCGGCGCGTCTCGGATCCTTCGAGCGCGGAGCCTCTGCGATCTCGGCCGTAGAGCTGAGGCGGTTGGCGGCCGTGCTGGATGCTCCGATCGGGGCCTTCCTGTTGACGCGAACCTCGCGCTCGCTGCCGGTCGGACCCGAGCCTACGCCCTACGAACTGCTGGCTGGCAGCGATGATGGCGCCGCCCTCGCGGAGGCCTTCGTCAGGCTCCGCAGCCCACGGCTGCGACGCCACCTGGTGGGATTGGCCGAGGAGCTGGTGGTCCAAGAAGCCCGCGGCGCCTGAGCGCCGCCGCCCTGGATAGCCAATGGTAGCTACAGGGTAGCCGTTCGCGCGACGGAGGACGGCCGACCTTCACGGCTCCTCGGGCGCGGCGCCCTCGGCGTCGGGCTCGCGCCTCTGACGCCAAGACCGGAAGTTGCGATCCGCCTGCATGTAGGTCTCAAGGATGTGGGGGATCAGCGCCTCCAGCTCCACCTCGGCGCCGTAGGCCTCCTTGTACGCCGCCCGGTAGGCGTCGAGCTCCTGGCAGAGCCGCCCCTTGAGGCTGAGGCGAACGTGCCGAGGTTCGTCGACCTCGATCCTGGGCAGGGCGACCCCGCTCCGGTCCCGCTGGCGCGCCATCTTCGTCGATCCTCCATGTGTCGCGTCGGGCGTCAGTAGGGCTCCAGCAGGAGGTCCTTGCTGACGAGTACTGTGAAGGGCCAGCCCGGGCGTACCATGATGGTGGGCTGCCGGTTCAGTTCGCGGTCCACGAAACGCTGCCCGACCTGCGACGCCTGCGAAGAGACCCCGCCGGCGGCGTCGTTGAGCACGAGGTTGCCGCTGGAGCGGGCCGACGCGTTCTGCGCGATCGCGCCGCCGACGGTCACGGCGGTGGAGAGGGCGATCGCGCGGGTCACGGGCCCGATGTGCCCGTTCACCGTGTCGGCCAGACCGCTCGCGCCCGCGAGGTCGGCTCCCGTCATGACGCCGAGGTCGATGGATCGTCCATCAGGCAGGATGATGCGGTTCCAGACGATCAGCGCGCGGTTCTGCCCGTAGGCCACTTGGCTGTCGTACTTGCCGACAAGCCGTGAGCCTTGCGGGATCAGCAGCGTGCGGCCGGTGGCGTGGTCGAACACGCCCTCGGTGACCTGCGCGATGATCTCGCCGGGGAGGTCAGAGTTGAGCGCGGTGATCAGGGCGGCGGGGATGATGCTCCCAGCCTTCACCTCGAAGGGCGACAGCGGCCGCCGGTAGGCGTCGGGGACGTAGATCTCCCTCTGCCCGGCGTCGGCGACGAAGGCGCGCTTCGACTCCTGCATGTTCTGGACCGCGCTCGCGGGCAAGAGGTGTTCCGAAGATGCGCTCGGGAGTGGGGCGGCCCCTGCACCGACAGGAACGCCGGGCGCGGAGAAGGGGAGGAGCGAGGCGGAGGGGACTGCTCCCCCAGGCGGGCTCGCAGCCGCAGGCTGACTAGAGGCACTTTCAGACCCGTGAGGGAAGAACGGGCTGGCGGTGCGGGCGCTTCGAGCCATGTCGGCGGCCTGCTGGACGTCCGGGGACGGCGCGGGTTCACGCACGGCCGGAACGGCGGCCACCGGCGCGGGTGCGGGCACCGTCGAGGCCTCGCCCGGCGGCAGGCCGACGGCCAGAGGCGCCTGGCCGATGGGACCGGTGGGGTCGCCGTAGCTCTTGGCCAGCGTTCCGAAGTCGGGGCCCGCCAGGCTCGCCCCCGATGTCGCCGTCTTGTCCGGATCGCTCGCGGCCTTAGCGACAGGCCTGGGGGGTCGAAAGCCGATCATCAGCGCGACCACGAAGATCACCAGCCCCGTCACCGCGATCGCGGCCACCACCTGCCGGCGGTAGCGGGTCACGGGGTTACGCGGCACGCCCAGGATCGCGGCCGCAGGCGCCTTTGGCGCGGGGCCGGCGGAGGCGGCGTCGCTCATCCCGCAGCGCCCGCACGGGTGATGCGCACGACGGTCTGCGGCTTCTCGCCCAGGCGCAGTTCGGCCACGTCGATCAGCCGGTCGACGACGTAATAGGCGCCCTTGACTCGGTAGTTCACCAGCTGGGCGCGTCCACCCGGGCCCACCAGGAATAGCGGCGGGGCCGCGCTGGTGCTCAGACTGGCCGGGAACTGCAGGTAGGTCTTCACGCCGTCGTCGAACACGCGCGCGGGCTCCCAGGGAGGCGCACGCTTCGCGTGCGGATGCTCGATCCGGTAGGCGAAGTTCAGGTGTTCGACGGGTACGCCCGTCTCCACCACCGGCGCCGCGCGCGCGGCTTCGGCGGCCGCGGCGACGTCGGCGGCCAGCTTGACCCGGGCGGCGGCGGCTTGGGCATCGCGTAGATCGTCGAGCGGGTAGGTCCACGAGATGGCGCTTGTGTAGATCGGCGCATCGTGGCTGACCGCCTCGAGCAGGTAGGTCCGCTGGTCGGTGGTCAGCACCAGGTTCGTCCGCTGCCCGCCGCGAACGGGCTTCACCACCACCTCCACCTGGGCGGCGTCGCCGACGCCCTCCGTGGTCTCGCCGACGGTCCAGCGGACCGTGTCCCCTGCCGCCTTCGAGACGAGGTGCTCGCCTCGGCGCAGGATGATCGTCGTGAGGAACCGCGGGCTCGCGTCGATGCGGTAGAGGCGGCCGACCTCGAAGTCGTAGATCAGCGCGGCGTTCAGGAAGGCGTTGGGCGCGGGACCCGACAGGGCGGCCGCGTTGGCGGCGCGGATCGCCCGCATCTGCGCGGTCACACGCTCCCGGCGGCGCTTCGCCTTCCGCGCCGGCGGCGGCGGGACGGTTGCGACCGCCGGCGCGACGGCGGCCGACGGCGGGCGGGAGGAAGGCGGTGCGGCGACCACAGTGATCGCGCGCGGCGGCGCGGCGAGCGCGGGCGCCGGCGCCAAGGGCGGGGGAGGGGCGGCGAAGCTCGCGGGCCCTGCTGCGATGAAGGCGAGCGTGGCGGATGCGGCCG
>CAXSDV010000018.1:38060-46097 GCA_964235945.1 uncultured Caulobacteraceae bacterium
GCGGCGAAGCTCGCGGGCCCTGCTGCGATGAAGGCGAGCGTGGCGGATGCGGCCGTCCACGAGATGCTGGGCGTCGTCATGCTCAGAGCTCCCGGCTCCACTGGAAGGAGGTGATCAACAGCCCGAGCGGGTTGGCGCGGAGCTCCGTCTCGTTCTGCGGCGGCCGCTGCGTGGTGGTGAACAGGCCGGTCCAGTTGGCGACGGTTCCGCGCCCGCCCTGGTCGTAGACCGTCTCGCGCCACTGCACCTGATAGGTCTTGGGCGAGCGGGGCAGGATCGAGACGACCTCCACGTCGACCGCCTCCTGCCCGATCCTGGCGAAGGGGTCGTTGGCGCGGGCGTAGGCGGTGAGCTGGGCGCCGGCCTCGGCCGAGACGAAGTGGTAGGCGTTGGTCCAGTTCTGGCGGACGATGATCGGGTCCGTGCTCTTGGAGCGCACCAAGCGCACCCAGTCGGCCACGAAGTAGCCGAGCTCGGCCTGGCTCGGGCTGTAGCCCCGCCCCGCCACCTCGACGCGCCCGGGCCGGCCGTACCGGTCCAGCGGGACCACGTAGGTGGCGACGTGGGTGTTCTGACGCTCGTAGACGTACCCGGCGAGGGTGGCGGCTTCGAGCAGCAGGAGGCCGAAGGCCATCGTCCGCCAGTTGCGGGCGCTGGCCACCGACGAGCCGATGCGCTGGTCCCACTCCTGGGCGGCGCGCCGGTAGGGCGTGTCGACCGGCGTCGAGGCGCCGTAGCGCTCCTGCGGGCGCGAGAAGGCCGACTTCATGGCTGGCGCTGTGCTCCCATCATCTCACCCCGCGTCCGGAGCCGGGGCGTGCAGGGTCGGCGTCATGCCGGCCCCGCCGCCTTCCTCGTGGTGCTGCGCCGCGGCGCGCACGCCCTCGGTGGCCAGCACGCGTCCGCCCGGGACGCCGCGCGCCCGCGCCGCGGCGACCGTCTGCTGGACGGAGGGGGCGGCCGGCTCCGGCGCGGGGCCGTTGAGGGCGGCGCGCATGGCGCGGTTCACGGCCGGCTGCGCCAGAACAGCCGGCGGCTCGGGAGCGCCCGCCGGCTCCGCCGAACCGTTCCCGCCGACGTTCTCCGCGCCGTCCGAAGGCATCGCCAGCGCCTGCCGCATGGCCGCGTTGACGGCCGGTTGCGCGAGCGCGCGCCCCAGCACGTCGCCGCTCGCGTCACCGGGCGTAGAAGCGGAGGAAGCCGGTTCGGACGTGCCGAGCGCTCGCCGCATAGCGCTGTTGACCGTCGGCTGCGCGAGCGCGCGTTGCAGCGCCTCGTCCTGCGCGGAGGGAGCGCCTGGGGCGCCCGGCTCTTCCCCGCCGGTTCCCAGCGCGCGCCGCATGGCGGCGTTGACGGCCGGCTGCGCCAAGGTGCGCGCGAACGCGCTATCCGAGTCGGCCGCTCCGCCGGGGCCGGCTCCGCCCGCGGCGCTCGCGGACGAGCCGCCGTCCGTGGCTCCGGACGACCCGCCTAGGCTTGCGCCGCCGGAGGCGCCGGCGCCTGCTCCAGCGCCGCCCGACGCGCCTCCGGCGGCGGCGTTGGCTGCGCCGACCTTGGCGGCGGCGCCCCCGCCGGCGAGGCTCGCCCCGGCGCGGCCGACGGCCGCGGCCGTATAGCGCGCGCCGAGCGCCGCGCCGCCGGCCCCGGCCGCGAGCGCCGCGGCGCCCGCCACCGCGGACCCGGCGCTCAGCTGGGGACCACCGCTGATCAGGGCGCCGGCGATACCCGGGATTTTGAGCGCCAGCATCAGCATGACGACGGCGGCGAGGAGCAGGCCGCACTCTTCGGGCACGGTGGGGTCGGGCGACACCACGTAGGTGGTGAAGACGCTCTCCCCGATGGAGACCACCAGCGCCAAGGTCATGAGCTTGACTCCCACCGAGACCACGTAGCCGATGGCGCGCTCGGACATGAAGGCGGTCTGCGCCAGGATGCCGAAGGGCACGGTGACGAAGGCGATCAGGGTCACAATGTGGAACTCGATGATCGTGACCGCGACTTCGACCCCCAGGATGATGAAGGCGAGGATGATCCCTATGGCCGCGACCGCAGCCACCAGGATCACGTCGAAGTGGGCAAAGAAGCCGAAGCCGTAGCCCTCCTGCGAGAGCCGGCCGATGTACTGTATAAGCGCGAAGGCGTCCTTGAACCCGTCGGCCACGATGTTGGATGGCGAGCTCATGAAGTCGGAGATGGAGAGCGACCCCGACCCGGCCTTCAGGCCGAGCGCGGTGAAGCCCTCCACGATAGTCACCGACAGGCTGTGCCAGTTGCCGATTAGCCAAGCGAAGAAACCCACCAGAAGAATCTTGCGGATGAACGCCGCCGTGACGTTCTGCGTCTCGTCGATCGCCCAAAGGAGCGCGGTGATCGCCACGCTGATCACCACCAGGAACCCGAAAACGATCCCGACGTCGCCGGAGATCAGGCCGAAGCCGGAATCGACCTGGGTCCTGAAGCGGTTCAGGAAATCGTCGAGCGCGGCTGAGTCGGCGGTGGCCATGCCGTCGCTCCAGCGCTCCCTAGAGGCGGCCGGTGTGGTTCAGCCGGCCGGCCGGAGCCCGGTAGGCCAGGGCGCGCCGGGACTCCGCCGGGCCGGCGGCCTTGAGCGCTTTGAGGCAGCTGGGCGTGGCCGCGGCCGCCGCGTCGGTCGAGCACGCCGCGAGCTCGGCCCGGCTCGGGTCGGCAGGGCCGGCCGCGCCCCCGCTGGGGTGCGGAGGCCCGCAGCTGGCGAGCATGAAGGTCGGGAGCCCGGCGAGGAGGAGCAGGGCGCGCATTACAGGTGCCCCGCGTTGGCGATGCGTCCCGCGGGCGGAGCGTAGGCGAGCGCGCGCGCGGATTCGGCGCGCGCCGCGGTGGTGAGCGCCCCCTGCTCGGCTTGGGCGGTCTGCGCGGCGCGGGCGGTGGTCATGAGCAGGTTCTGCAGCTCGGTGAGCTGGGTCGAGACGGCGGCCAGGAGCTGATTGGTGGCCTGTGCGGCCGCCGTCTGGCCGGTGGCGCCCTGGGAGAGGGTGACGGCCGAGCTGACCGCCGAGGAGGTGGCGCCCTGGCCCAGCACGACCTGGTTCTGCATGGCCATGGCGTCCTGCAGCGTCTGGCGCGTTCGCGCCTGCCAATCGGCGAGCGCCGCGCTCACCTGCGCCGGGCTCTGCCCCGTGAGCGAGGTCGGGTAGGCGGTGTTGAATCCGGGCTGCAGGTTCGCGGACTGGTAGCCGAGACCCTGGGCCTGCTGCATGACATGCAGGGCTTGGTCGCGGATTTGCTGGAAGGGGCCGGTCACGTCAGCGGGGATCGAGGCCAGCATGGCCTGCGATTGCCCGATCTGCGTCTCGAGCTGCGAGATCTGCCGCAGGCTGTTGGAGACCTGCGCCAGCATCTGGCCGTAGTTGGCGGGGTCGTAGACGGTCAGCTGGGCGCGGGCGGCGGGCGCGGCCATAAGCACGCACGCGAGGGAGGCGCCCGCCAGGCGGCGGGCGTAGGTCAGGCGGTTCATGCCTTGAACTCCGGTTCGATGGACGGGGGCGGCCACAGACCTAGGCCTTCGAGGCGGACGAACTGTGGTTCGGTGATGAACCGGGCGCAGGCGACGGCGCAGCCCAGAAACAGGGCGGAGGCTAGACCCGCGGGGCGGTGCGCGGCGACGCCGAGCGCGCCCGTGGCGGCCGCCAGCGACGCGGCGGCCACGACGGCGAGCCGCCGCCGCCGCCGCGAGCGGGTCAACGCGCGGGGGAGGCGGTTCAGGCGCCGGCCGAGGCGGATGTCGGCCGCGCTGGCCGCGCCGGCGGTCATCGACCCTCCAGGAAGGCGGCGACCTCCGGCATGCCCTTGGCGTCGAAGAAGCGGGCGCCGAACCCGCCGTCGGGGAGCTGCAGGCAGCGGTCGATGAGCTGCTGGTCTCCGGGCGAGGCGCTCGCCACGGCCGCCAGCGCTACGGGGCCGAGACCGAGCTCGAAGAGGCGGTTCCCCGAGGTCGACTGGTAATAGTACTCCCGCTTGGGAGCCGCTTGGCTGATGATCCGGATCTGCTGCGCGTTGAGCCCGAACCCTTCGTAGAAGCGCGCCACCTGCGGGGTCTGGGCGTCGGGGTTGGGCAGGAAGATGCGTGTGGGGCAGCTCTCGATCAGCGCGGGAGCGATGGAGGACTGAGCGACATCCGCCAGGCTCTGCGTGGCGAACACCACCGCGACGTTGCGTTTGCGCAGCGTCTTCAGCCACTCGCGGATCTTGCCCGCGAAGGCGCCCTGATCGAGGAACAGCCAAGCCTCGTCCAGGACGAGGAGGGTCGGCCGGCCGTCGAAGCGCCGCTCGAGCGCCCGGAAGATGTAGGTGAGCACCGGCACCACGGCCGAGCGGTTCGCCATGAGGTCAGCCATCTCGAACGCCTGCCAGGAGGCGGCGCAGAGCGTGTCCTCCTGGGCGTCCAGCAGGACGCCGTGGGGGCCGCTCAGGGTGTAGGGCTGCAGCGCCGCCTTGACCTGCTGGTCCTGGGTGGTGGCCGCCAGCATGGTCAGGGTGCGCTGGCTGCGGGGGGCCGCGGCCAGGTTGTTCAGCGCCGTCCAGACCTCCTCCTTGACCGCCGGCGTCATGGGCGCGCCCTGGGCGGCGAGGAGATCCTGCACCCACTCCTGCGCCCAGGTGCGGCTCTCCGCCCGGTCCACGTCGGCGAGCGGCTGGAAAGCGAGGTCGCCGGCGGGGCCGAGGTCGAAAAAGGTCCCGCCGGCCAGGAGCGTGGCGGCGCGCGAGCTGGCGCCCTTGTCGAAGATCACGACCTGGGCTTCAGGGTAACGCCGCCACTGCAGGGCGAGCGTGTTCAGCAGCACGGACTTGCCCGAGCCCGTGGGCCCGACGACCATGGTGTGGCCGACGTCACCCTGGTGGAGATCCAGGCGGAACGGCGTGGAGCCCGCGGTGCGGGCGTGCATCAGCGGAGGCTGCGGCCAGCCGTGGCCGCGCTTGCGCAGCTCGTCGGACAGGTGATGGTTGCGCCGCGGACCGGGCCAGACCGCGCTCATCGGCAGCATGTCGCAGAGGTTCAGCGTGCTCACGAGCGGCCGGCGCAGGTCGGCGTAGGCCTGGCCGGGGAGGGACCCCAGCCATGCCTCGACCGCATTGACGTCCTCGACCTTGGTGACGAAGCCCGCGCGATGGATGGCCGCTTCGACCTCCCGCACCTTGGCGGCCAGTCGATCCGGGTCGCGGTCCGTCAGAGTCACGGTCGGCGTGAAGTAACCCATGGAGGCGGCGTCGCCGCCAAGGATCGCCAGGGCCGCGTCAGCGTCCTCCGTCCGCGCGAGGGCGTCGGAGTCCTCCAGGACAGCCGGTTCGCGGGTGACGGCCTCTTTGAAAAGCGCCATCACGCCCTTGCGCTTGGCGAACCAGCGCTTGCGGATGGTGTTCAGGGTCGCCCGCGCGTCCTCCTTGTCGAGCGGCAGGAAGCGGCAGACCCAGCGGTAGCTGACGCCGAGCGTGTTGAGGCGATCGAGGATGCCGGGCGAGGAGGCGGAAGGGTAGGCGCGCACCGACAGGGTGCGGACGAAATGTTCGCCTAGCCGCGGATAGAGGCCGCCCTGGAAGTCGTCGTCGGTGAGGAAGGCGTCGAGGTAGGCGGGCGTCTCGGGCCGGCGGACCGGGTGGTGCTTGGTCGAGATGCACGCGTGGAGGTAGGTCAGGGTCTCGTCGTCGGAGAGCGCGGCGATTTCGGGCATGACGCCGGCGAGGATGTCGGCGAGCTGGCCGACGGTGGCGCGAAAGTCGTTCAGCGCGGCCCGGTAGAGGGCCGCGGCGCCCCGCCCCGCAGGCAGATTCTCCACCATCAGACTCTCGGCGCGGCCGATCGCCTCCTCGGGCGGCAGATAGGTCAGGGTCAGGAAGAAACGGCTTTCAAAGTGCCGCTCCTCGGCTTCGAACGCGGCGCGGCGTTCCTCGTCCACCAGGGCCGAAACCGGATCGGGGAAAGCGGCCTCAGGATAAAGTTGAGAGGCCCCGCGCACGGCCTCGACGTGAAGGCACCAGCGCGAACCCAGCCGCCGCAGCGCGTTGTTCATCTGAGCCCGGGCGGCCACGAGCTGGCTGTCCGTGGCGCTGGCCAAGTCCGGCCCGCGAAAGCGCAGGGTGGTCTGGAAAGCGCCGTCCTTGTTCAGGATCACCCCGGGCGCGATCAGCGCGACCCAGGGCAGGTGATCGAACAACCGCGTCGCCTTGGGTCGGTACTCGCGCAGGTACAGCATCACGCGTCCAGGTACGGCTTCTGACGCAGGTGTCGGCGAAGGTGGTCGAAAAAGTAGGGGTCGCGCTTCGTCAGCCAGAAAGCGACGGTGTGGACGCCCAAACCGAGCGGGACGCCAAGCCAGGGCACCTGAAGCCCGAGGGTGATGACGGCAGCCAAGGTGCCGTTCAGGATGGCAACCATGCGCGGCACACCCGCGATGGTGACCGGCTCGGCGAGGGCGTTGTGGAGCGCGATCTCCAATCCTTCGACACGGCCCGACATCAGAAAACGGCGCCGCCGGTGACGCTGAAGAAGCTGGTCAGGAAGGTGGTGGCGGTGAAGGCGATGGCCAAACCGAAGACGATGCCGAGCCCCTTGCGCAGCGCCGACCCGCCCTCGGCGAAGGCGAAGCCCAGACCGGTGATGGCGATGGCGATCACGCCGATCGCCTTGGCGACCGGCCCGGTGATCGAGTCCGCCACCGTTTGAAGCGGCGCCTCCCAGGGCATGGCCGTTCCGGTCGTCCCCGCTAGGGCCGGCTGCGCAAAGGCCAGGGTCGCGGCGACGCCGAAGATCAGCCAAGCGGGTGATTTGGACATGGTCGGGTCCTCGTCGTCGTCGTTAGACCGTGCGGACAAACGGCCTGCGCGGCGTGCGTCGCTCGGCGGCCGAAGCCGTCGGGCTTGGGGGAGCATCGGACGCTTGCGCCCGATCTTCGACCCGCAGGTCTGCGGGTCAGATCAGGCCCAGCATGACGGCGCGGGCGACGGCCTGGATGCGGGTGCGCACGCCCAAAGCGTCGCAAGCGTGGGCGATATGCTCATCCACGGTCCGCCCGGAGATGCCGAGGATCAGTCCCGTGACGGTTGAACTCTTTCCTTGCCGGGCCCAGTGCAAACACTCCAGCTGTCGAGGCTTCAGCGAGAATCGGTGATGAGCGTCGGCCTCCAGCCGCATAAGCTTGGCGCCTGCGGCGTAAAGGCCGGCGGCGAGCGCGGCGGCTATGACCCGGGATCCGCCGTCGAGGTCGTAAAAGTCGCTCAGCAGCAAGACCGCGCGCACGCGCCCCTCCGGTAAATGGATCGGCCAAATGAAGCAGTCGACGTGGCCTTCTAATCTCAGGCGCGAAAGCGCGTCACGAGCTGGTTTCGCAAGGTGTGGCGTCATCAGTTCGGAAAGAAATGTCGGCTCGACAGAGCTTAGCATGTATTGAAGATATGGGTTCCCTTGAGCACCGTGTCCACAAGAGTGGGTCTCGCACCAAGCGGTGGGGGGCATCCCGAACAAGAGTGTAAGAGAGCAAAGTTCAGGCGCGACGCAGGCTTCGAGGACGCAGAAGGAGGAAAGGCCGGCGCTGCGAAGCATTCCGCTGAGCGATTGATTGAACTCCTGGAGCGTTCTCACCTGATTCGCCGCATCCAGTGCTTCGAGCACGGAAGAGAGTAGATTCGGCGCGGCCTTGGGGAACATGTCAGCTGCGCCCGACCTATAGCTGTCCGGGCTGACTCGGAGGACCGCGTTGATCTGCGCTTCGCAGGTCAGCGGCGCTTCTTTCGAGATCGCAAGTGCAGGCGTCAGTGCGCCGCGCATGGAGACGCGTCGTGCATTCGACTATCCGCCGCGCCGCGGCGCTTTGGGGCGCACCATGGCGCCCTCTGGGAAGACTGGGTCGCATCATGACTGAAGCCGCTGCAGAAGGCCGAGGCGGCGTCCCTAAGCGCGGAGAAGCCGCCGGCCAATCCGCGCATCTCTGGGCATTGACTTTAGGAGCTAGGCGAGTCGGAGACGTGCGTGGGATCGGCTGTGTTTGCGGGCCGAGCCCGGACAGG
>CAXSDV010000019.1:0-45543 GCA_964235945.1 uncultured Caulobacteraceae bacterium
GCCTGGTAGGCGGTGGGGAAGATGTCGGACAGGAACAGCACCTGCTCGTCGTCCAGCCCGTCGGGAATCTTGATCGGCCCGACATTGCCGAACGGCACGCGCACGTACTCCGCCTGCCCGCCGGCGTAGCCGCCCATCATGTGCGAATAGCCGAACAGGCCCGACCCCATGTAGCCGTACAGCGCCTCCATCATCGGCGCCTTGTCCGAAGGGTTGGAGTTCTCGCACGCGCTCCAGAACTGGCTTTTGCAGTGCAGGCACGAGCCGCAGGCGATGGTGAAGGGCACCACCACCCGGTCGCCCTTCTTGAGGTTCTTCACCTCGGGGCCGACCTCCTCCACCACGCCCATGAACTCGTGGCCCAGTATGTCGCCCGAGACCATGGTGGGGATCATGCCGTCGTAGAGGTGCAGGTCCGACCCGCAGATGGCGGTGGCCGTGGTCTTGATGACGACGTCGTGCGGGTTGACGATCTTGGGGTCGGGAACGGTGTCGACGCGCACGTCGTGCTTGCCGTGCCAGGTGAGGGCGCGCATGGGCGGCTCCTAGAAGCTCTGGTTCGTGGGGGTGGACGGCGGCGAGGCGCTCAGGCCTGCGCGAAGCCGCCCTTCTTGAAGCGCGGCGCGGCGTCGGGCGCCTGGGTGGTGGCCACCTCGCCCGTCTCCATCAGCATCTTGAAGCGTCGCAGGTCGCGGTGCGCCTGCTGGCCCGGCTCCTTCTGGAGCAGGGTGGCCAGGACGCGGCCGAGATCACCGCCGGGCGGTTCGTAGATGATGTGGGCGTGGACCTCGGTCCCGCGCCCCTGGGTGGCGTCCTTGAACTCGACCACGCCGGCGTTCTTGACGGACGCGCCCTCCGCTGAAGCCCAGCCGATGCGCCGGCCGGGTTCGTCCTCGACCACCACCGCGTCCCACTCGACCGTGCGGCCGGCGGGCGCCTTGACCACCCAGTGCGAATGCTTGTCGTCCTTCACGTCGATGCGGTCGATGTTCTCCATGAACGTGGCGAGGTTGGAGAAGTCGCGCCAGTATCGGTAGAGCTCCTCGCGCGGCTTGAGGATGCTCACCGACTTCTGCACCAGGGCGGCGGAGTTCCAGCCCTTGGCGCGGGCGACCTCATGTTCGGCGGGCCGGTCGGGCATCAGCGCGCGCTTGGCCGGGCAGCGCCCGCTCACGCCGCGCGCGAGCAACGCCCCGCCGGTCAGCGCCACCATGAGCCCGAACACGCCGCCCTTGCGCGCGCCCAGCGTCGCAAGCGTTCCGCCGCCCAGGATGGACGCCCACTTCTCCGCCCCCGCGACGTTCAGGCCGTGACCCGTCAGGGTGGCGGGAGGGGCGTCCGACTTCACCGTCATGACGGCTCCTCGCTGCAACTACACGCGACCAACCGGCGGGAGCGACGGCTGTTCCCGTCTTAGCGGGCGTGGTGGACCCGGCGGTGAGCGTGCCGGACCCGGCGATGGGCGTGGGCGGGAGAGGCGCGGACCGGACGCACCGCAGCCGGGCTGGTGCGCGCCTCGTTGAACAGCGCCTGGCAGTCGGCGTTCTTGGCGGTGCCCGGATCGACGAAGGGCAGGATGGCCAGCAGCGGGTTGACGAAGCCCAGCGCCACCGCGAGGCCGCCCTGCACCGCCGCCCCCACGGGCTTCACGCCGAAAGCGGGGCTCTTCAGGTGCCCGCCGACCGTGATGGGCGCGTTGAGGCGGAACAGCCGGAACTTGGTCGGCTTGCCCTGGAACTGCAGGTTCAGCGACTCGTCGGCGAGGTTGATGGAGCCCGTGCCGCGCACCACCACCACCGTGGTGTCGATCAGCACGTTGCGCGCCTGGAGAACGCCGTCCTTCACCACGAAGTCGGCCACCGCGCAGCGCAGGTCCGTCTCGTGGGTGTCCTTGGACAGGAGCTGGATCAGCCCCTTGCTGGCGTCCACGCCCAGGAGCTCGGCGAAAGCTTGGCGGATGTGGCCTCCGGGGATCACCGCGGTGACCTCGCCGTCGGAGGTGGAGGCGGCCTTGTGCACCGAGTTCCCCACGCCGCGCAGCTTGGCGCGCGCTTGCAGCGTGCCGTCCAGCGGCTTCTGGGCGCCGGCCTTGGCGGGGATGAAGTTCTCCATGTGCACGTTGGACAGGCGCAGGTCCACGTCCGTCACGGGCGTGGCCCCGCGGGCGTTCAGCCGCGCGTTCCCGTTGAGCGAGCCCTGGGGGAAGGTCAGCGCGATCGGGTTGAGCTTGAGGTCGCCGTCGTCGAGCTTCACGCCCAGCGACACGGCGCGCAGCGGCAGTTTCGGCGCGTTCACCGCCGTGGCCTTGTAGGTCACGTCCGCGTCCATGACGCGCATGCGCTCGGTCTGCAGGGTGGCGTCGGGCAGCAGGCGCGTTCCCCCCGCGGTCTGCGCCTTGGTGACGGCCTTCTGCTGGGGCGTGGCGCTCTTGGCGTCGCCCTGCGCGCCGAACAGGGAGGCGAGGTCCTTGAAGTCCAGCAGGCGCGAACGCAGCCCCGCGCGCAGGAAGGGTCGCTTGGGCGCGGTGTCGACCGACAGGTCGCCCTCCAGGTCGCTGCCGCCCACGCGGCCCTCGAGCTTGGCGAGGCTGTAGAGCTTGCCCGTGCGCGTCAGCGTGCCCGCCACCCGGTAGGGCGGGGTGTTCGGCAGGGCCAGCCCCGTCAGGTAGTAGAGGTCGTTGAGGTCCTGGCCCTGCACGGTCAGCGCCGCCTGCACGCGCCCGAAGTCGAACGGGTGCGGGATGTTCCCGTGCGCCGTCATGCGCGTGGCCCCGGCGCTCACCTGGGCGTCGAACGGGTAGGGCTGGTCGCGGTGGATGTTGATCAGCGGTCCGCCGGCCACGTTCAGGTTGAACGCCTTGCCGTTGAGCAGGCCCTGGCCGCCCAGGTGGAACGTCTCGGCGTTGGAGCCGGTGTTGCGCTCGGTGGAGTTGATCGTGCCCGAGAAGCTCATCTTGCGCTGGACGAGGTTGGCGGTGATGTGGCCGTTCGCGATCACGAACTTCTGGATCGGCGGCAGCTTCAGCGGCTTGGAGGGCTTCTTCTTCTCCTCGGGCGTGGCGAAGTCCCAGTTGGCGCGGCCGTGGGCGTCCTGGAGGAGCACGAGGTTCGGGCGCTCGATGTCGACCACCGGCACGTCCAGGCGCCCGATGAACAGCGGCATGAGCTTCAGGGAGGCGGTGAAGCTCTCCACCTGCGCCATGTCGCCCTTGGGGCCCCAGTCGGGCTGGCCGACCTTGATCCCCTCCACGCGCACGGTGGGCGTCCAGGTCAGGAGGTGCACGCGCAGGTGGCCGTCGATGCGGACGCTGCGGTGGATCTTCTTGGACGCGAAGTCGGCGATGGGCTTCCTGAGCCAGTCCCACTGGAACAGCATCAGGAACAGGATCACGAGGAGGACGAGGGCGGCGAGCACGCCGCCGATCCAGCGCAGCGGCCCGGGGAAGCGGAACCGCGCCGGGCGGTCCGAACCGTCCTTGCGCCCGCCGCCGCCCTTGCGGGCGTGCGCGGCGTTGTCCGGGGCGCGCAGGTCGGGGGTGGCGGCGGTGTCGGTCACGGGTTCGAGCCTTCGCGCGTCAACCCGCTTAAAGCCACCTGAGCCGTGGATTCGTTCCTTCGCGTCCCGTCGAACGGTCCGAAGGCGTCAGAAATGGCCGACATGCCCGCCGTCCACGCAAAGGGTCTGGCCCGTGACGAAGCCCGCGGCGGGCGAGGCCAGGAACACCACGGCGCCCGCGACCTCCCACGGCTCGCCCCAGCGCCCGAGCGAGGTGCGGCCCGCCAGCCAGCCGGCCACCTGCGGGTCGGCGACCATGTCGGCGTTGGCTTCCGTGGCGATGTAGCCCGGGGCCACCGCGTTGACCGTGATCCGGTCGCCCCCGAGCTCGGCGGCCAGGGCGCGGGTCAGCGCGTCCAGGCCGCCCTTGGCGGCGGTGTAGGCGGCGTCGCCTCCGCGGGCCAGGGGGCCGGCGATGGAGGTCAGGTTGACGATCCGCCCGCCCCGCCCGCGCCGCCGCATGCCGGCCGCCGCCCGGCGCGACAGCTCGAAGGGCGCCACGAGGTCCACCTCCAGCAGGGCGCGGACCCGGTCGGGGGTCAGGGCCTCCAGCGGCGCGCGGTCGCGGACCCCGGCGTTGTTGACCAGGATGTCGGGGGCCCCCTCCGCCTCCAGGCGCGCGAAGGCGTCCTCCAGCGCACGCGGGTCGGCCAGGTCGAACGCCAGGGGCGTGAGCGCCGGGCCGAGCTCGGCCGCCAGCGCCTCCAACGGCGCCGGGTCGCGCCCGCTCGCCCACACGCGCGCGCCCGCCGCCGTCAGGCTGCGCGCGATCTCGCGTCCGAGCCCGCGCCCGGCCCCGGTGACCAGGGCGGACAGGCCGTGAAGGGCGAAAGGGTGGGTCACGTGCCGCGCCCGCTCAGGCGTAAGTCTGGATCAGCTTCAGCGACAAGCGGCGCGCGGCCTCGATCCCGCCCCCCGTTTCCGCGTTGGCCACGGTGATCACCGCCAGGCCGCGCGCGGGGGCGACCTGCGCCTGAGCGTGCCAGAGCGTGTTGGAGCCCTCCTGGCTCAGCACCGGCCCCTTGGCCCAGCCTTCCGACGCCAGCACGCGCCAGCCCAGACCGTAGTCGCCGTCCTGCCCGCCCCAGGGGCGGGCCAAGCGGTTCAGCGTGTCCGGCTTGAGGTAGCCCCCGCCGTCCGTGAGGAACACGCGCACGAAGCGGGCGTAATCGGCCAGGCTCAGGTGCACCCCGGTGGCGGGGGCCAGCACCGCGGGGAAGCCCGCCAGCCCTGCGGGGTCGATGGCGTGCAGCCGCCGGTCCTCGCCCAGCCGGTGGCCCCAGGGCGCGGCCCCGAGCGGCGGGCCGAAGCCCGCGGAGGTCAGGCCCAGCGGGCGGAACAGGCCGTCGGTCATCGCCGTCTCCCAGGGCGAGTCGGTGAGCCGCTCCAGCGCCGCGCCCGCCAGCGCGTAATTGAGCTTGGCGTACTCGAACCCGCCCGGCGGCAGGGGCGGCGGGCCGCTCAGGAGTTGCTGGGCGAGTTCGGTGCGCTGGACGCGGCGCGGGCGCGGGTCGGCGGCGGCGCGGGCCAGCCAGTCGGCGTCGATCGCCCCCGTGTCCGTCAGCCCCGCCCGGTGCGCCAGCACGTCGTCAATCCGCACGTCCGTCCAGGCCGGGTGCGGCTTGATGTCGGGAAACAGCGCGGGGATCGTCGCGCTCCAGGACGCGCGGCCCGCCTCCACCCGCCGCGCGTAGAGCGCGGAGGTCAGCGCCTGGGTGTTGGAGCCGATGTCCCACAGGTCGCCGCGTTGGACCGGAACGGGCTCGTCGATGCGGCGACGGCCGCCCACGGCCAGGAACAGCGTCCCGGTGGGCGTCACCACCGCCCCGCCCGCGGCGGGTGCGCCCGTGGAGCGCGCCATGTCCGCCGGGTCCACCGCCGGGGGCTTCCGGGCGCCGAAGGGCAGCGGGATGGGGATGGCGGCCCGGGCGGGCGCGGCCAGGAGGGCGGCGGCGCCCGCGCCCAGCAGCGCGCGGCGGCCCGGGTCCGCGGAAGGAGCGGCGGCGTCGGTCATGGGCGTCCTCCTCCCCCGCCCGGGCGGCGAGATGAAGGCGCGGGCGTGTCCGGACCCGCCGCGGGCGCGCGCTCAGGCGGGCTCGGCGGCGAGCTTGCCGACGATGCGGCGCACCTGGTCGCCCGCCCAGTCCACGTCGCTGGCCACCGTGGCGCGGGCGCGGCCGCGCTTGTCGTAGATCAGCGTGGTGGGGAAGCCCATCACCGGCGGCTTCAGCGCCGAGGGGAAGGCGAACTGCGGGTCCTGGTAGAAGGCGAGCGGCGCGTTCTTGGCGATGAACGCTTTGGCGCGCGCCCCGGCGGAGGCGCGGTCCACCGACAGGGCCACGACCTTCACGGGCTTGCCCGCCATGGAGGCCTGCAGCGCCGCCAGGGTCGGCATCTCCTTGATGCAGGGCGCGCACCAGGTGGCCCACAGGTTGAGCACCACCACCTGGCCCTTGAAGTCGGACATCCGCACGGTCTTGCCCGCGCCGTCCACGAAGGCGGCGGTCGGCGCGGGGACGCCCTGGCCGGAGGGCAGGAGCGGCGGGATCACGTGCAGGGCGGGCGCCGTGGCCGCCTCCGCCCGGCTGACGAAGGTGCCCGACACGCCGGCGGGGCCCCGCGCTTCCCGGTACTCCATGCCCGGTTTGAAGACGGCCCCGCCCGTGATGTAGAGCACGCCCGCGACGCCCAGGGCCGCCGCCGCCGTCACCGCCAGCCGCAGCGGCAGGGGCCAGGCGACCGCGGGCTTGGGGGGCGGGGGAGTATCCGACATGGCCGATCAGCCTTCCGAGGGGACGCGGGCGCAGGCGCCCGTAGGCCAACAGATGTGGGGCGGTCGCTTCTCCGCCAAGCCCGCCGAGCTTATGCAGGCCATCAACGTCTCCATCGGCTTCGACAAGCGGCTGGCGCGCCAGGACCTGGCCGGCTCGCGCGCGCACGCGGCCATGCTGCACGCGGTGGGCGTGCTCTCCGCCGCCGACCACCTGGCCATCGCCGGCGGGCTGGACGCGGTGGAGGCGGAGATGGCCGCCGGGACCTTCCCCTACCGCGACGCCTTCGAGGACATCCACATGAACGTGGAGGCGCGCCTGGCCGAGCTGATCGGCCCCGTGGCGGGGCGCCTGCACACCGCCCGCTCGCGCAACGACCAGGTGGCGCTCGACTTCCGCCTGTGGGTGCGCGAGGCGTGCGACGGCGCCGTGGCCGCGCTGGAGGCGCTGCAGCGCGCGCTGCTGGCCAAGGCCGAACGCCACGCGGACACGCTGATGCCCGGCTTCACCCACCTGCAGCCCGCCCAGCCCGTCACCTTCGGCCACCACCTGATGGCCTACGTGGAGATGTTCGGCCGCGACGCCGGCCGCTTCCGCGACGCCCGCGCCCGCATGAACGAGAGCCCGCTGGGAGCGGCGGCGCTGGCGGGCTCGCCCTTCCCCATCGACCGCCACATGACCGCGCGGGCGCTGGGGTTCGAGCGCCCCACCGCCAACAGCCTGGACAGCGTCAGCGACCGCGACTTCGCGCTGGAGGCGCTGTCCGCCGCCAACCTCTGCGCGATCCACCTGTCGCGCCTGGCGGAGGAGATCGTGCTCTGGTGCACGCCGCAGTTCGGCTTCGTGCGCCTGTCGGACGCCTTCACCACCGGCAGCTCGATCATGCCGCAGAAGAAGAACCCGGACGCCGCCGAGCTCGTGCGCGCCAAGACCGGCCGGGTTCTGGGAAGCCTGACCCAGCTCGCCGTGGTGATGAAGGGCCTGCCCCTCGCCTATTCCAAGGACATGCAGGAGGACAAGGTCCCGACCTTCGAGGCCTTCGACGCCCTGTCCCTCAGCCTGGCGGCCATGGCCGGCATGGTCGGCGACATGGAGCCCGACGCCGAGCGCATGGCGGCGGCGGCGGGCGCGGGCTTCTCCACCGCCACCGACCTCGCCGACTGGCTGGTGCGCGAGACGGGGCTGCCGTTCCGCGAAGCCCACCACGTCACCGGCCGCGCCGTGCGCGAAGCGGAGGCGCGGGGCGTGGGCCTGGCCGACCTGCCGCTGGACGCCTTGCAGGCGCTGCACCCGGCGATCACGGACGGCGTGTACGCGGTGCTCACCCCCGAGCGCTCCGCCGCCAGCCGCACGAGCTACGGCGGAACCGCGCCCGCGGCCGTGCGTAAGCAGGTGGAATCCTGGAAGGACCGCCTGCGATGAGCGCCGCCCCCCGCCTGAAGGCCGCCGCCGGAAGCCTGGCGCTCCTGGTGGCCGCCGCCTGCGCCACCACCGCCTGCGGTCGCCAGGGCGCGTTGCAGCGCCCCGCCCCCCTGTTCGGCGACAAGGCGCGCGCCGACTACCAGGCCAGCCAGGACGAGCGCAGCCGGTCGGCCCAGCGCCGCGCCGCCCGCCGCAACGGAACGAGCCAGCCCGCGAACACGTCCACCGACCCGAGCCAGACCGACAGCTCGACCGTCGACCCCGACAACCGTCCGCCGACCACCCGCGACATCCAGGATCCGGCCCAGCAGCTTTCGCCGCTGAGTTCCTCCCCGGTGGCGGGCGCGCCCAACATCCTGGGCTCGCCGGTGCAGACCACCTCGCCCTACTGACGCCGGAGCGGCCGCCCACCTTGACCGGTCTCCATCGCCGCCCGGACGCGGCGAACGCGCTGTGGTTGGAGGACGCGCCCCTGGCCGACATCGCGCGGGAGGTGGGCACCCCCGCCTACGTGTACTCGGCCGGCCGTCTGCGCGAGGACTTCACCGCCTTCCGCGACGCTTTCGCGGCCGAGTCGCCGCTGGTGGCCTACGCGGTCAAGGCCAACGGCAGCCTGGCGGTGCTGCGGGTGCTGGCGGCGCTGGGCGCGGGGGCCGACACCGTCTCGGGCGGCGAGGTGCGCCGCGCGCTGGCGGCCGAGATCGCGCCGGAGCGGATCATCTTCTCGGGCGTGGGCAAGACGGACGAGGAACTGGCCTTCGCGGTTCAGGCGGGGGTGGGCTGCCTCAACCTCGAGTCCGAACCGGAGCTCGCGCGCCTGTCGGCGGTGGCGCGGCGGCTGGGCGCGCGGCCGCGCATCGCCCTGCGCGTCAATCCGGACGTGGGAGCGGGCGGCCACGCGCGCATCACCACGGGGGACGCGGGGTCCAAGTTCGGCGCCCCCCTGTCCGAGGCCGGGCGCCTTTACGCGCGCGCCGCCGCCGATCCGCACCTGGAGGCCTACGGCCTGGCCTGCCACATCGGCAGCCAGATCACCGACCTCGCCCCCCTGGAGGCCGCCTACGGCCGGTTGCGGGCGCTGGCGCAGGAGCTGCGCGACGGGGGCCTCGGGGTGCGCCGGCTCGACCTCGGCGGCGGGCTGGGCGTCGACTACGGCGACGGACGACCCGCCCCGCCCACCGTCCAGGACCTGGCCGCCGCCGTGCGCCGGGCCCTGGGAGGCTTCGAGGCCGAGCTCGCCTTCGAGCCCGGACGGGCGGTGGCCGCGCGCGCGGGCGTGCTCCTGGCCACGGTGATCCACGTCAACCCCCGCCCGGACGGGCGCACCTTCCTGGTGCTGGACGCGGGCATGAACGACCTGGCGAGGCCGGCGCTGTACGACGCCTGGCACGCGCTGGAGCCGGTGAACGCGCCCCGGCCGGGCGCGCCCGTCGCCTACGACGTGGTGGGCCCCGTGTGCGAGTCCACGGACGTGTTCGCCCGCGGCCGCCGGCTCCAGCCGCTGGAGGCGGGGGACGTGACGGCCTTCACCTGCGCGGGGGCCTACGGCGCGGCCATGGCCGGCGAGTACAACAGCCGTCCCCTCGCGCCGGAGGTGCTGGTGGACGGCGCGCGCCGGGCGGTGACGCGCCCGCGCCCGACCTACGAGGAGATGCTGGCGCGCGAGGTCGCGCCAGACTGGCTCAACGCGCCGGAGTGACCGCGGGGGCGGCGGGGCGCGGCCGGTCGGGGCGGCCGGTCAGGCGCGACAATCGCACGGGAACGCCGCAGATGCGCTGCTCGGACGACCACCAGCCGCCCGAGCCCTCGCACCGCGCTTCCGGGTTGGCGTACAACACCTGGTAGGCCCAGACCCCGACGCAGGACAGCGCGAACAGCGCCAGGAAGGTGTACTTGAGCCGCGTCATCACTGCGTTCATGCGCGGTTGTATGGGCGCCGGGCGACCTCGCGGCAAGCTCCCGCACCCTTGACGCGGCCCTGTCGCGCGCCTTTGTGCGCTGCCAATAGGTGTACGTCGGAGGCAAGTCGGTGAAGGTGCTCACGCCCGTCAAGCGGGTGATCGACTACAACGTGAAGGCGCGCGTGAAGGCCGACGGCTCTGGCGTGGAGCTCGCCAACGTCAAGATGAGCATGAACCCCTTCGACGAGATCGCCGTCGAGGAGGCCGTGCGCCTGAAGGAGCGCGGGATCGCCACCGAGATCGTGGCCGTGTCCATCGGGCCGCAGCAGTGCCAGGAAACGCTGCGCACGGCGCTGGCCATGGGCGCCGACCGCGGCGTGCTGATCCTCACCGACCAGGACCTCGAGCCCCTGGCCGTCGCCAAGCTGCTGAAGGCGGTGGTGGAGGCGGAGAGCCCCCGCCTCGTGCTGATGGGCAAGCAGGCCATCGACGGCGACAACAACGCCACCGGCCAGATGCTGGCGGCGCTCCTGGACCGGCCCCAGGCGACCTTCGCCTCCAAGCTGGAGGTGGAGGGCGACAGCGCGCGCGTCACCCGCGAGGTGGACGGCGGCCTGCAGGTTCTGGAGGTGGCGCTCCCCGCGGTCGTGACGGTGGACCTGCGCCTGAACGAGCCGCGCTACGCCAGCCTGCCCAACATCATGAAGGCCAAGAAGAAGCCCATCGACAGCAAGACCCCCGCCGACCTCGGCGTGGACGTCGCGCCGCGGCTCAAGGTGGTCCGCGTGGCCGAGCCGCCCAAGCGCGGCGGCGGGATCAAGGTGGACGACGTGGCCGACCTCGTCGTCCGGCTGAAGAACGAAGCGGGAGTGATCTGACCATGGCCGTGCTCGTCATCGCCGACCACGACGGCCACGCCGTCCGCGACACCACCCACAAGGCCGTCACCGCGGCGCAGCAGATCGGCGGCGAGGTCGACGTGCTGGTCGCCGGGGCCGACGTTCAGGCCCTGGCCCAGGCCGCGGCCGCCATCGCGGGCGTGCGCAAGGTGCTGCTGGTGCAGAGCGGCGACCTCGGCCACCTGGTGGCGGAGGCGCTGGTGGAGGCCGTGCTCCCGCTGGCGGCCGGCTACGACGCGGTGCTGACGCCCTCCAGCTCCGCCGGCAAGAACTTCGCGCCGCGCCTGGCCGCCAGGCTGGACGTATCGCCCATCTCCGACATCGTGGAGGTGGTGGACGCCAAGACCTTCGTGCGCCCCATCTACGCGGGCAACGCGCTGGAGACCGTCACCTCGTCGGACGAGAAACTCGTGGTCACCGTGCGCCCCACCGCCTTCAAGGCCGCCGCCGAAGGCGGGTCCGCCCCG
This sequence comes from uncultured Caulobacteraceae bacterium, assembly GCA_964235945.1. Lineage (GTDB taxonomy): Bacteria > Pseudomonadota > Alphaproteobacteria > Caulobacterales > Caulobacteraceae > JASLDZ01. The sequence continues at coordinate 11,016 of CAXSDV010000019.1, forward strand.
GTGGAGACCGTGGAGCCCGGCGCCCCGTCCGCCAACGCCGCGCGGTTCGTCTCGGAGGAGGTGGTCAAGTCCGACCGGCCCGAGCTCGGCGCGGCCAAGGTCGTCGTCTCCGGCGGGCGCGCGCTGGGGTCGGCCGAGGAGTTCCACAGGATCCTCGAACCCCTGGCCGACAAGCTGGGCGCGGCGGTGGGCGCCAGCCGAGCGGCGGTGGACGCGGGCTACGCCCCCAACGACTACCAGGTGGGCCAGACGGGCAAGGTGGTGGCCCCCGACCTGTACATCGCCGTGGGCATATCCGGCGCCATCCAGCACCTGGCGGGGATGAAGGACTCCAAGACCATCGTGGCCATCAACAAGGACGCGGACGCGCCCATCTTCCAGGTCGCCGACTACGGCCTGGTGGCCGACTACAAGACCGCCGTGCCCGAGCTGACCGAGGCCCTGCCCCAGCGCTGAACCCGCCCGCCTTCACGCGATCATCAGGGGCGCGTCCGCCGGACGCGCCCCTTTTTCGTCCGTGCCCGGAGCTGCGAGACCGACGGATTTTTGTGACGAGCGCGTGTCTTTTGATCCGCACCCGGAGCTAAAACACTTGCGTTCCGGCCCGCCCGGGCGCATCTGCATCCTCGACGCGACCACGACTGGAAGGCTGATCCCCACAGGACATAACCCGAGAGCCGCTCGCGTCTCTTTTTCGGCCCTGCGCCCAGAGGAGACGCCCCATGAAGATCCTGACCTCGCTGCCCACGGCGATCCTGTCCTTCGCCTACACGGGCGTGATGGGACCGCACGAACGCCGCCCGCTCGACTACGCCGCGCCCCGCGTCGTTTCGCACGCGGCGCGCACCTGGATCAGCCCGCGGCACGCCTGAGCGGCTCCGCCCTTCCGACTCGAGACGGCCGCAAAGGCCCCCCGGAGCGATCCGGGGGGCCTTTCGCTTGGACGGCCCCCGCCCTAAGCCCGTCCCTTCGCCGGAGGACGCGCCGTGAGCCTGCTTGAGGTCGAGATCGAGGGGCCGGTCGCGCGGCTCACCCTGAACCGGCCGGAAAGCCTCAACGCCCTGGGCGCCCCGGGCGACGGCGACGCGGTGGCCGCCGCCTGCGAGCGGGTGAACGCGGACGGCGCCGTGCGCTGCGCGGTGCTCACCGGGGCGGGGCGCGCCTTTTCCGCGGGCGGCGACGTCAAGGCCATGCGCGACAAGGCGGGCGCCTTCGCGGGCGGCGGCGTGGCCATCCGCGACGGCTATCGCCGCAACATCCACCGCCTCGTGCGCGCCTTCTACAACCTGGAGGTGCCGCTGATCGCGGCGGTGAACGGCGCGGCGGTGGGGCTGGGCTGCGACGTGGCCTGCATGGCCGACATCCGCATCGCGAGCTCGACCGCGCGCTTCGGCGTGACCTTCCTCAAGCTCGGCCTGATCCCGGGCGACGGCGGGGCCTGGCTCCTGCCGCGCACGGTGGGCCTGAGCCGCGCGGCCGAAATGCTGTTCACCGGCGACATGATCGACGCCGCCACCGCCGAGCGCTGGGGCCTGGTCTCGCGCGTGGTGGAGCCGGACGCGCTGATGGACGAGGCCCTCGCGCTGGCGCGCCGCATCGCCGCCCAGCCGCCCCACGCCCTGCGCATGGCCAAGAGCCTGCTGCGCCAGGGCCAGGTCGCCAGCTACGACGTCATGATGGAGATGAGCGCCGCCGCCCAGGGCCTGGCCCACCTGACCGAGGACCACATGGAAGGGGTGGCGGCGGTGATCGACAAGCGCGAGCCGCGCTTCGAGGGCCGCTGAAGCTCCACCTTGCGGCGCGTGAAGGCCGGGCCATATGACGCGCCGTTCCATCCCGGGAGCCCGTCCATGATCGACAAGCGCAGCTTCCAGAGCCTCGGCCACGCCGACCACGGCTGGCTCAACGCCCGCCACCACTTCTCCTTCGCCGACCACCACGACCCCGCGCGCATGGGCTGGGGCGCGCTTCGCGTGTGGAACGACGACGAGATCGCGCCCGGGTCGGGCTTCCCGGCCCACCCGCACCGCGACATGGAGATCATCACCTACGTCCGCTCGGGCGCGATCACCCACCAGGACAGCCTGGGCAACACCGGCCGCACCGAGGCGGGCGACGTGCAGGTGATGAGCGCGGGTTCGGGCGTGCGCCACGCCGAGTTCAACCTCGAGTCCGGGCCCACCACCCTGTTCCAGCTGTGGATCCTGCCGCGCGAGGCGGGCGGGACGCCCTCCTGGGGGGCGCGCGCCTTCCCCAAGGGCGACCGCTCCGGGCGCTTCGTCACCCTGGCCTCGGGCTATCCCGACGACGCGGACGCCCTGCCCATCCGCACGGACGCGCGCGTGCTGGGGGCGACGGTGAAGGCGGGCGAGGTGGTGGACTACGCGCTGACCGCGGACCGCCACGCCTACCTCGTCTCCGCCAAGGGCGCGGTGGAGGTGAACGGCGTGCGGCTGGACGCGCGCGACGGCGCCGCCGTGACCGGCGAAACGCGCCTGGCCGTGCACGCGCTGGAAGACGCGGAGCTCGTGCTGGTGGACGCGGCCTGAGCCCCCTCCCCAGCGGGCTGCGGCGATCGGACCCGGCTCGCGGACATCTTCCAGGCGCGCGCGGAGGCTAGACACGCCGCGTCGTCCGGAGCCCCTCGCCATGCGCCCCCGTTCCGCCGCCGCCCTGCTGGTCCTGGGCCTCGCCGGCGGCCCCCTCCTGTCCGGGTGCCTGGTGGCCGCCGCCGCCGGGGCGGTGGGAACGGTGGCGGTGACCGGCGTCAAGGCGGGGGCCAAGGTCACGGGCGCGGTGGTGGGCGTCGCGGCGGACGGCGTGGGCGCCGCCGGCCGCGCCGTCACCGGCTCGCCGCGACGCTGAGCGCGCTTTGCGCGGGCGCGGGCGCTCTGGTAAGGCGGGGGCATGATCCGGGCCCCCGCGCGTAGGCGAATCCTCCGCCCGGCGTGACGGCGGGCCGCCGGCCCGCGCCGCGCCGGGACGCCCGCCTCCGCCCTCCTCCCCGCGCCGCCACCTCCGAGCCCCGCCCGCCATGGCCGACGACCGTTCCGCCCCCGCCCAAGCCGATGCGACGGAGGCGACCGAGCGCGACTACCGCGAAACGGTGTTCCTGCCGCAAACGCGCTTCCCCATGCGCGCGGGCCTGCCCAAGCTCGAGCCCGAGCTGTTGGCGCGGTGGAAAGAAGCCGACCTCTACGCCTCCATCCGCGCCCAGCGCCAAGCGGCCGGCGCGCCCCTGTTCGTGCTGCACGACGGGCCGCCCTACGCCAACGGGGCCATCCACATCGGCCACGCGCTCAACAAGCTGCTCAAGGACTTCGTGGTGCGCTCGCGCTTCGCCCTGGGCCACGACGTCGACTACCGGCCGGGCTGGGACTGCCACGGCCTGCCCATCGAGTGGAAGATCGAGGAGGAGGTGCGCCGCGGCGGCCGCACCAAGCGCGACGTGCCGGTGGAGGAGTTCCGCACCCGCTGCCGCGACTACGCCGCCCACTGGATCGGCGAACAGTCGCGGCAGTTCCAGCGCCTGGGCGTGCTGGGCGACTGGGCGCACCGCTACGCCACCATGGACTACGCCTCGGAAGCGACCATCGTGGCCGAATTCCACAAGGTGCTGATGAGCGGGCGGCTGTACCGCGGCTCCAAGCCCGTCATGTGGAGCCCGGTGGAGGGTACCGCCCTGGCCGACGCCGAGGTCGAGTACCACGACCTCAACTCGCCCATGATCTGGGTGAAGTTCCCCGTGCGCTCGGGCGTCGGGGACGGACCGCACGCCGACGACCTGCGCCGCGCCTGCGTCGTCATCTGGACCACCACGCCGTGGACCATCCCCGCCAACCGCGCGATCAGCTACGGCCCGTCCATCAGCTACGGCCTGTACCGCGTGGAGGGCGTGGGCGAGGCGCAGGACGCGGCGCCCAACGCCCGCACCGGCGACCTGCTGATCCTGGCCGACAAGCTGGCCGAGCCCGTGTTCTCCGCCGCGAACATCACCGCCTGGACGCGGCTGGACGGCGTCGACCCCGCCGGCCTCGTCTGCGCCCACCCCCTGTCCGAGCTCGACGCGGGCTACGGCTTCGCCGTGCCGCTGCTCGCGGGCGACCACGTCACGGACGACGCGGGCACGGGCTTCGTGCACACCGCTCCCGGCCACGGCCAGGAGGACTACCTCGCCTGGCTGGCCTCGGGCCGCCGGGAGATCCCCGAGACCGTGGGGCCGGACGGAACCTACTTCGCCGACGTGCCGCTGTTCGGCGGCCTGCAGGTCATCGAGGCGGAGGGCAAGAAGGCGGGCAAGTTCGGCCCCGCCAACGGCGCGGTGATGGGCAAGCTGACGGAGGTGGGCGCCCTGCTCGCCCACGGGCGGCTGAACCACAGCTACCCGCACTCCTGGCGCTCCAAGGCGCCCGTGCTCTACCGCAACACCCCCCAGTGGTTCATCTCGCTGGACGCGGAGGTCCCGCCGGGCGGCGAGGGGGCGAGCCTGCGCGCCACGGCGCTGGACGCCGTGGAGGCTGTCGCCTTCACGCCCGAGACCGGCCGCAACCGCATCCGCGGCATGGTCGCCGGCCGGCCCGACTGGCTGGTCAGCCGCCAGCGCGCCTGGGGCACGCCGCTCGCCATGTTCGTCGACCGCCGCACGGGCGAGCCCCTGCGCGACGGCGAAGTCAACGCGCGCATCCAGGCGGCGGTGGCCGAGCGCGGGGCCGACGCCTGGTTCACCGACGATGCGGCCGCCTACCTGGGGCCGGACCGCGACCCGGCCGACTTCGAGCGCGTGGACGACATCCTGGACGTCTGGTTCGACAGCGGCTGCACCCACGCCTTTGCGATCGAAGGCCGTGCGGACTCGCACTGGCCCGCCGACCTCTACCTGGAGGGCTCCGACCAGGCGCGCGGCTGGTTCCAGTCGTCGCTGCTGGAGGCGTGCGCCACCCGCGGGCGCGCGCCCTACAGGGCGGTCGTGACCCACGGCTTCACCCTGGACGAGGCCGGGGAGAAGATGAGCAAGTCGCGCGGCAACACGGTCGAGCCCCAGTCGGTCATCAAGGACAGCGGCGCCGAGATCATCCGCCTGTGGGTGGCCGCCGTGGACTTCGCCGACGACCAGCGCATCGGCAAGACGATCCTGCAGACCGTGTCGGACGGCTACCGCAAGCTGCGCAACACCCTGCGTTACCTGCTGGGCGCGCTGGAGGGCTTCGACGCCGCCGAGGCCGTTCCGGTCGAGGACATGCCGCTGTTGGAGCGCTGGGTGCTGCACCGCCTGTGGGAGCTCGACCGCGAGGTGCGCGCCGCCTATACGGGCTATCGCTTCAACGAGGTCTGGCGCCTCGTGTTCGAGTTCGCCCAGGGCGACCTGTCGGCCTTCTACCTCGACGTGCGCAAGGACGCGCTTTACTGCGACCGGCCCGACTCGCCGCGCCGCCGCGCCGCACGCACGGTGATGGACGCGGTGTTCGACCGGCTCACCGCTTGGCTCGGCCCCATCGCCGCCTTCACCTGCGAGGAGGCCTGGAGCGTGCGCCGGCCGGACGCCGGCTTCAACGCCGCCCGCGTCTTCCCCGACACGCCCGACGCTTGGCGCGACGCGGAGCTCTGGGGCCGCTGGAAGCGCATCGGCCGGGTGCTGGAGGTGGTCACGGGCGCGCTGGAGGTGGAGCGGCGCGAAAAGCGCATCGGCTCGGCGCTGGAAGCCGCGCCGCGGGTGTGGATCGCCGATCCCGAGCTCCTGGCCGCCTTCGACGGCGTGGAGGCGGAGGACGTGTTCCGCACCAGCGGGGCCGAGCTCCTGGCCGGCGAGGGTCCGGCGGACGCCTTCCGCCTTCCCGAAGTCCCCGGCGTGGCGGTGGAGCCCGTGCGCGCGGGGGGCGCCAAGTGCCGCCGCTCGTGGAAGGTCAAGCCCGAGGTCACGGCCGCCACCGGCTGGCTGACGCTGCGCGACGCGGACGCCGTGGCCGCCTGGGACCGCGCCCATGCGCTCTGAAGCCGCCTCCGGGCCGGCCGTCACCCGCTGGGGCTGGACCGCCTACGCGCTGGCGCTGGCCACCATCGCGCTCGACCAGTTGTCCAAGTGGTGGGTGCTGGGCGTGCTGGACCTGCCCGCGCGGCTGCGCATCGCGGTGCTCCCGCCCGTGTTCAACCTCACCATGGTCCACAACGCCGGGGTGAGCTTCGGCCTCTTGCGCGCGGACGCGGCGCTCGGGCGCTGGGCGCTGGCCCTGTTCTCCTTCGCTGTGGCGGGGGGGCTGGCCTGGTGGGCGCGGCGGGCGGCGCGGCCGTTGTCGGCGGCGGCGCTGGGCCTCGTCATGGGCGGGGCGGTCGGCAACGCGGTGGACCGGGTGCGCGTGGGGGTGGTGACCGACTTCCTCGACTTCTCCGGCCTGCACTTCCCCTGGGTGTTCAACGTCGCCGACAGCGCCATCACCGTGGGGGTGGCGCTCCTGGTGCTGGAGAGCGTGCTGACGCCCGGCCCGGCTTCCGGCGACGCCGCCGCGAAAACGCCCTGAGCGCCTGCCAGACGGTCGGCCTGCGACCTTGCCCCGCGTGGCGGTCGCGCCCGCGGCGAGCTAACACCCGCGCACGGCGCGCCCCTCTTCATCACGGGGCTCACCTGGAGTTGTGAGATGACCTTCGTTCGCAGCCTCGGGCGGACCGCCCCGGCCCCGTCCGCTCCCGTCCTGCTCGCGGTGGTCGCCGCCGCGGCGCTGGGCGCCTGCAGCCACGGCGTGGGCGGCGGCAAGACCGTGCCCGACGAGTTCCGCGTGGTGGCCAAGGCGCCCCTGATCGTGCCGCCCGACTACGCCCTGCGCCCGCCCGCCCCCGGCGAGCCCCGCCCGCAGGAGTTGCAGCCCGAGAGCCAGGCGCGCCTGGCGCTCCTGGGCAAGCAGGCGGCGGTGACCCGCTCGGAAGGCGAGAACCTCTTGGTCGCCAAGGCCGGAGCCTCGCGCGCCGACCCGCTGATCCGCTACGTGATCGACGACGAGTACGGCAGCCTGGCGCACAAGGAGCGCTCCTTCTCCGACCGCGTGATGTTCTGGCGCAAGGGCCAGCCCCAGGCCGCGGGCGCGACGGAGGCGGCCTCCAACGCCAAGCTCTCCCAGGCCGCCCCGCTCGACGCCGCCGCCGAGGACGCCAAGATGAGGGCGCTGACGGGCGACAAGCCCGTCATCATCGCCCGCGCCCCCGCCCACGAGCGGATCAAGCTGCCGGGCCTCTGACCCCCGCCGGGCTCGCCTCGGCCAAGGGGGCCGGGTAGGCTCCTACGCCCGAGTCGCGTCCCTCCCCCATGCCCATCCGCCGCCTGCCGCCCCGCACGGTCGACCGCATCGCCGCGGGCGAGGTGGTCGAGCGCCCCGCCAACGCCGTCAAGGAGCTGGTGGAGAACGCGGTGGACGCCGGCGCCCGCCTGATCGAGGTGCAGGTCGAGCAGGGGGGCCTGGGCCGCATCCTGGTGGCCGACGACGGGCAGGGCCTCGCGGCCGACGAGCTTTTCCTGGCCGTCGAACGCCACGCCACCTCCAAGCTGCCCGACCGCGGCGACGGCGAGGTGGACCTCCTGGACATCTCCACCCTCGGTTTCCGCGGCGAGGCCCTGCCCTCCATCGCCTCCGTGTCGCGGCTGACCCTGACGAGCCGCCCCCGCGCCGGCGGTGAGGCGCACGCCCTGCGCGTGGAGGCGGGCGCCGTGGGCGCCGTCTCGCCCGCCGCCTTCTCGGCTCCCGGCGGCGGGGCTCACGGCGCGCGGGTGGAGGTGCGCGACCTGTTCCACGCCACGCCCGCGCGCCTCAAGTTCATGCGGAGCGAGCGCGCGGAAAGCCTGGCGGTCGTGGAGGAGTTGAAGCGCCACGCCATGGCGCGCCCGAGCGTCGGCTTCACCCTGGACGTGGACGGCCGCCGCGTCCTGCGCCTCGCGCCCGAACCTGAAGGCGAGGCGGGCCGGCTCGCGCGCCTGTGCGCCGTGCTCGGCCGCGAGTTCGAAGCCAACGCGCTGGCGCTGGACCACCGGCGCGACGAGGTGCGCCTGTCGGGCCATGTGGGCGTGCCGACCTACCACCGGGGCGACGCGCGCCACCAGCACCTGTTCGTCAACGGCCGCCCGGTGAAGGACCGGCTGCTGGCCGGAGCCCTGCGCGCGGCCTACGCCGACGTGCTGGCGCGGGACCGCCATCCGGTGGCCGCCCTGTTCGTCGACCTCGACCCGCAACTGGTGGACGTCAACGTCCACCCGGCGAAGGCGGAGGTGCGCTTCCGCGACCCGGCGCTGGTGCGCGGGCTGATCGTGGGCGGCCTGCGCCACACCCTGGCGGCGGGCGGCCACCGCGCCTCCACGGGCGTCGCCGAGGCCACCCTGGCGAGCCTCGCCGCGGGCCGGGACGGCGCGGGAGCGCGCCCGCATTCCGGCTGGACGCCGCCGCCCTCCGCCGCGGGCTGGAGCGCGGTCGGCGCATGGCGCGACCCCGCTCCCTCGACCGTCCTGCCGGGCCTGGCCGAGCCTTCCGCACGGGTGGAGCCGCTCGCCGCCCCGGCCGCGGCGGAACCGGAAGACGCCCAGGCCCGCCCGCTCGGGGCCGCCCGCGCCCAGCTGCACGAAACCTACGTGGTGGCCCAGACCCGCGACGGAGTGGTGATCGTGGACCAGCACGCCGCCCACGAGCGCCTGGTCTACGAGCGGTTGAAGGCGGAGGCGGCCGCCGGCGGCGCGCGCCGCCAGCCGCTGCTCCTGCCCGAGGTGGTCGAACTCGACCCGGTCGACGCGGAGCGCGTGGCGGCGGAGGCGGGCGCACTGGCGGCGCTCGGCCTGGTGGTGGAGCCGTTCGGTCCGGGGGCGGTGCTGGTGCGCGAGGTTCCGGCGCTCCTGGGCGCGCGCGCGGAGGTGGCGGCCCTGGTGCGCGACCTGGCCGACGACCTCGCCACCACCGGCTCCCCCCTGGCGCTGGAGGAGCGCCTGGCGCAGGTGCTGGCGACCGCCGCCTGCCGCGGCAGCGTGCGCGCGGGCCGCCGGCTGACGGGCGAGGAGATGAACGCCCTCCTGCGCCAGATGGAGGCCACCCCCCGCTCCGGCCAGTGCAACCACGGCCGCCCCACCTACGTCGAACTCAAGCTGGCGGACATCGAGCGGCTGTTCGGCCGGCGGTGAGGCGCGCCCACGCGAAAAAGCCCCCGGCCGCGAGGCCGAGGGCTTTTCCACACATGAACGAGCGTGCGCCGGGCGAGGGCCCGGCGGGTGGCCGCGGGCGTCCCCGCCCGCGGCCGACGGACCTTAGAAGTCCATGTCGCCCATGCCGCCCATGCCGCCGCCGCCGCCCATGCCGCCGCCCGCGGGGGCCGACTTCTTGGGGGCTTCGACCACCGCCGCTTCCGTGGTGATCAACAGGCCGGCCACCGAGGCGGCGTCCTGCAGCGCGGTGCGCACGACCTTGGCCGGATCGATCACGCCCTGCTGGACGAGGTCGCCGTACTCTTCGGTCTGGGCGTTGAAGCCGAACGAGGGGTCGGTGTTCTCCAGCACCTTGCCGACCACGATCGAGCCTTCCACGCCGGCGTTCTCGGCGATCTGGCGGATCGGCGACTGCAGGGCGCGGCGCACGATCTGCATGCCCGCGGTCTGGTCGTCGTTCTCGCCGGTCAGGCCGTCCAGGGCCTTGGAGGCCTTGAGCAGGGCCACGCCGCCGCCGGGGACGATGCCTTCCTCGACCGCCGCACGCGTGGCGTTGAGGGCGTCGTCGACGCGGTCCTTCTTCTCCTTCACTTCGACTTCGGTGGAGCCGCCGACGCGCACGACGGCGACGCCGCCCGCGAGCTTGGCCAGACGCTCCTGCAGCTTCTCCTTGTCGTAGTCCGAGGTGGTGTCCTCGATCTGCGCCTTGATCTGGGAGATGCGGCCCTCGATGCCGGCGCGCTCACCCGAACCGTCGACGATGGTCGTGTTGTCCTTGGTGATGGTGACGCGCTTGGCGCGGCCCAGCATGTCCAGGGTCACGTTCTCGAGCTTGATGCCCAGGTCTTCGGAGATCACCTGGCCGCCCGTGAGGATGGCGATGTCCTCCAGCATGGCTTTGCGGCGGTCGCCGAAACCCGGAGCCTTGACGGCCGCGACGCGTAGGCCGCCGCGCAGCTTGTTGACCACGAGGGTGGCCAGGGCTTCGCCCTCGATGTCCTCGGCGATGATGAGGAGCGGACGTCCGCCCTGCACCACGGCTTCCAGGATCGGCAGCATGGGCTGCAGCGAAGCCAGCTTCTTCTCGAACAGGAGGATCTGCGGGTCTTCGAGCAGGGTCTCCATCTTGTCGGCGTTGGTGATGAAGTAGGGCGAGAGGTAGCCGCGGTCGAACTGCATGCCCTCGACGACGTCCAGCTCGGTCTCGGCGGTCTTGGCCTCCTCGACGGTGATGACGCCCTCGTTGCCGACCTTCTCCATCGCCTGGGCGATCATCTGGCCGACTTCCTTGTCGCCGTTGGCCGAGATGGTGCCGACCTGGGCGATCTCGGAGTTGGCGGAGACCTTCTTGGAGTTGGCCTTGATCTCGGCGATCACGGCGGTGACCGCCTTGTCGATGCCGCGCTTCAGGTCCATCGGGTTGCGGCCGGAGCCGACCATCTTCAGGCCCTCGACCACGATGGCCTGGGCCAGCACGGTGGCGGTGGTGGTGCCGTCGCCGGCCTTGTCGTTGGTCTTGGAGGCGACTTCACGGATGAGCTGCGCGCCCAAGTTCTGGAACTTGTCGGCGAGCTCGATCTCCTTGGCCACCGACACGCCGTCCTTGGTGGAGCGCGGGGCGCCGAAGGACTTCTCGATGACGACGTTGCGGCCCTTGGGGCCCAGGGTCACCTTCACCGCGTTGGCGAGGATGTTGACGCCCTGCAGCATGCGGTCACGGGCGTCGGAGGCGAAATAGACGTCTTTGGCGGCCATGTATGGCTCCTAAAGAAAGGTTGAGGGGGAGGAAGCGTCGAGGATCAGGCGAGCGGGGCTCAGCCCACGATCCCCAGGATGTCGCTTTCCTTCATGATGATCAGGTCTTCGCCCTCGAGCTTGACCTCGGTGCCGGACCACTTGCCGAACAGGATGCGGTCGCCGGACTTCACGTCCATGGGGACGCGCTTGCCGTCCTCGTCGCGGGCGCCTTCGCCCACGGAGACCACTTCGCCCTCCTGGGGCTTTTCCTTGGCGGTGTCGGGGATGATGATCCCGCCCTTGGTCTTGGACTCTTCTTCAACGCGCTTCACGAGCACGCGATCGCCGAGCGGACGAAACGCCATGAACGGTGTCTCCTGTGTTGAGGGATGTGCCGAGCGCCCGGCCCGCGGCTTTGGCAGCCGCAGTGGTCGAGTGCTAACGAGGCTGAGATAGGCCCGGGGCCGTCCGGCGTCAAGCTCCGACCCGCCCGTCCCTATGGACGGGACGTGACCGATCCGTGACGCGAAAACGCCCGCCCTCCGGCGGGAGGACGGGCGCGCAAATCGCGGCTGCAGTGTGGACGGAGCCTCAGGCGGCGACCTTGCGGGGTACGAGGCGCTCGCTCTTCAGCGCTTCCTGGGCGCCCGAATAACCGCTCTCGGTGTACTCGGCGTCCTCGTTGACCGCCCACACGTCGTACTTGCGCTCGCCCGCCAGGATGTTCTCCGCCGTGAGCATGGCGGTCATCATGGCGTGGTCCTGGTTGTTGTACTTGTGCATGCCGTTGCGCCCGACGAGGTGCAGGGTGGGGAAGCGCGCCTCCACCTCACGGCGCACGGTGTCGACGTTGTGCTGGTAGGTCTCGTCGTAGACGGGGTAGGCCTTGGGCTGGCGCACCACGTGGGCGTCGATCACGTGCTCGGGCGCGATCAGGCCGATCTTGCCGATCTCCGCCTTGGCGAGCTCCACGAGTTCGGCGTCCGGCGCGGTCCACAGGCCGTCGCCCTCGAAGCAGAAGTACTCCAGCCCCAGGCATGCGAAGCCTTCCGGGGCCATGTAGGGCGACCAGGACAGAAAGTTCTGGATGCGGCCCACCTTCACGCTGGGGTCGTGGATGTAGATCCAGTTGTCCGGGAACTGCTGGGTGTGCTCGCGGCGGGTGATCAGCGCCACCGTGATGAAGTCGCGGTACTTGAGCGACAGGTCGGCGTGGGCGTTCAGCTTGGGGGCGAGCGCGCCCGCCAGTTCGGTGATCGGGGCCGAGGAGATCGCGTGGCGCGCGGTCACCGTCTCCACCTGGCCGTCGGCCGTCCTGAACGTGCCGAGCCACAAGCCCCGGGCCTCGTCCCAGGCGAGCTGGACGAGGTCGCGGCCCATGCGCACCTCGCCGCCCTGGGCGCGGATCTTGTCGCGCGCGGCCTCCCACATCATGCCGGGGCCCAGGCGCGGATAGCGGAAGCTCTCGATCAGCGACTTGACGCCGCCCTGTTGGCCGAGGGCCGCGGCGGGCTTCTTCTTGAGGCCCAGCGAGCGGATCACCCCGTCGGCCACCGCCGCCGAGAGGCTGAGGCCCTTGATGCGCTGGGCGGCCCAGTCCGACGAGATGTCGTCGCAGCTCATGCCCCACACCTTCTCGGTGTAGGTCTTGAAGAAAATGGAGAACAGCTTCTCACCGAACTGGTTGCGCACCCACTGGTGGAAGGTCTTGGCCGGCTTGATCGGCGTGACCCGCGCCCAGCCGTAGCTCGCCATGCACATGGCCGCGGTGAACACGCCCAGGTTCTTCAGCGCCTCGAACGCCTTGAGCGGATAGGCGTAGTACTTTCCGCCGTAGTAGATGCGCGACAGGCGCGGGCGGTCGATGAAGTCGTCGGGCAGGATCTCGTTCCAGAGGTCGACCACCTCCTTGGACTTGGAGAAGAAGCGGTGGCCGCCGATGTCGAAGCGGAAATCCTTGTAGCGCACGGTGCGGCTGATGCCGCCGACGTACTCGGGGTCGCGCTCGACCACCGTGACGCGGCGTCCGGCCTTGGTGAGGAGGTAGCCGCTGGTCAGGCCCGCCGGGCCCGCGCCCACGATGAGGACGTCCGTGTCGGCCTGGAGGTCGGCCATGCTCTTGAACCTCGAGAACTGGGACGGCGGACGCGGGCGGCGGCTCAACCGCGCTCGGGCGCGCCGAAGGTGAAGAAGCGCTGGCCGGTGTAGGAGAACAGGGTCGCCACCACCGCGCCGAAGAAGGCGGCGGCCATGTCGCGGGCGTGGGGCGCGCGGCCGGCGGCCCCCAGCACCAGCGACGCCAGGTGCGGCGCGCGCTGGAGCACCCCCGACACGGCCAGGGCCGCCACGTAGTTGACGCTCTGCGCCACCAGAGCCACCGCCGCGTAGCGCGCCGCCTCGTGGTGCGCCTTGCGGCCGCTGCGCGCGAAGGTGAGCCGGCGGTTGAGCGCCCAGGTCACCAGGGTGGCCGCCGGCAGGGAGATGGCGCGCGCGCCGGCCAGGGGCAGTCCGGCGCGCTCCAGCATCCACAGGAGGCCCAGGTCCACCACCAGCCCCGCCACGCCCACCGCCAGGAAGGCCGACAGACCCTTCGGCGCGGCCAAGCGCAGGCGCCCGGACGAAGCGGAGGCGCTGGGGAGAAAGGACATTCTTCGGATCGGCTCTGGCCAGGGCCGCGGATCGGCCGCCTCGCGCACCCCGTCGTAAACACGAAATCGTGACCGCCGCCTAGTCCCGTGCGTAAAAGAGCCGCCCCGCCCTCGAGAAGCCCCTCGGCTCCCGGATGAAGCGTCCCATGCGCCTGCCTCCCGCCCCCGACCTGAACCGGCCCGGCCGCACGGCCCTGGCCGTGCTGGCGGCGGGCCTGGCCGTCTGCGTCGTCGTCTACCTCCGCACGGGGCTGCACCTGGGGGCCGACCTCGGCGACACGGACGACGCCACGCGCCTGGTGCTGGTGCGCGACCTGCTGCACGGGCGGGGCTGGTTCGACCAGCGGGTGACGCGCCTCCAGCCGCCGATGGGCGTGTGGCTGCACTGGTCGCGCCTGCTGGACGGCGGGCTGGCGCTCCTGGACCGCGCCTACGGCCTCGTCATGCCGCCGGCCCAGGCGGAACTTTGGATGCGGCGCACCTGGCCGCTGTTGTGGGTGTTCGCCGCCTGCGGCGCGGCGGTGGCGGGAGCGCGGCGGCTGGCGGACACGGGGCCGCGCGGTCCGCAGCTCGCCAGCGCGGCGGTGCTGGCGGCGGCGGTGGTGCTGGTCTTCGACCTCGACCTGTTCGGCGCCCAGTTCCACTCGGGCCGCATCGACCACCACGACGTGCAGATCACCCTGGCCCTGGCGGCGGCGGCGGCGGCGTACGCGCGCGGGCCCCGGGTCCGGGGCGCCGTGGCGGCGGGGGCGGCCGTGGCCCTGGGCCTCGCCGTAGGGCTGGAGGCGCTGGTGTTCGAGGCGGTGGTGGCGGCGAGCTTCGGCCTGCGCCTGCTGGCCGACCGGGGCGAAGCGCGCCGCACGGCGGCCTTCGGGCTGACGCTGGCCGCGGGGACGCTCCTGGCCTTCCTGGCGCAAACGCCTCCCGCGCGCTGGGGCGTTCCGGCCTGCGACGCGCTGGGGGTCAACCTCCTGGCGGGGGCGGCGGTCGGCGGCCTGACCCTGGCGGCGGCGGCGCGGCTGGGCGCCCGGCGCGCCTGGCCCGCGCGGCTGGGCCTGCTGGCCGCGGGGGGCGCCCTGACGCTGGCGGTCTACCTGCTGCTCGACCCGCGCTGCCTGCACGGCCCCTTCGCCGACGTGGACCCGGCCATGCGGCCGTTCTGGCTGGACCACGTGCAGGAGATGCGCGACTGGCCCAAGCTCCTCAAGGCCGAGCGGGGTTCGGCCCTCGCCTACGTCGTGTTCGTGTCCATGGGGATGGCGGCTTGGCTTCTGACGGGGCTGTCGAGGAGTCGGCGGCGCACGGCGGCCTGGCCCCTGTCGGGCGCGCTGCTGTTCCTCGGAGCGGCCGCGGGCTGGGGCGCCTACCGCATGGACGCCTACGGCGAATGGTTCTCGGTGGCCCCGCTGGCGGTGCTGGCGGCGGAGATCTCCACCCGCCTGCCCAAGCGCGGCGGGGTGGTGGCGAGCCTGCTCGTCGCCCTCCTGCTGTCGCCGGTGGTGGCCACGGCGGGGGTGCTGGCGGCGGACCGGGCGTGGCCCTGGCGCAAGCCGGGCGCGGGCGGCGGCGGCGGCGAAGGGCCGGCCGACCGCTGCTTCGACCGGGCGAGCTATCGGCCGCTCGCGCGCCTGCCCGCGGGCGTGGCGGTGGGCGAGATCGACGTGGGCCCCTTCGTGCTGGCGCACACCCCCCACGCCGCGCTCAGCGCGCCCTACCACCGCATGAACTACGGCGTGATGCGCGCCCGCGCGATCGTGGCGGCCCCCGTCGATCAGGCGCAGGCGCGGCTGCGGGCGCTGGCCGCGGACGTGCACGCCCCCGTTTACGTGCTGGAGTGCCCGGTCCACGCGCGCCACGCGGACCGCGACGGCCTCCTCCCCGACGCCCTCCAGCGCCGGCTGGACCAGGGGCGGCCCCCCGCCTGGCTGCTGCGGCTCTCCCCCGCGGGCGCGCCGCTGCAGGTGTACGGGCTGCGCCCGACCGCGCCGGCCGCGCCCGCCGCCGGTCCGACCGCCGCCGCCCCATGACCGGCGCCCGGCTCCGACGCCCGGTCGGCTTCGACCTGGCGCTCCAGCTCGCCGCCGTCGCGGGCCTCGTGCTGCTGGCCGCCTACTTCGCCGTGGGCGACGGGCGGCTGGACCGGTGGGACCACGCGCGCGGGCGCGACTTCGTCAACGTGTGGACCGCCGCCCAGCTCGTGCGGGCGGGGCGCACCCTGGAGGTGTTCGATCCCGAAACCTTCCAGCGCGCCCAGCACCTGCTGTTCTCGCCGCGGCTGCCGCTGCACTTCTGGTCCTACCCGCCGCCGACCCTGTTCATGACCCTGCCCTTCGGCGGGCTCGGCTACTTCGCCGCCCTGCTGCTGTGGACGGCGCTGGGCCTCCTGGCCGTCGGGCCCGCCCTGCGGGCCTTCCTGGGCGGCTCGACGCGGACGCGACCGGGAGACTTGCCGCTGCTCCTGATCGCCCCCGCCGTGGCGACGAACGTGGCGCTGGGCCAGAACGGCGCCTTCACCGCCGCCCTGCTGCTGGGGGGCCTGGCGCTGGCGGACCGGCGGCCGTGGACGGCGGGGGCGCTCCTGGGCCTGCTGGTGATCAAGCCGCAGGTCGCCCTGCTGCTGCCCGTGGTGGTGCTGGCGGGCGGGCGCTGGCGCGTGCTGGGCGGGGCGGCGGCGAGCGCGGCGGCCCTGCTGCTGCTGTCCGTCGCCGCCTTCGGAACGGCGAGCTGGAGCGCCTTCGTCGCCCACACCCTGCCCATGCAAGCGCTGATGATGAGCCACGGCAGCGGGCCGTTCCTGTGGATGATGCCCTCCGTCTTCGCCGCCGGCCGGCTGTGGGGCTGGCCCGCCGACCGGGCGCTGCTCGCCCAGGTCCCCTTCGCCCTCCTGGGGGTCGCGCTCGCCTGGCGGGCGTGGAGGAGCGGGGCGGAGCCCGCGGTGAAGGCGGGGGTGCTGGCCCTGGCGACCTTCACCGCCAGCCCGCAGGTGTTCAACTACGACCTGATCCCGGCGGCGGCGGCGGCGCTGCTGCTCTGGCGCACCGAGACCGACCGGCGCGGCCCGCGGTCCGCCTGGAGCTGGGCGGGGCGGGGGCTGGCCCTGGGCGTGTGGGTGCTGCCGGTGGCGGAGATCCCGCTGCAGATGTTCAACGTCCCGCCCGGCCCGCTCCTCCTGGCCCTGGCGGCGTGCCGGCTGGCCTGGACGGGGGGCGCGCTGGGCGGCCGGCGCTACCTCCCGCCGCCCGCCACCCGTGCGGCGAAGGCGTCCACCGCGGGACAGGCGGCCTCGAACAGGTAGTCCGGTCGCGTCACCCCGACCGGGCCGACGCCCGCGCCCGCGAGCGCCTGAGCCAGGTCGAACAGTTCGGCGGCGTCGACCAGCAGGCCGTCGGCCCCCGGCCGCGCGCCGCGGTCGGCGAAGGGGGCGGTCGCCGCGCGCGCGGCCGCCTCCTGACCCGCCGGCCAGCCGACGGCGACCGTCGACCTGGCGCGCGCCCGCGCCTCCACCACGTGCATCAGCCGGCGCAGCACGGCCACGCGGCCGCCCGACCAGTCGGCGCGCAGGGAGGCCGCCAGCCGCGCCTGGCTGCGCAGGATCACGCCGTCGCCCACCACCTTGAGGTCGTTGGCCGCCAGCGTCGCGCCGGTGGTGGTGATGTCCACCACGAGCTCGGCCGCGCCCGCGGCGGGCGCGCCCTCCGTGGCCCCCAGGCTTTCCACGATGCGGTACTCGCCCACCGCGTGGCGGGCGAAGAAGGCGCGGGTCTGCACCGCGTACTTGGTGGCCACGCGCAGTCGCCGCCCCGTGCGCGCGAGGTAAAGGTGCGCCACGTCGGCGACGTCGCTCATGCCGTCCACGTCCACCCAGCTTTGCGGGGCGGCCACCACCAGGTCGGCGCGGCCGAAGCCCAGGGCGCGCAGGAGGTGGACGCGCGCCTCCAGTTCGCCGCCGCGCTCGCGCAGCAGGTCCTCTCCGGTGACGCCCAGGTGCAGGTCGCCCGCGTCCAGTCCCGCCGCGATGTCGGAGGCCGACAGCAGGCGCACCTCCGCCCCCGGCAGGCCGGACAGGGCGGCGCTGTAGCCGCGCTCGCCGCCCTGCATCTCCAGCCGGAAGCCGCAGTCGAGCAGCCAGGCCTCGCACTGCTCCTTGAGGCGGCCCTTGGAGGGGACGGCCAGCACCAGCGGCGCGGTCGCCGGGTCGTCGGGGGCGTTCATCGTCCGGCTCCGGGCCAGGCCCGCGCGGGGCGCACCATGCAGCCGACGGAGGGTGCGGACGCTCCGCCCAGCCGGGCCAGCAGCCCGTCCGAGCGACCGCCCGCCGCCACGGGCGCGTCCGCGGGCAGGCCGGCTGCGCGCACCTCGAACAGGGCGCCGTCGTAATAGCCGAAGGGGCGCACGAAGCCGGCGGCCAGGGTGACGGCCCCCGCGGGGACGCCGCCGGCCTCCAGCGCCGACACCCGGCGCGCCCAGGCCTCGCACGCCGGATCCAGGGCGCGCGCCCCCTCCCCCGCCAGCGTCCGCACCTGCTCCAGCGCCGCGGCGGGAGCGGCGGACACGAGGAGGTAGCGGCGCACCAGGTCGGCGGCGGCCGGCTCCAGCCGCGGCGCGCGCGCCGCCTGCGCGCGCTCGGCCAGGCGGTGGACGATCTCGCCCGCACCGCGGCCGCCCACCGGCCGGATGCCCGCCAACGCCCAGAGCTCCTCCAGCGCCGCGGCGGCCTCCGCGTCGGGCAGGCCCGTCAGCAGGCGCCGCAGCCGCCCGTTCTCCGCCTCGACGGGAGCGGGGGCGCACAAGCGCTCCAGCTCGGGCTGGACCGGGCGGCCCGCGGCGAAGGCCCGCTCCAGCCGGACGCGGACGGCCTCCGGCGCCCCCACCGCCGCCAGGAAGGCGCCGAACAGCGCCACGTCGCCCATCACCAG
Source organism: uncultured Caulobacteraceae bacterium (assembly GCA_964235945.1). GTDB lineage: Bacteria > Pseudomonadota > Alphaproteobacteria > Caulobacterales > Caulobacteraceae > JASLDZ01. The sequence continues at coordinate 29,480 of CAXSDV010000019.1, forward strand.
GGTCAGGTCGTCGCGCCCTCCCGTCCGGGCGGCGCGCCAGGCCAGGGCGGCGACCTCGCCGTCCAGGACGGCGCCGTCGTCGTCGCCGCCGAAGGTCTCCACGCCCACCTGCGTGAACTCGGCCGGCGGCCCGGAGCCCGCGGGCTGGGCGCGGAACGCCTCGCCCGCGTACAAACGCCGCGCGGCCGCCGCGCCGGAGGCGATGTGCGCCCGGGCCAGGGCGATGGTGAAGTCCGGCCTCAGGGCCAGCTCCTCGGACCCCTCCCCCGCCGTCACCACCATCAGGCGCGCGCGCATGGCCTCGCCCAGGAGGTTGAGCAGCACGGGCAGGGGCTGGAGCACGGGCGGCTCCTCCCACACGCCGCCGAAAGCGACGAAGGGCGCGCGGACGGCGGCCAGCACCTCGGGCGGGGCCACGGGCGCGCCGCGGGACGCCGAAACGGCGAGGCCGCTCAAACGGGACCGCCGATGATGCGGCGCACGAAACCCGCGAGCTCCGCGCGCGGAATGGTCGCCTGACCCGGCCGTTCCGCGCGCCAGGCGGCGTTGTCCGACAGGCCCCGGGCGAGGTCGCGGCCCAGGTCCAGGTCCTTCACCGTCACCGTCCCGGCCGCCAGCTCGTCGTCGCCCAGGATCACCGCGGCGGGAGCGCCGCGGCGGTCGGCGTACTTCATCTGCGCCTTCATGCCGGAGCCGCCCAGGTAGACCTCCGCGGCGATCCCCGCCTCGCGCAGCTCCCGCGCCACCGTGAAATAGTCGGCCATGCGCGCTTCGTTGAAGGCGATCACCACCACCGGGCCGCGGAACGCGACCTCCGCCCCGCGGCCCGCCGCCGCCAGCGCCGCGGCCAAGCGCGACACGCCGAAGGAGAAGCCCACGGCCGGCACGCGCTCGCCGGTGAAGCGCGCCACCAGGTCGTCATAGCGCCCGCCGCCGCCCACCGAGCCGAAGCGCACGCGCTCGCCGCGCTCGTCCACGGTCTCCAGCAGGAGCTCGGCCTCGAACACGGGGCCGGTGTAGTATTCCAGGCCGCGCACCACCGAAGGGTCGAACACCGCCCGGGCGTCGTCCACCCCGAGGCTGGTGAGCGCCGCGTCGATCCTGGCCAGGTCCGCCAGGGCGAGGTCGCCCGCTTGCGAGCCGCCGATGGCGTCGGCCAGCGCGCCCAGCACGGCGGAGCGCGACGCCGCGCCCTGCGCCGCGCGGGTGAAGGCCAGCACCGCCTCCGCCCCCCGCGCATCCAGCCCCGCGCCGCGGGTGAAGGCCCCCGACTCGTCCAGCCGACCTTCGCCCAGGAGGGCGCGCACCCCGTCCGGCCCCAGCCGGTCCAGCTTGTCGACCGCGCGCAGCACGGCGAGCTTCTGGCCGGCGTCCTCCACGCCCGCCCGGGCCAGCACGCCGTCGAGCAGGCGGCGGTCGTTGACCTTCACGACGGCCGCATCCCGCGGCAGGCCCGCCGCCTCCAGCCCCGCCGCGGCCAGGGCGATGATCTCCGCGTCCGCCTCCGGGCGGGCGGAGCCCACCGTGTCGGCGTCGCACTGGATGAATTCGCGGTAGCGCCCGGGCCCCGGCTTCTCGTTCCTCCACACCGGGCCGAAGGCGTAGCGGCGGAACGGCTTGGGCAGGGTGGCCGCGTGCTGGGCGTGGAAGCGCGCCAAGGGGGCGGTCAGGTCGTAGCGCAGCGCCATCCACTCGGGCTCGGCGGCGCCCGCGATCGCCCCGCCCGCGATCGCCTCGTCCTGCAGGGCGAACACCCCCTCGTTGGGGCGGTCGGAGTCGGGCAGGAACTTGCCCAGGGCGTCCGCATACTCGAAGGCCGAGGTTTCCAGCGGTTCGAAGCCGTGCGCCTCGTACACCCGGGCCACCGCCTCCAAGATCGCGCGCTGGCGGCGCAGTTCGGGCGCGCGGCGGTCGGCGAAGCCGCGCGGGGTGCGCGCCTCGGGGCGGAAGGCGTCGGTCATGGCGCGCGCCCTAGCGGATCGACGATCCAGCGGCAAGGAAGCGAGCAGTTGCCTTCGGCGTCAAAAGTCACGGGAGCTTGATCGTATTCGCCCTGGCTTCTCGCCGCGTCCGCGCGTTACAGTGCCGACATCTGACGACAACGGCAAAAGGGCGGTCATGGACAGGTTCGGACGGTTCTGCTGGACGTGCTTGTCGAGCTGGTACGCGGGCTTCGCCTTCGTGGATCCCTGCCGCTACTGAGGCGACGGCGTCGCGGGTGGAGCGCGGCCTGCGCCGTTAACCTTATGTCGACGCCCGCCCCCGCAGGTCGGGCGGGTCGGACCGGCGAACGGTCCGGCGTAAGAGGCTTCCCATGTCCTGCGACGTCGCCGCCGCCGCCTTCGCCCTGCACCTGGCGGCCCTGCATCCCGGGCCGCCCGCCGCCGACGCGGCCTGGCTGCTGCCCGCCGCGGCAGGCGTTCCCGCCCACGCCCGCGTCAACACCTTGGCGCGCGAGCCGCTGTTCGCCTCCATCGTGGACGCCGCCACCCGGCTGGAGGCCCGCGTGGACGGCTGGCGGCGCGCGGCCGCCCCATCCGCCGACCAGCTCGCCGCCTTCCGGCCGCAGGTCTCGGCCCTGTCGTCGCTCGACATGCGCGGCCACCTGGAACTGGCCAAGCGCGGCACGGACGGCGACCTGAAGTGCATACTGCGCGGCATCAGCCAGGACCTGCCGCGCAAGCTCGACGCGGTGGCCGCCGCCCGCGACCGCGCCGCCGTTCATTCGGCGCTGGACGAGCTTTACGCCCTGCTGCGCGACAATGTGGAGGTGGTCACCAGCCCCCCGCGCGACAGCTCGACGGACGTGGCCAGGCCCGCCTGACCTCGGGCCGCGCGATCCGCCCTCACGCCGGCTTGGCGGCGGCCTCCACCGCCTGCACCACCAGCCCCTCCGTGAGGAGCTGGGGCAGGACGCGGCCACCCTGCTCGCCCGGGCCGTAGACTAGGTAGAGGGGCACGCCCGAGCGGCCGCGTTCGGCCAGGGCGCGGGCGATGACGGCGTCGCGCCGGGTCCAGTCGGCCTTGAGGTAGACGGCGTTCGTCTTCTTGAACGCGTCGGCCACGCCGCGCCCGGCCAGGGCGCCGCGCTCGTTCACCTGGCAGGTGATGCACCAGGCGGCGGTGAAGTCCACGAACACCGGCCGGCCCTGGGCGGTGAGCTCGGCCACGCGGGCGGGCGACCAGGGCTCCTGGGGCAGGCTCCCGACCGCCGCCGCCCCCGCCGCGGGGGACGGAGCCGCGCCCGAGGCGGCGCCCACCGCCGCACCCTGGGCGACCAGCGGCGCGGCGGCGATCAGGCCCGCGGCCGCGGCGATCCGGGGAAGCAGCACCGCGTCCTGGCGCTGGCCGACCCCCCAGGCCCAGGCGGCGAAGGCCAGGACCACGCCCGCCGCCAGCAGGAACGGCATGGCGACCACCCCCGCCTGGGCCGTGAACACCCAGGCGAGCCAGGCGGCGGTGGCGTACATCGGGAAGGCCAGCACGTGGCGCAGTCCCTCCATCCAAGCGCCGGGCCGGGGCAGGCGGCGGAACAGGGCGGGGATGAAGCTGACCAGCGTCAGGGGGGCGGCGAGCCCCAGCCCCAGGGCCGCGAAGATGCTCAGCGCAGCCGCCGGCGGCTGGGTCAGCGCCCAGCCGATGGCCGGGGCCATGAAGGGCGCGGTGCAGGGGGCGGCCACCACCACCGCCAGGGCGCCGGTGAACACCGCGCCCAGCACGCCGCCGCGCGAGGCCAGCCCGCCGCCCACGCCCTGGACGGAGCCGCCCACCTCGAACACCCCCGACAGGTTGAGCGCCACCAGCAGCATGAGCAGGCACAGCCCCGCCACCACGGCGGGCGACTGGAGTTGGAAACCCCACCCGACCTCCTGCCCCGCCGCGCGCACGGCGATCAGCACCCCCGCCAACAGCAGGAAGGCGCCCACCACGCCGCCCATGTAAGCCAGCCCCTCGGCGCGGGCGTGCTCGGGCGCTTCCGTGTGGCGCGCCAGCGCCGCCGCCTTGAGGGACAGCACCGGGAACACGCAGGGCATCAGGTTGAGCACCAGCCCGCCCAGGAAGGCGGCGCCCAGGGAGGCCAGCAGCACGCCGGCGCCTCCGGCCCCCGAACCCAAGCCCGAGCCGAGCCGGGCGCCCGTGCCGGCCAGCCCCGACGCCCCGGGAGGAAGCGGGCCGGGCGCGGCCGACACCTCCCAAGCCCGGCCCGGCCCCAGCGAGACCACCCCCGCCAGCTCCTTGGGCGGCGCCCCGTGCTGGAAGGCGTAGCCCGCGGGCAGGGCGAAGGTGATCCCCTGCGGCCCGCGCGTCGCCGTTTGGGGCTTGGAGGCCTCCAGCGCGTCGCCGGCGTAGGGGTAGAACCAGGCGTGGGACACGTCCGCCGCGCGCAGGGGGTCGCCCGTGACCGCCAGCGTCACCACGTCGCCCTTCACCTGGAAAGCCGCGTGCAGGCCCGCCGGCTTGGGAGCCTGCGCCAGGGCCCGGGTGACCGCCTCGCCGAAGCGCGGGTCGAGCGCGGGGGCGCCCGCCGCCACCGTCGTGTCCAGGGTCAGCACGGCCTGGCCCGGTATGCACACGTCCTTGCAGACCAGCCAGTTCACCGCGGCGCTCAGCCGGACGCGGTCGCCCGGGCGGGCGGAGGACGGGACCTCCAGGGGGACGGGCAGCAGCACCTCGTCGGAGAACACGTAGTTGGTCAGCGGGCCGGTGGCCACGTGCTCGGGCGCCGGCCACACGATGTCGCCCGCCTTCCAGCCCGGCGGCAGGGTCCAGGCGACCGTGGTGGCCTCTCCGCTGTCGCCCGGGTTGCGCCAGTAGGTGTGCCAGCCGTGCTCCACGTGCTGGCGCACGGCGACGTAGAAGGTGGAGCCGGGCGCGGCCGAAACGGTCTGGGGCGCGAGCTGCGCTTCCAGGTGTTCGGTGCGCACGACGGGGCCGCCGTCCGCCCGGGCGGACGCCGCGGCGCCGGCCCACAGGCACAAACCGCCCGCGAGCGCCGCCGTCCAGGTCTTCAAAGTCACGCGAGCGCTCCCGTCCCGGATCATCAGGCGCTAAGGTCGTGGCGAACGGGGGCCGACGCAAGCGGCCGCCACGCCAAGCTTGAGGTCCGCCCATGCCCGCCCCCTACGACGAGCTCAAGGTCGGCCAGGTGGTCAGCCTGGGAGTGGTGGCGGTGGACGCGCGCGCGCTGGAGATGTTCCGCCCGAGCTTCGCCCCGAGCTGGGACCCGGACGGCGGCGCGCCGGACGCCATGCTCTACGCCCTGTGGTCCCGGCTGGACACGGAGGCGGCCAAGAACTGGCCCCAGAGCAAGCGGCTGGGGGTGGACGCCCTGCGCTGGATGCGCAACCCGCCGGAGGGCGAACTCCTGCGCGGGCGCATGACGGTGCTGGCGCTCGACCCGGTGGGCGACGGCAAGGGCGTGGTGATCGCCCAGCACGACCTGTTGGACGAGGCCGGGCGACTGGTCTTCTCCTGCCTGACGCGCTCGGTGTTCGCCCGCAGCTGACGCGCGGGCCGCCCGCCCTCAGGGCTGGGCGGTGCGGGCGGCGGTGCGGGCGATCAGCCGGTCCCAGCCGAACAGCGAGTTCAGGTGCGCGTAGATCTGCTGCAGCGCGCCCGAGCTGCGCAGCTCCGCCAGCTTGTCGGCGGGCAGCTTGTCGAGCTTGGCGGTGGACACCGCGTAATAGTCGGCGATCTTGACGGGCTCGCCCGGCGCGCCCTGGGCGTCGCGCGGCGTGTAGGAGGACTCGGTGTTCTCCAGGAGGTCGAGTTCGCGCAAGGTCTTGACGAACTGCTCGGTGCGCACCCGCTCGGTTTCGAAGTCCTCGCAGAACTTGATGCAGCCCTGGGCGTACTCGGAAAGCTTGCCGTCCTCGAAGAAACGCACCTCGCCTTCCGGCTTGATGAACTCGGCGGCGCGGTCGATGCACACCACCAGCCGGCCCTGCGTCTCGTCGTTGGCCAGCACGAAGGGATAGCGGCGGATGAAGCCCGGTATGTAGCACTCGGGGTCGTAGACCCCGTCGGCGGAGACGAACAGGTTCTCGTCGGCGCGCAGGCTGAGGATGGCCAGGGGCGTGTAGGACTCGCCCGCGAAGATCACGGGGTAGGACAGGGAGGCCGGGCCGAACTCGGTCACCTGCAGCGGCACGGCGTGGGCGCGCGCGGCGAAGCGCCAGGGCTTGTCCGTGCGCACCAGGCCCAAACCGCCGTGCTGCTCGGGATTGAGCGGCTCGGGCGTCTGATACATCATCACAGCGCCGGAAAGCGCGCCGTCGACGGGCTGGGTGGACGACATGGGGGCTCGCGGGGCTGCGGGGCGGAAAGGCGAGCCCGGGCCTCTAAAGGATCGACCCGCCCCCGGCAAACCGCCCCCGCGCGACACGAGGCCGCGCGAGCGGGTCGCGCCCGGCGACCGGCCGGACCGGGCGCGTCAGCCGGGGCCGTCCAACAACGCGTCGCGCAGCACGTCCGGGCGCTCGATGGGGAAGAAGTGGCCGGCGTCCGGCGCCGTGTCGATCTTCAGGCCCGGCCGCACGGCCCAGCGCCGCCCGCCGCCCGGCCGGAAAGTCGAGTCGTGCTGGGCGCGCAGCACCCGGGTGGGCACCGCCGCCCGCGCCAGCGCCGCGCCCACGTGGTGGCCCTGGGCGGCGTAGTTGGCCGCCTCCCATTCGGGGGCGCAGCACAGCTCCACCCCGCCCGCCAGCCGCGGCCGCACCCCTCCGGCCACGTAGTCGGCCAGGGCGGCGTCCGGCCACAGCTTGAAGGCGCCGCGGCCCTTGTAGGCGGCGAAGGCGGCCTCCGGGCTGTCGAACACCCGGCGGCGCACGGCCGCGCGGCGGGCGAGCTCCAGCCGGCGGCGGATCAGCGCGGAACCCCAGGGCAGGCGCGCGACGAAGGCGGACACGGCGTCCAACACCACCGGCTCGAACAGGAGGAGCCCCGACACGCGCCCGCGCGCCTCGGCGGCGGCCAGCACCGCGCAGGTGGCGCCCATGGAGTGGCCGGCCAGCAGCACGGGCGGCCCGTCCAGGGTGAGCAGGGCCTGGGCGAGGTCGCGGCCGAACACGGTCCAGGAGCGGTGGCCCCGAGGGTCGGCCGGCAGGCGGCTCAGCCCGTGGCCGCGCAGGTCCACCGCCAGCACCCGGCGGCAGGAGGACAAGGGCGACAGCGCCTGGCGGTAGGTCTGGGCGTTGAACCCGTTGGCGTGCACGAACACCACGTCCACCGGACGCGCGGCGTCGCCGAACTCCAGCGCCGACATCTCGCCGTCGGGCAGGACGATGATGCGGCGGCGGGGGCCGCGGGCGGGGGTCGCGTCCACGGGCGGGGCTCCTGGGCGAAAGAACAGCTAGGCGCGCGCGAACGCCGGCGCCAGGGCGCGGCCGGGCCGCGAACCCGCCGCCCGCGCGATTTCGCGCGCGAAGCGTGGCGCACGGGACGCCACGTGCTATCCAACCCGCGCGTCGACGGCCGCAGGAGGACCCGCGCCCCATGAGCGCCCAGGCGATCGTCATCTTCGGCGCGAGCGGCGACCTCGCCCTGCGCATGCTGTTCCCCTCCCTGTACCTGCTGGACGGGGACGGCCTGCTGCCGCCCGGCCTCGCGATCGTGGGCGCGGCCCGCACGGAGATGGACGACGCCGCCTTCGTCCAATCGGTGGAGGAGGCGGTGAGGCGGCGGTCCGACCGCTTCGACCCGCTCGTGTGGGCGCGCTTCGCCGCGCGCCTGACCTACCGCCCGGTGGACGCCACGGACCCGGTCAGCTTCGCGCCCCTGGCCGAGGTGCTGCGCGGCGTGGGCGAGACCGTCTACTACCTGTCCACCTCGCCCAGCCTGTACGGGGCCATCGGCCGGGGCCTGCGCGCCAACGGCCTGGGCAACGTGGACAGCCGGGTGGTGGTGGAGAAGCCCATCGGCCGCGACCTCGCAAGCTGCCGGGCCATCAACGACGAGCTGGCGCTGACCTTCAGCGAGGACCGGATCTTCCGGATCGACCACTACCTGGGCAAGGAGGCGGTTCAGAACCTGATCGCCCTGCGCTTCGGCAACATCCTGTTCGAGCCGCTGTGGTCCAACAAGACCGTAGAGCACGTGCAGATCACCGTGGCCGAGACGGTGGGGCTGGAAGGGCGCGCCGGATACTACGACGAGTACGGCGCCATCCGCGACATGGTGCAGAACCACGTGCTCCAGCTCCTGTGCCTGGTGGCCATGGAGCCGCCGACCAGCCTGCTCGCCAACTCGGTGCGCGACGAGAAGGTCAAGGTGCTGCGCTCCCTGCGCCCGGTCACGAGCGACACGGTGGGCAAGCTGACCGTGCGCGGCCAGTACACCCGCGGGGTGGCCGACAGCGCCGCGGCCGCCGGCTACCTGGACGAGCTGGGCCGCACGAGCGACACGGAGACCTTCGTGGCGCTGTGCGCCTACCTGGACAACTGGCGCTGGGCGGGGGTGCCCTTCTACCTGCGCACCGGCAAACGCATGGCCGCGCGCCAGTCGGAGATCGTGATCCAGTTCCGCCAGGTGCCGCACTCGATCTTCTCCGGCCAGGAGCTGGTGGCCAACCGCCTGGTGATCCGCCTCCAGCCGGAGGAGGAGATCAGCCTCACCCTGATGAACAAGACGCCGAGCCTGGAGCAGTCCGGCGGGATGCAGTTGCGCCCGCTCAACCTCGACCTCAGCCTCGACAAGGCGTTCGCCTCCACCAGCCGCCGGCGCATCGCCTACGAGCGGCTGCTGCTGGAGGCGATCAAGGGCGACCCCACCCTGTTCGTGCGCCGCGACGAGGCGGAGGCGGCCTGGACCTGGATCGACGGGGTGATCGCCGCCTGGGACCACGCCGCCCAGCCGCCCACCCCCTACCCCGCGGGCTCCTGGGGGCCGGCGGGCGCCTTCGCTCTGACCGAGCGCCACGGACACAGCTGGCACGAATGACCGTCGAAGAGCACCTGTACGACCACGCGGACGAGATGGCGGCGGCCCTGGCCGACGACATCGTCTCGCGCCTCACCGTCGCCGCTTCCGTGAACGGGCGCGCGGCGCTGGTGGTCTCGGGCGGCACCACCCCCGGCCCCGTGTTCGACCTCCTCGCCCAGGCGGACGCGCCTTGGGAGCGGGTGGCCGTCACCGTCACCGACGAGCGCTGGGTGGAGGCGGACGACCCGGGCTCCAACGAGAAGCTGGTGCGCGACCGCCTGCTCGTGGGCGAGGCCGCCCAGGCGTCCTACGTCGCGCTCAAGACCGCCCACGCAGATCCCCACGACCCCGCCGCCGAGGCGGAGGTGGACGCGCGGCTGCAGGCCATGGCGCGCCCCTTCGAGGTGGCGGTGCTGGGCATGGGGCCGGACGGGCACACCGCCTCCCTGTTCCCGGGCGCGCCGGGGCTGGAGCGGGCGCTGGACCTTTCCTCCCCCGCCCTCGCGCGCGGCATAGGGCCCGTGCCGGGGGCGGCGGGCGCGGCCTCGCGCATGACGCTGACGCTGCGCGCGCTCACGGACGCGCGCCGGGTGGTTCTGCTGTTCCGCGGCGAGGACAAGCTCGACGCCTATCGCCGCGCCCAGGCGCCCGGACCGGCGGCCGAGCTTCCCGTGCGCGCCGTGCTGAACCAGCGCCGCGCCCCCGTGGCGCTCTACTGGGCGCCCTGACGCCCGCGAACGCACCGTCGCGCGCCGCTAGATCCCAAAAGTCGAGATTCCAAGAGTCGAGGCCGCCATGCCCGCCCTGCACCCCGTCGTCGCCGAGATCACCGCCCGCATCGTCGAGCGTTCGCGCCCGACCCGCGCCGAGTACCTCCAGCGCATGGCCGCCGCGCGCGACGCGGGGCCGGGGCGCCGCCACCTGTCCTGCGGCAACCTCGCCCACGCCTTTGCGGCCTCGCCGCTGGGCGACAAGCTGCGGCTGAAGACGGACGCGGCGGCCAACATCGGGATCGTCACCGCCTACAACGACATGCTCTCGGCCCACCAGCCGTTCGGGACCTACCCCGACCTCATCAAGGCGGCGGCGCGCACGGTCGGGGCCACCGCCCAGGTGGCGGGGGGCGTGCCCGCCATGTGCGACGGCGTCACCCAGGGGCGGCCGGGCATGGAGCTCAGCCTGTTCAGCCGCGACGTGATCGCCATGTCGACCGCCATCGCCCTGACCCACGACATGTTCGACGCCGCGCTGATGCTGGGCGTGTGCGACAAGATCGTGCCGGGCCTCGTCATGGGCGCCGCCGCCTTCGGTCAACTGCCCACCGTGTTCGTGCCCGCCGGCCCCATGCCCAGCGGCATCTCCAACAAAGAAAAGGCGCGGGTGCGCGAGTTGTTCGCCCGCGGCGAGGTGGACCGGGCGGCGCTGCTGGAGAGCGAGGCCGCCAGCTACCACACCAGCGGCACCTGCACCTTCTACGGCACCGCCAACTCCAACCAGATGCTGATGGAGGTGATGGGCCTGCACCTGCCGGGCTCGGCCTTCGTCAACCCGGACGCGCCCCTGCGCGCCGCCCTGACCCGCGCGGCCGCCCTGCAGGCGGTCAAGCTCGCGCGCGAGGGGCGCGGCCGCTTCTGCGAGGTGTTCGACGAGCGCGCGGTGGTCAACGGGATCGTCGGGCTGATGGCCACGGGGGGCTCGACCAACCACGCCCTGCACCTGCCGGCCATGGCGCGCGCGGCGGGCATCGTGCTCGAGTGGGCGGACCTGGAGGCGCTCTCGCGCGCCACCCCGCTCCTGGCGCGGGTCTATCCGAACGGCTCGGCGGACGTGAACCACTTCCAGGCGGCGGGCGGCATGGGCTTCCTGATCCGCGAGCTGCTGGACTCGGGCCTGTTGCACGAGGACGTGGAGACGGTGGCCGGCCCCTCCCTGCGCCTCTACGCCCAGGAGCCCTTCCTGGAGGGCGACGAGGTGGTGTGGCGCGACGCCCCCGCGCAGTCCCACGACCTGGACGTGCTGCGCCCCGCCGCCGACCCGTTCCAGGCGGAAGGCGGCCTGCGCGTGCTGGAGGGGCCGCTCGGCCGCTCGGTGATCAAGGTCTCCGCCGTCCAGCCGCAGCACCGCACGGTGGAGGCTCCCGCGCTCGTGTTCCACGACCAGGACGACTTCCTGCGCGCCTTCAAGGCGGGCGAGCTCGACCGCGACTTCATCGCGGTGGTGCGCTTCCAGGGGCCGCGCGCCAACGGCATGCCCGAGCTGCACAGCCTGTCGCCGGCCCTGTCCATCCTGCAGGACCGTGGGCGGCGGGTGGCGCTGGTGACGGACGGGCGCATGTCGGGCGCGTCCGGCAAGACGCCCGCGGCCATCCACGTCACCCCCGAAGCGTCGGACGGCGGCCCCATCGCGCGCATCCGCGACGGCGACCTCCTGCGCCTGGACGCGGACGCCGGCCGGCTGGAGGTGCGTGTGGACCCGGCCGAGTTCGACGCCCGCGAGCCGGCGCGCTTCGAGCAGCCCCAGCACGGCCTGGGCCGCGAGCTGTTCGCCGCCATGCGCCGGGCGGTGGGCCCTGCGGAGGCCGGCGCGGCCGTCTTCTTCTGAACGCCTCCGCACGCGCCGCCTCCCTTTGGGTCGTGCTGGCCCTGGGGCTGGCGCTCGCCTGGGCCGCCGCCCGCCCGCCCGCGGTGCGCCCGGCCTCCGCCCCGTCCGACCGCTTCTCGGCGGCGCGCGCCCTGGCGGACGTGCGCGAGATCGGCCGCGCGCCCCACCCCACGGGCTCCGCCGACGCCGAGCGGGTTCGCCGCTACGTGGCCGAGCGCCTGGCCGCCGCCACCGGCGCGCCCGCCGCCGTGCGCGCCGGCCTGGGCGCGGCGGTTTCGCGCCGGGCGCCCGCCCTGCTCTCGGCGGCGGCGGTGCAGAACGTGGAGGCGACGCTGCCCGGGCGGAACCCGGCCCTGCCCGCCGTGCTGGTCACCGCCCACTATGACAGCGTGCCGAACAGCCCGGGCGCGGCGGACGACGGCGCGGGGGTGGCGGCGATGATCGAGGTGGCGCGCAGCCTCGCCGCGGACGCCCGCGCCGGCCGTCCCGCGGCGCGCGACGTGGTGTTCCTGGCCACGGACGCGGAGGAGGCGGGCCTCCTGGGCGCGCGCGCCTTCTGGGAGTCCGATCCCCTCGCCCGCCACGTGGGCGTCGTCATCAACATGGAGGCGCGCGGCGATGCGGGCCGCGCCGCGCTCTATCAGACGGGACCGCGCGACGGCGCGCTGACCGCGCTCTACGGACGGGTCGCGCAAGCGCCCTACGCCACCTCCTTCGCCGCGTTCGTGGCGACGCTCCTGCCCAACGACACCGACTTCACCGTGGCGCTGGCGCACGGCCGCGGCGGGCTCAACTTCGCCTTCCTGGGAGACCAGCTCGCCTACCACACGCCGCTCTCCACCCCCGCCCACCTCGATCCGCGCAGCCTGCAGAGCCTGGGCGGCCAGGTGCTGCCCGTGGTGCGCGCCCTGGCGGACGCGCCGACGCTCCCGCCGCCCTCCGCGCCGCGCGCCTACGCCGACCTGTTCGGCCTGGGCGTGGTCGGCCACCCGGCCGTGGCGGGCGGCTGGACGCTGTGGGCGATCGCCGCCGGCCTGACCGCCTTCGCGGCGGTGCGCGCGCGGCGCCTCGGCCTGGCGGACGGGCGGGGCGTCGGCGCGGGCGCGGCGGCGGCCGTCCTGGCCGTCGTGACGGCCGCGGTCGTGCTGAGCGCGGCGGGCGCCCTCTTGGGCGGCGGACGCGACGAGCTGCGGCTTTACACGCTTCTCGGGAGCTACGGCGCGGTGCTCGCGGGGTGCGCGCTGCTGGCGCTGGGCGCGGCGCTGGCGGCGTACGCGGCGCTGGCGCGTGCGCGGGGGCGGTGGGCCCCGTCGGCCTGGGAGAGCTGGCTGGGCGCGCTGGCGACAGGCCTCCTCGTCGCTTTCCTCGTGCAGGCGACGGCCCCCGTCGCGGCTCCGCTCGCGCTCTGGCCCCTGCTTCCGGCGGCCGCGGGCGCGGCGGCGGTGTTCGGCGCGGGCGCGAACGAGCGGCTCGGCCGCGCGGCGCTGGGTGTCGCCGGCGTCCTGGCCGTGGCGGCGACCGCGCTGACCTTCGGTTGGGCGCAGGGCGTGTTCTGCGCGCTGGGTCCCGGCCTGCCCGCGGGCCTCGCCCCCTTCGTGCTCCTGATCCTGCCCGCGCTCGCCCCCTGCATGCGCTGGACGGCGGGGGCGCGCCCCGGTCCGGCGCTGGCGGCGACGGCGCTGCTGGCGGGCGCGGGCCTGCTGCTGTGGGCGGGAACGCGCGACGGCTCCCCCGCCCGGCCCCGGCCCACGGAGGCGCACCTGCTGGTCGAGCCCGCCGCCGGCCGCGCCTGGCGCGTGTCGGACCTGCCCCGGCTGGACGGCTGGAGCCGGGCGGCGCTGGCGGGCGGGGGCCCGGTCAGGCGCGAGCCGATCCGGGAAGGCGGCGCGCCCGTCTGGCGATCGGCCGTCCGCGTCCCGGACGTCCCCGCGCCCCAGGCGCACGCCGTGTGGAACAGCGGCCGGCTGATCGTCACCCTGCGCCCGAACGGCCCCGCCCGCGCCTTGCAGGCCTGGCTGAAGAGCGACGGGCCGCTCGGGGACGCGCGGCTGGACGCCCGTTCCCTGCCCTGGCGGCTCGAAGCGGGGCGCTGGAGCCGCTTGGACGACGCCGCGCCCCCGCCGGAGGGGGTGACGCTGAGCTTCGCCGCGCCTTCCCACGGGCGCCTCGCCCTGGCGGTGCTGGCGGTGCGCGACGAGCCGCCCCCGGGCGCGCCCCCTTTCCCGCCCGTCCCGCCCGGGCGCATGGCCTGGCGCGGGTCGCACACCACCCAGGTGCTCGCCCGTACGGTGGTCGCCTGGTGAGGGCGCCTCCGCTCAGGCGGCGTCGTCGCGGGCGGCGGCGGCCTGGAGCGCCTCGCGCAGGCGGGTGATCTCCAGCGGCTTGGGGATGTGGCCGTCCATGCCCGCGTCCAGGTACTCGCGCACCTGGTGCGTCAGGGCGTTGGCGGACAGGGCGAGGATGCGCGTGCGCGGCCGGCCCGTGCGCGCTTCGGTCTCGCGGATCGCGCGCACGGCCTCCACCCCGTCCATGACGGGCATGTGCACGTCCATCAGGATCAGGTCGGGCGCCCCCCGCGCCCAGGCGTCCACGGCGGCGCGGCCGTCCTCCACCAGTTGGATGTCCACGCCGAACACGCCCAGGATCGAGGCCAGCACCTGGCGGTTGACCAGGTTGTCCTCCGCCGCGAGCACCCGCAGCGGCCGGCGCCCGTCCGCGGCCCCGGCGGGGTCGGCCGCCGCCGCCGGCGGGTCGGCGGGCGCGGCGGCGGGCGCCCGGGGAAGGGGGACGCGCAGCTCGAAGGTGGAGCCCACCCCTTCCAGGCTCTCGGCGCCCACCCGGCCGCCCATGACCAGGGCGAGCTCGCGGCAGATGGCCAGCCCCAGCCCCGTGCCCCCGTAGCGCCGGGTGGTGGAGCTGTCGGCCTGGGTGAACTTCTCGAACAAGCGCGGCAGCACGTCCGCCGCGACGCCCACCCCCGTGTCGGTCACGCGCAACACCAGCACGTCGCCCAGCTCCGGGTCCCGCACGTCGGCGAAGGTCACGCCGATGCGGCCGGCGGGAGTGAACTTGAGCGCGTTGGATACGAGGTTGACCGCCACCTGCCGCAGCCGCGCCACGTCCCCCACCCGCCGGGAGACGCCGGGCGCGGCCGACACCTCCAGCTTCAGCCCCCGCTCCGCCGCCAGCGGGCCGTAGGCGGCGGCGAGCTCGCGCACCAGGTCGGCCGGGTCGAAGGGCTCCGCCTCCAGCGTCAGCTCGCCCGCCTCGATCTTGGAGATGTCCAGCACGTCGTTGAGCACCGCCAGCAGCCCCTCGCCGGAGCGGCGCACCACGTCCAGCCGCTCGCGCTGCTCGGGCGCGAGTTCGCCCAGCGCCATGATCTGCGCCATGCCGAGCACGCCGTTCAGCGGCGTGCGGATCTCGTGGCTCACATTGGCCAGGAACTGGGACTTGAGCACGTTGGCCGCCTGCGCCGCGTCCCGGGCGCGCACCAGGTCGGACAGGGTGTGGCGCAGGGCCGAGTCGTTGGCCTGCAGCCGGTCCAGCAGGGCGTTGAAGCTGGAGGTCAGCCGGGCGACCTCGTCGTCGCCGCCCGCGGGCGCGCGGGCGCGCAGCTCGCCGGACAGGGTGGCCTCCTGCATGATGCGCGACAACCGCTCCACCGGCTCGATCAGCCGGGCGGCCAGCAGGCGTCCCATGAACAGGGCGACGCCCGTGGCGGCGAAGAACAGGGCGGTGCACACGGCGAAGTAGCGCGGCAGGGTGCGCGCCAGGTGGTCGGGCTCGGCGTACAGGGCCAGCTCGCCCGCCGGCCGCCCGCCCGGACCGGACACCACCGCGCGGGTCTCCATCATGCCCGGCTGCGAACGGCCGGCGCCGCCGCCGCCGACGTCGAAGGCGGCCACCGGCCGACCGGCGGCGTCGAACAGGCGGGCGTGGCGCACCCCGGGGGCGTGGTCGAAGGCGGACAGGAGCCGGCGGGCGGCGGCCGGATCGGTCAGGGCGGGCCCGGCCTGGCGCGCGGCCACCTCGGCCAGGGCCGTCTGGCTGCGGCGCACCTCGGCGGCGTCCGAGCTCCATTGCTCGAAGAAGAACAGCACGGAAGCGAGCGTCAGCACGCAGGCGGCCACGCCCAGGGCCGCGGCGGCCACGCGCGCCTGCAGCGAGAACCCGCTCCTGCGAAGGCGGGTCGTGGCCGGGGTGTCGGTCATGCGCGGAGCCGCCGCGACCCGGGAAGCCGGTCGCGTCCGCAGGCTAGCCGGGCGGAGCTGACGGTTCGATTAAGATGCGTCCGAAGCCGGTGCGCGGACGTACGTGCGCGCGGGCAGAAATTTTTTCGCAACGGCCGAGCTCGACCTGGGAACTTAGTTAATTTTGTGTTTACATCGTGTCGTTCTTCACAGGGAATCGACCATGACCGACAAGGTTTTTGTGGCCCAGGGCGTCGCCAACCGCCTGTTCGCGACCGAGAAGGCGATCGACACGGCTATGGCCGAAGCCGCCCAGCTGATGTCCGCCATGATGGCGGCGCGCGGCGAACT
>CAXSDV010000020.1:0-41052 GCA_964235945.1 uncultured Caulobacteraceae bacterium
GGGGCGTCCCGCCAGTGGGGTGAAGGGCTGAAACGACGCCCGCGCGCCCCGGCCTCCGGTCCAACGGCTGCGCGGAGCGTCGGTCCACGTCGAAACGGTACACTTCAACTCATCACCGGGCGCGGCCCGGGCGCTCCGCTCCCTCCCCCTCACGCTGCGGCCGTCGCGGGCCGGGGCGCGGCCGGCGCGTGCGCGCGGGCCCGCGCGGGTTCCGGTCCGGCGTCCGTCTCCCCTTCCAGCCCCGTCGCGAGAGCCCGCATGACCCGCCGCAATCCGTCCGCCTCCCGCCCGCGCCGCGTCGGGCGCGGGCCGCTCCACGCGGAGGCGATCGCCTGGCGGCGGGACGTGCTCGCCGCCGCGCGCGGCTGCCCGCCGGGGACGGAGCCGGAGGAGGTGCGGGCCCTGGCGCGCACGGGCGGCTGGTGGATGGGGGTGGACCCGCGCCGCGCTTCCGACGCCTACGTGGCCGCGGCCTTCCTGCTGGGCGTGACGCGCGGTGCGGCCGCGGGAGCCTGGCGCGTCCGTCCCGACGCGGAGACGGCGGCGCTGGAGCGGCTCGCAGGACCGGGGGGCGTGGGCGGGGGCGCGTGCTAGGCTGGCGGCCCGCCCGCCTCCGAGACCTCCGCCCATGGCCCACCATCACCCCGACGCCGCCCCCGACGAGGCCGAGGCGGGCCTGTCCAAACTGGAGCGGCTGCAGCTCGCCCTGGTGCGGATGCAGCAGGGCCAGCGCGCGGACGGAGGGCGCACGGTGCTGGTGCTGGAGGGGCGCGACGGCGCGGGCAAGGACGGCGCCATCAAGCGATTGGTGGCCCACCTCTCGCCGCGGCTGACGCGGGTGGTGGCCCTGCCCGCGCCTTCGGACCGGGAGCGCTCGCAATGGTACCTGCAGCGCTACGTCGCCCACCTGCCGGCGGCGGGCGAACTCGTGGTGTTCAACAGGAGCTGGTACAACCGTGCGGGGGTGGAGCGGGTGATGGGCTTCTCCACGGCCGCCCAGCAGGCGCAGTTCCTCCGCGACGCGCCCGACTTCGAGCGCATGCTGGTGGAGAGCGGGATCGTGCTGGTGAAGGTCTGGCTCGACATCTCCAAGGCCGAGCAAGCGCGGCGGCTGGAGCGCCGGCGCACCGACCCGTTGCGCGCGCTCAAGGTCTCCGACATGGACGCGGTGGCGCAGCGCAAGTGGGACGAATACTCCGCCGCGCGCGACGAGATGCTGGCGCGCACCCACACCGCGCTCGCCCCCTGGTGGTGCGTGCGCGCCGACAGGAAGCCGCGGGCGCGCCGGGCGGTGCTGAGCCACCTGGTGCACCAGGCCGCCCCGGCGGAGCTCGCGGCGCAGGTGAAGCCGCCGAACCCGCAGGTGCTGTTCCGCTACGAGCCGGCGGCGGCGACCGACGGGCGGCTCGCGACGTGAGCGGGGGCCGTCAGGCGCACGCGGCGCACAGGCCGCGCACCTCCAGGCTCGTGGCGCGGGGGGCGAAGCCGCGGGCGGCGGCGGCGGGGGAGATGGCGGGCTCCAGCGCGGGCTGGAACTCCTCGGCCGAGCCGCAGCATTCGCAGATCAGGAAGGAGGCGGCGTGGGCGTCCGCCCCGCCCTCGCAGGAGGTGTAGGCGTTCAGGCTGGCTATGCGGTGGGCCAGGCCCTGCGCTTCCAGGAACTCCAGCGCGCGGTACACGGTGGGCGGCTTGGCGGTGCGCCCCTCGGCGTAGAGCTCCATGAGGTCGTAGGCCTTCACCGGCGCGCCCGCGGCCAGCAGCAGCTCGTAAACGCGGCGGCGCGGCTCCGTCCAGCGCTGGCCGGCGGCTTCGCAGCCCGCCTGGGCGTGGGCCAGGCGGGCCGCCACCGCGGCGGCGGGAGGGGCGGGGTGGCCGGGATGGGCGCAGGCGTCCTTCATGGCGCGAGTATGGGGCTTGACGGGCGCGGGCGCAAAGCGGCGACGGCCGCCCCGGGCGGCGGTTTGCGCCTCAATCGCCCGCGACCACCCGCACGCCGACCGGTCCCGCCGCCGTGCGCCCCACGACCGCCGCCCGGGCGAAGCCGGCGGCCCGCACCCGGGCCAGCACCGCCTCCGCCTCCTCCGCCGCGACCGCGACCAGCAGGCCCCCGCTGGTCTGGGGATCGCACAACAGGTCGCGCCGCCAGTCGGCCAGCCCCGCGAACGGCTGCACGGCCGCGCCGTAGCTCGCCCAGTTGCGCCCGGCCGCCCCCGTGCGCACCCCCGCCCGCGCCAGCGCCTCCGCCCCCGGCAGGAGCGGGACGGCGTCCACGTCCAACTCCACCAGGAGTTCCGCGCCCCGCGCCATCTCCAGCGCGTGGCCCAGCAGGCCGAAGCCCGTCACATCCGTCACCGCGTGCACGCCGGGCATGTCCGCCAGGTCACGGCCCACCGCGTTGAGTTGCGTGGTGGAGGCGATCAGCTCCGCATAGCCCGCTTCGTCCAGCCGGTTCTGCTTGAAGGCGGCGCTGAACACGCCCACCCCCAGCCCCTTGGTGAGGATCAGCACGTCCCCCGCCCGCGCCGCCCGGTTCCTCAGCACCTTGTCCGGGTGCACCAGCCCCAGCGCCACCAGGCCGTAGATCGGCTCGACGCTGTCTATGGAATGGCCGCCGGCGACGGGCGCGCCCGCCTGCGCGCAGACGGAGGCCCCCCCCGCGAGGATGCGGCCCACCGTCTCTGCGGGCAGCCGGTCCACCGGCATGCCCACGATCGCCAGCGCCAGTATGGGCGCGCCGCCCATGGCGTACACGTCCGACAGGGCGTTGGCGGCGGCGATGCGCCCGAAGTCGAAGGGATCGTCCACCACCGGCATGAAGAAGTCGGTGGTGGCCACCAGCGCCTGATGATCGTTCAGCCGCCACACGGCCGCATCGTCCGCCGTTTCGGTCCCGACCAGGAGGTTCGGGAAGGCGGCCGCGGCCGGGGTGCGCGCGAGTATGTCCTGCAGCACGGCCGGGGCCAGCTTGCAGCCGCAGCCGCCGCCGTGGGCCAGGCTGGTCAGGCGCGGTGGAGCGGCGGGCTCGACGCCGTCGGCCATGGGCGAAACTCCGTTTGGACACGGGCGCGGCCGGGCGGAGCCGCTATATTCGGGGCGAACCTAGGAGCCCGCGTGGCCGAAGCCCATAGCCCCGAGCCGCCCGCGCCGTCGTCCCCGCTCCCGGGCCTGGCGGAGCGCCTGCGCGCCCTGCCCCCCGTCCAGCGCCTGCTGGAGCTGCACGGGGACGGGGAGGACGGGGTCCCGCGCGGTCGGCTGACCCTCGCCCTGCGCGAGGAGCTGGACGCGGCGCGCGCAGCCCTGCGTGCGGGCGCGGACGCCGTTCCCGACGCGCAGGCGCTGCTGGCCGGCGCGCGGGCGCGGCTGGCGGCGGAGGAGCGGGCGCACCTGCGCCCGGTGATCAACGCCACGGGGATCGTGGTGCACACCAACCTCGGCCGCGCGCCCCTGGCCCCCGCCGCGCTGGAGGCCATGGCGCAGGTCGGCCGCGGATACTCCAACCTGGAGTACGACCTGGAGGCGGGAAGCCGCGGCTCGCGCACGGCGGGGATCGAGCCCCTGCTGCGCGAGTTGGTGGGCGCGCAGGGCGCGCTGGCGGTCAACAACGCCGCGGCCGCCGTGCTGCTGGCGCTATCGGCGCTGGCGGGCGGGGGCGGGGAGGTGATCGTCAGCCGCGGCGAGCTGGTGGAGATCGGCGGCGGCTTCCGCATCCCGGAGGTGATCGCCCAGGGCGGCGCGCGCCTGGTGGAGGTGGGGGCCACCAACAAGACGCGCCTCGCCGACTACGCGGACGCGGTGGGCGAACGCACCCGGGTGATCCTCAAGGTCCATCCCAGCAACTTCCGCATGACGGGTTTCACCAGCGAGACGGGGCTGGAGGCGCTGGCGGGCTTGGCGCGGGAGCGCGGGCTCGTGCTCATGCACGACCTGGGGGCCGGCGCCCTGGGGAGCCTCGGCCCGGGCCGGCCGGCGGAGCCCACGGTGGGCGACAGCCTGCGCGCGGGGGCCGACCTCGTCGCCTTCAGCGGCGACAAGCTCCTGGGCGGGCCGCAGGCGGGTCTCCTGGTGGGGAGCGCCGCCGCGGTCGATCCCCTCCGGCGCCATCCCCTGCTGCGCGCCGTGCGGCTGGACAAGGCGACCCTGGCCGCGCTGGAGGCGACCCTGCGCCTGCACCGCGATCCCGCCCGCGCCGCCCGCGAGGTCCCGGTCCTGCGCATGCTGGCCCAGACCCCGGCGCACCTTCAGGCGCGCGCGCTGCGCGTCCTGGCGGCGCTGGAAGGGGCGGTCGACGCCCAGGTCGCGCCGGCGGACGCCTACGTCGGGGGCGGCTCCCTGCCGGGCGAGGCGGTGGAGAGCCGCGCGGTGGTGCTGTCTCCCGCCGACCCGCAGGGCTTCGCCGCGCGCCTGCGCGCCGGGCGGCCGGCGGTGGTCGGCCGCATCCACGAGGGCCGGCTTCTGTTGGACATGATGGCGGTGGCCGACGAGGAGGCCGCCCCCCTGGCCGCCGCCGTCCGCGCCGCCGCCGCGTCCTCCGCCGCGGGAGGGGAGGGGAGGTGAGCCGCCTCGTCCTGGGCGTGATCGGCCACGTGGACCACGGCAAGACCGCCCTGGTGCGCGCGCTGACCGGCATGGAGACCGACCGCCTGCCCGAGGAGCGCGCGCGCGGCATCTCCATCGCCCTGGGGTTCGCCCACGCCGCCGTGGACGGGGTGGAGATCGACTTCGTCGACATGCCCGGCCACGAGCGCTTCGTGCGCACCATGGTCTCGGGGGCGACGGGGATCGGCGCCGTGCTGCTGGTGGTGGCGGCCAACGAGGGGATCAAGCCGCAAACGGTGGAGCACGTGGAGGTGGCCGCGCTGCTGGGGGTGGCGCGCGCGGTGATCGCCGTCACCAAGGCCGACCTCGTGACGCCCGAGGCCGCCGCGCAGGCGGGCCGCGCCGCCGCCGACCTGGCCGCGCGCGCGGGGCTGGACGCCGCGCCGCCCGTTCGCGTCTGCGCGCCCGCCGGCACGGGGCTGGACGCCCTGCGCGCCGCCCTGGCCGCGGCGGGGCGCGGCCTGCCCGAACTCGTGGACCACGACGCGCCCTGGCTGCCGGTCGACCGCGCCTTCACCCGCCCCGGCCACGGCACGGTGGTGACGGGCACCCTGCGCCGGGGCCGGCTGGAGCCGGAGGGCGATTGGGTGCTGGCGCCCGCGGGGATCCCCCTGCGGCTGCGCGGCCTGCAGGTCCACGGAACGACGGCGCCGTCGGCCCCGCCCGGCTCGCGGGTGGCCGCCAACCTGCGGGGGGTGGAGCTGGCCGAGGTTCCGCGCGGCTGCGCCCTGGCGCGCCCCGGGCGCCTCGTCGCCTCCGACTGGCTGACGGTGGAGCTGCGCGCCACCCCCGACGCCGCGCCCCTGGCGGGCGGCGTGCGGCTGCAACTGCTCTACGGGACGGACGAGGTGGAGGCGCGGGTGCGGTTGCTCGACCGCGACGTGCTGGCGCCCGGCGCGGTCGCCCCCGCCCAACTGCACCTGGCCCGGCCCGCCGCCGTGCCCGCGCGGGAACGCTTCATCCTGCGCCGGGCCTCGCCCCCGGCCACCGTGGGCGGCGGCCGGGTGCTCGATCCCGAAGCGCGCCGCCTGCGCCGGTCCGACCCCGCGGTGCTGGCGCGCCTGCGCACCCTGGCGGAGGCGGACGCGGACGGCGTGCTGGCCGCGGAGCTGGAGGCGGCGGGGGCTCGGGGTGCGGCGCTCGACCGTCTGGCCCGGCTGGCGGGGGTCTCGCCCGATCGCGCCGCCGCGCGGCTCGCCGACCTCGCCGCCCTGGCGGTGCGCGGCGACACCGCCCTGACGCGGGCCGCCTTCGAAGCCGCGGGGGTGCGGACCCTGCGCGTGCTGGACGCGGAGGAGGCGGCGCGCCCGGGCCCGGTCACGCGCCGCCGGCTGGGCGCGCTCCTGCCCGAGGTCGGCCCCCCCGTGCTGGACGATCTCCTGGCGCGGCTGGCGGGGGGCGGCCGCCTGCGGGTGGAGGGCGGGGCCGTGCGGCTGGTGCGCGCCTCCCAGGAGGCGGCGCGCGGCCGGGCGGAGGCGGTCCTGCGCGCCCGCTTGGCCGAGGCCCTGCGCCGCGGCGGCCTGTCCCCGCCCGATCCCGACGCCGAGGGCCCCGCCCGCGAGGTCAAGCGCGCGGTGGACGCCCTGGTGCGCGAGGGCCTGCTGGTGCGCACCTACGACCGGGTGCAGAAGCGCGAGATCGTGTTCCACCGCGAGGCGGTGGAGACCGCCCGCCGGCTGCTGGCCCCGCTGCTGACGGGCGAGGGCCTGTTGGTGAAGGAGGCGGGCGCGGCGCTGGGCGTTTCGCGCAAGTTCAGCGTGCCGCTGCTGGAGCACCTGGACGCGGTGCAGTTCACCCGGCGCGAAGGCGACCGCCGCGTGCTTGGACGCGGGGCCGCCGCCTGATAGCGAAGGGATCACGGAGGCGAACGGGGTCTGGTGGCCCTCCTGGTCTTCAAAACCAGCGGACCGCCCAAAGCGGTCGGTGGGTTCGATTCCCATCCGCCTCCGCCACCGCCGCCGCGGCGCTTCCAGGCGCCCGCGACGCGGCGCCGACCGACGCGATCGTCCCGCTTCACGCCGAGCGTCGCTCCGATGTCACGGAGGCGGACATTCGGTATTGCGGCGCTTTGAAGACGACGCTCCCTCCGATACCTTGACGGGGCGGCTAGACGGCTGTCCGCCAAGGGGAAATCGACCGTATGCCATGTTTTCCGGAGCGCCGCAGGTGGCTGCTGGCGTCCGCGGCGTTGCTGTGCGCGCCTGCGGCGGCGCTGGCGCAGGCGGCGCCGGTCGCTCCCTCCGCCGACGTCCAAGCTCCGGTCGCCAAGGCGGCGGCCGCGCGACCCGCCGCCCCCGCCTCCGCCGGCGCCGCCCAGCCCCGGGAGGCCAAGCCCCAAGAGGTGGTGGTCACCGGCAGCCGCATCGCCCGGCCGGAGTTCGCGGCGCCCAACCCCATCACCTCCTTCAACGCCGCGGCCATCCAGGAGTCGGGCAACACCAACATCACCAACTTCCTGGAGCGCGTTCCGGCCCTCACGGGCTCGCGCGACTTCACCCAAACCTCCGGCGGCAACGCGGTCTACGCCCAGCCCTTCGGCGCGGCGGGCCTGAACGAGCTCAACCTGCGCAACCTGGGCACCAACCGCACCCTGGTGCTGGTGGACGGGCGCCGCCACGTGGCCGGCTCCTTCGACAGCGCGGCGGTGGACATCAGCTCCATCCCGACGGACCTGATCGAGCGCGTGGACGTGCTCACCGCGGGCGCCTCGGCCGTGTACGGCGCCGACGGCGTATCGGGCGTGGTCAACTTCATCCAGAAGAAGAACTTCGACGGAGTGTCAGCCCGCAGCCAGTTCGGCATATCGAGCCGGGGCGATGCGGAGAACCGCTTCGTCTCCCTGGCCGCGGGCCGCAACTTCGCGGACGGGAAGGGCAATCTCACGCTGGCCTACGAGTACAACGCCGACGATCCGCTCTCCAACGACGACCGGCGCGACCTGCGCGAGGACCGGCGCCAGTACCTGATCCCCAACGACGCCGCCGCGACCGATCCGACGGCGCCCCACAACATACTGGTCGGGAACCTGCGCTATCCCGACGAGAGCCCGATCGGCGCCGTGTTCATCGGCGGCGAGGCGGCGCCTTCCTTCAACGGCCTGGGCCAGCCCTACCGGGCGGGCGCGCCCGCGGCCTACTACACGAGCGGGCTCGACAACGACGACACCGCGGTGGCCGGCTTCTACTCGGGCGACCTCGCGCCGCGCATCCGGCGCCACGACGTCAACCTGATGACGCACTACGACTTCTCGGACGCCTTCAAGCTCAGCCTGGAAGGCAAGTTCGTCCAGGTCGACGCGCGAACCTTCGACTATTACAACGCGATCTACGGCCAGCCCATCTCCATCGACAATCCCTTCACGCCCCAGTCCATCCGCGACGCGGCGACGGCGGCGGGCGTGGACACGGTTCAGGTCAATCGCGACAACGTGGACTACGGCCGCCACGGCGAGGACGATCTGCGGCGCACCTATCGCGGCGTGCTGGACGCGTCCGGCCGCATCAACGACCACGCGCACTACGACGTGTACTACGAGTACGGGCGCAC
This sequence comes from uncultured Caulobacteraceae bacterium, assembly GCA_964235945.1. GTDB lineage: Bacteria > Pseudomonadota > Alphaproteobacteria > Caulobacterales > Caulobacteraceae > JASLDZ01. Next base: position 8,143 of record CAXSDV010000020.1, read on the forward strand.
GGACGTGCGCATCAGGAAGATCAACGAGATCGTGGCCGACCGCTACCAGGACGCGCTGGACGCCACGACCAACGCCGCCGGCCAGATCACCTGCGCGTCGGCCGCCGCCGTGGCCGGCGGCTGCCTGCCCGTCAGCCTGTTCGGCCCCGGGCCGATCAGCCGCCAGGCGCTCGGCTACTTCCAGGTGGACGAGGACAGCCGGGTGCGGGTCACCGAACAGGTGGAGAACGCGTCGATCTCCGGCGACTTCGGCGGGTTCTTCTCTTTGCCGGGCGGCCCGCTCCAGTTCTCGGTGGGCCAGGAGTACCGGCGCGAGTCGAGCCGTTTCACCCCCAGCGCCGACCTGGCGAACGGCGCCCTGCTCAGCTACAACGAGCCCACCCTGGTGGCGGCCTCCGGCGGCGACTTCGACGTCCGCGAAGCGTTCGCCGAGCTGAACGCGCCGCTGCTGAAGGGCCGGCGGTTCGCCGACACCCTGGCGGTGGGCGCCGCCTATCGGTATTCCGATTACTCCACCATCGGCAGCACCAACACCTGGCAGGTGAACGGCGTTTACGCGCCCGTGCGCGACGTGAGCTTCCGCGGCTCCTACGGCAAGGCGGTGCGTGCGCCCAACATCCAGGAGCTGTTCCAGCCCACGAGCGGCACGTCCAGCTTCGTGGTGGACCCCTGCACGCCCACCGAACTCGGCCACGGCACGCAGTATCGCGCCGCGAACTGCGCGGCCCTGCTGGCGCGCTACGGCGCGGTGATCGGCGACGGCCTGCAGACGGGGAGCAACGTCGCGGGCGTGACCTCCGGCAACAGCGCCCTTCAGGCCGAGTCGGCGCGCACCTGGACGGCGGGCGTGGTGCTGCGCCCGCACTGGGTGCGCGGCCTGACGCTCTCGGTCGACTGGTTCGACATCAAGCTCCACAACGCGATCAACACGGCGGCCGCGGGCGCCCTGCCGGGATTGTGCGTGGACCAGCCGACTCTGGACAACCCGTTCTGCGGGCTGGTCAGCCGCCAGCAGGGCACCGGACGGGTGAACGGCATCGTGACGGAGCCGGAGAACGTGGCGAGCTTCCGAACCGCCGGCGCGGACCTGAACGTCGACTATCTCCTGCGCACGGCGAACTACGGCGTGTTCGACCTGCGGCTCGTGGGCGGCTACCTGGACCGGTTGAGCTTCATCGCCCTGCCCGGCGCGGACGTGACGGACAACGTGGACCAGTTCGGCGCGCCCAAGTGGACCTTCAACTTCTCGCCGACCTGGACGCTGGGCGGCTTCACGCTCAACTACAACCTGCGCTGGTTCGACCCCACCCGCACCCAGGCCAAGCTGACCACCGACGACGACCCGAACTACGCTCCCCCCGATCAGCTGCGCTACTCCATGCTGCTGCAGCACGACGTGCAGGTGCAATACCAGTGGTCCAACGGACTGGCGCTGTACACGGGCGTCCAGAACCTGTCCGACCAGATGCCGGACCCGGGCAACTCCATCAACGCACCGATCTCGGCGGTCGGCCGCTACGTCTACATGGGCGCCAAGTACGCCCTGGGTCGCCACTGACGGGCGATCGCGCACGTCCGTCCGGCGTCGGTGGGCGCTGCGGCCAAGTCTGAAGGCGACCCCGGCAAAAAAGCGGCCGCCCCCGGAAGGGCGGCCGAACTTGGAGTTGGGCGTCCCGAGGGGGAGGGGACGTCGGGGGGAGAACCGGCGCACGGCGCCGGAGTTCCACGCGGCTGAAATTGCGCTTCGAGCCGCAAGATCGCGCCGTCCGAGGTCCGCTTTCGGTCCGCGCCTCCCCATATCTCAGTCATGACCGTCATCATCTACATGTTGATCGCCGCTTCCATGGCCGCGGTGCTCGGCTCGCTGATCCTGGGCCTGTTCGGCTTCACGCGCGGCGGTGACATGAACTCGCGCCTGGGCAACCGCATGATGGGCTGGCGCGTGAAGACGCAGGCGGTGGCCATCGCGGTCCTGCTGTTCGGTTGCTGGTGGATCAGCGCCCACCGGGGCTGACCCGCGGACCCGTCCCGCGCCGGCGTCCTCCGAGCGTCCATCCGCAGGATCGCAAGGGAGCGTCGTTCGGCGGAGCGAGGGTGAACGCCCCACCCATCCTGCGCTCTTTACGGTTGGTGAATGACCCCCGGTCACCTATGGTGACTCCTGGTCATTACGGAGCGCGGTGATGTCGGCTTCCCGAGCGGGATGGGCGTTGGTCACGGGAGCGTCGGGCGGGCTCGGCGTCGAGTTGGCGGAAGGGCTGGCCGCGCGGGGCCACCCTCTCGTGCTCGCCGCGCGGTCGCGGGACGCGTTGCACCGGGTGGCCGGCGAGCTGTCCCGCAAGCACGCGGTGAAGGTGGAGGTCGAGGCGCTCGACCTGTCCGCGGCGGGGAGCGCCGCGGTGCTGCAGGAACGCCTGCAGGCGCGCGGGATCGAGCCGGAGGTGCTGGTCAACAACGCCGGCTTCGGCCTGAGCGCCCCGTTCCTCGACCACGACCCGGACCGGCTGCGGGCCATGCTGCAGCTCAACCTGGTGAGCCTGACGGAGCTGACCCAACTGTTCGGCCGACGCATGGCGGCGCGCGGAAGCGGACGCATCCTGCTGGTGGCGAGCCTGGCGGCCTACCAGCCCGGCCCGCTCCTGGCCGCCTACAGCGCGTCCAAGGCCTACGTCCTGTCGCTGGGCGAGGCGCTGAACGTGGAGCTCGGGCCCCAGGTCGGCGTGACGGTGCTGTCGCCCGGGCTGATGGACACGGGCTTCAACGCCGCGTCCGGCTTCGAGACGCCCGCGGCGATGCAGCGGCTGGTGCTCGATCCCGCCAAGGTCGCGCGGATCGGCCTGGAGGCGCTGTTCGCCGGCAAGTCGAGCGTCGTCGCCGGGCGGATGAACGCGGTCATGGCCTTCAGCAGCCGGCTGATGTCGCGCCACTCGGCGGCCAAGGTCAGCATGGGGATGGCGAAGGGCGCGCACGCCGCCGCGCATGGCTAGGCGGGCCTACGGGACGGAGGACAAGGCGGCCCGCCGGCGCGCCATCCTCGCCGCCGCCGCCGGCCTGTTCGTCGCGGGCTCGGGCGAGCTGCCGCCCGTGGCGCAGGTCGCCGAGGCGGCGGGCTTGGCCAAGGGGACGGTCTACCTCTACTTCCGCACCAAGGAGGAGGTGTTCTCCGCCCTGCTGCAGGAGGGCTGGGGCGAGGTGATCGCCCTGGTGGAGGAGGTGTTCGCCCCGGCGCCGGGCGGCGGCCGCGAGCGGGTGCCCGTCTTCCTGTCGCGCTTCGTGGCCCACGTCGCGCAGCATCCCGAGCTGCTGAGGCTGGACGCCCTGGGCCACGGCGTCCTGATGAAGAACCTGGAGCCGGCGGCGCTCGCCGCGTTCAAGGCGGAACTGTTCGCCCGGGTCGAGGCGGGGGGCGCGGCGGTGGAGCGGGCGCTCGATCTGCCGCCGGGCCGCGGCGCCCGGCTCCTGACGCGCACCTACGGCCTGACGCGCGGGCTGTGGCAGTCCTTCGACGAGACGGCCGCGTCCGGCTACGCGCCGCCCGGCCTGTACGGCTCGGGCTTTCCCGGCGAACTGGCCGAGGCTCTGGACGAGTACTGGCGCGGCGCGCTCGCAGCCTGACGGGCGCCCCGCCGTCGCGCGGCTAGCCCGCCGGGGCGCGCGCGGGCTCCAGCTGGTCCACGTCGCGCACGGCGCCGCGGGAAGCGGAGGTGGTCATGGCGGCGTAGGCGCGCAGGGCGGGCGAGACGCGGCGTTCGCGCGCGGCGGGGCGGTATCCCGCGGCCGCCTGGACGCGGCGGCGCGCCTCCACCTCGGCGCCGTCGACCGCCAGGCGGATGCTGCGCGCGGGGATGTCGATCTCGATGCGGTCGCCGTCGCGCACCAGGGCGATGGCCCCGCCCTCCGCCGCCTCGGGCGAGACGTGGCCGATGGACAGGCCCGAGGTGCCGCCGGAGAAGCGCCCGTCGGTCAGCAGCGCGCAGGACGCCCCGAGGCCGCGCGCCTTGAGGTAGCTCGTGGGGTAGAGCATCTCCTGCATGCCGGGGCCGCCGCGCGGGCCCTCGTAGCGGATCACCACCACCTCGCCCGCGACCACCTCGCCCTTCATGATGCCCGCCACCGCGTCGTCCTGGCTCTCGTAGACGCGCGCGGGGCCGGCGAACACCAGCGCGTCGTCCGCCACGCCCGCGGTCTTGACGATGCACCCGTCCGGCGCGAGGTCGCCCGAGAGCACGGCCAGCCCCCCGTCGGTGGAGAAGGCGTGCGCCGCGTCGCGCACCACCCCGTTCGCGCGGTCGAGGTCCAGCGCCTCCCACCGGCGCGACTGGCTGAAGGCGGTCTGGGTGGGCACGCCGCCGGGCGCGGCCAGGTAGCGGGCGCGCACCTCGTCGCTGCGGGTGGTCTTGATATCCCAGCGCTCCAGCGCCTCGCCCAGCGTCGCGGTGTGGACGGTGGGGCAGTCGGTGTTCAGGAGCCCCGCGCGCGCGAGTTCGCCGAGGATGGCCATCACGCCGCCCGCGCGATGCACGTCCTCCATGTGCACGTCGGCCTTGGAGGGGGCGACCTTGCACAGCACCGGCGTGCGCCGGCTGATGCGGTCGATGTCGGCCATGGCGAACGGGGCCTGCGCCTCGTGGGCCGCGGCCAACAGGTGCAGCACGGTGTTGGTGGAGCCGCCCATGGCCACGTCCAGGCTCATGGCGTTCTCGAACGCCGCCACGCTCGCCACCGACCGGGGCAGCACGGAGGCGTCGTCGCCGCCGTACCAGCGCTCGCAGAGGTCGACGACCAAGCGCCCCGCCTCCAGGAACAGCCGCTCGCGGTCGGCGTGGGTGGCGAGCAGGCTGCCGTTGCCGGGCAGGGACAGCCCCAGCGCCTCCGTCAGGCAGTTCATGCTGTTGGCGGTGAACATGCCCGAGCAGGAGCCGCAGGTCGGGCAGGCGGAGCGCTCGATCACCGCCACGTCCGCGTCGCTGACGCGCTCGTCCGCCGCGGCGACCATGGCGTCCACGAGGTCGAGCGCCTGCACCTCGCCCGTGGCCCACTTGACCTTGCCCGCCTCCATCGGCCCGCCGGAGACGAACACGGTGGGGATGTTCAGCCGCAGGGCGGCCATCAGCATGCCGGGGGTGATCTTGTCGCAGTTGCTGATGCACACCAGCGCGTCGGCGCAGTGCGCCTCGACCATGTACTCCACGCTGTCGGCGATCAGCTCGCGCGAGGGCAGGCTGTAGAGCATGCCCGCGTGGCCCATGGCGATGCCGTCGTCCACCGCGATGGTGTCGAACTCCTTGGCCACGCCCCCCGCGCGCTCGATCTCGCGGCAGACGAGTTGGCCGAGGTCGTGCAGGTGCACATGGCCCGGCACGAACTGGGTGAAGCTGTTGGCCACCGCCACGATCGGCTTGCCGAAGTCGCCGTCCTTCATCCCCGTCGCGCGCCACAACCCGCGCGCGCCCGCCATGTTGCGGCCGTGGGTGGAGGTGCGGGAGCGGAGGGCGGGCATGGTGAGCGAGCATACGCCGTAGGCCGGCGCGCGTCAGTCCCAACCTGCCGCAGAACCACGGGCCGCCCGGCGCTGTAGTCACCCACCGCGATACCCGTCTTGAGAGTGGACGTCCGCGAAGTCTGTCGAGGGTGGTTTCCGCCACGTGGCTGGAAGCGCTCTTAACCCTGCGACCCACTCCGCTAGAGCCGGAACACCACGCCCAAGAGCTAAGTTGGTGGAGTGGCCGGGGCGGCTGAACTCGGTCCGCGGGTAGACAGCCGGCAGGCCCGGAGAAATGACCATGCAGAAGACGATGATGATCCTACTGGCTGCAGCCACTTCGGCGTCGCTGGCCTCCGCGGCGCTTGCACAGACACCCGAAGGTGCGGTGACGACCGATCGAAATGGTGTGATGCACACGACCACGCTTTTCAAAACCGGTAAGCACCTCGAAACTGTCACCTGCGCACAGTTCAATGCTCTCGACGAGAGCTTCAAGCCTCAAGCGATCACCTATGCCGCCAACTACGGCCCGCGCGGCAAGGCGCACCCGACCGAGACCGTCTCCGGCGTTGAGCGCTTTACTCCTGAAGTGGTCAGCGCCTGCAAGGCGCGTCCAGGCGATCATCTGCTGGGCCATGTCCGCTCCTCGATGGCCGCCGCTAAGTAGAGCGTAAGGCTGCGGGCGCCGTGTCGTCGCCGGCGCCCGCTTTCGCTTTGAAGTGCGGAGGCCGACTTGGGTCGGTTTTCCGCATTCAGCTTGCTCCAGACAGCCGACGCTCACCGACGCCGCGTCCTCACAGCGGTCGCGGCCTGCCCAGTTCGCCCGCCGCCTCGCGGATGAATTGCACGGCCACGCGGCCGGACCTCGCGCCGCGGCGCTGGGACCATTGCAGCGCGCGGCGGTCCAGGTCGGGGAGGAGCAGGTCGAAGCGCTCGGCGTAGGCGCGCACGGCGGCCAGGTAGGTGGGCTGGTCCATGGGCGGGAAGCCCAGCCAGACGCCGAAGCGATCGGACATGGACAGGCTCTCGTCCGCATCCTCGCTCGCCGCCAGCCGGTCCGCGTCCTCGTGGCCGCGGGGCATCAGGTGGCGGCGGTTGGAGGTGGCGACGATCAGCACGTTTTGCGGCGGGCCGGCCACGCCGCCCTCCAGCACCGATTTGAGCGCCTTGGCCCCGGCCGCCCCCTCCTCGAAGGACAGGTCGTCGCAGAGCAGCACCACCCGCTCGGGCCGGCCCTCCAGGCGGGCGAACAGGGCGGGCAGGGCGGACAGGTCGTCGGCCGCCACCTCCACGAGCTTGAGGCGCGGCCGCGTCGCGCCCGCCGACATGACCGCCGCCTTGACCAGCGAGCTCTTGCCCACGCCTCGCGCGCCCCAGAGCAGGGCGTGGTTGGTGGAGGCGCCCTCGGCGAAGCGCTCCACCAGTTGCAGGAGCTCGGCCTTCTGCCGGTCGACGCCGAGCAGCAGGTCGAGGGGCAGCGGAAAGTCCGGCGCCGGCGCGAACCGGCCCGTGCGTGCGTCGTGGCGGTGCAGGCGCGCGGTCCCGAGGTCGGTGGACGACGCGGCGTCCGGGGCGGCCGGGGCCAGGCGCTCCAGCGCCTGGGCGATGCGCAGCAGGAGGGCGGCGGCGTCGTCCACCGTCAGGCCGCCGCGCCGCGGGCGTGCGTCGCGTCCGGTTCGAGCAGGGCGCCCTCCCACTTGGCCACCACCGCGGCGGCCACCGAGTTGCCCACCACGTTGGTGGCGCTGCGCCCCATGTCGAGGAAGTGGTCGACGCCCAGCACCAGCAGCAGCCCCGCCTCCGGGATGTGGAAGTAGGGCAGGGTGGCGGCGATCACCACCAGCGAGGCGCGCGGCACGCCGGCTATGCCCTTGGAGGTGACCAGGAACAGCAGCAGCATCAGCCCCCTCTGCCCCCAGGTCAGGTGCACGCCGTAGACCTGGGCGATGAACAGGCTCGCGAAGGTGCAGTACATCATCGAGCCGTCCAGGTTGAACGAGTAGCCCAGCGGCAGCACGAAGCTGGCGATGCGGTTCGGCACGCCGAAGCGCTCCAGCTCCTCCAGCGTGCGCGGGTAGGCGGCCTCGCTGGTGGCGGTCGAAAAGGCGAGCAGCGCCGGCTGGCGGATCATGGCGAACAGGCCGCGCGCGCGTCCCATCCCCACCACCAGGCCGCCCGCCAGGATCAGGCCGCCCCACAGCACCGCCAGCGCCAGGTAGAAGCCGCCGACGAACTTGGCGTAGGTGGCCAGCACGCCCAGCCCCTGGGTCGAGACGGCCGCGGCGATGGCGGCGAACACCGCCAGGGGCGCGAAGCCCATCACGTAGTTGGTCACCTTGAGCATGGCCTGGGCCAGGCTCTCCAGCCCCAGCAGCAGCGGCCTACCGCGCTCGCCGATCGCGCCGACCGCCAGCCCCAGGAACAGGGCGAACACCACGATCTGCAGGATCTCGTTCTTGGCCATGGCGTCGACGACCGAGGCCGGGAACACGTGGGCCAGGAAGTCCTTGGCCGAGAGCGAGGTCGCCACCCCGGGCGCGCCCGCGGCGTCCGCGGCGGGGACGGCCAGGTGCAGCCCGGCGCCCGGGCGCACGATCTCGGCCACGATCATGCCGATGATCAGCGACACCACGCCCGCGCCCACGAACCAGCCGACGGCGCGCCCGCCGATGCGCCCCACCGCCGAGCCCTGGCCCATGTGGGCGATGCCCACCGTCAGGGTGGAGAGCACGAGCGGCGCGATGATCATCTTGATCAGCCGCAGGAACACGTCGGTGACGAGCGAGAAACCGTCCGCCCACGCCTTGGCCCCCGCGGGCGAGGGCGCGAGGGCGTGGACCAGCGCGCCCGCGGCCAGCCCCGCCGCCATGCCGAGCAGTATGTACAGGGTGAACCTGCGCGACATGCGACGGACGCCTCCTCCACGGACCCACCCTAGGCTTGGCGGTTCGCGGGCCCGGGCGCAACGGCCGCGCGCCGGTCAGCCGCCCTGCAGGGCGCGCTCCAGCTGGGCCTTGTTCATCCTGGAGCGGCCGGGAACGTCGCGCCGGCGCGCCTCGGCGTAGAGCGCAGAGCGGCTGTGGGCGGTGGCGTCCGCGCCCTCGGCGGCCTGCCGGGCGGTGTCGCCCTGGCGCTCCTCGCGCCGGGTGCGCGCCTGGTTGCGGCGGTTCGTGGCGGGATCGACCCGGTTGGACGCGCCCGCCTCCGACAGGCCGATGGCGATGGCTTGCCTGGGATTGCTGATCGGCTTTCCGTCCGCGCCCTTCAGCTCGCCGTGCTTGAACTCGTGCATGACGCGCTCGACGCTCGCCTGTTGCGCCTTCGTCTCCTTGGCCATGGCCTCTCCTCCCGACGCTGGAGAACGGGGAGGCGTCAGGCGAAGTTGCGCGGCAGGCTGTTGTGCACGGCGGTGGCGGCCACCGCGGCTTCCGCAAAGGCGACGGCCACCTGGTTCAGCCCGCGCACGATGTCGCCGGCGGCGTAGAGCCCCGGCACGCTGGTGCGGCCGTGGTCGTCGCACACGAGGCGGCCGTCGTCGCCCAGTTCCGCACCCGCCTGCACGGCCAGGGCGTTCTTGGGCTTGGACCCCAGCGCCGCGTAGACCACGTCGAACGGGTGCTTGTGGCCGTCCATCTCCAGGCAGCTGACCCGCCCGTCGGTGACGGTGACGCCCTCCACCGGGGTCTCCATCAGCCGGATCCCCGCGTCGGCCAGGTCGCGGCGGCGCGCTTCGGACACGCCGCCCTTCGGCGTCACCACCGTCAGCCGGTCGGTGTAGGTGCGCAGGAACAGCGCCTCGGCCGCCGCGTGCTCGCAGGAGCCGAGCACGGCGATGTCGAGCCCCGAGCTCTCGTAACCGTCGCAGATCGGGCAGATGCGGATCAGGCCGCGCTTCACCGCGTCGAACATGTCGGGCAGGTCGGGCTCCACGTCGTGCACGCCCACCGCCAGGATCACCCGGCGCGCGCGGGTCTCGCCCGTGGCGGTGGAGAGGCGGAACGTCCCGTCCTCGCCCGGGTCGCGCGACAGGCCGGTGACCTCGGCGGCCAGCACGCGCGCGCCGTGGCGGTCGGCCTGGGCGCGCAGCCGCGCCAGGAGCTGTTCGCCGGTGACGCCCTCGGGAAAGCCCGGGCAGTTGTGGCTGGTGGGAATCCAGTTCGCCCGGCTGTCCGCGCCGTCGAACACGACGAAGCTCCTGCGCGCGCGGGCGAGATAGGTGGCGGCCACCAGCCCCGCGGGGCCCGCGCCGACCACCGCGCAGTCCAGGACGTCGTCATGGGCGGGGGAGGGCGTCATCCCCTGGCCACATAGTCGACGCCGGCCAGGATAAACAGGAAGGAAGCCCAGATCAGGCCCGCCAACGACGCCAGTCGCACGAGGTTGGTGGCGCGGTTCAGCTTCATGAACACCACCGCGATCAGCACCACCTTCACCCCCGCGATGGCCAGGCTGGTCGCCGTCTTGAACGGACCCAGCGGAGCCGCCGCCGCCAGCACGGTCAACGCCAGCAGCACCATCAGCGCCGCCCAGACCGTCAGCGGCGCGGCCCACAGCGACTCCTCGCCGGCGACGCGGGCGCCGCTCAGCACGGGGGTGGCGGACTTCACCGGCCCACCAGGTAGAGGCAGGGGAACAGCACCACCCAGATGGCGTCCACCAGGTGCCAGTAGAGGCTCGTCACCTCCATGGAGTCCGGCCGCGTCGCCAACACGCCCCGGTGCGCCATCCAGGCCAGCCGCAGGATCAGCGACAGCCCCACGCTGACGTGCACCGCGTGCAGCCCCGTCATCACCCAGTACAGCGAGAAGAAGATGCGCGAGGCGGGGGCGGTCAGGGCGAAGTCCGGCCCCGGCCACAGGTGCTCGTCCAGGTCCTGGTGGTACTCGACCGCCTTGGTGAGCAGGAACAGCAGGGCGAAGCCGATCGTCACCCAGATGCCGAGCGTGGCCAGGCGCGTGCGCCCGCGCTCCAGCGCGCGGCCGGCGATCGCGATGGCGGCGCTGGAGGTGAGAAGCCAGCCCGTGTTGAGCGTGCCGTAGAACTCGTTGGTGTGGTGGGCGGCGGCGTCGAAGGCGGGGCCGTGGGTCCACCGGTAGGCGGCGTAGGCCAGGAACAACCCGCCGAACAGCAGGACCTCGCTGGCCAGGAAGGTCCACAGGCCGAACACCATCGCCTCCCTTTGGCGGTCGTGCGCCTCGAAGGGTTCGTGCAGGACGCCTTCGACCATGGGCCTCAGCCTCCCTGGCGCTTGAAGGCGGGGGCGCCGTGCACCGGGCCATGGCCGTGCTCGTGGTACTGGTAGGGATCCTCGGTGACGACCGGGATGGTGGCGAAGTTCTCCTTGGCCGGCGGCGAGGAGGTGCGCCATTCCAGCCCGGTCGCGTCCCACGGGTTGTCGCCCGCATGGCGGCCGAAGCGCAGCGACCAAGCGAAGTAGAACAGCGGCATGAGGTAGGCCACGGCCAGGATCATCGCGCCCGAAGACGACAGCACATGGTAGATCTGGTACTGCGGCAAGTAGTTGTGGTAGCGCCGCGGCATGCCCAGGTAACCCATGACGAACTGCGGTGCGAAGGTGAAGTTGAAGCCGAAGAACAGCAGCACCGCCGCGAACTGGGCTATGCCCTCCGGATACATGCGGCCGGTGATCTTCGGCCACCAGTAGTGCAGGCCGGCGAAGAAGGCCGACACCGAACCGCCGACCATGATGTAGTGAAAGTGCGCGGTCACGAAGTAGGTGTCGGTGACGTGCACGTCGAGCGGGATCGACGCCAGCATCAGTCCCGTCAGTCCGCCGATGGTGAACAGGCCCATGAAGCCCATGGCGTAGAGCATGGGCGCGGCGAAGGTGATCTGGCCGCGGTAGAGCGTGGCCGTCCAGTTGAACACCTTGATGGCGCTCGGCACCGCCACCACGAAGCTCAGGAACGAGAAGACCAGGCTCGCATAGTTGCTCTGCCCGGACACGAACATGTGGTGGCCCCACACCATGAAGCCGATGGAGGCGATGGCCAGGATGGCGAACACCATGAACGGATAGCCGAACAGCTTGCGGCGCGCGCCCACCGTGATCACCTCGCTGATCACCCCGAAGGCGGGCAGCACCATGATGTACACGGCCGGGTGGCTGTAGAACCAGAACAGGTGCTGGAACAGCAACGGGTCGCCGCCGAAGCGTGCGTCGAAGATCGGCAGCCCCAGCATGCGCTCGGCCATGAGCAGCAGCAGGCTGATGGTCAGCACGGGGGTGGCCAGCACCATGACGATGCTGGTGGCGTAGATGGCCCACACCATCAGCGGCATGCGGAACCAGGTCATGCCCGGGCACCGCAGGGTGTGCACGGTGGCGATGAAGTTCACCCCGGTGGCGATGGAGGAGAAGCCCACCACGAATATGCCCCCCGCCGCCCAGAGCACCGCGGCGTTGGAGTAGATCGACGAATAGGGCGTGTAGAAGGTCCACCCCGTGTCCACCCCGCCGGCCACCAGCGCCGTCAAGGTCAGGAGCGCGCCGCCGATGTAGATGTAGAACGACAGGAGGTTGATCTTCGGAAAGGCCACGTCCCGCGCGCCGATCATCAGCGGCAGAAGGAAGTTGCCCAGCGTGGTGGGGATGGACGGTATCAGGAAGAACCAGATCATCACCACGCCGTGCATGGTGAAGAGCTTGTTGTAGGTGTCGGAGCTCACCAACAGGCCCTGGGGCACGAACAGGTGCATGCGGATGATCGCCGCCGCCGCGCCGCCGATGAAGAAGAACACGGTGATGACGATGGCGTAGAGCACGGCGATGCGCTTGTGGTCGGTGGTGCCGAGCCACGACATCAGCGTGTGCCCGTCCTGCGTCCAGAACCCGCCTCCGGCGGGGGCGGAGGGGTGGCGCGCGTCCGGCCGACCCTCGGAGGAGGAGCGGCCCGCGGCGGGCAGGGCGGCGTCGGTCATGATCCCTCACCGGGTCGGGCGGACAGCGATTTCAGGTAGGCGACGAGCTCCACCAGCTCCTCCTCGTCCACCGCGCGGGCGTAGGAGGGCATGGCCGCGGGCCAGCCCGCCACCGGGTAGCGCTCGGGCTGGACGAGGCTGTCGTGCAGGTAGGCTTCGTCGGCGGTGACGATGCGCCCGTCGGCCAAGCGCACCTTGGACCCGTACAGCCCGGCCAGGGACGGCCCCTGCACGCCGCCCGGCCCGCGCCCGCCCGCCGGGCCGGCGCCGGCCGAGGCCTCGCCGCCGTGGCAGTTGGCGCAGCCCAGCCGGGCGTAAAGGCGCGCGCCCTGGTTCGCCAGGGTGTCGGCGTTGGGCTGGGCGGCGGTCCAGCGCGCATAGTCCTGCGGGCTCATCACGGTGACGAGGCCGCCCATCTTGGCGTGGTCCGTCCCGCAGTATTCGGCGCACTCGATGGGGTAGACGCCCGTCTTGGTGGCCTGGAACCATTCCTGGGTGTAGCGGCCGGGCAGCACGTCCTGCTTCATGCGGAAGGCCGGGACGTAGAAGTCGTGGATGGTGTCCTGGCTCGTCATCACGAGCTTGACGGGGCGGCCCACCGGCACGTGCAGGGCGTCGATCTCGCGCGCGCCGGTGGGGTGCTGGGTTTTCCACATCCACTGCTTGCCGACCACGTGGATCTCCAGCGCGTCCTTCGGCGGGGTGGTGGAGGTGAGCTGGGCGGAGGTCACCCACCAAAAGATGAACAGGAACAGGAAGAAGGTCGCCGCCGTCCAGCCGATCTCGAACTCGCTGGACAGGGCGGCGGGCATGTCCGCCCGGTTGGCGCGCGAGCCTCGGCGGTAGCGGATCGCGAACACGGTCACGAGCCCGCCCACCAGCAGGATCACCGCCACCGACATGGCGCTCAGCAGCAGGAAGATGCCGTCCACCCGGACGGCGGAGGTCGAAGCCTCGGGCAGGGTGAGCGCGCCGGTCACGCCGCCGTTCTCCGCCGCCGAACCGCCAGCCAGGCCCAGCCGCCGGCCAGCGCCAGCAGGGTCAGCACGCCGCCCGCGCGCAGACCGAGCACCACCGAACCGTCATAGCGACCGACGGCCACGAGGGCGCCGTGGCAGATCAGGGCCAGCCGGTCGACCAGCCCCGTCTCGCGGCCGCGGCCCGCCGCCTCCACCGCCTCGCGCAGGGCGGGAGCGGTGAGGTCGAGCTGGCCCAGCACGGCGGCGAGCCGTCCGTCCGGCGTCAGCACGAAGGCGGCGACCGGGTGGGCGAACTGGTGCGCGCGCGGGTCGTAGGCGTAGCCGTAGCCCAGGGCCCGCGCGACGGCGGCCACGCCGGGGCCGACCGTCAGCGTCGCCGCGCGCGCCAGGGGCGAATCCGGCGGGAGCCGCGCCTCGCCGAAGGTCCGCGCCTGGAGCGGCGTCGAGGCGGGGTCGAGGCCCAGCACGGCCAAGCGGTAGTCGCGCCCGGGAACCAGCCCCGCGTCCCCCAGCCGGGCGGCGGTGACCGACAGGGCGGGGCCGCACAGGCTCGTGCAGGCGTAGTCGGCGAAGACCAGCACCAACGGCCGGCCGGCGCCGGCGCCGGCCAGGCTGGCGGGGCGTCCCGCGCCGTCGCGCAAGGCGAGCTCCATCGGCGCGCGGGCCCCCGGCGGCGGGCGCACCCCCACCCGGGAGAGCTCGGCCGCGGTGAGCCCGCCCGGGGCGGCGGGCGCGGGCGCCGCGGCGGGCGGGGCGAGCCCGAGCGCCAGGGCGGAGGCGAAGGCGGCGGCGGCGGTCACGGCGCGTCCCTCTTCGCGGGCGGGGCGGGAACGGGGTCGTAGGCGGCGGCGCCCCGGTCGGCGACGGCCCGCATGGCGGCGGCCAGCCGGGCGGGCGCCGGCGCGACCTCCGCGGCGCGGGCCGCGGGCGGGCGGCGGCGGTAATCGGACGGTCCGTGGCCGTTCCCGGCGGTGGCGCGCGGCCGCAGGCTGGTCTCCAGCTGCGGGGCCGGGAAGGGCCGCGCCCGGGTCTCGGGCTGCGCCACGTGCTTCACCGCGATCAGGACGGACACCACCGCCAGGGTGGCGGCGATCATCACGAAGGAGGCCGCGATCACCAGCAGCACCCGGCCGGTGGCCACGCCCGCGGGCTCCAGCCGGTCGGCGCGATCAACCGGCATGGGCGACGCCCTTCCGCAGGCCGAAGATGCGCGGGATCCCGCCCGCGGCGGCGACGAACAGGCCGCCCTGGGCCAAGAAGGCGAGGGCCGTCGCGGGCAGGGCTGCGGGACCGAAGGCCGAGCCCACCTGCCACAGGGTGAAGCAGGCCAGCCCCAGCAGCGCCGACGCGCCCGCCGCCGCCACCGCCGTCCGCGTTCCGGTCGCGTGGCGCACCGCCAGGAGCGTGGAGGGCGCGATCAGCCCCAGCGCCAGCGCCGCGAGGACGAGGGCGCCCCAGGGCGTCTGGGTGCGCAGGATGTACCAGGCGTCCGGCCTCGGCCGGTCGCCGTACCAGACCACGAGGTAGCTCATGAACACGAGGTAGCTCAGGCCGAGCAGGGTGGCGAACAGCAGGGCCCCGACGTCGCCCGCGGGGCTGCGCGCCGGCCGCACGCGGCCCTGCAGGGCCGCGTAGGCCAGGGCGGCGGCGAGCTGCTGCGTGGCCAGCGCCATGCCCGCCGCCGAGCTCGTGTAGTGCGTCTGGGTGGACAGGATCCAGTCCACCGCCGCGAAGCTGATCGCCACGCCGTAGAAGACGAGGCCCAGCCCCGCGCCCAGCCGGCCGCGCGGCCCCTCGATGCGCGGCAGCCGCCAGCTGATCAGCGACAGGCCGATCAGGATCGCCGCCTCCCGGGTGAAGAAGGCCGGCCCGCCCAGGTACCAGCGCCGCACGGACGCCTCCACCGTCTGCGGGTGCGCGGCCCAGTCGAACACCTGCGGGCTGAACAGCAGCCCCGGCAGGGCGAACAGGGCCAGCAGCGGCGCGGCGCGGGCGGCGGGCTCCAGTTCCGGCGCGAAAGCCTCGCCCCAGTCGCCGCCGACCAGCCGGCGGATCAGCATCAGCGCCAGCGCGCCGAAAGCCGGGCCGCTCCAGAACACGAAGGCCGTCCACCAGCCGCGCAGGGCGGGCGAGGGGGCCAGCAGCAGCGCCCCGATCCAGCCGGCCAGCGCCAGGGCGCCCACGACGAGGCCGGGCGCGGCGACGCGCCCGAAGGCGGGGGGAGGCGCGGAGGCGAGCGCGGTCAAGGTGCGGCCCGCGGCGCCTGGGGCGCGGACACGGAGGAGGGCTCGGACGGCAGGTCCGCCGCCTGGGTGGCGCGGATGTAGGCGACGATGGCCCAGCGGTCGCGCGGCTCCACCCGTTCGGCCTGGGGGTACATGACGCCGTAGCCCTGGGTGATGGCGTCGTAGAGCCGTGAAGCGGGCCAGGCGCGGATCGCCGGGTCCGTGTAGGGCGGCGGGCGCGGATACCCGCGGCTGACCACCACGCCGTCGCCCGCCCCCGTCGGCCCGTGGCAGGGTCGGCAGACGATGTCGTGGCGCTCGCGCCCGCGCTCGACCAGGGCGGGGGTGACGGGCGGCGGCGTGGCCTCGTCCGCCTCCCGCACGAGCCGGGCCTGGGAGACGACGCCCTCCGGCGGGGCCTGCTGCTCGACGCCGCCGGCGAGGGCGGCGGCGGGCGCCTGGGCGGTGTACTTGGGCTGGCGGCTCATGGACTCGTCCTTGCAGCCCGCCAGCGCCACCGTCAGGGCGAGCAGCGGCAGGCTCGCCCTGGGGGCCGCGCGGCTCAAAGCTCGGCCTCCTGCACCCACAGGGCGCCCGCGGCGAACAGCTTCTCGCGCACCTCCCCCGCCTCCTCGGGCGCGGGCCAGGGCAGGGCCAGCAGGAACTGGTCCTGGCTGGCGCGATCGAACGCGTCGCGCTCGAACAGGGGGTGGTTGAGCCGCGGCAGGCCCGTGTACGCGAGGAAGCCGACGAACCCCGCCAGGGCCGCGGCCAGCACGCCGATCTCCGCGGGCGCGATCAGGAAGGCGGGCCAGCTGTGCAGCGGCCGGCCGCCCAGGTTGAGCGTGTAGCCGTACTTGGCGCTCCACCATTCCATCAGGTAGGCGGCGGCCGCCACGCCCAGGCCCGCGGCCAGCATGATCCAGGGCAGGGGCGGCTTGGACGCCCCCACCGCCTCCGCCAGCCCCTCCACCGGGAAGGGGGTGAAGGCGTCGAGCGCCGGGCGGCCCGCGTCGCGGGCGGCGCGGGCCGCGGCCACCAGCGCTTCGGACTCGGGGAAGCCGGCGAGCAGGGCGCGCGCGCCGCTCACAGGTCCTGCTCCTCGACCACGAGCGCGCGCATCTCGAACATGGACACGGACGGGATCACCCGCACGAACAGCAGGAAGGCGGTGGTGAACACGCCCAGCGAGCCGAACAGGATCATCCAGTCCACGATCGAGGGCCAGAACGCGTGCCACAGCGTCGGCAGATAGCCGTGGCCCAGCGTGTTCCAGATGATGAGGATGCGCTCGAACCACATGCCCACCAGGATGAAGGCCGAGATCATGGCCAGAACCGGCAGGTTCGAGCGCAACCGCTTCCACCAGAGCGCCTGGGGTATCACGCAGTTGAACGACAGCATGAGCAGGTACACGCCCGCGTACTTGCCGGTGAACACGTGATGCAGGAACGAGCGGTCCGCGCGCTCCGCCCCGTACCAGGCCATGAACCATTCGGTGGCGTAGGAGGCGCTCATCACGCAGGCCCCCGCCAGCATGATCTTGGCCATGGCGTCGAAGTGGCGGAGGGTGACGAAACCCGTGTCGCGCAGCCCCATGCGGATCAGGGCGGCGATCAGCACCACCATGGCGAAGCCCGAGAACATGGCCCCCACCACGAAGTAGGGCGGGAACAGGCTCTCCTGCCAGCCGGGCATCAGGGAGGCGGCGAAGTCGAGCCCGACGATGGAGTGCACCGAGCACACCAGCGGCACCGCCAGCCCCGCCATCACCCGGTAGTACTGCTGGTGCACCGTCCAGTGCCGCGCCGAGCCGCGCCAGCCCAGGGCGAAGGCGCCGTAGAGCCTGCGCGTGCCGGGCAGGGTCGCCCGGTCGCGCAGGGTGGCCAGGTCGGGGATCAGCCCCATGTACCAGAACAGCAGGCTGAAGATGATGTAGGCCAGCAGCGACCAGCCGTCCCAGATCAGGGCGCTGCGCCACTGGGGCCACAGCGCCATCGGGTTCGGGTAGGGGAAGATCCAGTAGAAGAACATCGGCCGCCCGAGGTGGATGATCGGGAACACGCCGGCGATGGCGGCGGCGAACAGCGTCATGGCCTCGGCGAAGCGGTTGATGGACGCGCGCCAGGGCTGTCGCGTGAGCAGCAGCAGGGCCGAGATCAGCGTGCCGGCGTTGCCGATGCCGATCCACCACACGTAGTTGGCGATGGGGAAGCCCCACACCACCGTCGAGTTGTTGCCGAACACGCCGATCCCCTGCGACAGGGAGATGCCGATCCCCAGCACGAACAGGCCGGAAAGCGGCAGGGCCACCCCCAGCGCCAGCCACCAAGCGGTCCAGCGCCCGCGCCGCCAGCTCGCGCGGCCGATCAGGGGCTCGGTGACGCGGGCGTTCACCGCCTCCAGCGTGTCGATCCCCGGCGAGATCCAGCGGCCGGACTTGGTGGACGGGTGCAGGGCGGCTTCGGTCACGGCCTCAGCCCTCCAGCGCGGGGTCGGCGTCGCGCAGGCGCGCCAGGTAGGTGGTGCGCGGCCGCGTGCCGAGTTCGCCCAGCAGCGCGTAGTGGCGCGGCTCCCGGCGCAGGGCGGTCACCTCCGAACCCGGGCGCGTCAGGTCGTCGAAGCGGATGGCGCGCGTCGGGCAGGCGTCCTGGCAGGCGGTGGTCACCTCGCCCGGGCGGATGGGCCGGTTCTCCTTCTCCGCCGCGCGGCGGGCGCCGCTGATGCGCTGGACGCAGTAGGTGCACTTCTCCATCACCCCGCGCCCCCGCACGCTGACGTCCGGGTTCTTCTGCGCCTTCAGGCTCTCCGCCCCCTGGTCGGCGTAGGGCTGGGAGTCGGCGTAGCCGTGGAAGTTGAAGCGGCGCACCTGGTAGGGGCAGTTCGACTCGCAGAAGCGCGTGCCGATGCAGCGGTTGTAGACCTGGGCGTTGAGACCCTCGTGGTCGTGCACGCTGGCCTCCACCGGGCAGACGGGCTCGCAGGGGGCGTGCTCGCACTGCATGCAGGGCACCGGCTGAAAGGCCGGGCGCGTTTCACCGCCGTCGCCCACGTCGTAGGTGTCGATGCGCAGCCAGTGCATGTCGCGCCCGCGCGCCACCTCCACCGGGCCCACCACCGGCACGTTGTTCTCCGACTGGCAGGACACCACGCAGGCGTTGCAGCCGATGCAGGCGGCCGCGTCGATCACCATGGCCCAGGCGGGACTGTAGCTGTCGGCGGGCGGCAGCAGGGTGGGCGGGGCGAGGTCCGGGTCCAGCGGCTTCAGCCCGGCCAGGGCGGCCACCTCCACCACCGGCGAGAGCTTGCGCGCCTCGCCCTGGATGCGGGCGGTTTCCGAGAAGCGCGGCGGAACCGGGCCGTGGTCGCGGGCGGGCTCCACCATGACCGTCACCGGCTGGTGGGCGGGGCCCGCCTGCAGGGCCGCGAGCGCGAAGCCCACGCCGGAGCCCACGGGCCCCGCCGAGCGCCGTCCTCCGCCCAGGAAGCCGTGCACGGCGCCGGGCGCCTGGCCCGCGACCACCCGAACGGACGCCTCGGCCGTGCGCCCGCCGGCGCTCAGCCGCACCCGGCCGCCGTCGCGCACCCGCAGCCGCTCGGCGTCGGCGGGGGAGAGGTGGACGGAAGCGCCCCAGGTCTCGTGGGTCAGGGGCTTGGGGCATTCCTGCAGCCAGGCGTTCTCCGCGTAGCGCCCGTCCCACACGGTGGGGTCGGGGGAGAGGGTCAGCACCAGGCCGTGCGCGTTCGACGACGCGGGAAGCGCGGCGGGCGGGCGCGGGGCGGGCGGCGGCGCGGCGGCGGGGGCGGAGTGCGGCCACACCCCGTCGGTGAGCGCCCGCTCCCAGGTCTGCTGGAACGCGTCCGGGTCGCCGCCGGCGGGAGACCAGGTGGCGCGCACCTGGTCGTGGGCGCGCGCCTGCAGGTCGAAGGCCAGCATGGCCAGGAGCTCGGAAGCGGTGCGCGAGTCGTAGAGCGGCCGCACCAGCGGCTGCACCACCGCCGCCGTGCCGTCCGTCCCGCGCAGGTCGCCCCAGCTTTCCAGCGGGTGCGAGCGCGGCAGCCGCCACTGGGCCAGGCGCGCCGTGTCGTCCCCGTGGGTGGACAGGTGGGCGGAGAAGGCGGCGCGCTTCCAGTCGCGCTCCAGCCCCAGCGCCGGCGCGGCGTAGGCGGGGTCGACGCCCACCGAGACCAGCGTCTCGATCCGCCCCGCGCGCAGGTCGCCCGCGAAGGCGAGGAGGGAGGCGCCGTGGTCGTCCGGGTGGGGGTCGACGGGCGCGATCGCCAGCACCGGCGCGTCCAGCCGGGCGTTGAGCGCGTGGGCCAGGGCGTGCGCTTCCGGGGGCTGGCCGCGGCCGACCAGCACCAGGGCCCGCCCGCGGTTCGCCTTCAGCGCCGCCGCCGCCGCGTCCGCGAAACGCGCCAGGGCGGGGGTCGGCGCGCCGGCTGCGGGCGGGCCGTCCAGCGCCGCGGACACCAGGGCGGCGACCTGCGTCACCTCCGCCGGGGTGGCGGGCAGGCGGTGGTCGGCGTTCATGCCGGTGAGCGACCAGCCGGGCTCGGCGGCGTAGACGCGCAGGAAGTCGCCGCCCGGCGTGCGCGCCCGGGCGAAGGCGCGGCCGTTGGCCACCTGGTCGGGGCCCGCGCCCAGGGGATCGGCGTCCAGGCACAGCACCACCCGCGCCCGGTCGAGTTGCGGGCGCACGTCCAGCGGGCGTCCGAACGCCAGCCGCGCGCCGGCGCGGGCCGCGTCGTCGTCCACCGCCTCCCAGCGGCGCCAGGCCATGCGCGGCATGGCGCGTCGCAGCTCGCCGATCAGCCTGAGCTCGGTGGGCGAGGTGGTCCGGCCGGTGAGGAGGGTCAGCCCCTCGCCCTCCTTGGAGCGCGCCAGCGCCAGCCGCGGCAGCAGCGCCGACTGGAAGCGCGACCAGGCCGCCGGCCCGTCGGGCCCCTCCACCGCGCGCAGGCGGCCGGGGTCGTAGAGCGACTGGACGTCCGCCTCCATGAACACGTCCGTGGCGCCCTGGCTGGCGGGGTGGCGCGGCGAGCCGTTCACCTTGGTGGGCCGCCCGTCATAGGCGGTGACGAGGGCGCCGCGGCCGTAGCCCGCCAGCGGCAGGACGGTGGCGTAGCGCTGGGCGACCCCCGCCAGCACGCCCTCGGGCGTCTCCACGTAGGGGATGATCACCTCCGCCGGCTTGCCGCAGCCCGCCATGGCCAGGGCCGTCCCGCTGGACAGCCAAGCCAGCGCCTGGCGCCGGTCGATCCCCTCCGGGGCGGGGGCGGGGGCGGGCGGGCGCCCGCGCCCGTGGACCAGGGTGTGGCGTCCGCTCATCGGTGGCACGTGGTGCAGTCGGACAGGTGGCGCGCGTCGATGCGGTAGTGGGCGACGTAGAAGCGCGCCTTCTCCAGCCGGTCGCCCTTGTGCGGGTCGTCCCGGGGCGTCCAGGCGGTGTCGTAGATGGCGGTCTCCGGGCGCAGGTGAGGGCCGGGGTTGCGGTGGCAGTTCAGGCACCAGCCCATGGTCAAGGGGACGGCCTGGCGCGTGAGGTTCATCTCCGTCATCGCCCCGTGGCACTCCGAACAGCCGACGCCCTTGGCCACGTGGATGGAATGGTCGAAGTAGACGTACTGCGCCAGCCGGTGCACCCGGTTCCAACGGATCGGCTCGTGGCGGGCGAAGCTCTCGCGCACGGGGGCCAGGAGGGCCGCGTTGGTCCAGATCTGCGAATGGCAGGTCATGCAGGTCTGGGTGGAGGGCACGCTGGCGTAGGCCGCCTTCTCCACCGACCCGTGGCAATAGCGGCAGTCGATCCCGAGGTCGCCCACGTGATGCTTGTGGGAGAAGGGCACCGGCTGATCCAGGGTGGCGTTCTGATCGGTCATGTAGGGGCTGACGCGCACGCCGTAGGCCAGCGCCACCCCCGCCACCGGCAGCAGCACCAGGGCGAGCAGGATCGCCCGCGCAACAGTGTCCGCCCCCGGCCTGAAAAGCTGAGTCATCCCGCCTCTAACACGCGCCTTCCGACACGGCGGATACCAGCCCGGCGCGGCCCACGCACCGCCTTATGGCGGGTAAATCGATTCCCTCAGCTGGAATCCTGGCGCAGGCGGTCGGCCGCCGCGACCTCGCCCTCCTTCCGGCGCTACACAGGCGTGCGGCGAGCGGGGAGACGGGGCGCATGAGCGGACGCGTGTTGGTGGTGGAGGACGACGCGGAGACCGCCGACTACCTCACCAAGGGCCTGCGCGAGGCGGGCTTCACCGTGGAGCACGCGGCGGACGGGCGCGACGGCCTCTACCTCGCCTCGTCCTCGGGATTCGACGCGGTGGTGATGGACCGCATGTTGCCGGGCATGGACGGGTTGTCGGTGGTCAAGGCGCTGCGGGCGGCGGGGGTGGAGACGCCCATCCTGATCCTCTCCGCCCTGGCCCAGCTCGACGAGCGCGTCACCGGCCTGCGCGTGGGGGGCGACGACTACCTCACCAAGCCGTTCGGCTTCTCCGAGTTGCACGCCCGGCTGGAGAACCTGATCAAGCGCCGGGGCGGGCGCTCGGTGGAGACGGTGCTGCGCTGCGGCGACCTCGAGATGGACCTGCTGTCGCGGCGCGTGTCGCGGGGCGGCCGGCCGCTGGACCTCTTGCCGCGCGAGTTCAAGCTCCTGGAGCACTTCCTGCGCAACAAGGACCGGGTGGTCACCCGCACCATGCTGCTGGAGCAGGTGTGGGACTACCGGTTCGACCCCCACACCTCCATCATCGACACCCACATCAGCCGGTTGCGCAAGAAGCTGGACGACGGCTTCGACCAGCAACTGCTGCACACCCTGCGCGGGGTGGGCTACCGGCTGTCGGAGACCGCGTGAGCGCGGCGGTGGCCGTCGCGCCCGCGCCCGCGGCGGCGCGGTGGCGGCTGCGCACGGGCGGCCGCTTCGCCCCGGCCGCCTTCGTGCTGTTCGCCGTGCTGCTGGTGCTGGCGGCCAGCGCCGCGTCTCTCGTGGTGGTCTACGAGGTGGGCCAGCGCATCATCGCCGAAGGCGAGCGACGCCAGGCCCTGGCCGAGCGCGACGCCCTGGAGGAGGTGGCGGTCGAGCAGGGGGTGGACACGGCCGTCACCGCCGTGGCCCGCCGCGCGCGCTTCTCGCCGGGGGGCGAGCGCTACGGCCTGTTCGACGCCCAGGGCCGGGCGCTGGCGGGCGACCTGGACCGGTTCCGCCCCGAGTTCCGCGACGCGGACTGGCGGCGGGTGCGGGTGGGCCGCGCCGACTCCAAGCCGCTGGACGTGGCCAGCGTGCGCTTGCCGGACGGCGGCTGGATCGTGGTGGGGCGCGACCTGTCGGAGGTGCGCCGCTTCGAGCGCGCGGTGGCCTACGGCTTCGGCGCCGCCCTGGCGGTGGTGGCCGCCGCGGGATTCGCCGCCGGGCTCGTGCTCAACGCGCTGATCCTCCAGCGGGTGGAGGCCATCGCCGCCACCGCCGAGCGGATCGCCGCGGGGGACCTGTCGGCCCGCACGCCGCTCTCGGATCGCCACGATCCGTTCGGCCGGGTGGGGGCCTCGCTCAACGCCATGCTGGCGCGCATCGAGGAGTTGATGACCGGCATGCGCACGGTCACCGACAGCCTGGCCCACGACCTGCGCACGCCGCTCACGCGCATGCAGGGGGCGCTGGCCCGGGCCCTGCACGAGGGAGCGGGCGAGGAGGAGCGGCTGGACGCCATCGAGGCGGCCCACGGCGAGGTGGACCGCACCCTCGCCACCCTGTCGGCGCTGTTGGACATCGCCCGCGCCGAGACGGGGCTGTCCCGGGAGATGATGCGGGAGGTGGACCTCACCGCCCTGGTGGCGGAGATGGCGGAGGTGTTCGCCCCCGCCCTGGAGGATGCGGGCCAGGTGCTCACCGTGGAGGCGCCGGACACGCCCGTGCGCGTGCGCGCCCACGAGGCCCTGCTGCGCCAGGCCGCCGGCAACCTGCTGCACAACGCCTCCCTGTACGCGGGGGAGGGCGCCCGGGTGTGCGTGGGGGTGGAGGCGCAGGAGGACGGCGGCGCGCGCATGGTGGTGGCCGACACGGGGGTGGGCGTTCCCGAGGACCAGCGCGGCCGGGTGCAGGAGCGGTTCGTGCGCCTGGATCCGGCCCGTCAGGCGGGCGGTTCGGGGCTGGGCCTGGCCATCGTGGCCGCATGCGCCAAGCTGCACGGCGGCGTGCTGCGGTTGGAGGACAACGCCCCCGGCCTGCGCGTCGTGCTGCAGATCGCGCCGGACGCGGACGCCGCCGCCGGGCCCGTTCCTCCGCTCTGAACGGTGGAGGCGCCCGGCGAAAACCGGGCGCCTCGCGGCGGGCGGGCCGCCCGTCCGGGACCTAGCGCTTGTCGTCGGCCTTGCGGTCTTGGTCGCGGTCGTGGTGCGCGTGCGTTCCGCCGTCGGCCACGCCGGCCACCGGGTTCACCACCGTGTCGAAGGCGCCCGGCTCGTGGGTGACGCCCGCCGGGGCGCCCGCGGAAGCGGAGGCGGCGCTGGAGCCGGACGCGTCCGCCCGGCCCGTGCCGGACGCCGCGCCGGAGGCGGCGGAGGCCGACCGGACGTCGCCCTGCTGGCCGCGCCAGTCCTGGAACTCGCGGCTGAAGGTCTCGTGCCGCGACGTGCGCCAGCGCGTGTACTCGTCGTCGTAACGCCGGGTCTGCTCGTCCCGCCAGCGCTGGTAGTCCTGGTCGTGGGAGGAGAGTTGCTGGGCGCGCCAGTTGCGGTAACCGGGCTCATGGTCGGCATGGTGGCCCGGATCCTCGAAGCGCGGATAGGCGTCCGGCCGGTCCATGTTGGTTTGGGGGGCCGGGCCTCGGCCCGGTTCGCCGCGGCCGCCGCCGCCGCCCCGGCCGGCGTAGTCCTCCCGCCCGCGTTCGCCGCGGCCGGGCCCGCGCCCGCCTTCACGCCCGGAACCGCCGAAGCCCTGGGCGTAGCCGCCCGGCCCGTAGCCGCCCGACCCCGAATGGTACTCGGTCCCTCCCGGGCCGAACTGGCCGCCTCCCTGGTCGTAGGTGGAGCCCTGGTTGAGCGGACCGAAGCCGGCCTTGCCGCCCTGGGAGCCGTAGCCGCCCTGGCCGCCGTAACCGCCGCTCATGCCCATGTCGTCGCCGCTGGCGCCGGTTTCGGCCCCGCGCGTCGTCTGGCCGTAGGCGCCGTAGCCGCCCTCGCCGTAGCCGTGGTCGCCGCCTCCGCCCTGACCTGCGCCCCGGCCCTGGTCCGCGCGCCCCGCCTGCGACCGGGCGCGGTCCTGGGCGTCGTCGCCGAAGCGCGGACCCTGCGGGCCTGCGGAACGATCGGCGTCGTCGGGCGGGCGGACGTCTCTACGGTCGGGCATGTGGACTCTCCCATCAATTCGAACAGCCCAAAGAACCGTGGCGCCCAGGCCACGGTTCCTCCGCCGGTCCGGTCGACGCTTCCGACGCGGGAGGTTGTGTTGCTATGATGACATCGTGTCGTCCCGCACGGCCCGATGCGACAGGACGTCGATGCCGAGCGACCCACGCACGAAAGCCTTCGCCCCCGCCTTTACGGTGGCGGACTCGGAGCATGGCCTGTCCTGCCCGCAGTTGCGCGGCCTGTTCGCGGAAATGTCGGCCGAGCCCCTGCCCGACAAGCTGCGGGACCTGACGGACGCCCTGGAGGCCGCTTTCCAGCGCCGCCGCCGCTGAAGCCGGGCGCTACAGCGCCTGGGGAAACGCCGCGCCGTCCGCCGCGGTGAACAGGTCGGACCCCTCGTCCGTCTCCATCAGGCGCTGCAGCCGCGCCCGCGCGCGGTTGACCCGGCTCTTGATGGTGCCGAGCGCGCAGCCGCAGATCTCGGCGGCCTCCTCGTAGGTCAGCCCCGCCGCCCCCACCAGCACCAGCGCCTCGCGGTGCTCGTCCGGCAGCTTGAGCAGGGCGCCGCGCAGGGCGTGCACCGCCATGCTCCAGTCCTGGGTGGGCGGGGTGGAGAGGGTGGCGGCCATCTTGCCGTCCGCGTCCGCCACTTCACGGCGGCGGCGCACGGCGGCGGTGTAATAGGTGTTGCGCAGTATGGTGAACAGCCAGGCGCGCAGGTTGGTGCCGAGTTCGAACTTCTCGCGGTTGCTCCACGCCTTGATGAGCGTCTCCTGCACCAAGTCGTCGGCGTCCGAGGCGTTGCGGCTGAGCGAGCGGGCGAAGGCGCGCAAGGTCGGAATCAAGGCCAGCACTTCGTCGCGCCAGTCGTCCGCGAGCCGGGCGGGCCGGCGGTTCTGAGCGCTTGCGACTTCGCAGGTAGACATCAGGGTTCGCCGGTCAGCCGTCGGTTGTGAAGCTTGCAGCCAACGTGAGGTGGGCGGCGGCGTTCCCGATTTTGGACGGTCCGCACGCCCCGGAGATCAGAAATAGTCCAATAATATCAAATGACGGATGTCTCCGCCGGCCAGGGTGAGGCGGTAGCGCGTTCCGGCGGGCGCTTCGCCCCAGGCCGTGTCCGGGCGCGGCGGCGGCGCCTCCCGGGCCGGGCCCGCCGGCCCCGGCGCGGGGAGCGCCTCCACGGAGGCGATCACTTCGCCGACGCGCCAGCCGCCCCGTTCGGCGGGGCTCCCGCGCGCCACGTGGACCACGCGCAGGGCGCCGTCCGCGAGCTCCGCGCAAGCCAGGCCCGAGCGGTCCTTGGCGAAGGGGCGCGTCCCCGCGTCCGGCTCCGGGTCCAGCCACAGGCGATCGCGGGCGTAGTCGGTCCACAGGTGGTGGCGCGACAGGGCGGGCAGGCCGATCGCCGCCTGCGCCCCCGGCGTATCCCACCGGTCGTACACCTGCGCGGGGACGTTCCGCAGGCGCACGCCGCCCAGCGACAGGCCGTCCAGCGTCACGGTGGTGCAGGTCGCCACCCCCTCCACCCCCGCGCTGACCCAGGTGGAGGTGCGCCGCCCTTCCAGCAGCCCCGCCGCGTCCGCGAAGGCGCGCGAGCACATGAAGGCGCTCCCGCTGCCCAGGTCGAACACGCCGGAGGCCGACGGCCGGCCGTCCACCGCGAACTCCATCACGCGCTGGCCCTGGCCGGCCGGGCGCAGCAGCCGGGCGAGAACCCCCGCGGGCGGTTCCGCGCCGGGCGCGGTTGGAAGGCGGAAGGCGGCGCGGCGGCCGGCCCAGTCGAACTCGGCCCGCACCGCCTCGAACAGGTCGCGGCCCAGCACCGCCTGGAAGTCGCCCCCCGCCGCGCGCACGGCCGACAGGTCCAGCACCACCGCCCGGCGCAGGTCCAGCGTCAGCGCGCCCAGCCGTACGCGCACGGGACCGGTCACCGCGCCCTGGGCCGCGCCGCCCACGGCCATCACGGCCGAGGCGCCGGTGGCGCGCAGGCCGAGCCGGCGGGCGAACCCCGCCTCCAGCACGCTGGCGCCCGCGCCGCTGTCGACGATCACCCGCGCGGGCCGCCCGTCCACCAGGGCGGACATGCGCACATGCCCGTCGCGCAGCTCCAGCGGCAGCCAGCCCGATCCGCCGCCCGGGCCGGCGAGGGCCGTCGCGTCCTGCGCCCGGGCCGGGCCCGGCCTCCAGGCGCACGCCGCGCCGCCGGCCAGCAGGCCCCGGCGCGACGGCGGCGGGTTCACAGGGGGGCGCAGGCCTGCGCCAGCCAGGCGGCCACCTGCGGCTCGACCAGGGGCGAGACCTCCGCCCGCACCCGTTCGTGATAGGCGTCGAGCCAGGCGCGCTCGCCCGCGTCCAGCAGCTCGGGCTCGATCAGCCGGCGGTCGATGGGCGCGAGGGTCAGGGTCTCGAAGCCCAGCAGGGCGCGGTCGCCGCCCTCCACCTCCTGCGGAGGGGTCACCGCCTGCAGGTTCTCGATGCGGATGCCGTAGGCGCCCGGCTTGTAGTAGCCCGGCTCGTTGGAGAGGATCATGCCGGGCGCCAGCGCCACGCCGTTGGCGGCCTTGGCGATCCGCTGCGGCCCCTCGTGGACGCCCAGATAGCTGCCGACCCCGTGGCCGGTGCCGTGGTCGTAGTCGAGCCCGGCCATCCACAGGGGCGCGCGCGCCAGGGCGTCCAGCGCGTGCCCCGTGGTGCCCGCCGGGAAGCGCACGCGCGCCAGCGCCAGGTGGCCCTTGAGCACCAGGGTGAAGCGCTCGCGCTGCTCGGCGGAAGGTTCGCCGATCGCCACGGTGCGGGTGATGTCGGTGGTGCCGTCCTCGTACTGGGCCCCCGAGTCGACCAGCAGGAGCTCGCCCGGCCGCACCCGCCGGTTGGTGGCGTGGGTCGGCCGGTAGTGGACCACCGCGCCGTTGGGCCCCGCGCCGGCGATGGTGTCGAAAGACAGGTCCTTCAGCGCCCCCGTGGCCTCGCGGAAGGCTTCCAGCTTGCCGACGGTCTCCACCTCGTCCGGCGGGTCCGCCTGGCCGTCGGTGGCCAGCCAGTGGAGGAAGCGCGCCACGGCCGCCGCGTCGCGCAGGTGGGCGGCGCGCGCACCCGCGAGTTCCGCCGCGTTCTTGACCGCGCGGGGCAGGGCTGCGGGGTCCGGCGCGCGCACCACCTGCGCTCCCGCGCGCTCCAGGGCGTCGAACCACCAGGCCGAGCTCAGCGCCGGGTCCACCGCCACGCGGCGGCCGCGCATCTCCTCCAGCGCGGCGGCGGCGGCCTCCGGCGGCTCCAGCACGACCTCGTTGCCGAGCGCGGCCGCCAGGCCGGGGGTGGCCTTGGCGGGGTCGAGGAACAGGCGCGCGGTGCCGTCGGCGCGCAGCAGCACCTGGGAGATGGGCAGGGGCGAGCGGATCACGTCGCCGCCGCGCAGGTTGAGCAGCCAGGCCACGGAGGAGGGCGCCGTCAGCACCGCCGCGTCCGCCCCGAGCTCGCCCAGGGCGGCGCCCAGGCGCGCGCGCTTGTCGGCGGACGTCTCGCCCGCGTGCTCCAGGGGGTGCGGGGAAACGGGGGCCTGCGGCTGGGCGGGGCGCTCGTCGCCCCAGGCCAGGTCGACGGGGTTGTCCTCCACGGGCTTGAGTTCGGCGCCCGCGCGGGCGGCGGCCAGCCGCAGCCGGTCCAGCGCGTCCGGGCTGTGCAGGCGCGGGTCGTAGCCGATCGTCCAGCCCGGCTTGGCGTGCGCGGCGATCCAGCCGGACAGGCCCGTCTCCACCAGGTCGCCGACGGTGAACAGCGCCGGGTCGACCTGGGCGGCCACCTGGATCGTGTAGCGCCCGTCCGTGAGCACGGTCGCGCCGTCGGCCGTGACCGCCGCCGCTCCCGCCGACCCGGTGAAGCCGCTGACCCAGGCCAGGCGCTCGTTGGCCTCGGGCAGATACTCGTTGCCGTGCTCGTCCTCGTGGGGGACGAGGAAAGCGTCCAAGCCCTGCCGCGCCATCTGCGCGCGCAGCCGGGGCAGGTGGAGGGCCCCGAAGTCCGGGGAGGCGTGGTCGTCGAAAGTCTGGCGCATGGGCGCAAGCTAGGGGCTCGCGGGGGCGGGCGGAAGCGGCCCGCCCCGCCGCCACACGGTGCGCGGCGCCCGGCCGGGCTCCAGCCGCTCCACGCGCAGGGCGAGGTCGGCCGCCCGGGGCAGGCCGCCCTCCACCACCACCTCGCGCACGGCGGCGGCCCCGCCCGGGTGGTCGGCCAGGGTGCGGAAGGTGTCGGGACCGCGCGGGGTGGGGCTGCGCAGGCTGGGCGCGCCCGAATTGACCGTCGACACGCGCACGCGTTCCCCCGCCCGCGCCAGCACGGCGGCCGTGTCGAACACGAGGAGGTCGTGCGCTTCGTCGGGGTAGACGACGGCGAAACGGTCGGCCGCCGCGCGGGTGGGGAACAAGAAGGCGAGGCCGTTCAGCCGCTCGCACCAGTCGGCCACGCCCAGCCCGTCCGTCAGCACGCGCGGGAGGGCCGGCCCGCGCAGGGGGCGCTGGTCGCGCAGGGTCGCCGTTCCGTGGACGGGGTGGACGAGGCGGTGCGGGTCCGGCCGGGGCTGGCGTTCCAGGGCGTCGCGCCCGGGCCCGGCCGCGCCGTGGAGGTCGAGCAGCGCGCTCGCGCTCAGCAGGCCGTGGCGCGCCACGGCGGCCCACGCCCCCGCCGCCGCCAGGTGGAACAGCTCCGGCCGGACCGTCGCCAGCCGCTCGGGCGTCACGGGCATGGTCCTCCGGCGCGTCAGCCCCGGCGGGTGAGCACCAGCGTCGCCCAGGCGTCGCGGCGGATGCGCGCCGTCAGGGCGAAGCCGCGGTTCAGGTAGGCGGCGCGCACCAGCCGTTCCTGGGTGCGCAGCAGGCCGGACAGGATGGCGACCCCGCCGGGCCGCAGCGCGCCCCGGATGTCCTGCGCCAAGCCCACCAGCGGGCGCGCCAGGATGTTGGCGAACACGAGGTCGTAGGGGCCCGCGCGCCTCACCCGCCGGTCGGCCAGTCCGCTCGCGTGGGCGAAGCGGGCGCGCACCCGGTTCACCGCCGCGTTCTCCCGCGCGATGCGCACGGACACGGGGTCGATGTCGGTGCCCACCACCGTCGCCGAGCCCGTGCGCGCCGCGGCTATGGCCAGCACGCCCGTGCCCGTCCCCACGTCCAGCACCCGGCGGTGGCGACGGCGCTTGAGCAGGGCGTCGTAGGCCAGCAGGCAACCGACGGTGGTGCCGTGGTGGCCGGTGCCGAACGCCGCCCCCGCCTCGATGCGCAGGTTCACCGCGTTGGGCGGCGCCCGCCCGCGGTCGTGCACGCCGTACACGAAGAAGCGCCCGGCGCGCACGGGCGGCAGGCCCGACAGCGCCATGGCCAGCCAGTCGGCGTCCGCCAGGGGCTCGACCACCACCGTGAGCTGCGCGTGCTCGGCCAGGCGCGCGCGGAAGCCGTCCGCCTCCTCCGGCGCCGTGGGGAAGGCGTCGATGCGCCAAACGCCGCGGTCCTCGTCCTCCTCCAGGATGGAGTAGGTGGCGCCCTCCAGCAGGGGGTCGGCGTCCACGGCGGCGGCGGCGGCTTCCGCGGCGGCGCGGGGCCCGCGCGCGATGATCTGGACGGCGGCGTCGGTCATGGCGGCTCCATAGCCGCCCGGCAGCCCGGGCGCGAGCCGCAGGCGGGAGGGCGATGCGGCGCGTGCGCGTTCACGTTTCGGACGCTATGGAAAAGATATGAGCCTCTCCACGCGACGCGACCTCCTGGCCGGGGCGGGCCTGCTGGCCGCCGCGGCGGCCGCCCCCCGCGCCGTCCGCGCCCGCACGGCCGCCCCCCGCGCCTTCTCCTCCGCCGAGGCCGACCTCGTGCGGAGCACCCTGGCGGCCGCGCCGACGCACGGCATCGCCCTGGACGACGTGGGCGGCGGCGACCCGGCGGACGACGCGCAGATGCGGCGGAGCCTGCTGCTCTACGCCCGCGCCCAGCACGGCGCGCGCATCCCGGTCGCCGCCTTCGACAAGAACTGGGGACTGCGGCCCGCCTTCTACGACGCGGGGCGCGAGCTGGACTTCGCCCTGGCCCAGGGCCGGCTGGAGGCGTGGATCGCGGGCCTGCCCCCGCCGTTCGAGAGCTACCGGGTGTTGCGCGACGCCATGGCCACCTACCGCGCCATCGCCAAGGGCGGCGGCTGGCGGCCGCTCCCGCCCGGGCCGGACCTGGCCGCGGGCGCCCGGGGCCCGCGGGTGCGCGCCCTGCGCGAGCGGCTGGCCTTCGAGGACGCGGCGGTGGCGCGCGCGCCGCGCGAGGCGCCCTTCGACGCCCACCTCGGCGCCGCGGTGACGCGCTTCCAGGCGCGCCACGGCCTGGCGGTCACCGGGGTGGTCAGCGGCCGCACCCTGCTGGCGCTGGACGCCGAGCCCGCCAGCCGCATGCGCCAGATCCGCGCCAACCTGGAGCGCTGGCGCTGGGTCCCGCGCAAATGGCCGGCCGAACGCATGGAGGTGAACATCGCGGCGGCCACCTTCACCCTGTTCGACGCCAACCGGCCGGTGATGGACTTCCTGGCGGCGGCGGGCCGGCCGACGGACGAGTCGCCCATCCTCCAGTCGTCCGTGACCTCCATCGTGTTCAACCCGACCTGGAACGTGCCGGACGGCATCGCCGACAAGGAGCTGATCCCCAAGTCGCACAAGGACAAGACCTACTTCGAGCGCGAAGGCATCGTCGTGCGGCCGCCCGGGGGCGGGACCAAGCTCTACCAGAAGCCGGGGCCGAAAAACGCCCTCGGCCAGATCAAGTTCAATTTCGAGAACCCCTACAACGTCTACCTGCATGACACGCCCGCGCGCTCGGCCTTCGGCCATTCCACCCGATCCGTCAGCCACGGCTGCGTGCGGCTGGAGAAGCCGGTGGACCTGGCCAAGCGCCTCCTGGCCCCCCAGCCGGACTTCACCCCCGCGCAGGTGGACGAGGCGTTGGCCTCCGCGCAAACGCGCCGGGTGGTGCTGGCCCGCCCCGTGCCCGTGCTGCTGCTCTACTGGACCGCCTTCCCCCAGGGGAGCCAGCTCGCCTTCCGCGACGACGTGTACGGCTGGGACGCGGAGGTGCTGAGGTTGTTGGACGCAGGCGTCAAGGCTTAGGTTGAACCCTTAACGCCCCCGGTCCATCCTGCTCTCGACGTAAACGAGGGACTTTCCACGGCGCGCGTCCGTCCTGCGCCGGGAAGCTTGCACCGCATGAACGTTTCGAGACGCCGCGCCCTGCAGACCGGGTTGACCGCCGCCGCCGGCGCCGGTGCGGCGGTCGCCCTGCCCGGGGCCGGATGGGCTCGAAACTACGGGGTGGACGGTCTCAACCCCGCCCTGGGCTACGGCCCGCGCTTCGCCCACGTCCACAACCTGCACACGGGCGAGAGCCTGCGGGCGGTCTATTACGAGAACGGCCGCTACGTGCCGGACGCCATGAGCGAGCTCATGAAGGTGCTGCGCGACTGGCGCTCGGGCGAGCAGCACCTGATGGACCCGCGCTTGTTCGACGTGATGCACGCCCTGCGCGGCAAGCTGGACACGAGCGCGCCCTACCAGATCATCTCCGGCTACCGCTCGGCCCGCACCAACGCCCTGATGCACGAGCGCAGCCACGGCGTGGCGCAGAACAGCCAGCACGTGCAGGGCAAGGCGTCCGACGTGCGGCTGGAGGGGGTGGCGCTGCACCACCTGCGCGCCGCCGCCGCGGACCTGGGCGCGGGCGGGGTGGGCTATTATCCCGTGTCCAACTTCGTCCACGTGGACGTCGGCCCCGTGCGCCAGTGGATCGGCGTCTGACGCGCGGCTGAGCGTGCGATCTATCCCCGCCCGTTCGCGCCGCCCGTAGCTTGTGCGTCGGCCCCGTCGCACGGGGAGGGCTCTTGGTACCGGCCCGAGGTGCGCGGCGGGGTGCG
>CAXSDV010000021.1:0-40601 GCA_964235945.1 uncultured Caulobacteraceae bacterium
GACCGCATCTTCATCCTGCACGCCGACCACGAGCAGAACGCCTCGACCTCGACGGTGCGGCTGGCCGGCTCGTCCGGGGCCAACCCGTTCGCCTGCATCGCGGCGGGCATCGCCTGCCTGTGGGGCCCGAGCCACGGGGGCGCCAACGAGGAGGCGCTCAACATGCTCCGCGAGATCGGCACGGTCGACAAAATCCCCGAGTTCATCCAGGGCGTGAAGAATCGCGAGCGCCGCCTGATGGGCTTCGGCCACCGCGTCTACAAGAACTATGACCCTCGCGCCAAGGTCATGCAGAAGACCGCCCATGAGGTTCTCAACGAACTCGGCAAGCATGACGAGCCGTTGCTGAAAGTCGCGCTGGAATTGGAGCGGATCGCGCTGAGCGATCCTTACTTCGTCGAGCGCAAGCTGTATCCAAACGTCGACTTCTACTCGGGCATCACCCTGAACGCGATGGGTTTCCCCAGTGAGATGTTCACCGTGCTGTTCGCCCTGGCGCGCACGGTGGGCTGGATCGCCCAGTGGAAGGAGATGATCGAGGATCCGGTGCAGAAGATCGGCCGCCCACGTCAGATCTACACCGGCTCCGGCCCGCGCGACTTCACGCCCATGGATCAGCGGGGCTGAGGCTCACAGCCGGCCGCGCGTGCGCAGCACGCCGATCACGGCGTCCGCCGCGCGGCCGGACGGGTCTTCCCCGCCGCGGCCCATGCGGTCCAGCGCCGCCCACTGGGCGGCGACCTGCCGGGCGCGCAGGACCGGGTCGTCGATCCGTGCGGCGAGCGCGGCCGCCAGCCGGCCGGGTTCGCAGCGGCCCTGGATGAACTCGGGCATGACCTCCGCCCCGGCCGCGATGTTGAGCAGGCTGGCGTAGGGCGTGGTGACGATCAGCTTGGCCAACGCCCAGGTGATCGGCCCCAGCCGGTAGGCCACCACCACCGGCGCGCCCGCCAGCGCCAACTCGGTGGTGACCGTGCCCGAGCAGGCCAGGGCGACGGTCGCGGCGGCGAAGGCGTCGTCCTTCGACGCCTCGTCTTCGACCAAGTGCGTCGGCCCCCAGGAGGCGACGGCCGCCCGCACCGCTTCGGCCACGGTGGCGGCCAGGGGGATCACCACTTCCATCCTCGGATGCGAGGCGCGCAGTCGGCGAACGGTCCCGCCGAAGGCCGGCGCGAGGCGCGCCACCTCGCCGGGGCGGCTGCCGGGAAGCACGAGGAGCAGCGGGGCGTGCGCGTCGACGCCCAGCGCGGCGCGCAGGCGCGCGGGGTCCGTGTGCGCGAAGCCGCGCGCCAGGGCGGGGGAGCCGACCACGGTGGTCGCCAAGCCCGCCCGCTCGAACAGGGGCGCGTCGAAGGGATGCAGCGCCAGGAGGTGGTCGACCGCGCTCGCCAGCACCCGCGCGCGGCCGGGGCGCGACGCCCAGACCTGCGGGCCGACGTACTTGACCAGCGGCAAGTCCGGATCCAGCCGGCGCAGGCGGTGAGCGACGCGCAGAGTGAAGCCCCAGGAGTCGATCAGCACCGCCGCGTCCGGCCGCTCGCGGGCCGCCAGGGCGGCGGTCTCGTTCGCCCGCGCCACCACCCGGCGATAGGCGGCGATCCCTTCCGCAAAGCCCAGCACCGAGAGTTCGGCGATGTCGAACGGGCTCTCGACGCCTTCCGCCGCCATGCGCACGCCGCCGACGCCGACGAAGCGGACGCCCTCGCCCAGGCGTTCGCGCAGGGCCCGCGCGAGGCCCGCGCCCAGGGCGTCGCCGCTGGCCTCGCCGGCCACGAGGAGGATTTTGAGCCCGTCGCGGCTCACGCGCCGGGAGCTTCCACGCCGACCACGAACAAGCCGAGCCGGTCGGCGGCGGCGGCGATGGCCGCCTGATCAAGCAGCAGGGTCCCGCCCGCTTCCGCCGCGACGCCGGCCAAGCCCGCAGCCGCCGCCAGCTCGACGGTGAGCACCCCCAGCGTGGGCAGGTCGACCCGGCGCTCCTGCGAAGGCTTGGGCGCCTTGGCGAGCACGCCCACGCGCGCGCCCTCCCCCCCGCGCAGGTGCGTCGGCAGGTCGGCGCAACGGCGCAGCATGGCGTCCGTCCCTTCCTGCGCCTCCACCGCCAGCACCACGCCTCGGGCGACCACCGCGCCCTGGCCGATGTCGAGGCCGCCCAACGCCCGCGCGATCCGCAGGGCTTCGGCGAGGTCGGCGGCGTGCTCGGGCGCGGGCGCACGCCGGCCCAGCGGACCGGCGGCCAGGACGAGGCCCGCCCCCTCCCCCGCCTCGTGCGCGCCTTCGATGCGGAAGCCCTCGCGGGCGAACTGGTCGAGCACGTAGCGCAGCAGGGCGTCGTCCCCCCGCCGCGCAGCCGCGACCGCCCCGGGCAGCGCCGCGAGGCCGCGCAGGTCGGGTTTCAGCGCGGAGAAGTCCGGCCGCGACACCTGGCCCACGAAGCAGACCGCTTCGCATCCGGCGCGCGCCAGGAGCGAGAAGCAGCGGCCGAGCTCGGCCAGTCCCGCAACGTCTCCCGGCAGGTCGGCGAGGTCCGGGCCCGCGAAGCCGCGCAGGCGGATCACGAACACCTCCCGGCCGGCGGCCTGGGCGCGTTCGGCCACCACCCGGGGCAACGCCCCGCCGCCGGCGATCAGGCCGAGCTTGCCCCGTCCGGCCACGCCGCCGCCGTCCACGCGGGCGCCGTCAGGCCAGGCTCGGCAGGCAGAGCGGGCGCGAGGCGTCCGCGCGCACGAAATCGACGATCTCCCTCACCTCCGGCGAGGCGGAGAACACGCGCGCCACGTCCTCCAGCCGCTCCTGAAAGGTGCCCTCGGGACCGAACAGCAGGCGATAGCTGGCGCGCAGGGACCCGATCGCCTCGCGCGAGAAGCCGCGGCGCTTGAGCCCCACGAGGTTCAGCCCCTCCAGGTGCGCGTGCACCCCCCAGACCGAGCCGAAGGGGATCACGTCCTTGGTCACCGCCGAGACGCCGCCGATGAAGGCGAAGCGGCCGATGCGGGTGTATTGGTGGGCGGCGCACAGGCCGCCCATGAACACTCCGTCGCCGACGTGGACGTGGCCGCCCAGGGTGGCGTTGTTGGCGAAGGTCACGTTGTCGCCCACCACGCAGTCGTGTGCCACGTGGCTGGCGACCATGTAGAGGCTGTCGGACCCCACGCGGGTGACGCCGCCCCCCGCCACCGTGCCCGTGTGCATGGTCACATGCTCGCGGATGACGTTGCGGGCCCCGATCACCAGTCGCGTGGGTTCGCCCTTGTGCGCCAAGTGCTGGGGGGCGCCGCCCAGGACGGCGAAGGAGTGGACGGCGGTGTCCTCGCCCAGGGTGGTGTCGCCTTCGATCACCACGTGGCTGACCAGGCGCACGCGTGCGCCGAGCCTGGCCCCCGGGCCGACGATGCAGAAGGGCCCGACCTCCACGTCGTCCGCCAGCTCGGCGGCGGGATCGACCAGGGCGGTGGGATGGACGACGGCCATGCGTCTCAGCCGCGGGTGGAGACGACCATGGCGGCGAACTCGGCCTGGGCCGCCACCTTGTCGTCCACCAGCGCCCGGCCGCGGAACTTGAACACGTCCCCGCGGGCGCGGATCACCTCCACGGGCATGCGCAGCACGTCGCCGGGCTTCACCGGCTGGCGGAAGCGCACCTCGTCCATGGACATGAAGAGGATGGTCTTGCCTTCCACGTCGGCGTTGAGCGACTTGGACATCAGCACCGCCCCCGTCTGCGCCATGGCCTCCACGATCAACACGCCGGGCATGACAGGGTTGTCGGGGAAGTGGCCGAGGAAGAAAGGCTCGTTGATGGTCACGCACTTGACGCCGACGATGGACTGGTGCGCGCGGTAATCCTCCGCCTTGTCCACCAGCAGGAACGGATAGCGGTGCGGGATGCGGCGCAGGATCTCCTGCATCTCGATCAGCGGCGCGTGGTCGCCCACCGCAGCGGCGCCCGGGCCGGCGTGCTTGTTGGCGGGCGCGGTCCGCACCTCCGCCGTCCCGTCGACCTGCGCCGAATCAGCCCCCGCCGCCGTCATCGCACGTCCTCGCGTTCCTTCGCCTGACGCGCCAGCCAGGCCGTCTCGCGCATGAAGCGGCGCAGGGGGCGGGCGGGCGAGCCGCAGTAGATCTCCCCGGCGGGCACGTTCTTCATCACCCCCGCGGCGGCGGCGATCTTAGCCCCGGAGCCGATGTCGAGGTGGTCGGCTATGCCGGCCCGCCCGCCGAACATGGCCCCGTCGCCCACCGTGCAGCTTCCGGAGATGCCCGTGTGCGCCGCCAGCACGCAGTTGCGCCCGAGCCGGACGTTGTGGGCGACCTGGACCAGGTTGTCGATCTTGGTGTTCTCGCCGACCACCGTGTCCTCCCAGGCCCCGCGGTCGATGCAGGTGTTGGCTCCCACGGTGACGCCGTCCTGAAGGATCACCCGGCCGAGCTGGGGCACGTCCACCGCGCCCGCGCGGCTGCCGGCCACGCCGAAGCCCGCCTCGCCGATCACCGCGCCCGAGAGGATGCGCACCCGGTCGCCGATCAGCGCGAAGCCCAGGGTGGCGTTGGCTCCGATGTGGCAACCTCGGCCGATCGCCACGCCCGGGCCGATCACCGTGTTGGCCCCGACCTGGGCGCCGCGCCCGATGCGGGCGCCCGGCCCCACCACCACGCCGGGGCCGAGGTCGACCTCGTCCTCCAGCTCCGCTTCGGGGTGGACGGACGGCGCGCCCGCGCCGTGCAGGCGCACCCGGTGCAGGGCCGCCGCGGCGCGGGCGTAGGCGGCCAGCGGCTCGGGCGAGACCAGCCTCACGCAGTCTTCCGGGGCGGCCTCGGCCTGGGCGGCGGAAACGAACACCGCCCCCGCGCGCGTGCGGCCGAGGTCGGCGACGTAGCGCCGGTCGGACAGGAACGAGACGTCGCCCCGCCCCGCCCGGTCCAGGGGCGCAACGCCCATGAGCGCCCGCCCGCCCTCGGACGCCTGCGCGAGCTCGGCTCCCGTGACGGCGGCCAGCTCGGCCGCCGTCACGGGACCGGTGGAGACGAAGAACCGTGGATCCGGCATGGCGCCCTCCGAACGAACGACGGACGACGCCGCACCCGGTGTCTTAGCGCACCGCGCCGCCGGCGGGCAGACGCTCGCGATCGAAGGTGAGCGTCGGCAGCTTGGTGTTGAGCTGCTGCACCACCTGGCCGGTCAGGTCCATGGCGGGATTGGAGGCGAACACCGCGTCGTCGCCGTTCAGCAGGATGCTGCAATTGTGGCTCTGGTACACCGCCTGGGCGATGGGGCCGACCTGCTCGTTGATGCGGGCGATGGCTTTCTGCTGGGTGAGCTGGAGCTCCTGGCGGCGGGTCTCGCCCAGCTGCTGGAAGGTCTGGGCGCGCTGGGTCAGGGCCGCCTCCTGCTTCTGGCGGGCCTCGACGCCCAGGGTGGAGCGCTGGGCCTCGAAGGTCTTGGCGTCCGCCTCGAGCGAGGTGCGCTGGGGATCGAGCTCGGCGCGGACCACCTGGGTCAGCTGCTCCAGGCGGGCGGCGGCGGCCCGGCCCGCGCTGGAGGCCCCCACGGCGCCCTGGCGGGAGAACACGCACACGCCCGCGAGAGGAGGACCGTGGGTGATGGGCGGGCCGGCGGGAGCGGCGGCCGGAGCGGCGGCGGCGGGCGTGGCTGCGGCGCGACGGGCCTGGGCGCCGGCCGGACCGGTCAAGGCGGCGAGCGACAGGAGGGCGACGGACGCGCCGAGGAGCTTGCGGGTCATGAGATCTCTAGAATTGCGTGTTGGTGGAGAAGCGGAAGGTCTCGGTGCGATCGTAGTTCGTCTTAGCCAGGACCTTGCTGAAGTCCAGTCGAATGGGACCCAGGGGCGACGTCCAGAATACGCTGACGCCCGCCGAAGCTCGAAGGGCCAGATCGTCGCGGATTTCACCGGGGATGGTCGTGGTCGCGCCGGTGGCGGTCGTGGTGGTGCGGACGGTGTTCCTGACGCTCGAGTCGAGTTTGCCGACCGTGCCGAAGTCGCTGAAGAGGGCGGTGCGGATGCCGTACTGCTCGGGAAGGAAGTTGGGCAGGCTGAGTTCGACGGTGCCGATGCCGTAGAGATTGCCGCCCAGGGCCTCGTCGTAGGTCGTGTCGCGCGGGCCGATGCCGGCGGTCTCGAAGCCGCGGAAGCTTGCGCCGCCCTTGTAGAAGCGGTCGTTGATGCGCGTGACGTTGCCGCCGTAGGGCAAGAGATATCCCGCCGTACCCGTCAAGCTCAGGATGTAGCTGGGCGTGATCGCCTGGTAGATCGAGAAGTCGGCCTCG
Source organism: uncultured Caulobacteraceae bacterium (assembly GCA_964235945.1). Taxonomy (GTDB): domain Bacteria; phylum Pseudomonadota; class Alphaproteobacteria; order Caulobacterales; family Caulobacteraceae; genus JASLDZ01. The sequence continues at coordinate 6,287 of CAXSDV010000021.1, forward strand.
CTCTTCAGGAATTTGACGTCGCCGCCGACGCCCGCGAAGTCCTGGTTCAGGTCCGCCTTGAAGCCGCGGGTCGGGCGGCGCGGGTCGTTGCGCTTGTCGAGCGACAGGGTGTAGCCGACGGTCGAGTAGAAGGCGTCGCCGCGCTGGTCGCAGATGGTGAGCGACACGGTGCCCGCGTCGCAGAGGGATGAATCCACCGACACCCGGTCCTGGTGGATGCTGTAGCGCACCGACAAGTAGGTGTTGAGGTTGATCGGGAAGCCCGCCCGCAGCGTGCCGCCGAACGACTCCGAGTCGAAGCCGGAGTATTCGCTGAAGTCGTAGCGGTAGGAGAACAGGTCGAAGCCCGCGCGCACGTTGCGGCCCAGGAAGCGCGGCTCGGTGAAGCGGAAGTCGATCTGCTGACGCAGCGAGCCCACCGAGGCGCGCAAGCTGACCGACTGGCCCGTGCCGCGGAAGTTGTTCTGCTCGACCCCCACGTCCAGCAACAGCTTGTCGACCGAGCTGTAGCCCGCGCCCAGGCTGAGCTGACCCGTGGGCTGCTCTTGCACCTTGACACGCAGTTGCGTCTTGTCCGGGGCCGACCCCGGAAGCTGGTCGATGTCCACCGTCTTGAAGAAATCCAGCCGCTTCACGTTCAGCTTGGAGCGGTCGACCAGCACCCGGTTGTAGGCGTCGCCTTCCGAGAGGCTGAGCTCGCGCCGGATGACGTAGTCCTGGGTGGCGGTGTTGCCGACGATGTCGATCCGTTCGACGTAGACGCGCGGGCCCTCGCGCACGTCGAAGTTGATGTCGACGGTGCGCGTCTTGGGGTTTGCGGTCTGGCGCGGACGTATGTCGACAAACGCGAAGCCCGCCGCCCCGGCGGCGAAGGTGAGCTGGTCGACCGCTCCCTCGATCCGGTCTCCCTGGTACTGCTGGCCCTCCTTGATGGGGAGCAGCGCGCGCAGGAGGCCGGCGTTCAGCCGCTTCAGGTCCGTGTTGACCGTCAGCTTGCCGAACTTGTACTTCGGACCTTCGTCCAACACGTAAGTGAGAGCGAAGCTCTTCTGGTCCGGCAGAAGCTCGGCCGTCGCGGACAGGACCTTGAAGTCGTAATATCCGTGGTTCACATAGTACTTACGAAGCTGCTCGCGATCGTACTCGATGCGGTCCGGATCGTAGTTGTCATTGGAGGAGAAAAAGCGATACCAGCGGCTCTCCTTGGTCACCACCACGTCGTGCAGGGCGGCGTCGTTGAACGCCTTGTTGCCGACGAAGTTGATGCTCTGGATGCCGGTCTTCGGTCCTTCGGCGATCTCGAACACGAGGTCGACCCGCTTCTGGGGCAGGTTGACGATCTTGGGCGTCACCGTCGCCGAGATGCGACCGGAGCGGCGATAGAGTTCGACGATGCGCTGCACGTCGGCCAGCACGTGGCTCTTCGTGAAGATGCCGCGCGGGTGAATGGAGATCTCGTCGCGCAGCTTGTCGTCGGCCAGGGCCGAGTTACCCTCGAACACGACTTGATTGATGATCGGGTTTTCGATCACGCGGATCACCAGGTCGCCGTCGGCGCGCAACTCGATCCGCTCGTCGGAGAACAGGTCGGTGCGCTGCAGCGTCTTGAGCGCGAGGTCCAGCCGCGCCGGATCGACCGTGTCGCCCGGCGAGACCGGCAGGTAGGCGATGATGGTGGAGCTCTCGATCCGCTCGTTGCCCTCCACCAGTATGCGCCTCACCACCCCCGACTGGTTGGCGGGGGTGGACAGGTTGGAGCCGAGGCCCGTCGCGGCCGCGGCCTGGGCGGCGGCGGGCGAGGGCACGCCCACCCCCGCGTTGGCCTGCTCCGGCGTGGGCGTGAGGGGCGCGGGCGGCAGGGCGGGCGTGACGTCCGGCCCCTTGGGCACGCCGTCGGCGCCGACGTCGGGCGGGGCGGAGGCGGCGCCGGCGGTGGTGCTGCCCCCCGACTCGCCGAAACCGGGCGCGTTCACCTCACGGCTGTCGAGCCCCTGGGGGCCCTCCACGGTGCCGCTGGGCCCCGGCCCGGCGGGCGGAACCGTGGCGGCGCGGGCGGCCGGGGCCGTCACCTGCCCTCCCGTGCCCTGTCCCTGATCCTGGGCGAAGGCCGGAGGGACGAGCGCGGTCGTGGCCATCAGGAGGGCCGCACCGGACAGCAGCGCGGCGCCGTGGTCGCGAGTCTTCAACGTCAACCTCAGGGGAAAGCGACGGGTCAGGAGAACAGCCTGCCCAGGATGCGAAGCAGATCGAGTTGCCGCAGATCGTTCCAGGTGGCGAACAGCATCAAACCGAGAATCAGGACCAAGCCCACGCGCAGGCTCGCCGCCTGCACCCCGGCGGAGACAGGTCGGCGCGCCAGGGCCTCGTAGGCGTAGAAGACGAGGTGGCCCCCGTCGAGAACGGGGATCGGCAGCAGGTTCATGAAGCCTATGCCGACCGAAATCACGGCGGCCAATTGCAGCAGGACCAGCGCGCTGCCGGCCAGCTTGCCGCTGGCGGTGGGCTGGGCGTGCAGCTCGGCCTTGGTGATCGCCCCCGAAGCGCGCGCCATGCCCACCGGGCCGCGGAGCTGGTCGCCCGACTCCAGTCCCCGCGCGATCCGCTCGAGGTAGACGGCCGTCGAGCCGATGATGTCGCCCACGCGCTTGACGCCCAGCGCCACGGCCTGCGGGGCGTTGTAGCGGACCCGCCGGTAGTCGGCGGGGTCGCGCGAGCTGTACACGCCGAGCACCGTGCCCCGCATGGGCCGGCCGGTGAAAGGCTCGGGCGTGGTGCGCACCTCGGGGGTGGCGGTGAAGTCGCGCTGCACGGGGCCGGTGGGCGTCGCGCGCCGCACGCTCACCCGGACGGGCGTACCGGCCCGATACTGCACGGCGGCGCCGATGTCGGAGAACTCGGTCACGGGCCGACCGTCCAACGCGGTGACGAGGTCGCCCGCCTTGAGCCCCGCGCGGTCGGCCGGGCTCTGCGGAACGACGCCGCCGATGCGCGGCAGGGTCAGGGTCGCGCCCAGGCCCCACAGCACGCCCGCGAAGATCACGATGGACATGAGGAAATTGGCCGCCGGTCCCGCCGCCGCGACCGCCGCACGCTCCCACACCGGGCGGAAGTCGTAATAACGCGGCACCGCCGCCCCGCGGCCCTGGGCCTCCGCCCGGCGGCGCACGTCCGCCAGACCCGTCTCGTCCGGCACGGTGGAGACGGGTTCCTGGCCGGCGAAGCGCACGTAGCCGCCCAGGGGGACGCAGCCGATCCGCCATTCCACGCCGCCGCGGTCGCGCCAGCTGAACAGGGTGGGTCCGAAGCCGATGGAGAACCGGTCGATGGCGATCCCGAAGCCGCGCGCCACCAGGAAATGACCGAGCTCGTGCACGGTGACGACCACCGTCAGCACCAGCAGGTAGGGCGCGATGTAGAGCAGGGTGTCGCCCACGGCCGGACTCAGCCGCGCGCGGCCGCACGCCGGTCGGCGATGCGGCGGGCGTGGAGGCGGGCCTGCGCGTCCACCGCCAGGGCGGCGTCGATCGGGTCGGCGTGGGCGCGGTGAGCTTGGGCGTGGTCCATCTGCGCCAGCGTGTCGGAGACGATTGCGGCTATGTCGAGGAAGCCGATCCGGCCTTTCAGGAAATCGGCCACCGCGACCTCGTTGGCCGCGTTCATGGCGGCGGGCGCCCCCTCCCCCCCGCGCAGCGCCTCTCGCGCGATCCGCAGGGCGGGGAAGCGGTCCTCGTCGGGAGCCTCGAACGTCAGGGAGCCCACCTTGGCGAGGTCGAGCGCAGGCGCCGGCCAGCTTATGCGCTCGGGCCAGGCCAGGGCGCAGGCTATGGGGGCGCGCATGTCGGGGGGGCCGAGCTGGGCCAGCGTCGAGCCGTCCCGGTACTCCACCAGGCTGTGCACGACGGACTGCGGGTGGACCACGACGTCGATCTCGTCCTCGGGCGCGGCGAACAGATAGCTCGCCTCGATCATCTCCAGCCCTTTGTTCATCATGGTCGCCGAATCGACCGAAATCTTGGCGCCCATGCTCCAGTTCGGATGCGCGACCGCCTGCTCCCGCGTGGCGGCGGCCATGCGGGCCTTGTCCCAGGTGCGGAACGGGCCGCCGGACGCGGTGAGGATCAGCCGGGCGACCCGGCCGCGCGCGGCCGGGTGAAGCACCTGGAAGATGGCCGAGTGCTCGGAGTCGACGGGGATCACCTCGCCGCCGGACGCCCGCGCCGCCGCCAGCAGCGCCGGTCCCGCGCAGACCAGACTTTCCTTGTTGGCCAAGGCGATGACCGCCCCCGTGCGCGCCGCCGCCAGGGTGGGGCGCAGGCCGGCCGCCCCGACGATGGAAGCCATCACCCAGTCGGCCCCGCGGCCGGAAGCGGCCTCGATCACCGCCGCCTCACCCGCCGCGGTCTCAAGGTCCTCGCCCGCCAGCGCCGCCTTGAGCGCCTCGTGCTCCGTTTCGTCGGCCACGACGGTGAGGCTCGGCCTCCACCGTTTCGCCTGCTCCGCCAGGCGCGCGACATTTCGTCCCGCGGCCAGCGCCACCACTTCGACCTCCACCTGCCCGTCGCGGACCGCATGGTCCAGGAGGTCGAGGGTGGACACGCCCACAGAACCCGTCGAGCCGAGCACGGCCACCTTCCGCGTGCGCATCAGACCAGGGCTCCCGCGACCAAGCGGGTTCCCGCCAGCACGAGGGCGGCGCACATCAATCCGTCGACCCGGTCCAACAGCCCTCCATGCCCAGGGATCAGGTCCCCCGAGTCCTTCACGCCGAAGCGCCGTTTCAGCACAGATTCCCACAGGTCCCCGGCCATGGTGGCCAGACCCGCCGCCAAGCCGATCAGCACCCCGTGGGCGGGTTCAGGCCCGCCCAGGCGCCGCACCGCGGTGGCCGTAACCGCGGCCGCCAGCATCGCCGCGACCAAGCCGGTGGCGAAGCCGGACCAGGTCTTGTTGGGCGAAAACCGCGGCCAGAGCTTGGGACCACCGATCAGGTTGCCCCCGCCGAAAGCCGCGATGTCGGCGGCCCAGGCCGCCCCGATCAGGATGAGCGTCCAGGCCAGGCCCGTACGCCCGCTCCGCAACCACAGCAGCGCCAAGCTCGGAGCGCCGAGGTAGATCACCCCGAGCGCCACGTCCATGCCCCGGGGCGTCCAGCGCAGAGCCCGCGACATCAGGGCGGCGACCAATGCGCCGGCGGCCAGCACCGCCCAGGCCGCGCTCCCCGCGCCAAGATAGGCGGCGAACACCGCCAGCAGCACGGCGGTGGCGATGGCGGCGGAGACGCGCGTGGAAGCCTCGCGGGTGCTCATGCGCCCCCATTCGAGGCTGAGCAGCGCCACCGCCACCGAGATCAGCACCAGGAAGGTCTCATGGCCGCGCACGACCCCGACCACCGCGACCGTCGCCAGCACCATCCCGGACAGGATGCGCAGGCGAAGGTTGGACCAGTCGAACGATCTAGCCGGCGGCGAGGACGTCATCCACCTCGGCTCCGCCGTAGCGCCGGTCGCGGGCGCGAAACTCCTCGATGGCGGCGCGGAGCGGATCGAAGCCGTAGTCGGGCCACAGCACGTCCTGGAACACGAGCTCGGCGTAAGCCGATTCCCAGAGCAGGAAGTTGGACAACCGCCGCTCGCCCGAAGTGCGCACGATCAGGTCGAGCGGCGGGCCGGCGGCGGTGGAGAGCTGGGCGCCGAAGGCGGCCTCGTCCAGCGCCCGCGGGTCGAGACGCCCCTCGACCACGGCCTGGGCGCAGCGGCGGGCCGCTTCGGCGATGTCGGCGCGCCCGCCGTAGTTGAAGGCCACCTGCAGGTGGAAGCGGTCGTTGTGGCGGGTGCGGTTCTCCGCGCGCTCGATCACCTCGAGGATGTCCGGCCCCAGCCCGTCGCGCCGGCCGATGACGTGGACGCGCACGCCTTCCCGGTCCAGCCGGGCCAGGTCGCTGGCCACATAGCTCTTCAGCAGGCCCATCAGCTCGGACACCTCGGTGGCCGGCCGCCGCCAATTCTCGGTGGAGAAGCCGAACACGGTCAGCCACTCGACCCCGAGCTCGGGCGCGGCCTCCACCGTGCGCTTGAGGGCCTTGACGCCCTCGCGGTGGCCGAAGGTGCGCGGCAGCCCCCGCCGCTTCGCCCATCGGCCGTTGCCGTCCATGATGATGGCGACGTGGCGGGCGCGGGCGGGCTCGGCCGAGCCGGTCAGGCTCCGCAACGGCGACATCTCGCGCTCTCCCGCCTTGACCGCGCCCCCGCCATCAAACCTGCATGATCTCTTGTTCCTTGGCTTTCAAGGCCTCGTCGATGCGCTTCACCGCCGCATCGGTGAAGCCTTGCACCTCGGTCTCGGCCTTCTTCTGCTCGTCCTGGCTGACGTCCCCGTCCTTTTCGGCGCGCTTCAGGTCCTCCATGGCGTCGCGGCGCACGTTGCGCACGGCGATCTTCTGCTGTTCGGAATACTTGCCGGCCAGTTTGGCCAAGTCGCGGCGGCGCTCCTCGGTGAGCGGCGGGATCGGCACGCGCAGGGTCTGGCCGTCCGTGATGGGATTGAGGCCCAGGCCCGCGGCGCGGATCGCCTTCTCGACCGGGCCGGTCATGCCCTTGTCCCACACGCTGACCACGATCATGCGTGGCTCGGGCACGCTGATGGCGGCCACCGAATGCAGCGGCATGGTCGACCCGTAGGCCTCCACAGTCACGGGGTCGAGCAGGGTGGCCGAGGCGCGGCCCGTGCGGATGCCGCCGAACTCGTCTTTCAGAGCGGCGACCGCCTTGTCCATACGGTCGCGATAGCGGGCGAGGTCGGGCTTGGGCATGGGGTCGGACTCGAAGGTTGCGGCGGTCAGGCCTGGGGCTCGGCTTCGATCACGGTGTGCACGCCGACCCCGGTGACCACGTCCAACAGGGCGCCCGGCTGACGGATGCAGAAGACGACGATCGGGATGCGGTTCTCGCGCATCAGGCTGATGGCGGAGGCGTCCATCACCTTAAGGTCGCGGGAGAGAACCTCAAGATAGCCCAGCCGGTCATAACGAACGGCGGTGGGGTCGCGCTTGGGGTCGGCGGTGTAGACGCCGTCCACGCTCGTGCCCTTGTACAGGGCGTCGCAGCCCATCTCCGCGGCGCGCAGGGCCGCGGCCGTGTCCGTGGTGAAGTAGGGATTTCCCGTGCCGGCGGCGAAGATCACCACCCGGCCCTTCTCGAGGTGCCGCTCGGCGCGCCGCCGGATGTAGGGCTCGCAGACGGAGGCCATGGGGATGGCGGACTGCACGCGCACGTCCACCCCCAGCCGCTCCAGGGCGTTCTGCATGGCCAGCGCGTTCATGACGGTGGCCAGCATGCCCATATAGTCGGCGCTGGCGCGCTCCATGCCCTTGGCGGCCCCCGACAGGCCACGGAAGATGTTGCCTCCGCCGATGACCAGGCACAGCTGGACGCCGCGCTCGGCCACTTCGGCGATCTCCTGGGCGATCACCCCGACCGTGTTCATGTCTATGCCGTAAGGCTGGTCGCCCATCAGCACTTCGCCCGACACCTTGAGCAGGATCTTGCGGTGGCGCGGCTGCGGGAAATCGCGCTCGAGTTCGATCGTCATGGCGGCGTTCCGATTCGGGGCGGGATCCGAGGCGGCGCGACCATAACGCGCCGCTTCGGGAGCGGAACGGCCGGGAGCGCGCAGGCTCCCGGCCGCTTAAGGCGGGACAGGGCGGCTCAGGCCGCGCCGGTCAGCGCCGCCACCTCCCCCGCGAAGTCGTCCGTCTTCTTCTCCACGCCCTCGCCCAGCGCCAAGCGGATGAATCCCGTGAGCTTGATCGGCGCGCCCAGAGTCTTGCCGGTGTCGACCAGGAGCTGCTCGATCGTCTGGTCCGGGTTCATGACGAAGGCCTGCTTGGTGAGCACCACCTCCTCGTAGAATTTGCGGATGCGCCCCTCGACCATCTTCTCGATCACCGCCGGCGGCTTGCCGGAAGCCTGCGCCTGCTCGGAGAAAATGGCGCGCTCGCGCTCCACCGCCGCCGGGTCGAGGTCGTCGGTGGACAGCGACAAGGGCGAGGTGGCGGCGATGTGCATGCCGATCTTGCGGCCGAGCTCGGTCAGCGCCGCTTGGTCGGAGGCCGCCGACTCGAGCGCGGTGAGCACGCCGATGCGGCCGAGCTCGGGCGCCACCGCGTTGTGCACGTAGGCGGCGACCACGCCCTGCGGCACCACGAAGCGCTTGGCGCGGCGCACCATCATGTTCTCGCCGACGTTGGCGATCAGGTTGGTGAGCATGGACTGCACCGTCTCGCCGCCCTCGACGGCGGCGGCGTTCAGCGGCTCCACCTCCGTCAGGCCCTGCAGGTCGACGTCCAGCGCGGCGACCGCGACCTTGCGCGCGGCGTTCTGGAACAGCTCGTTGCGCGCCACGAAGTCGGTCTCGGCGTTCACCTCGACCGCCGCGCCGACCATCCCGCCGCCCTGGGAACGCAGGGCCACGGCGACCAGCCCCTCGGCGGCCACGCGGTCGGACTTCTTGGCGGCCTTGCTAAGGCCCTTGGTGCGCAGCCAGTCGGTGGCCGCCTCGATGTCGCCGCCCGTCTCGGTCAGCGCCTTCTTGCAGTCCATCATGCCCGCGCCGGACTTCTCGCGCAGTTCCTTGACGAGGGCGGCGGTGATCTCGGCCATGGGAGTTCTCCGGTATCCAGGTGTGACGATGCGGCCGAACGCGAGTCCGGCCGCATGTGATGGGATGTGTGCGGGCGGCCGCGCGGCCGCCCGGGATCAGACGGCGGCGGGCTCGGCCGGCACCGCGTCCAGCGCGGCTTCGGTGCGCAGGGCGGGCTCGGAGGGCGCTTCGGAGGCGCCCAGGTCGACGCCGGAGGAGGACTGGCCCTGGGCCAGGCCGTCCAGCACCGAGTCCGCCACCAGGTCGCAGTAGAGCTGGAGTGCGCGCGCCGCGTCGTCGTTGGCGGGGATCGGGTAGGCCACGCCCTCGGGATCCGAGTTGGTGTCGAGGATCGCCACAACCGGGATGTTGAGCTTGCGCGCCTCCTGGATGGCGATGGCCTCCTTGTTCGTGTCGATCACGAACATCAGGTCGGGGATGCCGCCCATGTCCTTGATGCCGCCCAGGGAAAGCTCGAGCTTCTCCTTCTCGCGCGTCAGCGTCAGCAGCTCCTTCTTGGAGCGCTGACCCTCGTCGCCGATGCCCTCCAGCTCGCGCAGGCGCGCGATGGAACCCGACACGGTGCGCCAGTTGGTGAGCGTGCCGCCCAGCCAACGGTGGTTGACATAATACTGGGCGCAGCGCTTGGCGGCGGTGGACACGGGGTCCTGCGCCTGGCGCTTGGTGCCCACGAACAGCACGCGACCGCCACCGGCCGCCACTTCGCGCACCTTGACGAGCGCGGTGTGCAGCAGCGGGATGGTCTGGCTGAGGTCGATGATGTGGATGTTGGCGCGGCTACCGAAGATGTAGCGCTGCATCTTCGGGTTCCAGCGGTGTGTCTGGTGGCCGAAGTGCGCGCCGCTCTCGAGGAGCTGACGCATGTTGAAGTCGGGCAGAGCCATGGGTCGTTCGTCCTGATCCGGTTAGGCCTCCGCAGGGTCGCACCCGAGAACGGGCACCGGATGACGGACGGGTGGACGCGGGGTCGACCTGTCCGCACGCCTGCGTGTGGAATGAGATGCTGAATAGTCAATCGGCGGTGACAACGCAAGCTTCGCCGCGTTCAGGCGTCCTCCAGGTGCATCACCCCGGGCGCGTTCTTGAGCGCGCCGCGCAGGGCGGCGTCGAAGCGGAAGCGACCCGGCAGCTTGACCTCCACCTCCCGCCCGCCGTCCAGCGCCGCCACCAGGCACAACTCGCCGCCGCGCTCGGAGACGGCGGGCCGCAGCCGCGCCTTGAGCGCCTCCACGTCGGCCGAGCCCGGCGAGACGTGGACGCGCAACCCCGCCCCTTCCGCCTCCGTGACCTTGGCGATGGGGTCGGCCTCGTCGCCGAACAGGCGCATCTCGCCGCCCTGGCTCTTGGCGCGCACCTTGATGACCACCGAGGCGCCCGGCTCCAGCACCTCGCGGCAGCGGCGCAGCGACTCGGGCGGGAACATCACCTCGTACTCGCCCGTGGGATCGGAGAGCGCCACGAAGGCGAACTTCTCCCCCGACTGGCTGGCGCGCTCCTGCCGGCGGCGCACCACGCCGCACATGCGGAAGGCCTCCGCCCCCTGCTCCGCCAACTGCACCGCTTCGGCGTATAGGGTGACGCGACGCTTGCGCAGCGCTTCCACCATGTCCTGCAGCGGGTGGCCGGTCAGGTAGAACCCGACGGCGGCCAGCTCCTCGTCGAGCTGCGCGGTTGCGCTCCACGGCGGTGTGACGGGCAGGCGCGGGCGACCTGATCCCGCCTCGCCGAACAGACTGGCCTGGCCGTCCGCGCGCTCGGACGACAGCGCCTGGGCGTGGGCGGTGAGCACGTCGGCGGCGGCCAGCACCCGGGCGCGGTTCTTCTCCAGCCGGTCGAACGCCCCCGCGCGCGCCAGCCCCTCGAACACGCGCTTGCCCACCACCTTGGGGTCGATCCGCTCGGCGAAGTCGAACAGGTCGCGGAAAGGCCCGCCCGCCGCGCGCACCGCCTCCACGTGGCGCATGGCCTCGATGCCGACGCCGCGCACCGCGCCCAGGGCGTAGAGCACCTCGCCGTTCTCCACCTCGAAGTCGGCCCCGGAGCGGTTGATGTCCGGCGGACGAACCACCACCCCGAAGCGGCGCGCGTCCTGGTGGAAAACGGCGAGCTTGTCGGTGTTGGACACGTCCAGGCTCATGGTGGCGGCGTAGAACTCGACGGGGGCGTTGGCCTTCAACCAACCCGTCTGATAGGCGATCAACGCGTAGGCGGCGGCGTGGCTCTTGTTGAAGCCGTAGCCCGCGAACTTGGCCACGCCCTCGAAGATCGAGGAGGACTGCGCCTCCCCCACGGCGTTGGCCTGGGCGCCCGAAACGAAGCGCGCTTTCTGGAGGTCCATCTCCTCCTTCTTCTTCTTGCCCATGGCGCGGCGCAACAGGTCCGCCTCGCCCAGGCTGTAGCCGGACAGGACCTGGGCGATCTGCATCACCTGCTCCTGGTAGATGATGACGCCGTAGGTCTCTTCCAGCACGGGCTTGAGCATGGGATGCAGGTAGTCGATGGCCGTGCGGCCGAACTTCCTGTCCACGTAGGTGTCGATATTGTCCATCGGGCCCGGCCGATAGAGCGAGATCAGCGCGGTGATCTCCTCGATGGAGCCGCACTTCAGCTTGCGCAGCGTGTCGCGCATGCCCTGGGACTCGAGCTGGAACACGCCGATGGCTTGGCCGGTGCTCAGGAGCTCGTAGGTCTTCTTGTCATCGAGCGGCAGGGTGTCCAGGTCAAGCGCGGCGCCGCGCTTGTCCAGGTGCTTCAGCGCCCGGTCGAGCACGGTCAGCGTCTTGAGGCCCAGGAAATCGAACTTCACCAGCCCCGCGGACTCGACCCATTTCATGTTGAACTGGGTGGCCGGCAGGGTGGAGCGCGGGTCCTGGTAGAGCGGCACGAGCTCGGTCAGCGGCCGGTCGGCGATCACCACGCCGGCGGCGTGGGTCGAGGCGTTGCGGTAGAGGCCCTCCAGTCGCAGCGCCACCTCCAGCACCGCGGCCACGGCGGGGTCGTCGGCCTTGGCCTGCTTGAGCCGGGGTTCGAGCTCGATGGCCTGGGCGAGGGTGACCGGGTTGGCCGGGTTGTTGGGCACCATCTTGGCGAGGCGGTCGACCAGGCCCAGCGGCAGCTGCATCACCCGGCCCACGTCGCGCAGCACCGCGCGCGCCTGCAGCGTGCCGAAGGTGATGATCTGCGCGACCCGGTCGTCACCGTACTTGGCCTGGACGTAATCGATGACGCGCTCGCGGCCCTCCTGGCAGAAGTCGATGTCGAAGTCGGGCATGGACACCCGCTCGGGATTCAGGAACCGCTCGAACAGCAGCCCGAAACGTAGCGGGTCGAGCCCGGTGATCAGCAGCGACCACGCCACCAGCGAGCCCGCGCCCGACCCGCGCCCAGGACCCACGGGCACGCCGTTGGACTTGGACCACTTGATGAAGTCCGACACGATCAGGAAGTAACCGGGGAAGCCCATGCGGACGATCACGTCCAGTTCCCGGTCCAGCCGCGCCCAGTAATCCGCCTCGGGGGCGGCGAGCACCACCGCGCCCAACCGAGCGCGCAGGCCCTCGCGCGCCTGGTGGACCAGCTCTTCGGCTTCCGAGCGCCCCTCGCCGGTGGGGAAGCGCGGCAGGATGGGGTCGCGCTTCTTGACCAGGAAGGCGCAGCGCCGGGCGACGTCCAAGGTGTTGTCGCAGGCCTCGGGCAGGTCGGCGAAGGCCGTACGCATCTCGGCGGCCGAGCGGAAGCCGTGGTCGGCGGTGACGCGGCGGCGCTCGTCCTGGCCCAGGAAACTCTGGTCGGAGATGCACAGCAGGGCGTCGTGGGCGGCGTGCATGTCGCGCCCGGCGAAGAACACGTCGTTGGTGGCCACCAGCGGCGCGTCGTGCGCGTAGGCCCAATCCACCAGCCCCGCTTCCGCCGCCGCCTCGCCCGGCGCGTCGTGGCGTTGCAGTTCCACGTAGAAGCGATCGCCGAAGGCGGTGGCCATGGCCGCCAGCGCCGCGTCGCCCTCGGCGGATTTCCCCGCGGCGTAGAGAGGGTCGACCGGGCCGTCCGGCCCGCCGGACAGGAGGATCAGCCCCTCCGCGCGCGCCGCCACCTCGCTCCAGGCCACGCAAGGCTCGCCCGGGTCGGCGCTGGCGGTGTGCGCGAGCGACGAAAGCCAGGTGAGGTTGAGCCAGCCCCGCTCGTCTTGGGCGAGCAGAACCACGGTGGGCCGTCGCGCCCAACGCTCGCCCCGCCCCTCGCCCACACCGGACACGGGCAGGGCGCAGCCGATGATCGGCTGAACGCCCGCCTCCTTGGCCGCTTGGCTGAACTCCAGCGCGCCGAACAGGTTGGCGCGGTCGCACAGGGCCACGGCGGGCATGGACTGGCCGGCGGCGAGCTTGGCGACCTTGTCGGCCTTGATGGCGCCTTCCAGCAGCGAATAGGCCGAGCGCACCCGTAGGTGGACGAAGCCTCCCTCCCCCGCGTCGCCCATCAAGGCCTCCCAGAGCCGCACGACGGCCGCTCCGAACCTGCGGGAATCAGCCCACGAGGCGCACCGCCGCGCAGACCATGCAGACGAAGCCGGCCACTGAAGCAAGGGCCATCGAGTCGCGGGCGAGACGGATCATGGAGGAGGCCCTCAGGGTGAGTGTTCCCCCAATGTTCTAGTCACGTTTTGTTCTCTCCACAACCGCTCCCGCCCGGGACGCCTGTGGATGGATCAGGCCGGCGCGTGTGGTTGGAGGCGACCGTCGACCAGGGTGAACACGCGGTCCATGAAGCTGGCCAGCTCCAGGTTGTGGGTGGCGATCAGCGCGCCCACGCGCTCCAGGCGCACAAGGTCGAACAGGCTCTGGAAGACCGAGCCGGAGGTCGCGGGATCGAGGTTGCCCGTGGGCTCGTCCGCCAGGATCAGCCGCGGCCGGTTGGCCAGGGCCCGGGCTATGGCCACCCGCTGCTGCTCGCCGCCCGAGAGCTGGGGCGGCTGGTGGTCGAGGCGGGCGCCCAGGCCCAGGCGCGTCAGGATCTCGGCGGCGCGCTCCCGGGCGGCGGCGCGGGGCCGTCCGGCGATGGAGAGCGGCAGGGCCACGTTGTCCACCGCCGTGAACTCGGGGAGCAAGTGGTGGAACTGGTAGACGAAGCCCACCTCGGCCAGCCTGATGCGGCTGCGCGCCCGCTCGGGCAGGTCCGACACGTCGCGGCCGTTGAGCGACACGCGGCCGGCGGTCGGCCGTTCGAGCAGGCCCGCCGCGTGGAGCAGGCTCGACTTGCCCGAACCGGAGGGGCCGATCAGCCCCACCACCTCGCCGGGCGCGACATCCAGGTCGACGCCCTTGAGCACGTCGAGCGGCTTGGACAGGCCCTCGCTGTAAGTGCGCGTCACGCCGCGGAGCGAGAGCACGGCCGCGGCGTCACTCATACCTGAGCGCCTCCACCGGATCGAGGCGGCTGGCGCGCCAAGCGGGCGGCAGGGTGGCCACGAAGCTCATGAACAGCGACCAGGCCATGACGGTGGCCACCTCGCTCCACTCGATCCGGGCGGGAATGCGCGACAGATAATAGGTGTCGGCGCTCCACACGTGCAGACCGATCAACTCAAGCCCCGCCTGGATCTGGTCGATGAAGGCTGCGAACAGCGCCCCGAGCACGAGGCCCGCGAGCGCGCCCGACACGCCGATGGCCGCTCCCGCCATGAAGAACACGCGCAGCACCGCGCCCTGCCCCGCGCCCATGGTGCGAAGTATGGCGATGTCTCGGGTCTTGTTCTTCACCAGCATGATCAGGCCGGAGATGATGTTGAGCACGGCGATGCCGACGATCATCATCAGGATCAGCCGCATGACGCTGCGCTCGGTCTGCAGGGCGTTCCAGAACGAGCGCGAGCGGTCGCGCCAGTCCGTGACCACGCCGCCCGGCCCGGCCGCCCGGCGGATGGCGGGCAGGTAGCGGTCCACGTGGTCGGGATCGGCGACCTTCAGCTCCATGAAGTCGATGTCGCTCCCGCGCCCGAAGAACAGCTGCGCCTGGGCGAGCGGCATGTAGATGTAGCCGCCGTCGAAATTGCTGGCGCCCACGGAGAACACGCCGCCCACCTGGTAGGTCTTCTCCCGCGGGGTGGAGGCGCCCAGCACGGTGGCCTCCCCGTCCGGCGAGATCAGGTCGACGGGGTCGCCCGTGTGCGCGCCGATCGTGTCGGCCACGCCCGAGCCGATCAGCACGCGGTCGCCGCCGTACTCCCCCTGGCCGAAGCCGCGCAGCGAGCCTTCCTTGATCCCCCTTGCGACCAACGAGGCGGGGGTGAGCTCGGCGGGGTCGACGCCGCGCACCACCACGCCGCTGCGCGAGCTCGGGCCCGTGGCGAGGCTCGTGGCCTCCACGACGGGCGTGACCTGCACCACGCCCGGCGTGGCGCGCAGGCGCGCGATCAGCGCCTCGCGGCCCGGCCCCTGGATGGCCGGGCCCTGGATGAAGACGTGGCCGGAGAAGCCGAGGATGCGGCTCAGCAGGTCGGTGCGGAACCCGTTCATCACCGACATGACGATGATCAGCACCGCCACCGAGAGCGCGATCCCTCCGAAGGCGATCCAGCTGATCAGCGTCACCCCGCCGTTCCTGCGCGTGGTGCGCAGGTAGCGCGCCGCGAGCCCCCGCTCCCAGGCGGAGAAGGGGGGCGCCACGCCGCCCTCCCCGCGCGACCGGGCCGGAACGTCGGCGGGGGCGACGGTCGTCATTGCACCTTGGGCGAAGCGACGGCGTTCAGCGCGTCGTGCAGGGACAGGGCGCGCGTCTCGCCCGTGTCGCGGCGCTTGAGCTCCACCTCCCCGGCGGCGATCCCCTTGGGGCCGATCGTCAGGCGCCAGGGCGTGCCGATCAGGTCGGCGGTGGCGAACTTGCCGCCCGGGCGCTCGGCGGTGTCGTCGTAGAGCACCTCCACGCCGCGGTCGCTCAGGCGGCGGTAGGCCTCCTCGCAGGCGGCGTCGCAGTTCGCGTCGCCCACGCGCAGGTTGAGCAGCGAGATGTGGAAGGGGGCCACCGCGTCCGGCCAGATCATGCCCGCCTCGTCGTGGCGCGCCTCGATGATGGCGCCCAGCAGGCGCGAGACGCCCACGCCGTAGCTGCCCATGTGCACGGGCCGCGCCTGGCCGTCCGGGCCGGCCACGGTCGCACCCATGGGCGCGGAGTACTTCTCGCCGAAGTAGAACACCTGCCCCACCTCGATGCCGCGGGTCTCCACCCGGTCGGCCTCGCCCACCTCCGCTTGATAGCGCGCGGGGTCGTGCACGTCCTCGGTGGCGGCGTAGAGGCGCGTCCAGTCGTCCAAAACCGGCTGCAGGTCGCCGTCATAGTCGATGTCGGCGGCGGGGACGGGCAGGTCGAGCACGCGGCGGTCGCAGTAGACGGTGCTCTCTCCCGTCTGCGCCAGCACGATGAATTCGTGGGACAGGTCGCCGCCGATGGGGCCGGTCTCGGCGCGCATGGGAATGGCGGTCAGGCCCATGCGCGCGAAGATGCGCAGGTAGGCGGCGAACATGCGATTGTAGCTGCGCTTCGCGCCCGCCTCGTCCACGTCGAAGCTGTAGGCGTCCTTCATCAGGAACTCGCGGCCGCGCATCACGCCGAAGCGGGGGCGCTGCTCGTCGCGGAACTTCCACTGCACGTGGTAGAGACTCTTGGGCAGGTCCTTGTAGCTCTTCACGCTGGCGCGGAAGATCTCGGTGACCATCTCCTCGTTGGTGGGGCCGTAGAGCAGCTCGCGCTCGTGGCGGTCGACGATGCGCAGCATCTCGGGGCCGTAGGCGTCGTAGCGGCCGCTCTCGCGCCAGAGATCCGCCAGCTGCAGGGTGGGCATGAGCAGTTCGACGGAGCCCGCGCGGTCCATCTCCTCGCGCACGATCCGCTCGACCTTGCGCAACACGCGCAGACCCAGGGGCAGCCAGGCGTAGATGCCCGCCGCCTCCTGCCGGATCATGCCGGCGCGCAGCATCAGCCGGTGCGAGGCGATCTGCGCCTCGGCGGGCGTCTCCTTGAGCACGGGCAGGAAGTAGCGCGACAGGCGCATGAAGACTCCGGAGGCGGCGGGTCGTCGTGTCTAGCGGGCGGGAGGACCGCTTGGCAACGCGCGGCTCAAGCGGCGCGGGGTGCGAGCATGGGGCCGAACACGTGCAGCAGGACGGCCAGCACGACCCAGGCCACCGCCGACACCCAGGTGGTGGTGATGAACTTCTTCTTCAGCTTGGGATCGACGGGCGAACCCGGGTCGCCCCCGCCGGGCACCGGCTTGCCCTCCTGCGCGTGGCTGCGCAAGCCGAGCGGCAGGATGGCGAACAGCGTCGTCCACCAAACGACGAAGTAGGTGGAGAGGGCGAACACCGGATCCATGACTGACGCTCCTACGCTGACTTTCCGGCTGTTTGCGGGCGCTCAATGCGCCGCGCGGGGCGCCTGCATCAACTCCACCAGGACGCCGCCGGAAGTGCGCGGGTCAAGGAACAGCACGGGTTCGCCGTGGGCGCCGATGCGCGGCTCGCCCGAGCCCAGCACGCGAGCGCCCCGGGAGATCAACTCGTCGCGGGCGGCCGCCAGGTCGTCCACCTCGAAGCAGACGTGGTGCTGGCCGCCGCGGGGCGACTTGGCGAGGAAGGCCGTGAGCGGGCTGGCTTCGCCGTACGGGGCGATCAGCTCGATCTCGGTGTTGGGCAGGGACACGAAGCTCACCCACACGCCCTGTTCGGGCAGGGCGCGCGGTTCCGTCGAGTCCGCACCGTAGAGGTCGCGATGAAGGGCGCGCGCCGCCTCCATGTCGGGCGTGGCGACGCCCACATGATTCAAGCGTCCGAGCATGCGCGCCCTCCCCTCACCCCAACCGGGTGACCAGCGTCTCGACCACGGGGCGCCGCTCCCAGATGCGCTGGGCGCTCTTCTTGAGCACGCGGGCGACGGCCTGCTCGACCGCGCGATCGTCGTCCCGGGCGCCGTCGGCCAAGCGCTTGACCGCGCCTTCCGCATCCTCGGCCAGGTCGTCGAGCGCGTCGTCCAACGGGTATTCCTTGTCGCCGGGCAGGCCGATGGCGCGCACGGAAACGTCGGCGGCGAGGCGGCCGCGCTTGTCCAGCGTCACGCCCACCATGAGCACGCCGTTGGCGGCGGCGTGGCGGCGCTCGCGCAGGGGTTCGCTGTCGGCGGGGGTCAGCACGCCGCCGTCGACGTGCAGCAGGCCGGAGGGCGCCTCGTCGATCACCTCGGCGCGGCCGGGGGCCAGGCGCAGCACGTCGCCGTTGCGCGGGGCCAGCGCCTCGGGAGTCTGCATGTCCTTGGCCAGGGCCACGTGCTCGAGCAGGTGGCGACGCTCGCCGTGGGTGGGCACCGCGATCCGCGGCCGCGCCCACTGGTACATCTGGCGCAGCTCGTCGCGGCAGGGGTGTCCGGAGACGTGGATGCCCGGGTGCTCGCGCTCGGTGTGCAGGCGCACGCCGCGGTCGGCCAGCTTGTTCTGCAGGTTGCGGATCGCGACCTCGTTGCCGGGGATCACCCGGCTGGAGAACACGCAGGCGTCGCCGCGCCCGAGGGTGACGTGGGGGTGCGTGCCCTCGGCGATGCGCGACAGGGCCGCCCTCACCTCGCCCTGGCTGCCCGTGCACAGGTAGAGCACCTTGTCGTCGGGGAAGAAGCCCGCCTCCGCGTCGCTCACGAAGGGCTGCACGTCCGTCAGCATGCCCACGGAGCGCGCGGCGGCGTTCATGCGGTGCATGGAGCGGCCCAGCAGGCACACGCGCCGGTCGTTGGCCTCGGCGGCGCGGATCACGCTGTCCATGCGCGCCACGTTGGAGGCGAAGCAGCCCACCGCCACCTTGCCCGTCAGCGTGCCGATCAGCCTGGACATGGCTTCGCGCACGCCCGCCTCGGAACCGGCCACGCCGTCCACGAACACGTTGGTGGAGTCGCACACCATGGCCAGCAAGCCCTCGTCGCCCAGGCGGCGGATGGCGTCGGCGTCCGTGGGCGGCCCGAGCACCGGGTCCGGGTCGATCTTCCAGTCGCCCGTGTGCAGCACCACGCCCAGCGGCGTGCGGATGGCCAGCCCGTTCGGCTCGGGGGTGGAGTGCGTCATGGAGATCAGGTCGACCTCGAACGGCCCGAGCGACACGCGGCCGCCCAGTTGCACCACGTGGATCGGCACCTCGCCCAGGAGCCCCGCCTCGCGCAGCTTCTCGCGGATCAGGAAGGCGGTGAAGGGCGTGGCGTAGACGGGGGCCTTGATGCGCGGCCACAGCCAAGCCAGCGCGCCGATATGGTCCTCGTGGGCGTGGGTCAGCAGGATGCCCAGCACGTCGCCGGCGTTCTCCTCGGCGAAGCGCGGGTCGGGCAGGATGATCTCGACGCCGGGGGTGGTCTGGTCGCCGAAGGTCACGCCCATGTCCACGATCAGCCATTTGCGGGCGTGGGGCGGGCCGTAGCCGTACATGTTGAAGTTCATGCCGACCTCGCCGGAGCCGCCGAGCGGCAGGAAGACGAGTTCGTCGTTTTTCGCAGGTGTCATTGAACCGTGATGTGGGAGTTGCGGCGCTGGATTTCGAGGAGGCCGCGGATGGTCAGGTCGGGATCGAAGCGGTCGATGCGGTCGGTGGCGCCCTCGAAGAGGGAGGCCACCCCGCCGGTGGCGACCACGGTGAGGGGCCGACCGTACTCGGCCTTGATGCGGGCGATCAGCCCTTCGATGAGGGCGATGTAGCCGTAGAAGACGCCGGCCTGCATGGCTTCCACCGTGCCGCGGCCGATGGCGCGCTCCGGCCGCTGGATGGCGATGCGGGGGAGCTTGGCGGCGGCCTCGTGCAGGGCCTGCATGGACAGGTTGATGCCGGGCGCGATGACCCCGCCCTCGAAGCCGCCGTCCTCGCCGATCACGTCGAAGGTGGTGGCCGTGCCGCTGTCGATCACCAGCAGCGGGCCGCCGTGGGCGACGTAGGCCCCCACCGCGTTGACCAGCCGGTCGGCTCCGGCCTCGCTCGGCCGGTCGATGCGGATAGGCACGCCGAGCTCGGCGTTCTCCCCGATCACCAGCGGCGTCACCCCGAGATAGCGCCGGGCCAGGTTCCTAAGATTGAAGATGGACTGGGGGACGACGCTGGAGACGATGCACGCGTCCAGGTCCGCGAACTTCAGCCCGCCCATGGCGAGGAGCTGGTTGAGCCATACGGCGTACTCGTCCGCGGTGCGGGTGGACTCGGTGGCGCTGCGCCACTGGGCGATCCAGCCGGCTCCGTCGTGGACGGCGAACAGCGTGTTGGTGTTGCCCTGCTCGATCGCCAGGAGCATCAGGCCGCCCCCGACAACGGAAAGACGTCGCCCGCGGTGATGCGGCGCACGGCGCCCGAGGGCAGGCGCAGCCGCAGCGCGCCGTCGCCGTCCAGCCCCTCCGCAATCCCCTCGACCGCCTCGCCCGGCAGGCGCGCGACGCAGGGCTCGCCCAGGTGGGCGGCGCGGGCGCTCCAGGCGCGGGCGACCCCGTCGAACCCCTCCGCGTCCCACAGCGTCCACCGGCGCGCGAACGCCTCGGCCAGCACCGCGAGCGCCGCTTCCGGAGTCGGCGCGGCCTGAACCTCCACACGCAGGTGTCGGTCCAGGGAGGTGGCGGGGCGCTCCACCTCGTCGGGCGCGTGCGACAGGTTGACGCCGACGCCCACCGCCAGCCACAGCCGGCCGTCCGGGCGTCGGCCCGACTCGACCAGGGCGCCCCCGGCCTTGGCTCCGCCGACGAGGAGGTCGTTGGGCCATTTCAGCCGGACGAGCACCTCGGGCACGTAACGGACGGCCACATCCGCCATGGCGAGGGCGACGACGAAGGCCGTCCGCGCCGCCTCGGCGGGAGAGCGCTCGGTGACGGTCAGCAGGGTGGCGGCGAGGTTTCCGCGCCCGGTCTCCCAGGCGCGGCCGCGCCGGCCGCGGCCGGCGGTCTGCTCCCGCGCGGCGATCCACAGCGGCCCCGCCTCCCCCGCCTCGGCGCGACGGCGCGCTTCGGCGTTGGTGGAGTCGACGATGTCGAGGATCAGGACCGGTGGAAGCTCCACGCGCCTACGGGGCCAACTGGCCGAAGGCCGCGGCGGCGAGGCGGGCTGCAGGCTCCAGCACGGGCAAGGCGAGATTGACCAGCAGAAAGGAGAAGGCGGCGGCGGCGAAGCCGATGGTGCGCGCCTCGGGCGCGGGCGCGTCCGTAGGCGTGGCGGGCGCCGGATCGAACCACATCGTCTTGATCAGGCGTAGATAGTAGAACGCCGCCACCACGCTCATCACCAGGGCGAACACCGCCGCCGGCCAGAACGGCGTGGCCAGCGCCGCCTTGAACACGAACACCTTGGCCCAGAACCCCGAGAACGGCGGCAGGCCGAGGGTGGAGAGCGACAGCGCGGTCAGCGCCAAGGCCGTGCCCGGGCGAGTGCGCACCAGTCCTGAAAAGTCCTCCAGCCGCTCGATCGGACGGCCGTCGCGCGACAGGGCGATGAGCAAGGCGAAGAAGCCGGTGATATCGATAATGTAGAGCGTCATGAACACGATCATGCTCTCGGCGCCCTGCTGGGTTCCCGCCGCCAAGCCGATCAGCGCATAGCCCACGTTGGCGATGGAGGAGTAGGCCAGGAGCCGCTTGAGGTTCGTCTGCACGAGGCCCGCAAAGGCGCCCACGCTGACGGAGATCACGCCGATGGCGATCAGCACCTGTCCCCACTCCCAGGTCGCGCCCGGGAAGGCCATGCCCACGGCGCGGGCGAACAGCATCATGGCGGCGAGCTTGGGCGCGGCGGCGATGAAGGCCACCACCGGGGTGGGAGAGCCCTCGTAGACGTCGGGCGTCCACATGTGGAAGGGCGCGGCGGCGACCTTGAAGGCCAGGCCGCAGATGAGGAAGACGAGGCCGAATATGGTCCCCGCCCCGCCGGCGTTGGCCGACGCCGCGCCCGCGTGCACCGCCGCGGCGATCTGCACGAACTTGGTCGAGCCGGCGAAACCATAGATCAGCGAAGCGCCGTAAAGCAGCAGACCCGAGGAGAGCGCGCCCAGCACGAAGTATTTCAGCCCCGCTTCCGAAGCGCGCTGGTCGTCGCGCCGAAAGGCGGCGAGCACGTAGGTGGGCAGGCTGAACAGCTCCACGCCGATGTACAGCGCGATCAGATCGCCCGCCGAGACCATCATGCCCATGCCGACGGCGGCCAGCAGGATGAGAATGGGATACTCGAAGCGCTGCCCCTTGAGTCGGCCCAGCCAGCGCTCGCCCAGGAGGATGGACACCGCGCTCAGCGCGTAGATCACCACCTTGGCGTAGGCGGACGCGCTGTCGGCCACGAAGCCGCCGGCGAAGGCGATGCCGCGCGGACCCGTCCACCCGACGACGGCCGCCACCAGCAGCAGCACGCAGGCGAGGTTGGCTACGAGCCGGGTCGACTTGTCGCCCGCAAAGGCGCCGAAGACCAGGAGGGCCAGGGTGCCGACGGTGAGGATGAGCTCGGGATAGGCGATCTGGAGCGCGCCGGAGAGGAACATGGTGTGCGTCGCGTCCTGGATCAGCGGCCGGTCGCCGTGCGCCAGCCGTCCACGAGCCGTTCGAGGGAGGCCTGGGTCACGCCGGTGACGAAATGGGGGTAGACGCCCAGCACCAGCGTGCCGACGATCAGCGGGGCGAAGATCGCGACCTCGCGCCAGTCCATGTCGCTGATGGTGGCGAGCCTGGGATTGACGAGCTCGCCCAGCACCACTCGGCGATACAGGCTGAGCGCGTAGACCGCCGAGAGGATGATGCCCGTGGTGGCCAGGAGCGCCGTCCAGGTCGAGGCGCCGTAAACGCCCACCATGGTCAGCATCTCACCGACGAACCCCGAAGTGCCCGGCAGGCCGACATTGCCCATGGTGAACAGCAGAAAGGTCGCCGCGTACCAGGGCATGCGGTTCACCACCCCGCCGTAGAAGGCGATCTCGCGGGTATGCATCCGGTCGTAGATGACGCCCACGCAGAGGAACAGCGCGCCCGAGATGAGCCCGTGGCTGAGCATCTGGAACACCGCACCCTGCTCGCCCTGTATGTTGCCGCTGAAGATGCCCATGGTCACGAAACCCATGTGCGCCACCGACGAATAGGCGATCAGCTTCTTCATGTCGGTCTGCCGGAAGGCGACCAGCGAGGTGTAGATGATGGCGGTCACCGACAGCGCGAACACCAACGGCGTGAAGTAATGGCTCGCGTTGGGGAACATGGGAATGGAGAAGCGCAGAAAGCCGTAGCCGCCCA
Source organism: uncultured Caulobacteraceae bacterium (assembly GCA_964235945.1). Taxonomy (GTDB): domain Bacteria; phylum Pseudomonadota; class Alphaproteobacteria; order Caulobacterales; family Caulobacteraceae; genus JASLDZ01. The sequence goes on from CAXSDV010000021.1 coordinate 29,199, forward strand.
TCTTCAGCAGCACGCCCGCCAGGATCACCGAGCCCGCGGTCGGGGCCTCGACGTGGGCGTCGGGCAGCCAGGTGTGCACCGGCCACATGGGCATCTTCACCGCGAAGGACGCGAAGAAGGCCAGCCAGAGGAAAATCTGCAGGCCCGGCGCGAACTTGTATTGCATCAGTTCTGGAATGGATGTGGTGCCCGCGATCCCCGCCATGGTCAAGATCGCGGCCAGCATCAGCACCGATCCAAGCAGCGTATAGAGAAAGAACTTGTACGCCGCGTAGATACGGTTCTTGCCGCCCCACACGCCGATGATGATGAACATCGGGATCAGGCCGAACTCGAAGAAGGCGTAGAACACCAGCAGGTCGAGAGCGCAGAACACGCCGATCATCAGCGTTTCGAGAATCAGGAAGGCGATCAGGTACTCGACCACCCGCTCCTTGATGGAGCTCCAACCCGCCGCGATGCAGATCGGCATGAGGAAAGTGGTCAGCAGAACGAACAGCACGGATATGCCGTCGACGCCCATGCGGTAGCTGGCGCCCGAGAACCAAGCGAGGTGCTCGACGAACTGGAAGCCGGGCTGGCCCGTGTCAAAAGCGGAAACCATGACGATGGATACGGCCAGGGTGGCCAGGGTGGTGAACAGCGCCACCCAGCGCGCGTTGGCGGCCAACGCTTCGCCATCGCCGTCCTTGGAGGCGTAGCGAAGCGCCAGGATCACGAGGGCGCCGAGGCTGGGCAGGAAGGTGATGAGGCTGAGTATGCCGGTCATGGTCGTCGGCCCTCAGTGCGCCCAGGCCCAAAGGGCGAAGGAGAGCAGTCCCGCCACGCCGATCAGCATGACGAAAGCGTAGTGATAGACGTACCCCGTCTGCATGCGGCCGAGGCCGCGGCCCGCCATCTCCGACAGCCAGGCGAAGCCGTTGGGACCCAGCTTGTCGATCGTGTCACGGTCGCCCCGCTTCCAGAACACGTCACCCAGCCACTTGGTCCCACGCACGAAGGTCGCGTTGTAGAGCTCGTCGAAGAACCACTTGTTGTAGATGAACGTGTAGAGCGGCCCCTTGCGCGCCGCCCAGACGGCGGCGAGGCCCGGCTTCACCAAGTAAAGCCATGCGGCGAACAACGTGCCCACGACGCTGGCGATCAACGGCGACAGGCCCACCCACCGCGGCAGCTCCTCTCGCTGGGTCAAAAGGTGATTGGCGGGCGCAGTGTAGATGGACCCGCGCCAGAACTCAGCCTGATGATCACCGATGAACCAGGGCAGGAAAACAAATCCCGCCGCCACCGCGCCCACCGACAATAACAGGAGCGGGATCAGCATGATCGGCGGGCTCTCGTGCGGCTTGAAGTCGCCGTGATCGTCATGCGCCCCGTGGACGTTCTCGTCCGGCTCCGAATGGGTCTCGATCTGCGCCGAACTTGCGTGGTCGGCGAGGGCGCCCGCGGAGGCGTGCTGGTCGGAGTCGGCGTGGGCGTGCTCCCAGTGGGGTGCGCCGTTGAAGGTCATGAACAGGAGGCGGAAGGAATAGAAGGCGGTCAACCCCGCTGCGAACACGCCGATGACGAAGGCGAAGTAGCCGAACGGCTGCGTCGCCCCGCCCGCAAAGGCGGTCTCGATGATGGCGTCCTTGGAATAGAAGCCCGCAAAGCCGAGGTTCACGCCCGGCAGGCCCAATCCCGTGATGGCGATGGTGCCGATCCACATCACCGCCGTGGTGATCGGCATGTACTTGGCCACCCCTCCCATCCGGCGCATGTCCTGTTCGTGGTGCATGCCGTGGATCACCGATCCTGCACCCAGGAACAGCAGGGCCTTGAAGAAGGCGTGGGTGAACAGGTGAAACATCGCGGCCTGATAAGCGCCCACGCCCGCGGCGAAGAACATGTAGCCGAGCTGGGAGCAGGTCGAATAGGCGATCACGCGCTTGATGTCGTTCTGCGCCAGTCCGACCGTGGCGGCGAACAGCGCGGTCACCGCCCCGATCAGGGTGATGATGCTGCGCGCGACCGGCGCGTGCTCGTACAGCGGCGAGAGCAGGCACACCATGTAGACGCCCGCCGTCACCATGGTGGCGGCGTGGATCAGGGCGGAGACGGGCGTCGGCCCCTCCATGGCGTCGGGCAGCCAGGTGTGAAGGAAGAACTGCGCGGACTTGCCCATGGCCCCGATGAACAGGAGGAAGCCCGCCAGGTCGAGCGCGCTCCAGGTCCCACCCGCGAAGCCCCACGTGGTTCCGGCCTTGGACGCGAACAGCGGGAACACCTCCGAGAAGCGGATGGTGTGGAACATCCAGAACACCGTCATGATGCCCAGGGCGAAGCCGAAATCGCCGACACGGTTGACCACGAAAGCCTTGATGGAGGCGGCGTTGGCGGTCGGCTTCTTGAACCAGAAGCCGATCAGCAGATAGCTCGCCAACCCCACGCCCTCCCAGCCGAAGAACAGCTGCATAAAGTCGGCGGCGGTAACCAGCATGAGCATGGCGAAGGTGAACAGCGACAGGTAGGCGAAGAAGCGCGGCTTGGAGGCGTCGTCCTCCATATAGCCCCAGGAGTACAGGTGCACGAGCGAGGACACGCTGGTGATCACCACCAGCATCACCGCCGAGAGCGTGTCCAACCGCGCCGACCAAGTCGAACGGAAATCGCCCACGTTGATGAAAGGCAGGAACTCCACCACGTGGTGACCCGACCAGGCGCCGCCGAACACGGTCTTGAAGAAGGTGAACCAAGCCAGGGCGCAGGACAGGAAGAGAACGCCCGTGGTGACGCCCATGGATGGGACGTCGCCTATGCGACGACCGAACAGGCCGGCGACGACCGCGGCGAACAGCGGCCCAAAGATCAGGATGGCGAGGGTGATCTCCACCGGGTCAGCCCTTCAACAGGTCGGCATCGTCCACCGAGATGTCGCCCCGGTTTCGGAAGAAAGTGACGAGGATGGCCAGACCCACCGCCGCTTCGGCAGCGGCGACGGTCAGGACGAACATTGCAAAGATCTGCCCCACCACGTCGTGAAGGTACACGGAGAAGGCGACCAGGTTGATGTTCACCGCCAAGAGGATCAACTCGATCGACATCAGGATGACGATGATGTTGCGACGGTTCACGAAAATCCCGAACACGCCGATGGTGAACAACACGGCCGCAACGGCCAGGTAATGGGCGAGGCCCACGCCCGAGGAGGGGTTCACAGGTCGATCCCCTCGCCTACGCGCACCTTGACGACGGCCATGCCCGTCTGCGGCGTGCGCGCGACCTGCCGCTCCATGGTCTGGCGCTTGACACCCGGCTGGTGACGCAGGGTCAGCACGATGGCCCCGATCATGGCCACCAGCAGCACCAACCCCGCAGCCTGGAAGAAGTAGATGTAGTCGGTGTACAGCACCCGCCCGATCGCCTCGGCGTTGGAGACGTTGGACGGCAGGGTGGGCGCCGGCTGGATGTGCTCGCCCCGGCTGGCCACGGCGGTGGCGACCAGGATCATCTCCGCCAGGAGGAAGGCCGCGATCGCACCGCCGATGGGCAGGTAACGCGCGAACCCCGACCTCAGCGAGCCGAAATCGACGTCGAGCATCATGACGACGAACAGGAACAGCACCGCCACCGCGCCCACGTAGACCACTACGAGCAGCATGGCCAGGAACTCAGCGCCCAGGAGCACGAACAAGCCCGCCGCCGTAAAGAAGGTCAGGATCAGGAACAGCACCGAATGCACGGGATTGCGCTGCGTCACCACGCAGGCCGCGCTGAGGATCATGATGATGCTCAGCACGTAGAAGGCTATCGCCTGCAAGGCCATGGGCCGCTCGGTCCTCTCGTCACACGCACAAGGGAGGCGATGGGCGTCCGCAGCCCCTCCCCCACGAGTCGCGCCCGGTTTAGCGGTAGGGCGCGTCTAATTCCAGGTTCTTGGCGATCTCGCGCTCCCACCGGTCGCCGTTGGCCAGCAGGCGCTCCTTGTCGTAGTAGAGCTCCTCGCGCGTCTCGGTGGAGAACTCGAAGTTCGGTCCCTCGACGATGGCGTCCACCGGGCAGGCCTCCTGGCAGTAGCCGCAGTAGATGCACTTGGTCATGTCGATGTCGTAGCGCGTGGTGCGACGGCTGCCGTCGCCGCGAGGCTCCGCGTCGATGGCGATGGCCTGGGCGGGGCAGATGGCTTCGCACAGCTTGCAAGCGATGCAGCGCTCCTCGCCGTTGGGATAACGACGCAGGGCATGCTCGCCGCGAAAGCGCGGAGAGAGCGGGCCCTTCTCGTTGGGATAGAAGATCGTCGCCTTGGGCTTCATCATGTACTTCATCGCGAGCCCGAAGGCTCCGGCGAAGTCCAGAAGGGCCGCGCCCTTGGCGGCCTGTGCGATACGGGCTCCGAGAGCCATGGCTTTGTCCTAACTTCTCAGGCGACGCCGCCGACGAACACCCGCCACGCGGCCACCAGGACCACGCACAGGACGGAAGTCGGAAGGAAGATCTTCCAGCCGAGGCGCATCAGCTGGTCGTAGCGGTAGCGGGGCACGATAGCCTTGGCCATGGCGATCATGAAGAACCAGAAGCACACCTTGATCGCGAACCACACGAAGCCGTGCAGGCTGCGGATGAAGGAGGGCGCATGGTCCAGGAAGCCCGTCGGGTAGGGCGCCTGCCATCCCCCGAAGAACAGGATGGAGATCATGGCGCACATGAGCACGATGTTCGCGTACTCGCCGATCATGAACAGGAGGTACGGCGTGGAACTGTACTCGACCTGGTAGCCCGCCACGAGTTCGCTCTCGGCCTCGGGTAGGTCGAAAGGCGGACGGTTGGTCTCGGCCAGGGCCGATATGTAGAAGATCGCCATCATGGGAATCATGACCAGCGCCAGCGGCAGATTGCGCAGGCCCCCACCCCCCAACACGTTCCAGTTCCAGAAGCCGCCGCCCTGGTGCTCGACGATGGTCTGCAGGTTCATGGAGCCCGCCAGCAGCACCACGTTGATGATCACGAGGCCGATGGAGACCTCGTAGCTGACCATCTGCGCCGCCGACCGCAGGCCGCCGAGGAACGGATACTTCGAGTTCGACGCCCAGCCGCCCATGATGATGCCGTACACGCCGAGCGAACTCACCCCCAGAAGGTAGAGAATGCCGACGTTGATGTTGGACACCACCCAGCCCGGGGCCACCGGCACCACCGCCCAGCCGATGAAGGCCAGAACGAAGCTCAGCATGGGGGCTAGCAGGAAGACGAACTTGTCGGCGCCCGCCGGTATGGTGATCTCCTTCAGCACGAACTTGCCGAAGTCGGCGAAGGACTGCATCAGCCCGAACGGGCCCACCACGTTGGGCCCTTTGCGCATCTGCACGCCCGCCCAGATCTTGCGGTCCGCCAGGAGCAGGAAGGCCAGGCTGACGAGCACGCCCACCACGATCAGCATGATCTGGCCGAAGGTCAGCAGCGTCCAACCAAGCGGGGTGGTCCAGGGGTTCACGGCCACGGGGTTCACTCCGCCGCCATCAGCGGCCGGCCCGCGTCGGCCGCCACCGCCGAGCATTCGGCCATGGTGACGCTCGCGCGGGCGATCGGGTTGGTCTGGTAATAGTCCACGACGGGGCTCTTGAACGGCGCGTCCGACACCTGCCCCGCCGCGCCCACCGCCGACAGGTCGAAGCTCGCCGCCCCTGCCGCGCCCGGCGCATAATCGATCGCTCCGAAGGTCGGATGGTCGGCCATCAGCTTGGCGCGCAGGTCGGCGAGGCTGTCGTAGGGCAGGGTCGCGCCGACCTCGGCGGACAGGGCCCGCAGGATGGCCCAGTCCTCCTTGGCCTCGCCCTTGGGGAAGATGGCGCGGTTGGCCACCTGCACCCGGCCCTCGGTGTTCACGTACAGGCCCGACTTCTCGGTATAGGCCGCGCCCGGCAGGATCACGTCCGCCCGGTTGGCGCCCGCATCGCCGTGGTGGCCGATGTAGACCACGAAGGTGTCTCCCAGGCGCGAAGTGTCGATCTCGTCCGCTCCCAGGAGCACGAGCACGTCCAGGGCGCCCTCCAGCATGGCGGCGGCGTTGCGGCCGCCCGCGCGCGGGGTGAAGCCCATGTCCAGACCCGCCACGCGGCTGGCGGCGGTGTGCAGCACGTTGAAGCCGTTCCAGCCCTCGCGCGCGAGGCCGGTGTCGCACTTCATTCCCGCGGCGAGCGCGGCCACCGCCGCACCGTCCTGCCGCGACAGGGCGCCCGCCCCCAGGATCACCATGGGCGACTTGGCGGCGGCGAAGGCGCGCCCGAACTCGGTGTCGGCCACGCGCTCCAGCGATTGCGGGCCCGCCCCGAGGGGATCGTAGGCGTAGGTCAGCTCCGCCGCCTCGCCGACCACGCCCACGCGCAGCTTGTTCTGCGCCCACGCCCTGCGGATGCGCTGGTTGAGGATGGGAGCCTCGCGGCGCGGGTTCGACCCCACGATCAGCAGCGCGTCCGCTTGCTCCACCCCCGCGAGGGTGGTGTTGAACAGCCAGCTCTCCCGCGGACCGGCGCCGAGCTTCATGCCGTCCTGCCGGCAATCGAGGCTCGCCACGCCTAAAGAGGTGAACAGGTCCAGGGCGGCCTTCATCTGCTCGGCGTCGACGAGGTCGCCGGCGATCACGCCCATCCGCTCGGGCGCGGCGGCCTTGATCCGGTCGGCGACCACCGCCAGCGCCTGCATCCAGGTGGCGGGACGGAGCCGGCCGTTCTCGCGCACGTAGGGGCGGTCGAGGCGCTGGCGCATCAGCCCGTCGACGGCGTGGCGGCTCTTGTCGGCCAGCCACTCCTCGTTGATCTCCTCGTTGAGGCGCGGCTGGATGCGCATCACCTCCGGACCCTTGGCGTCCACGCGGATGGCGCTGCCGAGCGCGTCCATCACGTCGACGCTCTCGGTCTTCTTCAGCTCCCACGGCCGGGCGTTGAAGGCGTAGGGCCGCGAGGTGAGCGCGCCCACCGGGCACACGTCCACCAGGTTGCCGGATAGTTCGCTGGTGACCGCGTGCTCGAGATATGTGGTGATCTCCGCATCTTCGCCGCGGCTGATCATGCCGATCTGCGGCACGCCCGCCACTTCCTGGGCGAAGCGCACGCAGCGGGTGCACTGGATGCAGCGCGTCATCACCGTCTTGATGAGCGGGCCCATGTTCTTCTCTTCGACGGCGCGCTTGTTCTCCACATAGCGCGTGCCGTCGCGACCGAAGCCCACCGCCTGATCCTGCAGATCGCATTCGCCACCCTGGTCGCAGATCGGGCAATCGAGCGGGTGGTTGATGAGGAGGAACTCCATCACCCCCTCGCGCGCCTTCTTGACCATGGGGGTGTTGGTGAAGATCTCCTGGCCGTCGGCGGCCGGCAGCGCGCAGGAGGCCTGGGGTTTGGGCGGGCCGGGCTTCACCTCGACCAGGCACATGCGGCAATTGCCGGCGATGCTCAGACGCTCGTGATAGCAGAAGCGCGGAATCTCCTCGCCCGCCAGTTCCGCCACCTGCAGGGCGGTCATGCCGGGCTCGAACTCGACCTCGACGCCGTTGACCTTGGCTTTGGGCATGACGACTACTCCGCCGCCATCAGGGCCGAGCCCTGAACGTGCGGACGACCGGAACGGTAGGAGACGATGCGCTCCTCCACCTCGTGGCGGAAGTGGCGGAACAGGCCCTGGATCGGCCAGGCGGCCGCGTCGCCCAGGGCGCAGATGGTGTGCCCCTCCACTTGGGTGGTGACGTCGAGCAGCAGGTCGATCTCGCGCATCTCGGCCTCGCCGCGGGCCATGCGCTCCATCACCCGCCACATCCAGCCCGTACCCTCGCGGCAGGGCGTGCACTGCCCGCAGCTCTCGTGCTTGTAGAAGTAGCTGATGCGCGAGATGGCGCGCACGAGATCAGTGGACTTGTCCATCACGATCACCGCCGCGGTGCCCAGGCCCGACTTCAAGTCGCGCAGGCTGTCGAAGTCCATCAGCGCGGTCTCGCACTGTTCGGCGGGGATCATGGGCACGGAAGAGCCGCCGGGAATGACGGCCTTGAGGTTTCCCCACCCCCCACGCACGCCGCCGCAATGCTCTTCGAGCAGCTGCTTGAGCGGGATGCTCATCACCTCCTCAACGTTGCAGGGCATTTCAACATGGCCGCTGATGCACATCAGCTTGGTGCCGCTGTTGTTGGGTCGGCCGAATGAAGCGAACCAGCCCGAGCCGCGACGCAGGATCGTGCCGACCGCCGCGATCGACTCGACGTTGTTGACCGTGGTCGGGCAACCGTAAAGCCCCGCACCCGCCGGGAAAGGAGGCTTCAGGCGCGGCTGGCCCTTCTTGCCCTCCAGGCTCTCCAAGAGGGCCGTCTCCTCGCCGCAGATGTAAGCGCCGGCGCCGTGCGAGACGTAAACGTCAAAATCCCAGCCGTGGACGTTGTCCTTGCCGATCAGCCGGGCCTCGTAGGCCTGCTTGATCGCGGCCTCCAGGTGCTCGCGCTCCTGAACATACTCGCCGCGGATGTAGATGTAGCAGACGTGCGCCTGCATCGAGAAGCTGGCGATCAGGCAGCCCTCGATCAACAGGTGTGGATCGTGCCGCATGATCTCACGATCCTTGCAGGTGCCGGGCTCGCTCTCGTCGGCGTTGACGACGAGGTAGTGCGGGCGATCCTTCACCTCCTTGGGCATGAAGCTCCACTTCAGCCCGGTGTTGAAGCCCGCGCCGCCGCGCCCGCGCATGCCGCTGGCCTTCATCTGAGCGATCAGCCAGTCGCGTCCGCAGGCCAGCATGTCGGCGGTGGCGTTCCAGCAACCGCGCGTCTTCGCCCCCTCCAGCCCCCAGTCGTGGAAGCCGTAAAGGTTGGTGAAGATGCGATCCTTGTCTTCCAGAATGCCGACCATGGCCTTCAAGCCTTGCGGGCGCCGCGGGCGGCGCCGGAGATGAACCAAACCTGTGCGCCCACGCCGCCCGCAACGGCGGCGGCGACGAGGGGCAGGCCCCAACGTACATGTAGGGCGGCATACGCCACCAACCCAGTGAGGGCGAGTGCGAACGCCCCGCAACTCAAGGCCAGCATGCGGACCAGTCGACGACGCTCCGCCTCGATGTTCAAGCCACCGCCTCGGCGACCGGCGCGGGACGGTTGGGCAGGGTGATCGGCTGGGCGAGCGAACCGTCGTAGAGCGCGGGGTCTTGCAGCGTCTTGGCGCCGCCCGCCGGCTCCGAACTGTGGCGCCCAGCGTAGCTTCCGGGTTTGGGCGAGCTTCCCGCACGGAAGTCTTGCAGGATGCGCGCGAGCGAATCGGGAGTCAGGTCCTCGTAATAAAGGTCGTTGATCTGGGCCATGGGCGCGTTCACGCACGCCCCCAGGCACTCGACCTCCTGCCAGGTGAAGCGCCCGTCCTTGGACAGGGTGTCGCGCGGGCCGATCACCTCCTTGCAGAGCTGCATCAGCTCGTTGGAGCCGCGCAGCATGCAGGGCGTGGTGCCGCACACCTGCACGAGCGCGGTCGTGCCCACCGGCTCCAACTGGAACATGGTGTAGAAGGTCACCACCTCCAGCACGCGGATCACCGGCATGGCCAGAAGCTCGGCCACGGCGCGGACGGCGGGCTCGCTGACCCACCCCTCCTGCTTCTGCACGAGCCAGAGCACCGGAATAGACGCTGACTGCTTGCGTGCTTCCGGGAACTTGGACAGCCACCAGTCCACCTTGGCCCGAGTCTCGGGCGTGAAGGTGAAGCTCTCGGGCTGGACGGCGGCGAGGCGGCGTACGCTCAACGGTCGACTTCTCCGAACACGATGTCGAGGGAGCCCAGGATGGCGGACACGTCCGCCAGCATGTGGCCGCGATTCATCCAGTCCATCGCCTCCAGGTGGGCGAAGCCCGGCGCGCGTATCTTGCAGCGGTACGGCTTGTTGGTGCCGTCGCTGACGAGGTACACGCCGAATTCACCCTTGGGAGCCTCCACCGCCGCGTAGACCTCGCCGGCGGGAGTGTGGAAGCCCTCGGTGTAGAGCTTGAAGTGGTGGATCAGCGCCTCCATCGAGCGCTTCATGTCCGCCCGGCGCGGCGGGGCCACCTTGCCGTCCTGGGTCAGCACGGGCCCCGGCGTCTTCTTCAGACGGTCCAGGCACTGCTCCATGATTTTTATCGACTGGCGCATCTCCTCGACGCGACAGAGATAACGGTCGTAGCAGTCGCCGTTCTTGCCCACGGGTATGTCGAATTCCATCTCGGCGTAGCAATCGTAGGGCTGCGACTTGCGAAGGTCCCAGGCCACGTCCGACCCGCGCAGCATCACGCCGCTGAAGCCCCGCGCCAACGCCTCCTCTTTGGAGACCACGCCGATGTCGACGTTGCGCGCCTTGAAGATTCGATTGCCGGTGATCAGCGTCTCGATGTCGTCGAGTTTGGCGGGGAAGGCCGCGCACCAATCGACCAGGTCGTCGATCAGCGATGTCGACAGGTCCTGGTGCACCCCGCCCGGCCGGAAGAAGTTGGCGTGCAGGCGCGCACCGGACGCGCGCTCGTAGAAGATCATCAGCTTCTCGCGCTCCTCGAAGCCCCACAGGGGAGGCGTGAGCGCGCCCACGTCCATCGCCTGGGTGGTCACGTTGAGCAGGTGGCTGAGGATGCGGCCGATCTCGTTGTAGAGCGTGCGGATCAACTGACCGCGGATCGGCACGTCCACGCCCATCAGCTTCTCCAGGGCCAGCACGTAGGCGTGCTCCTGGTTCATGGGGGCCACGTAGTCGAGCCGATCGAAATAGGGGATGTTCTGGAGGTGGGTGCGCGCCTCCATCAGCTTCTCGGTCCCGCGGTGGAGCAAGCCGATGTGCGGGTCCACCCGCTCGACCACTTCGCCGTCCAGCTCAAGCACCAGTCGCAAGACGCCGTGCGCCGCCGGATGCTGAGGCCCGAAGTTGATATTGAAGTGGCGGACCTTGGTTTCTTCGGGCTGGATCGTGGCCAGCCCGCCGGATGCGTCGTCGGCCATCTTACTTGACCTTCTGGTCGGGCGTGTCGCCACGCTCATCGCCGGGGAGCACGTACTTGTAGCCCGTGCCGGCCTCGTTCATGTGGTCGCCTTCCCACGGGGAGAGGAAGTCGAAATTGCGAAACTCCTGCGGGAGCTTCACCGGTTCATAGACCACGCGCTTGAGCGCCTCGTCGTAGCGAACCTCGACATAGCCCGTCATCGGGAAGTCCTTCCGCAGCGGGTGGCCGTGGAAGCCGTAGTCGGTCAACAGCCGCCGCAGGTCGGGATGGCCGTCGAAGAAAATGCCGAACATGTCGAAGGCTTCGCGCTCGTACCAGTCGGCGTTGGAGAACACCGACGTCACGGACGGAACCGGAGTGTCCTCATCCGTCATGATCTTCACGCGCACGCGGGCGTTCAGCTTGAACGACAGCAGGTGGTAGACCACGTCGAA
>CAXSDV010000022.1:0-4208 GCA_964235945.1 uncultured Caulobacteraceae bacterium
CCTCCAGGTCGAGGTAGTTGGTCGGCTCGTCCAGCAGCAGCAGGTCGGGCTCGGCCAGGAGCGCGCCCGCCAGCGCCGCGCGCATGCGCCAGCCGCCGGAGAAGTCGGACACGGGTCGGGAGAGCTCGGCGGCGGCGAAGCCCAGGCCCGTGAGGATCTCCGCGGCGCGGGCGGGGGCGGCTTCCGCGCCGATGTCGATCAGCCGTGCGTGGAGTTCGCCCAGGCGCTCGGGCGGCGCGGTGTCCAACTCGGCGAGAAGGCCCGCGCGCACCGTGTCGTAGGCCAGCACCGCCTCGATCAGCGGCTCGGGCGAAGCGGCGTGCTCCTGCTCCACCGCCACCGTGCGTCCCTTGGGCAGCACGATCTCGCCGCCCGAAGGGCTGAGCTCGCCCAGGATGAGGCGGAACAGGGTCGACTTGCCGATCCCGTTGCGCCCCACCAGCCCCACGTGCGCACCGTCGGGCACGGACACGCTCGCGCCGTTCAGGAACGGGCGGCCCCAGGCGGTGAAGGACAGGTCGCGGATCTGGAGCATGGGGCGGGCGGGCGGCGGGTTGGCGGTCGGGGAGGGGGCCGCTATAAGCCCCGCGCCTCCTCATAACCAATTCCAACGCAAGGCCGCCCGAGCCCATGACCGAACGCACCTTCTCGATCCTCAAGCCCGACGCCACGCGCCGCAACCTGACGGGCGAAATCAACGCCGTGATCGAGAAGGCGGGGCTGCGCATCGTCGCCCAGCGTCGCATCCAGATGACCCGGGCGCAGGCCGAGGCGTTCTACGCCGTCCACGCGGCGCGCCCCTTCTACGGCGAGCTGGTCGAGCAGATGACGGGCGGCCCGGTGGTGGTGCAGGTGCTGGAGGGCGAAGGCGCCATCGCCAAGTACCGCGAGGTGATGGGCGCCACCAACCCGGCCAACGCCGACGAGGGCACCATCCGCAAGCTGTTCGCGCTCAGCGTCGGCGAGAACTCGGTGCACGGGTCGGACGCGCCGGAGACCGCCGCCAGCGAGATCCCGCAGTTCTTCACCGAGGACCAGATCGTCGGCTGACCGTCGGTCCCGGCGGTGGACGCCCGCCGCCGGAACCGCCGACTGGGGCGGTCGTTGACGCGACCGCATCCCAGTTTCGACGGACGACGCCCATGACCCGGACCCGCCTCAAGTTCGCCGCTCCGCTGCTCGCCGCGGGCCTGCTGGCCGCCTGCGGAACCACCACGACCGAGCGCGCCTCGACCGGAGCCATCGGCGGAGCATTGGCCGGTGGTCTGATCGGCGGCAACCTGGCCGGCGCGGCCGTGGGCGGTCTGGCGGGGGCGGGCATAGGCGCGGCCACCACCGACCATAGCCACGACCGCGACCGCGACTACTGCCGCGACCACCCCTGCAACTGACCGTCTCGACGCTTCAGGTCGGGTCGCTCTCACGCAAGCGCAGGGCGGCCCGCGCGAGCGCGTCGGGGTAGAGCCGGTGCTCCGCCTCCAGCACGCGGGCGGCGAGGGTCGACTCGGTGTCGCCGGGTAGAATCGGCACTTCGGCCTGGCCGAGCACCGGGCCTTCGTCCACGCCTTCGCTCACCCAGTGCACCGTGCAGCCGTGGCGGCCGTGCCCGGCGGCCAGCGCTCGTGCATGGGTGTCGAGCCCCGGGAAGTGGGGGAGCAGACTCGGGTGGATGTTGAGCATCCGGCCCCGCCACGCCTGCACGAACCAGGGGGTGAGCACGCGCATGTACCCCGCCAGCGCCACGAGTTCGACGCCCGCCGCGCGCAGCCGGGCGTCCAGTTCGCGTTCGTGCGCCTCGCGGTCCCCGTCGAAGGCGCGGTGCTCGACCGCCTCGGCCGCCACGCCCCCGGCCCGCGCCGTGGCGAGGCCGCCCGCGTCCGGCCGATTGGAGAGCACGAGCACCACCTCCGCCGGATAGTCGGGCGCGCGCGAGGCGTCGAGCAGGGCCTCCATGTTGGAGCCCCGCCCGCTGATCATCACGGCGGTGCGGACGCGGGCCGGCGCGTTCATGCGGGCGCGAGCTCTCCCGCGACGAACGCGTCCTCGCCGCCGTTGACCAGCGCCGCCAGCACGGCTTCCGCGTGCTCGGGCGCGACCACCAGCAGGAAGCCCAGGCCGCAGTTGAAGGTGCGGCGCATCTCCGATTCGGCCACGCCGCCTTCGCGCGCCAGCCAATCGAACACGGGCGGCGGCGCCCAGGCGTTCCAGTCGAAGCGCGCCTTGAGGTGGGCGGGCAGGGCCCGGGGAGGGTTCTCCACCAAGCCGCCACCGGTGATGTGGGCCGCGCCCTTGACCAAGCCCGCCTTGGCCAACGGCAGCACGGTGCGGACGTAGATGCGCGTCGGCTCCAGCAGCGCCTCGGCGAGGGAGGCGCCCGGGGCGAAGGGCGCCGGCGCCTCCCAGGCCAGGCCCGTGCGCTCCACCACGCGGCGGATCAGCGAGTAGCCGTTGGCGTGCGGCCCGGACGAGCCCAGGCCGATCAGCAGGTCGCCCGCGCGCTGGTCGTCCAGCCGGGGCAGCACGCCCGCCCGGTCCACCGCGCCCAGGGAGAAGCCCGCCAGGTCGTAGTCGCCGGCCGCGTACAGTCCCGGCATCTCGGCCGTCTCGCCGCCCACCAGGGCGCAGCCCGCGCGGCGGCAGCCTTCGGCTATGCCCGCCACGATCGTGCGCCCGGCCTCAACGTCGAGCTTGGAGGTCGCGTAATAGTCGAGGAACAGCAGCGGCTCGGCCCCCTGCGCCAGGAGGTCGTTGACGCACATGGCCACCAGGTCGATTCCGATGCCCTCGTGACGCCCCGTGTCGATGGCGATCTTGAGCTTGGTGCCCACCCCGTCGGTGGTGGCCACGATCAGCGGGTCGTCGTAGCCGGCCGCCTTGAGGTCGAATAGCGCGCCGAACCCGCCGAGCGAGGGGGTGGCGCCCGGCCGGGCCGTGGCGCGCGCCAAGGGCTTGATCGCGGCCACCAGCGCCTCGCCCGCGTCGATGTCCACGCCCGCCTGCGCATAGGTGAGGCCGCCCGCTTGCGGGGCGTCCGGACGGTCGTTCATGGGCCGGGTCCTTTGGCGCACTTGCCCCGAGCATGGCGGCGCGGGCTATAGCTAGCGCATGACGCCGATCACCGACAACGCCCGGCTCCGCGAGTTCTGCGAGGCCGTGCGCCACAGCCCCTTCATCGCGGTGGACACCGAGTTCATGCGCGAGACCACCTACTGGCCCAAGCTCTGCCTCATCCAGGCCGCCTCCATCGACGGGGCCGCCACCATCGACCCCTTGGTCGACGACCTGGACCTGGAGCCCTTCCTGGCGCTGATGCGCGACCCCTCCATCGTCAAGGTGTTCCACGCCTGCCGCCAGGACGTGGAGATCTTCAACAACCTGGGGGCCATTCCCACGCCGTTGTTCGACACCCAGGTGGCGGCCATGGCGGCGGGCTTCGGCGAGCAGATCGCCTACGACGCGCTGGTGCGGCAGATGCTGCGCATCGACCTGGACAAGTCGAGCCGTTTCACCGACTGGGCGCGCCGCCCCTTGTCCGACGCCCAGCTCGACTACGCCCTGGCCGACGTGACGCACCTGGCGCGCTTCTACCCCAAGCTCGTCCAGCGCCTGGAGAAGGACGGCCGCCTGGCCTGGGTGGCCGAGGAGATGGCGGCGCTGTCGGACCCCGCCTCCTACGACGTGGACCCGGACAAGGCGTGGCGACGCCTGAAGCCGCGCAAGTTCAGCGCCCGCTACCTCGCCGCCTTCAAGGCCGCCGCCGCCTGGCGTGAGCGCACCGCCCAGCAACGCGACATGCCCCGCGGCCGCGTGTTGAAGGACGAGGCCATGGACGAGATCGCCGGCCAGCTCCCCACCACGCTGGAGGCGTTGAACAACCTGCGCTCGGCCCCCAAGGGGTTCGGCGGCTCCAAGTTCGGGGCCGAGCTCCTGGACGCGCTCAAGGAGGCGCTGCGCGACCCGGAAGCCTACGCCCCGGTGATCGAGCGCGCGCCCCCGCCGCCGCAGAACGCGGGCGCGGTGGTCGAGCTGCTCAAGGTGCTGCTCAAGGCCCGGGCGGAGGACGCGGGCGTGGCCTCCAAGCTGATCGCCACCGTCACCGACCTGGAGAAGATCGCCGCCGACGACGCGGCGGAAGTCGGCGCCCTCCAGGGCTGGCGCCGCGAGGTGTTCGGCGCCGACGCCCTGCGCCTCAAGCGCGGCGAACTGGC
>CAXSDV010000022.1:4308-39729 GCA_964235945.1 uncultured Caulobacteraceae bacterium
TAAGTGGATTTCGCTGTGAGTTAAGCCACCACCCGCGGTTGGGCGTCCAGCACCTCGGCCAGGGCGGCGAGGCGCTTCCTGGTCTGCTCGCCGAGCAGGAGGTCGGTTCGGGGCGGACGGGCGGTCAGGAGCAGGTCGCGGCCGTTCAGGGCGAGGGCGGCGCAGGCGAGCAGGGCGGGGCTGCGGCCGCACAGGTCGCAGCCCAGCCGCAGGGCCGCGCCCAGCACGCGCGCGCGCTTGAGCTGCTCGGGGCCGACCACCCGGCCCAGGTCTTCGCCGCTGCGGAGCTGGCTGGTGTAGCGGGCGTGGACGGCGGAGGCGAGGAAGGCGCGTTCGGCGTGGGTGCAGCCGGCCACGGGCGCGCGGAGCACCTGTTCGAAGGCGAGGTCGGCGCGGTGGTCGGGGTGCAGGCGCGCGCCCACGTCCGCCAAGCGGCAGGCGGCGGCCAGGAGCACGGCGGAGCGCGCGGGCGCGAACACGGGCGCAAGGCTGGACCACAAGGGCGTCAGCCACGCCTCCAGCGCGCCCCCGAGCGCTTCGCCCATCCCCTGGCGCTCGCCCAGGGCTTGGCAACCCGCCAGCAAGGGATCGCAGCGGCGCACCTCCGGGGCCATGCCCTCCAGCAGCAGGCCCTCGCGCAGGCCGTAGGCGGAGATGGATACGCGCTCGATCCCCAGCCGCTCGACCAGCGCCTCCAACACCACGGCGGCGTGGGGCAGGGTCTCGGCGCGCTTCTTGGACAGGCCGGGAACACGCTCCAGCGAAGCGCGCGACTGGCGCGACACGAACTGAGCCGCTTCCACCGCTTCGCGTGCGGAGAGGGCGTATTCGTGAACGATCTCCAAGGGATAGCCGCTGTTTCGCATGTGCAGCAGCGCCAGGTTGCGCCAAGCCCCGCCCACCGCGTGGAAGTCGCGGGTGCGCAGGCCGCGAGCGCCCCGGTCGAGTTCGGCGTCGATGCGGCGGCGCGCGGCGAGCGGGTCGTAGGCGACCTTGGAGGTCGCACCCAGAGCGAAAGGACCCAGCGGCAGCGTCACGCCCGCGCCGGGGACGCCCGCCGACAGCCGCACGAGCTCCAGGCTCGACCCGCCGAGGTCGCCCACCAGCCCTTCCGCATCCGGCTGGCCGGCGGCCACGCCCAGCGCCGAATAGTGCGCCTCCTGCGCGCCGGAAAGCACGCGCACGCGAAGTCCCGTCTCGGCGGCGACGCGCGCGACGAAGGCCGCGCCGTCCAGCGCTTCGCGCACGGCGGCGGTGGCCACGGCGACCACCTCGTGCGCCGCCGAGCCCTCCAGCACCGCCCGGAAGCGACGCAGCGCCTGCATCGCCTGCTCCACGCCCGACGGCGAGAGGCGCCCGGTGGAGGCCACCTCGCGCCCGAGCCCGGCCAGCACCTTCTCGTTGTAGGTGGTCCAGATCGCCCGGCCTTCCAACCGGTAGACCACCAGGCGGACCGAGTTGGAGCCTATGTCGACGACGGCGGCCTCGCGCGCGGCGACCGTTCCGGAGGCGGCGGGCGACGCCGCCGCCTCAGCGGCGGGGGCCGACATGGTCGAAGGCGCGCGGCAGGGTCTTGGCGCGGCCCCGGCCGGACAGGCTGGGGTTGGTCATGAAATAGTCGTGGGCGGAGAAGGGCTTCTTCACTCCCTCCACGTCGTAGCGCACGTACTCGCCGTCCGAACGCAGCTCCCAGCTCTGGGCCTCGTCGTTGAGGTTGGCGACCATGATCTGGTCGAGCACCTGCTGGTGGACGGTGGGGTTCTCGATGGGCACCAAGCTCTCGATGCGCCGGTCGAGGTTCCTGGGCATCCAGTCGGCGGAGGAGATGAACACCCGCGACTTGGGGCTCGGCATGGGCTCGCCGGCGCCGAAGCACACCACGCGCGCGTGCTCCAGGAAGCGCCCGACGATCGACTTGACGTGGATGTTCTCGCTGAGCCCCTTCAGCCCCGGCCGCAGGCAGCAGATGCCGCGCACCACCAGCTCGATGCGCACCCCCGCCTGGCTCGCCGCGTAGAGGGCGTCGATGATCTCCGGGTCCACCAGGGCGTTGAGCTTGGCCCAGATGGCGGCGGGCCGCCCGGCGCGCGCGTGTTCCGACTCGCAGGCGATCCAGTGGAGCAGGCGCGGCTTCAGGCTGATCGGCGAGAAGGCCAGCTTCTCCATACCCTCGGGAGTGGCGTAGCCGGTGATGAAGTTGAACAAGCGCGTGGCGTCGCGCGTCAGCGCCGGGTCGCAGGTGAACAGGCTGAGGTCCGTGTAGATGCGCGCGGTCAGCGGGTGGTAGTTGCCCGTGCCGAAGTGGCAGTAGGTCTTGAGGTGTTCGCCCTCGCGCCGCACCACGATCGAGAGCTTGGCGTGGGTCTTGTACTCCACGAAGCCGAAGACGACGTGGACGCCCGCCCGCTCGAGGTCGCGCGCCCACTTCAGGTTGGCCGCCTCGTCGAAGCGCGCCTTGATCTCCACGAGGGCGGTGACGTTCTTGCCGCGGTCGGCCGCGTCGATCAGCGCGGCCACGATGGGGCTGTTCTCGCTGGTGCGGTACAGCGTCTGCTTGATGGCGATGACGTTGGGGTCGGCGGCGGCCTGGCGCAGGAACTGCACCACCACGTCGAAGCTCTCGAACGGGTGGTGGACGAGGATGTCCTTCTCGGTGATGGCCGCGAAGGCGTCGCCGCCGTGCTCGCGCACGCGCTCGGGGAAGCGCGGCTCGAAGGGGCGGAACTTCTGCTCCGCCCGCCCGCCGGAGATCAACTCCGAGAGTTGGGACAGGCCCAGCGTGCCCTGGGTCAGCACCACCTCCTGGGGCGAGACGTGGAGGTTGCGCAGGATGAACTCGCGCAGCTCGCCCCCCATCGCGTCGTCGACGGTGACGCGCACCACCGAGCCGCGGCGGCGCTGCTTGAGCATGAGTTCGAACTCGCGGACGAGGTCCTCCGCCTCCTCCTCCATCTCCACGTCGCTGTCGCGCAGGATGCGGAACACGCCCTTGGCGTCCAGGTCGCAGTCGGGGAACAGGCGCTCGATGAACAGGCCGACCAGGTCCTCCATGGCCAGCACGCGGCGCAGGCTGGGGCCGTCGGCTGCGGGGTCGGGCGGCAGCGCCCAGAAGCGCCGCATCTGGTTGGGAATGGGCACCAGCGCGTAGAAGTTCTTCCCGTCCGAACGGCGGCGCAGCTTCAGCGCCATGGAGAAGGCGAGGTTGGGCAGGAACGGGAACGGGTGGGCCGGGTCGATGGCCAGGGGCGTGAGCACGGGGAACAGCTCGCGCTGGAAGATCGGCTCCAGCCGGTCGAGCTCGCCCACGGTCACCGCCTTGGGGTCGACGACCTCCACGCCGGCGGCCAGGAGCTCGCCGCGCAGTTCCTTCCAGCGGCGCTGCTGCTGGCGCATCAGGTCGGCGGCCGCGGCCCCCACCGCCGCCAACTGCTCCTCGGGGTTGAGCCCGTCCTGGCTGACCACGCGCACGCCCTCGCGCACCTGGCCCTTCAGGCCGGCCACGCGCACCATGTAGAACTCGTCGAGGTTCGAGGCGGAGATCGACAGGAAGCGCACGCGTTCGAACACCGGATGGCGCGGATTGGCGCTCTCCTCCAGCACGCGCTGGTTGAAGGCCAGCCAGGAGAGCTCGCGGTTGAAGAAACGCGCGGGGGAGGCGGCCAGCGCCTCGTCCCAGGTCAGGTCCGTTCCCGGTCGCGCGGGCGCGTGGCCGGGCTCGTCCTTCGCTCCGTCCAGCACCGGGCCGAGCGGAACGGCGGGCGCCGGCGCGGGCGCGGCGCGGTCGGGGGCCACGTCGCCGGGGGAGCCGTCGGGGGAGGTCATGGACGGGTTGTCGCGCGATCCGCCGCGCCCTTCAACCAAGGTCCCGTGACGGTTCGTCAGTCCGGCGCGTCCTCCAGCACGTGGCGGGCCAGGCCGCGGCCCACCGGGCGGCCGAGGGCGTGGGCCGCGTCGTCCAGTCGGCGCACCACCTCGCTCGCGGCCGAGGCCGACCGCTCTATCCGCCTGAGCAGGTAGGCGGTGAGCTCGGGGGAGGGGGCCACGCCTCGCTCGCGGAAGAAGCGCTGGAGCAGGGCCGCCAGCGTCGCCTCGTCGGGCTCGGCCAACTCCTCCACCGCCAGGGCGTTCAGGCGTGAGCGCAGGTCGGGCAGGGCGGTCGGCCAGGCCGAGGGCGGCGTGCGCGCGGTGAGCAGCAGGGCGCAGCCCGGCCGCGCCGCCCTGTTCAGCAGGTGGAACAACTGCTCGCCCGCCCCCGGGCGCGACGCTGCGCGGTCGGCGTCCTCCACGAGCAGCGGGCCGGGGGCGTGGGGCCATGCTCCCTCCGCGCCCAATTCGAGCCGCACGGCGCCCGCGGCCTCGGCCCAGGCCCGCGCCAGGTGCGACTTGCCCACCCCTGGCGGCCCCACCAGCGCCAGGGCGCCCGCGGACAGCCGGTCCACCCGCGCCACGGCCGCCTGGTTGGCGTCGGCGGTCACGAACTCCTCGCGCGGGCCCGCCGTCGGAGTCAGCCGCAGGCCGAGGTGGAGCTGGGCGGCCAAGGCGTCCACGATGCGCGACCGCGCCCCGCGTCGGGCGCCCTTCCAGCATAGCGGCGGCCGCGGCGGCCGTCGACGCGCGACGGACCTCCCGCGCTTGCGCGGGCCGCCCGGCGACGCCATGGTCGCGCCTTCCCATGACGTCGACCCCCGCTTCCACCGCCGGCCGGTCCGTGGCCGTACGGCTCGGGCCTGTGGTCGAGCTGCTGCGCCTGGCCTGGCCCATCGTGCTGGCGCGGCTGGGCGTGCAGGCCATGGGGCTGGTGGACGCGGTGGTGGTGGCGCGCGCCTCCTCGCGCCAGCTCGCCTACCACGCGCTGGGCTGGGCCCCGACGCTGGCGGTGCTGACCGGGGGCATCGGCCTGCTCACCGGCGTCCAGGTCATGGCCGCGCGTCGGGCGGGCGAGAACCGGCCCGAGCGTGCGGGCGCCGTCCTGCGCGAGGCCCTCGTGTACGCGGCCGGGGCGGGCGCGGCCGCCACCCTGGCGCTCCTGCTGACGGGGCCGGCCCTGCTGGCGCTGCTCGGGCTCGACCCGGACCTGACGCGAGGGGCGTCCGCGGCGCTTCGCGTGTTCGCCCTGTCGCTGACGCCCTACCTGCTGGCCTGCGCCTGCAGTTTCTGGCTGGAGGGACTGGGCCGGCCGCTGCCGGGGCTCTACGCCATGTGGGCGGCCAACGCCGTCAACCTCCTGCTCAACCTGTTGCTGGTGCCCGGGACCTTCGGCCTGCCGGCGCTGGGCGCGGTCGGGGCGGGCTGGGCGACGCTGGGCGCGCGCCTCTTCCTGCTCCTGTGGTTGGCCCTGGCCATCGTGCGCCAGCCGGACGCGCGGTCGCTGGGCGTGTTCGGGCGCGACCGTCCGCCGCCGGACGCCCGGCGCGAGCAGAGGCGCATCGGCTACGGCGCGGGGGCGTCCTACTTCGTGGAGGCGGGGGCCTTCTCGGGCATGAGCGTGGTGGCGGGGTGGCTCGGGCCCCTGCCGGTGGCGGCCTGGGCGGTGGTGGTCAACGTATCGTCCATCGTCTTCATGCCGCCCCTGGGCTTCGCGGCGGCCACCGCCGTGCTCGTCGGCCGGGCCTGGGGCGCGGGCGATCGGGTGGGCGTGCGGCGGGCGGCGGCGGCGGGGTTCGCGGTGAGCGCCGCCTGCGCCCTGCTCGTGGCGCTGCTGGTCTGGCCCGGAGCGCGGGCGATCGCCAAGCTGTACGCGCCGGACCCGGCGCTGGCGGCGGCTGCGGCCGGCGGTCTAACTCTGGCGGCGCTGTTCTTCGTGCCGGACGCCTTGCAGGCGGTGGCGGCCCAGGCGTTGCGCGCCCGCGGCGACGTGGCCCTGCCCACCTACACCCACGTGGCGAGCTATGCGGCGGTCATGCTGCCGCTCGGCTGGGCGCTGGCGCATCCGGCGGGGCTGGGTCTTTCCGGCTGCCTGTGGGCGGTGGTGGCGGCGAGCCTGCTGTCGGCGGGACTGCTGCTGGGCCGCTTCCTCCTGCTCTCGCGGCGCGACGGCGACTGAGGAGCGCCCGCCGTCAGATCCCCAGGATCCAGCCCTCCTCGCCCTCCACCTGCGCCACGGTCTCGGGCGAAGCGTCCTTGGGCGGGGCGAAGGCGGCGGCCAGGCGCCCCTGCTCGTCCAGCCGCGAGAAGTGCTCGCACAGCCCGCGCACCTGGGTGCGGTCGAGCGGGGCCTCGTCGGGCAGGGGCGAGACGGCCACCAGCGCGGGGTAGATCTCCACCAGCAGCGCGTCCTTGCCCGCGAGGTCGGCTTCGGAGAGCGCCTTCCAGCGCGTCTCGAACGGCCAGACGAGGGCGCGCTCGCCCAGTTCGTCGCGCAGGCGCTTGACCGCGGGCATGCCCGTCAGCGCTTGGCTTCCCACCGAGCCGTTGCCCGTGAGCTGCCACACGGTCTTGGCCCCGGAGCGCCCGTCGCCCCGGCCGCGGGTGGCGCGCTCCGCGTGGCGGAACTCGGGCAAGCCCGCCAGGTAGTCGACGGGCTTGGTCTTGCTCAGCATGGTCTGGGCGTCCGCCGGGCGCGGCGTGCCCCAGAACGGGCGCGGGCCGTCGCTGATGATGCGGTTCATGCGCGCGGCCACCGTCGCGCGGTTGTTCAGGTTGTCCGGCTTGTCGACCAGCGCGCCGGCCAGGAAGCGCCAGGTCGCCGACCAGGGCTCGCCCGAGAGCTTGAGCCGCTCGGCCGTGCCCGCGGGGTAGCCCAGCGGAAAATCGAAGCCGATCAGCGCCCGGTCGCCCCGGCGCTTCAGGTCGGCCAGCACCTCGCGCAGCAGCAACTCGGCGGCGTGGCGCGTGGGCGGGTTGTGCGCCTCGAAGGTCGGGCGGAAGCGGATGTCGCGCTTGAGCACGCCCACCCAGATGGAGTCCGCCCCCACCTTCTTGGTGGAGGAGGCGCTCCAGTCGACCATGACGTAGGCGTTGAACAGGCGGGCCAAGGCGTAAGGGCTCCAGCGGACGGCCGCCTTCCTTAGCGCGGGGGTGCGGGGCGGCGATAGCGTTGTGGGGCCGTCCGCACGGGCGTAAGCCCGCCGCGCCGGCGACACCGGCTGGAGAGGGCGCATGGCGCAGCTGAGGGCCGGGGTGGCCGGGGCCGGCGTGTTCGGCGCCTTCCACGCGAGGAAGTACGCCGGCCGGGCGGACGCGCGCCTCCTGCGCGTGCTGGACGCCGACCTGGACCGCGCCCGCAGGCTCGGGGCCGACTACGGCGCGGAGGGCTTCGACGACTTGGACGCCTTCCTGCGCGGGCTGGACGTGGTGACGGTCGCCACGCCCGGGGCCGCCCACGCCGCCCTGGCGCTGCGCGCGCTGGCGGCGGGGCTGCACGTCTACGTCGAGAAACCCCTGGCCACGACCCTGGAGGAGGCGGACGCCCTGGTCGCCGCCGCGGCCCGCGCGGGGCGCGTGCTCGCCTGCGGCCACCAGGAGCGCGTGACCTTCGCCGCCATGGGGCTGATGAACGCCGCCGAGCGCCCGCTGCGGCTCGAGTCCGTGCGGCGGGGCACGCCCAACCCGCGCAACCGCGACATCTCCTGCGTGCTGGACCTCATGGTCCACGACCTGGACCTCGCCCTGGCCATGACCGGCGCGACCCCGGTGGCGGTGGAGGCGCAGGGCGGCTTCGACGCGGTGCGCGCGCAGGTGGACTTCGACGACGGCCTGAGCGCCGTGTTCGAGGCCTCCCGCGTGGCGCAGGTGCGGGCGCGCACCATGCGAATCGACTTCGCCTCCGGCCCCGTGGCCGTCGACTTCCTGGCTCCCGCCTTCGAGAACGGTTCGGCGGTGGCGCTCGACCCGCTGTTCGCCGCCGCCCCCGCCGCGCGCGACCCGTTGGAGACGAGCGTCGCCGCCTTTCTCGCCGCCGCGCGCGGGGAGGGGCGGCCCGTGGCGGACGGGGCGGACGGCCGGCGCGCGCTCGACCTCGCCCTGGCGGTGGAGCGCGCCGCCGGGTTCTGACACGCCCCGCCGCCTTGCGGGCGGCCGGTCGCGCTGGTAGGTGGATCGGCTCCGGCCCAGGCCGTGCGCGTCGCGGGCTCTTGGGCTCCCGGCGCGCTCGAACCTGTCCGGAAGGCCGGGCCGCCTCCTTCAGACGTCCGGGCCTTGAGGAGTGTAGCTCAGCTGGTAGAGCATCGGTCTCCAAAACCGAGGGCCGGGGGTTCGAGTCCCTCCACTCCTGCCACCACCTGTCCCCCGGGGTCGCGCGGGTCGCCCGCCGCCCCCACCTGAGGCTGGACGGCCGCCGGCCGTCCTTCAGAAGAGTCGAGAGCCGGTCTCCATGGCCAAGGACACGGGCGTGCGCGCGCCCACCGAGCGTAGACCCGTCCGCCCCCCCGCCCGGGGCGCGTCCGCGTCGCCCAAGGTCGTGGCGGGCTCCGCCGCGGCCCCCGTCGCCGCGCCCAAGACCAAGAAGCCGTTCAATCCGCAGAAGTTCGCCCAGGAGGTGCGCGTCGAAGCGCGCAAGATCACCTGGCCGAGCTGGAAGGAGACCTGGATCACTTCGGTGATGGTGGGCGTGATGGTGATCTTCACCGCCCTGTTCTTCTTCCTGGTCGACAACGGCCTGCTGTTCGCCGTGTCCCAGTTCCTCAAGCTCGCCGGTTGAGAGAGAGTCCCATGCCCGCCGCCGTCGAGACCGCCGCCCCGTCCGCCCAGAACGTCAATGCGGGCGCGCCCTCCAACCCGCTGCACAAGTGGTACATCGTCCACGCCTACTCCAATTTCGAGAAGAAGGTCGCCGAGACGATCCGCGACCAGGCCAAGCAACACGGCCTGCAAGAGCGCTTCAGCGAAATCCTCGTGCCCACCGAGGACGTCGTTGAAATCCGCCGCGGCCGCAAGATCAATGCGGAGCGCAAGTTCTTCCCCGGCTACGTGCTGGTGAAGATGGAGCTGACGGACGAGGCCTACCACCTCATCAAGAACACGCCCAAGGTCACCGGCTTCCTCGGCGGCCAGAACAAGCCCATGCCCGTCTCCGAGAAGGAGGTGCAGCGCATCGTGGGCGCCATCGAGGAGGGGGTGGAGCGGCCCAAGCCCACCATCCGCTTCGACCTGGGCGAGAAGGTCAAGGTCACCGACGGCCCGTTCGCCTCCTTCGACGGCGTGGTGGAGAGCGTGGACGAGGACCGCGCCCGCCTGCGCGTCTCGGTGTCCATCTTCGGCCGGGCCACCCCGGTCGACCTCGAATACGGCCAGGTCGAGAAGACGTCCTGACGTAGCGACCCCCGCCGTTCGCGGCGGGGATCAAACCCGTGGAAGGGGCGGCCTGTCCCGCACCACGGCCTAGACGTCGGCGGCGATCTCGCCCCGGCGAACTCAAGGAGAGATCATGGCCAAGAAGATTCTGGGCTACGTGAAGCTGCAGGTGAAGGCGGGTTCCGCCACGCCCTCGCCGCCGATCGGCCCCGCGCTGGGTCAGCGCGGCGTGAACATCATGGGCTTCTGCAAGGAGTTCAACGCGCGCACCGCCGACATGGAGAAGGGCACTCCCCTGCCGACGGTGATCACCGTCTACCAGGACAAGTCGTTCACCTTCGTCACCAAGACCCCGCCCGCCACCTACTTCCTCAAGCAGGCGACCAAGCTGACCTCGGGCGCCAAGCTCACGGGCAAGGAGACGGTGGGCAAGATCACGCGCGAGCAACTGCGCGAGATCGCCACCAAGAAGATGAAGGACCTCAACGCCAACGACCTGGAAGCCGCCGCCCGCATCATCGAGGGTTCCGCGCGCGCCATGGGTCTGGAAGTGGTGGGCTGAACCGATGGCCAAGCAGACCGAACCCAAGCTCAACAAGCGCCAGCAGGCGTTCACCGGCGACCGTCAGGCGCTGCACTCGATCGACGACGCCGTCAAAGCGGTGAAGGCCAACGCGAAGGCCAAGTTCGACGAGTCCATCGAGATCGCCGTCAACCTGGGCGTCGACCCGCGCCACGCCGACCAGCAGGTCCGCGGCGTGGTCAACCTGCCCTCCGGCACCGGCAAGGACGTGCGCGTCGCCGTGTTCGCCCGCGGCGGCAAGGCCGATGAGGCCACCGCCGCCGGGGCCGAGGTCGTGGGCGCCGAGGACCTCGTCCAGCGCATCCAGGACGGCTTCATGGATTTCGACCGGGTGATCGCCAGCCCGGACATGATGGCCCTGGTCGGCCGCCTCGGTAAGGTGCTGGGCCCGCGCGGCCTGATGCCCAACCCCAAGGTCGGCACCGTGACCCCCAACGTCGCCCAGGCCGTCAAGGACGCCAAGGGCGGCGCCGTGGAGTTCCGCGTTGAAAAGGCGGGCATCGTCCACGCCGGCGTCGGCAAGGCGTCGTTCACCGACGAGGCCATCGCCGCCAACGTGCGCGCCATGGTGGACGCGCTGACCCGCGCCAAGCCGACGGGCGCCAAGGGCACCTACGTGAAGAAGGTCTCGCTCAGCTCCACCATGGGGCCGGGCGTGAAGGTCGACACGGCCGGCTTCGGGGGCTGACCGGCCTTCAGGTCGAAGCGTGAAGGGCGGGTCCGCGAGGGCCCGCCCTTTTCGCGTTCGGGGCGCGAACCTCAGGCGGCCGCGCCGGCCTGGAAGTCGTTGCGCGCGGTCATCATCGCCCCGATCAGCCTGCGCTCCTCCAGGCTGAGCGCAGGGTTCCACACGTCGAAGATCAGGATGGTGCGGTGCGCGTCCGCGTCGTTCCAGGCCTCGTGCTCGATCGTGTCGTCGAACACCCAGGCCTCGCCCATGCGCCAGGCTCGCGTCTCGCCCCCCACCCGGAAGCGCGCGGGCCCCGGCAGCACCAGCGGCAGGTGGACCAGGAGGCGCGTGTTGGCCGAACCCGTGTGCGCGGGGATGTGCGTGCGCGCGGCGAGGGTGGAGAACATGGCGGTGGGCGCGAAGCCCGGCTGGTCCTGCATGGGCAAGGTTTCAAGCAGGGCGGCGGTGCGCGGGCAGGACGCGCACGCGCCTTCCTGGCGCACGCCGTCGCGCCATAGGAAAAAGCTGCTCCACCGCCGCGAATGGTTGAGTTCGCCCCACTGGTTGACGGGCGCGCCCTTGGGATAGGCGATGTAGGGGGCGAAGCCGTCCGCTTGAACGTCCAGCGCCTCCACCTCGCCGCGGATCACGTCGGTGGCGGCCTCCAGCTCAGCCAGCCAGGGGAAGTCGGCCCGGTCGTGCCAGGCGATGGCGGGCAGGCGGGGGTAGTTGAGCAGCAGGGGCTCCTGCACGTAGGCGCGCCGGCGCCCGGCGTAGATCTCCAGCGCCTCGTCGAAGCGGTCGCCCGCGGGGCGTGCGCCGCGCAGATCGAGCAGGCGCGCGTGGAGGAAGGCCGCCGCCGCGTCCGCCTCCTCGCGCACCGCTTCGCGTGCGCGGGCGAGCGCGCCGGCGACGGGAGCGGGCAGGCGGTCGTCCGGAGGCGCCGTGGTCACCGCCGCGCGATAGGCGCTCGCCGCGGCGCGCGGCTCGTCCAGCTTCTCCAGGAGCGCGCCCTTGGAGAGCAGCGCCAGGAAATGTCGAGGTTCGAGCGCCAGGACGGCGTCCAGGGCGGCGACCGCGGCGGGGTGGTCGCCCTGCATGCGCAACGCCAGGGCGCGGTTGAGCGGGGCCTCCACGAGGGTGGGGTCGGCCGCCTCGGCCTGGCGCAGCAGGTCCAGCGCGCCGGCGGTGTCGCGCCGCGCCAGCCGCGCCTCCGCGGAGGCGAGCAGAGTCCTGGCCTTCTCCCGTTCAACGACCGCCTGCATGCCCGCGTTCTCCCCGACGGCGGAGCAGCGCACGTCGAGCTTGGCATTACAATTCAGCCATCTTGCGGCGCAGCGTCGCGCGCCGCCGGTTGCGCGGCTCTGCGGCCGGGTGTAGAGGCACGCCCTCTCGAGCGGGTCCGCCCGTTCGATCCTGTCCGAGAACCGCGCGGCCCGCCCTGGCGAGCCTTAATCGTCGCGGGGAGACGGGGATGGTTCGATCCGGTCCTACCCCGCACGGCGTTCAGCCGCGGGAGGCGCGGAGCGGCGGTTCCCTCACGGTTCAGGTTCCACCGGCGCGGCCGCCCTTCGGGGCGGGCGCGCCGTTTCGGCGTCCGGAATGGTCCGGCCGCCGCGTGCTATCCGGAGTTTCTCGCAATGGACCGCGCACAGAAGGCCGAATCGATCGAGGCGCTCAAGGGCGTCTTCGCCGACTCGGGCGCCGTGGTCGTGACCCACTACCTGGGTCTGACCGTTGCGGAGATGACCGATCTGCGCGGCCGCCTCCGCAAGGAAGGCGCCTCGCTGAAGGTGGTGAAGAACACTCTCGCCCAAAAGGCGATGAACGGCGCTTCGGACGGGGCCCACGCCCTGTTCACCGGCCCCGTGGCCATCGCTTACGGCAAGGATCCCGTCTCCGCCGCCAAGGTGGCCGTCGATTACGCCAAGACCAACGACAAGTTCACGGTCGTGGGCGCGATCATGGGCGAAACCGTGCTGGACGCGACGGGCGTGGGGGCTCTGGCCACCCTGCCGTCGCTGGACCAACTGCGCGGCCAGCTCATCGGCCTCATCCAGGCCCCGGCCACCAAGGTCGCGGGCGTGCTGGCCGCTCCCGCCGGCCAGTTGGCGCGCGTGTTCAACGCCTACGCCACCAAGGACGACCAGGCCGCGGCCTGACCGTCCTCGTCTCGCGCAAACTTTAGAACCCACCCCGCACCGTAAGGATACGCCAACATGGCCGCCGACCTTTCCAAGATCGTGGACGACCTGTCCGCCCTGACCGTCCTCGAAGCCGCCGAGCTGTCCAAGCTCCTCGAAGAGAAGTGGGGCGTGTCCGCCGCCGCTCCGATGGCGATGGCGATGCCCGCCGGCGGCGGCGCCGCGGCCCCCGCCGCCGAAGTCGAGGAGCAGACCGAGTTCACCGTCGTCCTGACCTCGGGCGGCGACAAGAAGATCAACGTCATCAAGGAAGTCCGCGGCATCCGCTCGGACCTCGGCCTGAAGGAGGCCAAGGACCTGGTGGAAGGCGCGCCGCAGCCCGTGAAGGAGAACATCTCCAAGCAGGAAGCGGAAGACATCAAGAAGAAGCTGGAAGACGCCGGCGCCAAGGTCGAAATCAAGTAAGACCGACCGCGGCCTCATCGCCGCACCGGGCCCCGGGGGAGCGATCCTCCGGGGCCTTCTTCTTGCGCCGGGCTCGACGGCTAGGCCGCGGGCGTGAGCACCGCCTCGCCCGCGAAGAAGGCGGCGAGGTTGGCGCGCAGCAGGTCCAGCATGGCGGGCGCCGCCGCCTGCGTCGCGCCCGCCATGTGCGGGGTCAGCACGGTGTTGGGGACGCCGGCCCAGCGCTCGGGCGCCGTGGGTTCCTGGGCGAACACGTCCAGCGCCGCCGCGCCGAGTCGGCCGGAGCGCAGGGCGTCGATCAGCGCGTCCTCGTCCACCAAGCGGCCGCGCGCCACGTTGACGAGGAGGCCGTGGGGCCCCAGCGCCTCGATCACGGTCGCATCGACCAGGCCGCGGTTGGTCTCGTCGGCGCGGCAGGCCACCACCAGGACGTCGCTGTCGCGCGCCAGGTCCAAGAGGCTCGCGGCGCGGGGGCGGGGCTCGCCGGGCTTGTCGTGCGGTCCCCACCAGGCGACCGGCATGCGCATGGCGTCGCAACGCCGCGCCACCGCCTGTCCGATGCGGCCCAGCCCCACCAGGCCCACGCGCAGGCCGGTCAGCGAGGGCGTCAGCACCTTGGGCCCGGCCCGCCAGTCGCCCGCGCGCACCCGCCGATCGCCCTCCACGATCCCGCGCCGCGAGGCGATCATCAGGCCGATGGCGAGGTCGGCCACGTCCTCCTGGTTCACGCCGGGCGCGTGGGTCACCTCCAGGGCGCGGGCCCGCGCCCAGGGAACGTCCACGCTCTCGTAGCCGGACGCGAAGGCGGCGATCAGCCCGAGCGCGGGCAGCGCTTCCAGCCGCGCCTTCGGCAGGTCCGTCTCGCCGACCACCACCACCGCCCGCACCTGCGCGAGTTCCTCCGCCGCGGGCGACTCCCAGTCGCGCAGCACGCGGTAGGCGCCCTCCAGCGGGGGACCGACGAACTCGATCAGCCGGTGCATGAGGAGCACGGTGGGCTTGTCCGGCACGCGAAGTCTCCGGTCGCGCCCGCGTCCGTCGGGCGCTTCCTGCTAGGGCTACGCCGGCGCGCGCGCAATCCGTCGTCGCCCGGCCTAGGATGGCGTGAACCCGGAGTGTCGCGCGTGAGGGACGTCGAGACGTTGCGCCAGGCCCAGCTCCTGCTCGGCCATTACGGCTTCGTCGAGGAGCAGGAGGCGGTGGGCAAGGCCATCCGCATCATCACCGCCACCGCCAAGCGGCTGGGGGCGGAGGTGGAGCCGCTGCGCGCGTCGGCCGCCAGCTCCCAGGGCGACCGGCTGAAGGCGCTGCGCGAGCGTGCGGGCCTCAGCCGCGGCCAGGTCGCCGAGCTCTGCGGCGTGATCCTCTCCACCGTGCGCGCCCACGAGAACGGCGAGCACCCGGTCACCGCCCCCGCGGCGGAGGCCTACGCCCGCGCCCTGGGCTCCACCCCCGCCATGATCCTGTACGGGCGCGACTGAGGGGGCGAGGGCGGTTGCCCGCCGCGCCCGGGCCCGGCTAGATCGCCCCATGACCGTGAAGCTTTCAGAACCCCACCGGCGCGGCCTGCTGGCGGGGGGAGCGGCCCTGGCCGCCGTTCCGTCGCTCGCGCCGGCGCGCGCGGCGCCCTCGCCCAGGTGGCGCGCCCTGGCGGAGGACGTGCGCGCGCAGATGGCCTGGTCCTGGGACTGGTACCGGAAGCTCGCCTGGGGGAAGGACGAAATCCTGCCCGTGTCCGGCGGGGTTCGCGCCTACCCCATGAAGACGCACCACCTTGGGCTGAGCCTGGTGGAGTCGCTGGACACGCTCTGGGTCATGGGCCTGGACAGCCGATTCCAGGAAGGCGTGGACTGGGTGAAGTCCGACTTCACCAGCGACGTGGACGGCCGGCTGTCGGTGTTCGAGACCTCCATCCGCCTGGTGGGCGGGCTGCTCTCGGCGCACCACGCCTGCGGCGACCCGGTGCTGCTGGAGAAGGCGCACGAGTTGGCGGGACGGCTGCTGCCCGCCTTCGACACCCCCACCGGCCTGCCCTACGGCTTCATCAACCCGAAGACGGGGGAGCGGAGCGAGCCGCACACCAACCCCGCCTCCTGCGCCACCTACCTGACCGAGTGGGGGATGCTGAGCCGGCTCACGGGCGACCGCCGCTTCCACGACGCGGCCAAGCGCGCGACGGTGGCCGTGTTCGAGCGGCGCTCCAAGATCGACCTGGTGGCCACCGGCCTGGACGCGGAGACGGGCCGCTGGCTCACCCGCCGCGCCACCGTCGGCTCCTACTGCGACAGCTTCTTCGAGTACCTGTGGGACTCCTGGCAGCTCCTGGGCGACGCCGACTGCAAGCACATGTACGACGTGTGCACCGCCGCCATCCTCAAGCACCAGCAGGAGGTGGTGGACGGCGACCTGTGGATCCGCGACGTCGACTTCGAGACGGGCGAGCTGATCGACCGGCGCCAGGACGAACTGGCGAGCTTCTACGGCGGTCTGCTGGCCCAGGGCGGGGCCCCCCGCCAGGGCGCGGCCTACACGCAGGCCTGGGCCAAGGTTCAGGACCGATTCGGCATCCTGCCCGAGGAGTACGACTACGGGACGCGCCGGGCGACCCAGGTCACCAACGAGCTGCGCCCGGAGCTGGCCGACAGCGCCTTCAACCTGTGGCTTCTCGACGGCGAAGAACGCTGGCGCGAACTGGCCGCCCGGCACTTCGCCGCCATGAAGCGCTGGAACAAGGCGCGGTACGGCTACACGGACATGGCGGACGTGACGAGCGATCCCAAGCGCCAGGCCGACCACTGCCCCGGCTACTGGTGGTCCGAGCAGATGAAGTACTACTGGCTGATCTTCTCGGACACGCCGCGCTTCGACTACAGGACCAACTACCTGACCACCGAGGGCAACGTGCTGCTGGGCTTCAAGCGCGGCGTCGCCCGCGCGTGAGGCGCACGGGCGGGGGGACGGCTGCGCTTTGGCCCTTCCCCTGCGCGGCGGGCTCGTCTATAGCGCCGCCTCCCTCGGGGAAGCGCCGTTGTAGCTCAGTGGTAGAGCGCATCCTTGGTAAGGCTGAGGTCGGGAGTTCAATCCTCCCCAACGGCACCACCCCCGAGGGATCGACCCCCGTGCCCGAAGACGACCGCACCGCGCCGGCTCCCGCCGTCGATCCCCGTCAGGCGCGGCTCGCCCAGGCGTTGCGCGCCAACCTCCGCCGCCGCAAGGCTGCGGCGCTTCCGGCGACGGAGCCGGAGGGCGACGATGGCGCGGGCGGCCGCTAGGCGCTATATCGGGAACCGATGCGGCTTCGGCCGTTCCGCAACCACCTAGGAGTTCGCGTCATGATCGGCGGCCTCAGCCCCTGGCACCTGCTGTTCATCGTGGTGGCCGTGGCCATCGTCTTCGGCGGCAAGGGCAAGCTGTCCTCCGTCATGGGCGACGCGGCCAAGGGCATCAAAGCCTTCAAGGACGGCCTCAAGCACGAGGACGAGCCGGCCGCCTCCGCCTCGCCCGCGGGCGCGCTCACCAGCGACGTCGCCCTGCGCGACGCCCAGGACCGCGAGCAGGCCGCGCGCGAGATCCTGGCGCGCGAGACCGCCGCGCGGGAGGCCGCCGAGCGCCGCGCCCGTGAGACGGCGGCCTGATCGCCGCCGCCTGATCCCCGCCGTGCCGCCCGTCCGGAGCCCGCGTACCCCTCATGTTGCCTGAAGCGGGCGCGCTCGAACTCGTCTTCCTGGCGATGGTCGCGCTGATCGTCGTGGGACCCAAGGACCTGCCGGTGCTGCTGCGCAAGGTGGGCCAGTTCACCGCGAAGATGCGCGGCCTCGCCGCCGAGTTCCGCTCCTCCTTCGACGAGATGGCGCGCCAGTCCGAACTCGACGAGCTGCGCAAGGAGGTCGAGGCGCTGCGCGAAGGCCGGCTCGACGGGACGCACAAGGAGATCGAGGCTTCCTTCCGCGAGATCGGCGAACACCTGTCCGAGCCCGCCCACGCCGCCGCTTACGGGACGGGCGAGCCCGTTCCTTCGACGGCGCCGCTGGTCCCGCCCGCGCCGCCCCCGCCCGTGGAGGCGGCCGCCGCCCAACCCCCCGCCGCCGCGGTCGACCCCCACGATCCCCGGCGCCTGCCGGCGGAGGTCAAGTGAGCGTGGCCGCCGACGACACGGAGATCGAGGCCTCCCGCGCGCCGCTCCTGAGCCACTTGGTCGAGCTGCGCGCGCGGCTGATCGTGTGCGTGGCGACCCTGGCCGTGGCCTTCGTGGTCTGCTTCATCTTCGCCCAGCCGATCTTCGTGTTCCTGCTGCGGCCCTACCAGATCGCCCACGCCCTGGTGGCGGCGCAGAAGCTGGGCGGCCACCACGGGCCGTTCGACCTGGTGCTGGCCATCACCGGCCTGCAGCCGATCAAGTCGGGCGACGCCAGCGCCAGCCTGATCTTCAACGCGCCGCTGGAGTTCTTTTTCACCAAGATGAAGCTGGCGGGCTTCGGGGCGGTGGTGATCTGCTTCCCCGTGCTGGCCTTCCAGCTCTACCGCTTCGTGGCTCCAGGGCTGTACAAGAAGGAGCGGGCGGCCTTTTTGCCGTTCCTGCTGGCCGCGCCCGTGCTTTTCATCATGGGCGCAGGGCTCGTCTATTACATCATGCTGCCCTTCCTGCTGTGGTTCTCGCTGAACCAGCAGATCATCGGCCCCGGCATCCAGGTCGCCCTGCTTCTGAAAGTCAGCGACTACCTGGAGCTCGTGACCAAGCTGCTCTTGGCCTTCGGGCTGTGCTTCCAGCTGCCGGTGGTGCTGAGCCTGGTGGCGCTGGCGGGCATGGTCTCGTCCAAGCAGCTCGGAAGCTTCCGGCGCTACGCGATCGTGGCCATCGTGGTGGTGGCCGCGCTGATCACCCCGCCGGACCCGATCAGCCAGCTCCTGCTCGCCCTGCCCATCTACCTGCTCTACGAGGCGTCGATCCTGTGCGTGCGGCTGATCGAGCTGCGCGGCGCCCGGCGCGAGGTCGAGGCCGAGGTGGACGCGGCGTCCTGACGGCGCCCTCCGACGTCGGATGACAGGGGAGGGGGCGGCGGCTAGACAGTCCGCTCCCCGCCAGCCGACTCCCGTTCCCCCGCATGCACGACGTCAGGGCCATCCGCGAAACGCCCGAAGCCTACCGCTTGGGCTGGTCCCGCCGCGGCGTGGCCGACGCCGACGATGTGGTGCGTGACATCCTCGAGCAGGACACGGCCCTGCGCGCGGCCAAGACCGGCTTTGAGACGGCCCAGGCCGAGCGCAACGCCAAGTCCAAGCTGATCGGCGCGGCCAAGGCCAAGCGCGACGAGGCGCGCGCCGCCGAACTCATGGCCGAGGTGGAGGCGCTCAAGGGCGCGCTCTTCGTTCACGAATCCGCGCAGAAGGAGGCGGAGACGGCGCTGCACGACCTGCTCGCGGGCCTGCCCAATCTCGCCGCCGCCGGCGTCCCCGAAGGGGAGGACGAGCACGAGAATGTCGAGCAGAAGCGCTGGGGCGACCCGGCGGCGACCCCCGCCGGCCGCGCGGGACTCGCCGCCAACCACGCCGACCTCGGCGAGGCCATGGGGCTGATGGACTTCGAGTCCGCCGCCCGCATGTCAGGCGCGCGCTTCGTCGCGCTCAAGGGCGGCCTCGCGCGAATGGAACGCGCCCTCGGCCAGTTCATGCTCGACATCCAGACGGTCGAGCACGGCTACACGGAGGTGAGCCCTCCGTTGCTGGTGCGCGATAACGCAGCTTTCGGGACGGGACAGCTGCCAAAATTTGGCGACGATTTATTCTCTGGTCTATTCGGTCTTAGCTCGGTGGCGAGGTTCACCAAAGCCGAGGTGGATTACGCAGTTACACTTAGGCGCTACATTGTAAGCGTCTTAGAGAACATCGCGAACGTGGACGGTGAGTTTAGCTACGAGGCGCTCAAAGCGGCTTCCAAGCGGGTCTTAGCTGCCGATTATGTGGGGGAGGGCGCTAGAGACAGTGTAGCAGCCGTCACGCAGCTAGAGCGTGATGGTCTTACGCTCATAGCGCAGCGCGAGCCCTCTCCTGAAGACCTACAAGCACCTTGGCGCATTCTCTTTCCCACGCTCGAAGCGCCTTTCAGTGAGTTGCAGGGGAAGCTCCCTCACCGTCTCTGGCTCATCCCCACCGCCGAAGTCTCCCTTACCAACCTCGTGCGCGAACAGATCACGCCGGAGGAGGAGCTGCCGCTGCGCCTCACCGCGCTCACCCCCTCGTTCCGCTCGGAGGCGGGGGCGTCGGGGCGGGACACGCGGGGGATGATCCGCCAGCATCAATTCTACAAGGTCGAACTCGTCTCCATCACCACGCCCGACACCTCCAATGACGAACACGAGCGCATGACCGCCTGCGCCGAGACCGTGCTGGAGCGACTGGGCCTGCCCTACCGGCGCATGCTGCTGTGCGATGGCGACATGGGCTTCTCCGCGCAGCGCACCTACGACCTCGAGGTCTGGCTGCCGTCGGAGGGCCGCTACCGCGAGATCAGTTCCTGCTCCAACTGCGGCGACTTCCAGGCCCGGCGCATGGACGCGCGCACCAAGGCGACGGGGAGCAAGGGCACGCGCTTCGTCCACACCCTCAACGGCTCGGGGCTGGCGGTGGGCCGCACGCTGGTGGCGGTGATGGAGAACTACCAGGACGAGGGCGGCCGCGTCGCGGTGCCCGAGGCGCTGCTTCCCTACATGGGCGGCGCGACCCACGTCGGCGGCGCGGCCTAGCCGTGCGCATCCTCCTCACCAACGACGACGGGATCCACGCCGAGGGGCTGGCCTGCCTCCAGCGCATCGCCGCCGCGCTCTCCGACGACGTTTGGACCGTCGCGCCCGAGGTCGAGCAGTCGGGCATGAGCCGGGCGCTGACCCTGGGCGACCCCCTGCGCGTGCGCCGGACGGCCGAGCGCAGCTTCGCCGTCACCGGCACTCCCACCGACTGCGTGCAGCTGGCCGTGTCCGACCTGGTGGAGGGCGCGGCGCCCGACCTGGTGCTCTCCGGGGTCAACCGCGGCCAGAACATCGGCGAGGACGTGGGACTGTCGGGCACGGTGGCGGGGGCGCTGCAGGCCATGGCCATGGGCGTGCCCGCCATCGCGCTCAGCCAGGCGCTGCACCGCTTCCACGACGGGGTGGTCGCCCACTGGGAGACCGCCGAAGCCTACGGCCCGGGGATCGTCCAGCGCCTGCTGGAGTTGGGCTGGCCGCGGGACGTGGTGATGAACGTCAACTTCCCGCCGCGCCCGCCCGGGGAGGTCGAGGCGGTGGAGGTCACCGCCCAGGGCTTCCACGACGCGCCCCGCGGGCGCCATGAGCGCCGCACGGACCTGCGCGGGCGCGACTACTACTGGATGGGCTTCACCCCCGTGCGGGCGGACGCGCCGGAGGGCACGGACCTGCACGCGGTGGCCGCCGGGCGCATCTCGGTCACGCCCGTGCACGTGGACCTCACCCACCGCGAGACGATGCACGACCTGCGCGGTCGGCTGGGCGGCGCCCCGCCGCGGCTGCGGACGCGGGAATGACGGCGGCGAAGGACGGGGAGGATCGGCCGGCGCCGCCCGCGGCGCCGGACCCGCGCCTCGCCCAGCTGGTGCTGGGGCTGCGCTCCCAGGGGGTGACGGACGCGCGGGTGCTCCACACCCTGGAGCGCACCCCGCGCGAACTGTTCGTGCCGCCCCTGTTCCAGGACCGGTCGTGGGAGGATTCGGCGCTGCCCATCGCCTGCGGCCAGACCATCAGCCAGCCCCTGATCGTGGGGCTGATGACCCAGGCGCTGGAGCTGGAGGGCAGGCATCGCGTGCTGGAGGTCGGTACGGGCTCCGGCTACCAGACCGCCGTGCTCGCCCGCCTGGCGCGCTACGTCTACACGGTGGAGCGCTACCGCACCCTGCTGGGCGAGGCGGAAGCGCGGCTGAAGGCGGTGGGGGCGCAGAACGTCATCACCCGCTTCGGCGACGGCGGGGAGGGCTGGGCCGACCAGGCGCCCTTCGACCGCATCCTGGTCACCGCCGCGGCGCCCGACGAGCCTCGCGCGCTGCTGGACCAGCTCAAGCCCCGCGGCGTGCTGGTGGCCCCGGTGGGGCGCGGCGCCGTGCAGGTGCTGCGCCGCTACCGCGGCGACGGGCGCGGCGGCTTCGCCAAGGAGGACATGGGCGAG
The DNA here is from genome assembly GCA_964235945.1 of uncultured Caulobacteraceae bacterium. Classification (GTDB taxonomy): domain Bacteria; phylum Pseudomonadota; class Alphaproteobacteria; order Caulobacterales; family Caulobacteraceae; genus JASLDZ01. The sequence goes on from CAXSDV010000022.1 coordinate 25,574, forward strand.
GTGCGCTTCGTGCCCTTGCTGGAGGGCGTGGCGCGCGAGGCGTGATGGCGCGCCGCAGGGTGCGGCGCACGGGATGGCCGCGTCCGTCGCCGGACGCCACAATCCCGCCCGATGCGGGCGCGATTCGTCCGCAGGCGTTTTCAGGAGTTTCGATGACCCGGGCTTTTTCCCGCAGACCGGCGGGCCCGAGCCGGGTCGCCCTGGCGGTTCTGGCCGCGGGCGCGGCCGTGGCCGGTTGCACCGCCGAGCCGCGCTATCCCATCACGCCGGGCTCCGACGGTCCGCGCCAGGACGGCTGGGTGACGCCGGACAAGCCGCGCTATCCCATCCATCCCGGCCCCGCCGCCGACGCGGCGGCGGCCGCGGACGCCGGGGCTCCGCCGCCGCCGCCGCCGCCGCCTGTGCGACGCGAGGAGGAGACGCGGGGCCCGGTCGCCGCCGCCGGATCGGTGGACGCGCGGCCGCTCGCGCCCCTCGGCCCCGCCGCGCCCATCCCCTACGCCGAGCTGAAGCGTGCGCCCGCGCGCGGGGTCGCCCCCCTCTCGGTCCGCCCGATCCCGCCGGAGCGCGAAGCGCGCACACCGGCCGTTCCCGCGCGCCGGGCGCCGCCGACGCGCACCTACGTCATGGTCGCGCACGACACCTTCTACGGGGTGGGCCGGCGCTTCTCGACGCCGCCCAGGGCGCTCGCCGAAGCCAACGACGTGTCGCTGTCGGCGACGCTGCAGCCGGGCCGCCGTTTGACGCTGCCCGCCTCGGCCCGCGACGGCGGAACGCAGACGGGAGCGCAGGGCAGGGTGGTGGAGACGCCCGGCAAGCTCCTGGCCGCCGCCGTCCCGTCCCGCCCCCGGCGTGCGCGCGATCTGGACGACGAGGCGGACGCGTCCGACCGCCCGCCGCCCGCGCACGTTCATCCCGGCCGCACGGAGGCGGACGCCCAGGGCGCCGCGGCCCTGGCCGCCTCTCGCGCCCCGGCCCGGCCGCCCGCCGTCGTTCTGGCCGCGCCGTTCGCGGTCGCGGCGAACGCTCCGCCCGCGCCGTCGACGGCGGCGGATTCGGGGGTGGCGTCCGGCCGGGGGCGCTTCGTGTGGCCGGTGCGCGGCGCGGTGCTCTCCACCTTCGGCCCCAAGGGCCCGGGCCAGCGCAACGACGGCGTCGACATCGCCGCGACCGAGGGTGACGCGGTGCGCGCGGCGGCCGGCGGGCAGGTGGTCTACGCCGGCCACGACGTGCCCGCGCTGGGCAACCTCGTGGCGGTCAAGCACGCGGACGGCTGGGTGACGATCTACGCCAACCTCCAGCGCATCACCGTGCGCCCCCGCGACCAGGTGGCGCAGGGCGCGCAGGTCGGACTGGCCGGGCGCACGGGCGCGGCCGAGCGCGCCCAGGTGCATTTCGAGGTGCGCTACGCCCCGCAGCCGACGGAGAAGGCGCGGCCCGTCGATCCCCAGCTCGTCCTGCCCGGCGCCTGACGCCGTCCGGCGCGGCCCCGCGGGCTTCGCGGCGATTGCCAAGAGGGCCTTAGCGCCATAGCTTCCGCGCCTTTCCGGCCACCCCCGCCGCCCGCACCGGGTGCGCGGGACCTCGCGCGTTTCTCGGAGTTCGTATGTTCGCCTCCACGGCTCAGGCCCAGACCCACGGCCCCGCTCCCGGCGGTGGCGGACCGCTGGACGCGTTCGGCCCGATCCTGCTGCCGGCGGTGCTGTTCGCCTTGTTCTACTTCCTGGTGCTGCGGCCCCAGCAGACCAAGCAGAAGGCGCACCAGGCCACCCTCGGCGCCCTCAAGCGCGGCGACTCCATCGTGCTCACCGGCGGCATCATGGGCCGGGTGTCGCGGGTGGACGAAACGGAGGTGGCCGTCGACATCGCCCCGAACACCACGGTCAAGGTGGTGCGCAGCATGATCGCCGACGTGCGCGCGCCCGAGACGCCCGCCCCGGCCAACGACCGCAAGTCCTGACGCGCCGGACCTGACGCCCGCATGCTCCAGCTCCGCGCCTGGAAGATCGCCCTGGTCGTGGCCGCGGCCGTGTTCGGCCTGGTGTTCGCGCTGCCCAACGCCTTGCCGAACGCGCACCTGCCGGCGGCGCTCAGCCAGCGGCTGAACCTGGGCCTCGACCTGCAGGGCGGCTCCTACCTCCTGCTTGAGGTGGACACCGCCGCGCTCCAGCGCGAGCAGCTCGCCCAGTACGTGGAGAGCGCCCGCACCGCGTTGGCCGCCGACGGCGAGGCCTTCACCGACCTGGGCGTCCGCGGCGGCCAGGTCGGCGTTCGGATCAGCGATCCGACCAAGCTGGACGCGGCGGAGAAGGTGTTGGGGAGCCTCGCCCAGGTGCAGGCCGGAAGCGGCGTGCGCGACCTGGACGTGGTGCGCGCCCCCGACCAGACGCTCCTCCTGCGCCCCACCTCGCGCTGGGCGGCGGTGAACGGGGCGGAGGCGGTGCGCCGCACCATCGAGATCATCCGCCGGCGCATCGACCAGCTCGGCACCCGCGAGCCCACCATCCTGCAGCAGGGCTCCGACCGCATCGTGGTGGAGGCCCCGGGCGAGAGCGACCCGCAGAAGCTGAAGGACGTGATCGGCAAGACCGCCAAGCTCAGCTTTCAGATGGTGGACGACGACCAGTCGGGCGCTCAGCCCGGCGGGGTGGCGCCGGTCGGGCGCGAGGTGATGGCGGGCTCCACGCCGGGCTCGCCGCCGCTGGTGCTCAGCCGCCGCCAGCTCGTGTCCGGCGAGGACCTGGTCGATTCCAAGCCGACCTTCGACCAGAACAACAACCCGGCGGTGAGCTTCCGTTTCAACGGGCGTGGCGCCCAGCGCTTCGGCGACGCCACCACCCAGAACGTCGGCAAGCGCTTCGCCATCGTGCTGGACGGCAAGTACATCTCCGCGCCGACCATCGAGACCTCCATCCTCGGCGGCACGGGCGTCATCAGCGGCAGCTTCACCCAGGACCAGGCCAACGAATTGTCCCTGCTGCTGCGCTCGGGCGCCCTGCCCGCGCCGCTGCACGTGATCGAGCAGCGCACGGTGGGGGCCGAGCTCGGGGCGGACGCGGTGCGCGCGGGGGCGACCTCGCTGGCCATCGGCGCGGTGGCGATCATCGTGTTCATCGTGCTCGCCTACGGCCTGTTCGGGGTGTTCGCGGCCGTGGCGCTGGTGGTGAACGTGCTGATGCTGGTGGCGGTGCTGTCGCTGACCCAGGCCACGCTGACCCTGCCGGGGGTGGCCGGCCTGATCCTGACGCTGGCCGTGGCGGTGGACGCCAACGTGCTGATCTACGAGCGGATGAAAGACGAGGCGCGCGCCGGGCGCACCGCCCTCCTGGCCGCCGACCAGGGCTTCCGCCGGGCCCTGGTGTCCATCATGGACGCCAACGTCACCACCCTGATCGCCGCGGCCATCATGTTCCAGTTCGGCTCGGGCGCGGTGCGGGGCTTCGCCCTGACGCTGGCCATCGGCGTGCTGACCTCCCTGTTCACCTCCATCCTCATCACCCAGGTGCTGATCGGCTGGTGGTTCCGGGCCGCCAAGCCCAAAGTCCTGCCGATCTGAGGCGCGATCCACCCATGGCCTGGCCCCTATCCCGCATGTTGCCGCACGAGACGAAGTTCGACTTCGTGCGCTTCGCCCCCATCGCCGCCATCCTGTCCGGCTTGGCGATCCTGGGCTCGATCGTCTGCTTCGCCACCCTCGGGCTGAACCTCGGCATCGACTTCCGCGGCGGCACGCTGATCGAGGTGGTCACCCCCGGTCCCGCGCCGCTGGCGCCCTTGCGCACCGAGCTGTCGCGCATCGGCGTGCACGATGCGCAGGTGCAGGGCTTCGGCGCGCCCACCAGCGCCATGCTGCGCTTCCGCCCCGAAGGCGCCGACCCCGTGGCGGAGGTGCACTCGGTGGAGCAGAAGCTCGGGTTGCGCTTTCCCGGCATCGCCTTCAAGCGTGTGGAGGTGGTGGGCCCCAAGGTCTCGGGCGAGCTGTTCCGCTCGGGCTTCGTGGCGCTGGGCGTCGCCATCGCGCTGATGCTCGTCTACATCTGGTTCCGCTTCCAATTGCAATTCGGCTTCGGCGCGGTGATCGCCATCGCCCATGACGTGTTCCTGACCATCGGCGTGTGCTCGCTGCTGCAGATCGAGTTCTCCACCACCTCCATCGCCGCCCTGCTGACCGTGATCGGTTACTCGATGAACGAGAAGGTCATCACCTTCGACCGGCTGCGCGAGAACCTGCGCAAGTATCGCCGCACGCCGCTGCGCGACGTCATCAACCTGTCGGAGAACGAGCGGCTCTCGCGCACGCTGATCACGGGAACCACCGCGCTCCTGGCGCTGGTGGGAGCGCTGTTCCTGGGAGGCGCCGCGCTGTTCCCGCTGGTCTTCACCATGGTGTTCGGCATCATCATCGGCACCTACTCGTCGATCTACGTCGCCCTGCCGGTGATCCTGCTGTGGGGCGTCAAGCGCGACGACGCGCCGGCCGCTCCCGTCGACCCCGGTCCCTCGCGCCGGCGCGCCACCGCGCCCGCCGGCCGCTGAGCCGCGCGGTGTCCGACCTGCGCCAGCCGCCCTCCGTGGAGAGCTTCGGCGCCGGCGGCTTCCGCGTGGGCGGCGAGCGGATCGAGGGCTCGGTGCTGATCCTGGACGACCGCGCCCGCCCCTGGGCGCCGCGTGAACTGGCCGCGCTCGTCCCCGCCGACCTGGACGACGCGGTGGAGGCGGGGCGGGACCTCGTGGAGTTCGTGCTCCTGGGCGTGGGGGCGGTCTTGCGGCCGGCTCCCCGCCCCGTGCGCGAGCACCTGGCCGCGCGCGGCGTGGGCCTGGAGGTGATGACCACGCCCGAGGCCTGCAGGCTCTACAACGTGCTGGCCGCCGATGGACGACGCCTCGCCGCCGCGCTCCTGGCGGTTTGAACCCGGACGTCTGAACCGGGGCGGACCCGCGCGGGTTGGTGCGGGCCATGCCTGACGCTCCCGCCGACGCTCCCCCCGACGACCCCGCCGCCGAGGGCGGTTCCGCCTCCGCCGAGGAGGTGGACGCCCACGTCCGCCGCGCCGACCCCGACCGCTGGCTGGCCGCGCGCCTGGTGGCCGACCCGGGCGACCGCGCGAACCTGATGGCGCTCTACGCGCTCAACGACGAACTGGCGCGCATCGCCCCCCAGGTCAGCCAGCCCATGCTGGGCGAGGTGCGCTTCGCCTGGTGGAGCGAGGCGCTGGAGGCCGCCGCGAACGGCGCTCCCCGCGGGCATCCCACCTTGCAGGCGGTGGCCCCGGCGCTGAAGTCGGGCGCGCTGTCGCCCGCGGTGCTGGGCGAGATCGTCGAAGCGCGCCACCTCGACCTCGAGCCCGAGCCGTTCCCGGACGAGGCGGCGCTGCTGGCCTATATCGACGCGACGGCGGGGGCGCTCATGCGCGCGGCGATCGTGCTGCTCGACCCCGGTGCGCCGCCGCAGACCGTGCTCTCCGCCGGCCGCGCCTGGGGCTGGACGACGCTGATGCGCTCGGGCCCCGCCTGGGCGGAGCGGGGCCGGCGCTGGGCCCCGCGCGACTGGGGCGACGTTCCCCCCGACACCCTGGCCGAGCGCGCACGCACCCGCGCGGTCGACGCGCTGAAGGCGGCGGTCAAGGAGCTGCGGCCCCTGCCGGTGGCGAGCTTCCCCGCCGTCGCCTACGTCCGCTTCGCGCGCGACCACCTGCGCGGGCGCGAGCCCGGCGAGCTGAAGCGGCGCGCCGAACTGCTCCTGGCCTCCACCCTCGGCAAGGTGTGAGCCGCGCGCCTCAGCCGCGCGCCAGCCGCAGGAACTCCTCCCGGGTGCGGGAGTCGTCGCGGATCACGCCGGACAGGTAGCTGGTGGTGAGCTGGGAGCCGCGCGTGTTGACCCCGCGCAGCGTCATGCAGCTGTGCTCGGCCTCGATCACCACGCCCACCGCGTGGGGCTGGAGCACCTCCTCGATGGCGCGGCCGATCTCGGCGGTCATCTTCTCCTGGATCTGCAGCCGCCGGCCGTAGCCGTGGACCACCCGGGCGAGCTTGGAGATGCCCACCACCCGGTCGCGCGGCAGGTAGCCCACGTGGGCGCGGCCGATCACCGGCAGCATGTGGTGCTCGCAGCAGCTCACGAAGGGGATGTCGCGCAGCACGATCAGCTGGTCGTAGCCGCCCACCTCCTCGAAGGTGCGCTCCAGGTAGGCGCGCGGGTCGGCGTCGTAGCCGGCGAACAGCTCGCGATAGCTCTTGGCCACGCGCTTGGGGGTGTCGAGCAGGCCCTCGCGCGCCGGGTCGTCCCCCGCCCAGGCCAGCAGCACGCGCACCGCCGCCTCCGCGTCAGCCTGGGAGGGCCGGTCCGGCGAGGGGGCGGTGTCGGCCGGAGGCGTGCCCGCGCGGCCCTCCTCTGCATCGTCGATACGGCTCACGGCCATCAAGGGTCTCCGGAAGGAAGCTGGCCGTCTCCATAGCCGCCGGGGACCGCCCGGCAAAATCTTCCGGCCGCGCCATCTTTCGTTAACCGCGACCGCCCAGCTTGCGGGCGGACCGACGGTGCGGAGCGGAGTTCATGGACGGCGCGCAGGTGATGGACGTGGGGCGCGACGCCATCTGGCTCACCCTCCAGCTCTGCGCACCCGTGCTGCTGGTGGGGCTGGTGGTCGGCGTGGCCATCGGCCTCCTGCAGGCCCTGACCCAGGTGCAGGAGCAGACCCTGGTCTACGCCCCCAAGATCGTGGCCATCTTCGCGTCGCTGCTGGTCTTCCTGCCGCTGATGGGCATGCTGTTGGGCGGCTTCATGCGCGGCATCGCCGCCCGCATCGCGGGTATGTGAGCGGCGGGCGCGGGGGTGGAGCACTACGCGCTTCCCGTCCAGGTCTACGGCGCGGGGCTGGTGTTCGCGCGCGTGGGGTCGCTGGCCCTGCTGCTGCCGGGAGTGGGGGAGGGCGCGGTGCCGCCGCGCATCCGCCTGGCCTTCGCCTTCGTGTTCGCCCTCGTGCTCTATCCCGTGGTGCGCGCCCACCTGCCGCCCGTGCCGGACACGGTGGGCGGCCTCGGCGCGGCCGTGGGGATCGAGGTGCTGATCGGGCTGGGCCTGGGCACGCTGTTGCGGCTGTTCACCATGGCGCTGGCGGTGGCGGGCGAGGTGGTGTCGATCCAGACCACCCTGTCCTTCGCCCAGACCACCAATCCCTTGCTGGCCCAGCCCACCGCGACCCTGGCCACCTTCCTGTCGGTGCTGGGGCTCACGCTCGTGTTCGCCACCGACCTGCACCACGTGTTCATCGCGGGGGTGGCGCGCTCCTACGACCTGTTCGCCCCCGCCCGGGGCGTGCCGGTGCGCGACTTCGGCGAGCTCATGGTCAGGAGCTTCGGCCAGGTGTTCGCCATCGGCATACAGCTCGCCGCGCCCGTGATCGTGTTCAGCCTGATCTTCAACGTGGCGGTCGGCCTGATCGGCCGCGCCATGCCGCAGTTCCAGGTGTTCTTCGTGGCCACGCCGCTGGCGGTGCTCTTGGGCTTGTCGGTGTTCGCCGTCAGCCTGGGCGTGCTGGGCCTCGTGTGGACCGACCGCTACCGCGAGTTCGCCGAGCGCCTGGCGGGGGTGGGCTGAGGTGGCGGAAGGCGCCGACGACGCCTCCAAGACCGAAGACCCGACCCCGAGGCGGATCGAGGAGGCGCGCCGCAAGGGCGACGTCGCCAAGTCACCCGAGGTGGGGGCCTTCGCCGTGCTGCTGGTGGCCGGCGCGCTGGTGCTGGGGGGCGGGCCCGCCTTCTGCCGCGGGATCGCCGAAGCGCTCCTGCCCTTCCTCGCGCACCCGGACGCGTACCGCCTGTCGGGCGGCGACGGCGTGCGCGTGCTCTACGCCGCCGCGATCGCCGCCTGGCCGGCGGCGCTGGTGCTGGTGGCGTCGGGGGTGGCGGGGGCCGCGGCGACCCTGCTGCAGCAGGGGCCGGTGTGGAGCCCCTCCAAGTTGGCGCCCGATCCCTCCAAGGTCGATCCGCTGCAGGGCTTCAAGCGGCTGGTCGGGATCGACAACCTCGTCAACTTCCTCAAGTCGTTGGTCAAGCTCGCGGCGGTGGCGGGCGCGTGCTGGTGGGCGCTGCGCGCGCACATGAACGCGCTGCAGGGCCTCTCCGCCCTGGACCCCGCCGCCATCCTGCCGTTCGCCGCCGAGCTCGTCCGCGCCATGGCGGTGAGCGTGCTCACGGCCACCGGCGTGCTGGCGGGGGCCGACTGGCTGTGGTCGCGCTTCCGCTTCACCCAGCGCATGAAGATGAGCCGCGAGGAGGTGAAGCAGGACCATAAGGACGCGGACGGCGATCCCCACGTCAAGGCGCGCCGCCGCCAGATCGCCATGGAGCGCTCGCGCCGCCGCATGGCCCAGGCGGTGCCCACCGCCACCCTGGTGGTGATGAACCCGACCCACTACGCGGTGGCGCTGCGCTACGTTCAGGGCGAGACGGCCGCCCCCCTGTGCGTGGCCAAGGGCGTGGACAGCCTGGCGCTCAAGATCCGCGAGATCGCCGAGGCCCATGGCGTGGCCGTGGTGGAGGATCCGCCGCTGGCCCGCGCGCTGTACGCCGCCGTGGAGGTGGAGCGCACCATCCCGCGCGAGCACTACGAGGCGGTGGCGCGGCTGATCGGCGTGATCCTCTCCGCCGGCCGTCCGCGTTCGCGCGTCTCCACGGCGCCTCACGCCACGCCGCGATAGCCGCTATGGTCGCCGCCTGACTTCATCCTGACGACGGCGCCGCACGGCGTCCGTCGCCCACGGGGCGCCGATGGCCGACACCCAGACGAAGACCTCCGCCCGCCGCAGGAGCGATCCGCTGACGGCGGCCGCCGCGGTGTTCTTCGTCTGCGCGGTGGCCGCCGCCGCCTATCCCGCCTTCCGCGCGGGCCCGGTGAGCGGGGCGGGCCTCCTGCTGCTGGTGGGCCTGGGCGGCTTCTCGGTGCTGGGCGTGTTCGCCCTGTCCGGGCCCGCCCCGCGCGCGGCGCGGCCTTCGCCGGACAACTACGAGGCGTTGGTGGAGGCGCTGGCCGAGCCCGCGGCTGTGGCGGCGGAGGACGGGCGCGTGCTGGCGGCCAATCCCGGCTGGCGCGGCCTGTGGCACGGGGCCGATCGCCGCCTGCCGCGCGGCGCGGGGGAGGGGCTCTACGCCGCCCTGGCCGCCGCGCGCAGCTCCGGCGCGGGGGAGGCGGAGGTGTCGACCCAGCTCGGGCCGCGCCGCGCCGCGGTGTCGCGCCTGGGCGGATCGCGCCTGCTGCTGCGCCTTCAGCCGGAGGCCGCGCCCGCCGACGCGCCGCGCCTGCCCGCTCCGGTGGAGGCCGTCGCCGCGCCCGCCCGCCCCGCCTTCAATCCCACCGCCACCATGCTGGACGCCTTCGCCGCCGCCGCTCCCTTCGGCGCGGCCCTGCTGGACGGCCCGGACCCGTTCGAGGCGCGCATCCTGCGGGTGAACGAGGCGCTGGTGGGCATGGCGGAGGGCGCCGCCTCGCCCGGGCGGCCGTTCGCCGAGCTCATCGACCCGGCCGGCCGCGCGGAGGCCCACGCGCGCCTCGCCCAGCGCCCGGGCGGGCCGGTGGAGGTGCGCTTGGCGCTCACCCGGCCCAAGACCGTCCACCTGTACGTCACCTCCGGCGAGGGGCGGCGCGTGGCCTACCTCCTGGACGTGTCCGAGCAGAAGCAGCTCGAGCTCCAGCTCGCCCAGAGCCAGAAGATGCAGGCCATCGGCCAGCTCGCGGGGGGCGTGGCGCACGACTTCAACAACCTGCTCACCGCCATCCAGCTGCGCCTGGACGAGCTCCTGCACCGCCACCCGGTGGGCGACCCCTCCTACGAGGGGCTGAACGAGATCCGCCAGACGGGGGTGCGCGCCGCCGACCTGGTGAGGAAACTCCTGGCCTTCTCGCGCAAGCAGACGGTGCAGCGCGAGACGTTGGAGCTCGGCTCGCTGATGAGCGAGTTCGAGGTCCTGCTGCGCCGCCTGCTGCGCGAGGACGTGCGCCTGGTCACCGACTACGGCCGCGATCCGCCCCTGGTGCGCGCCGACCGCGGCCAGTTGGAGACGGCGGTGATGAACCTCGCGGTCAACGCGCGCGACGCCCTGCGCTCCCACGGAACGGCGGACGGCGGGGCGGGGGTGGTCCACATCCGCACCGCGCGCCTCTCCCAGGCGGAGGCCTACGCCCTGGGCTATCCCGCCTCGCCCCCCAACGGCGCCGCCCTGATCGAGGTGGCCGACAACGGGCCGGGCATACCGACGGAGGTGGCGGAGAAGATTTTCGAGCCCTTCTTCACCACCAAGCCCGTGGGCGAGGGCACGGGGCTGGGCCTCGCCACCGTGTACGGCATCGTCAAGCAGGCGGACGGCTGGATCCACGTGGAGACCGCCCCCGGCCGGGGCGCGGCGTTCCGCATCTTTCTGCCCATCCACGTCCCCTCCGCCTCCGCGCCCGCGCCCGTCCCCGCCTCCGCCAAGCCCAAACCCGCGCCGCGCGACCTGTCGGGCGCCGGCCGCATCCTGTTCGTGGAGGACGAGGACGCCGTGCGCGTGGTGGCCGCCCGCTTGCTGCGCGCCCGCGGCTACGAGGTGATCGAGGCGGCGGACGGCGAGGAGGCGCTGGAGGTCGCCCAGGCGCACGCGGGCAAGATCGACCTGCTGATCTCGGACGTGATCATGCCGGGGCTGGACGGCCCGACGCTCCTGAAGAAGGCGCGTCCCTTCCTGAACGGGGCCAAGGTGATGTTCATCTCGGGCTACGCCGAGGCCGAGTTCTCCGACCTGCTGGAGGGCGAGGACGACGTGACCTTCCTGCCCAAGCCCATCGACATCAAGATCCTCGCCGAACGTGTGAAGTCCCAGTTGGCCGGGTGATTCGCGCCGGCTCCAAGGAATCAAGGATGGCGCTGCAGCAGTTGAAGCCGCTGGACGCGCCGGAGGCTCCGCCCACGGCGCCTCCTCCCGCTGCAGACCCGGCGCGCCTGCGGCTGGAGGCGGCGGGGATCGCGTTGCTGGTGCTGGCCGCCGCGGCCCTGCTCGTGCGCACCTGCGTGGCGGCCTACCTGCGCGCGCCTTACGCGGACGCCCACGACTGGGCTTTCGAAGTGCTGCGGACGGAGCGCACCGGCGACTGGCTCGGCTACCTGTGGTCGCCCCACACCGAGCAGCGCATCGCGCTCGCGCGCCTGGCCGAGGCGCTGGAGCTGGAGGTGTCGCGCGGTCGCTGGCCGGCCTTCCTCGTGCTGGCGGGCCTGCTCTGGGCGGCGGGCGCCGCGGTTCTGGCCTGGACGCTCGCGCGCCCGCCTCCCTGCGCCCCCGGGCGGACGGGGTCCGCCCGTGGGCGGCTGTGGGCGGCGCTGGCCGCCGGGCTCGTGCTGACCGACGGCGCCCTGGCCGAGGACTTCGCCTTCCCGGTCTTCTCCGTCTACCTGTTCGTGGCCGGGCCGGCGCTGGCGGCCTGCGTGCTCTTCGCCCGTTCCGAAGCCCGCGGCTGGGCCTCGCCCGCCTTCTGGGCCGCCCTGGCCTGCGCGGGGCTGGCGGGCCTGGGCAACGCCGCGGGGCTGGCGGTGTGGCCGGCCCTGCTGGCGTGCGCCGTCCTCCAAGGGCGCGGGGACGGGCGCACGGCGATGGTGGGCGGCGCGGCCGTTCTCTGCATCGCGCTCGTCCAGGCGGGCCTGGGCGTGCCCAGCACCTCGCTGGGCGCGGGCGGGAGCGGGGCGGGCCACCTGCTCAAGACCGCCACCTATTTCGCCGTGTTCGCCGGCCTGCCGTGGAGCCGCGCCCTCCACCCGACCGTGCTGGGCGCCCTGGCGGGCTCGGCCGTCTGGCTCGCCGCCCTGCCCGTGCTGCGGAACGCCTGGCGCGACCGGGGCGAGCGGGACCGCGTCCTGCAGCGCACGGCCCCCGCCCTGGTCGTGTTCGGCGCGCTGACCGCCGCCCTGGCCGCCGTCGGCCGGGTGGACGAGCTGCCCGCCCCGATCGTGCCCACGCGATACACCCCCTTCGCCGCCCTGCTGCAACTGGGCGTCATCCTGGGCTGGAGCGATCGCCTGGAGCCGTCGACGACGCGGACCGGAGGCGTGCGCCTGGCCGCGGCCCTCGGGCTCGCGACCGTGCTCGTGCTGGCCGCGGACGTGCACGCCGCGCGCTTGACGCCCCGCGTCGCCGACCGGATCCGCGCCGCGGGCGTCGTGCTCGACCGCGGCGGAACGCCGGCGGACGTCGTGCTGCACCCCCGGCCCGACTTCGCCCGGGCGGTGCGCGCGCGGCTGGTCGCCCGCGGCCTGCCCGGCTGAGGGCGACGTTGCGTCGGCCCGTCCGGCGCGCCTAGATCGCGCGGCGCTTCCTCGAAGGCCCGTCCATGCCCACCCGCCGCCGCCTGCTCTCCACCGCCGCGTGCGCCACCGCCGCGCCCGGGGCGGCCCGCGCCCGGCGATCGGGCGGCCAAGGTCCGGGCGGCCAAGGTCCGGGCGGCCAGGGTCCGGGCGGCCAAGTTTCGGGCGGGGCGGCCGCCGCCCTGAACGCCGAGTACGCGCGCATGCTGGGCGAGGTGCTCGACCACTCGCCCGAGACCTCCACGAGCCTGGGCCTCGACACCGGCCCCCGCGCCCGCGACCGGTTCCGCCTGGACGACCGCTCGTCCGCCGCGCGCACGGACGCCAGGGCGCGCACCGCCGACGGGGTGCGCCGGCTGGAGGCCGCCGCCGCCCGCGGTCCGCTCGCCCCCGCCGACGCGGTCAATTACGAGGCCGTGATCTACGGCCTGCGGCTCCAGGCGGACTACGACCGCGCCTTCGATTACGCCGGTCCCGGCGCGCCCTACGTGCTGAGCCAGCTCAACGGCGCCTACCAGAGCGTTCCCGACTTCCTCGACACACAGCACCCGGTCGCAACCCGGGAGGACGCCGAGGCCTATCTCGCGCGCTTGTCCGCCTTCGCCGGGGCGCTGGACGGCGACATCGAGCGGGCGCGCCACGACGGAGGGCTCGGGGTGGCCGCCCCGGACTTCGCCCTGGACAAGGCGTTGGTTCAGCTGCGCGCCCTGCGCGACGCGCCGGCCGAGCGCGCGGGCCTCGTCCAGTCCCTGGTGCGACGGGCGGCGGCGGCGCGCCTGCCCGGCGACTACGCCACCCCCGCCGCCGCGATCTACGAGTCCCAGGTGCGCCCCGCCCTCGACCGGCAGGTCGCGTTCCTGGAGGACGCGCGCCGCCACGCCCCGCACGACGCAGGGGTGCGCCGCCTGCCCCGGGGCGAGGCCTATTACGCCGTGTCGCTGCAGGCCGGCACGAGCACCCGCCTCACCCCGGACGAGGTGCACCGCACGGGGCTGGAGCTGGTGGCCGACCTCGGCTCGCGCATCGACGTCCTCCTGCGAGGCCAGGCGATGACGCAGGGGACCACGGGCGCCCGCCTGCGCGCCCTGTTCGACGATCCGGCGCGCCGCTACCCGAACACGGACGCGGGCAAGGCCAGGCTGATCGCCGACCTGAACGTCAAGGTCGCCCAGGTGCAGGCCGCCCTGCCGCGCTACTTCGGCGTGCTGCCCAAGGCGCACGTCGAAATCCGACGCGTGCCGGCGGCCATCGAAGCGGGCGCGCCCGGCGGCTACTACCAGGCGGCCTCCCTGGACGGGACGCGGCCGGGCGCCTTCTACATCAACCTGCGCGACACGGCCGAGGTCCCCCGCTGGACCCTGCCCACCCTCGTGTTCCACGAGAGCATCCCCGGCCACCACCTGCAGATCTCCATCCAGCAGGAGGCGGCCCTGCCCACCTTGCGCAAGCTCGGCGGCTACAACGCCTACGTGGAGGGCTGGGCCTTGTACGCCGAGCAGCTCGCGGAGGAGATGGGGATGTACGAGAACGACCCGTTCGGCCGCATCGGCTACCTGCACGACGCCCTGCTGCGCGCCGTGCGCCTGGTGCTCGACACGGGCGTCCACGCCCGCGACTGGAGCCGCGAGCGGGCGATCGCCTACTATGTCGACCAGCTGGGCGACCCCGTTTCCGTCGCCACCACCGAGGTGGAGCGCTACTGCGTCTGGCCGGGGCAGGCGTGCGGCTACATGGTCGGCAAGGTGGCCTGGCTGCGAGCCCGCGACCGCGCCCGCCGCGCGCTCGGTGCGCGCTTCGACATCCGCCGCTTCCACGACGCGGGCCTGACCT
>CAXSDV010000023.1:0-38370 GCA_964235945.1 uncultured Caulobacteraceae bacterium
GCCGAGCCCGACCTGCTGCTGCTGGACGAGCCGACCAACTACCTCGACCTGGAGGGCGCCCTGTGGCTGGAAGCGCGGCTCAAGCGCTACCCGCGCACCTGCGTGATCATCAGCCACGACCGGGAGCTGCTGAACGGCGCCTGCGACTCGATCCTGCACCTGACCGACGCCCGGCTCGACCTCTACGCCGGCGGCTACGACGCCTTCGAGCGCCAGCGCGCGGAGAAGCTGCGCCTGCAGGCCGCCGCTTCCGTAAAGGTCGAGGCCGAGCGCGCCCACCTGCAGAGCTTCGTCGACCGCTTCCGCGCCAAGGCTACCAAAGCCGCCCAGGCCCAGTCGCGCCTGAAACGCTTGGCCAAGCTGGAGCCGGTGGCGGTGAGCCTGGAGGCGCGCGTCTCGCCCTTCGCCATTCCCTCCCCCGAGCGGCCGCTCAGCCCGCCGCTGGTGCGGCTGGAGAACGCGGCGGTGGGCTATGACGGCCGCCCGATCCTCAGCCGGATGAACCTGCGGCTGGACGTGGACGACCGCATCGGCCTGTTGGGTGTCAACGGCGCGGGCAAGTCGACCTTCGCCAAGCTGCTGGCCGGAGCGCTGGAACCTCTGTCCGGCCAGCTGCACCGCGACCGGCGCACGCGCGTCGCCTGGTTCCACCAGCATCAGATCGAGGCGCTCGACCCCGCCGAAACGCCGCTGGACATCATCCGCCGCGCCCTGCCCGACGCCACCGAGCCCGAACGGCGCTCGCGCCTGTCCCAATGGGGGCTGACCACCGAGAAGCAGGCCACCACCGCGCTGGACCTCTCGGGCGGGGAGCGCGCGCGCCTCTTGCTCAACCTGGTGGCCATGAGCCGGCCGCACCTGCTGCTGCTGGACGAGCCCACCAACCACCTGGACATCGACAGCCGCCGGGCGCTGCTGGACGCGCTTAACGACTACGAGGGCGCGGTGGTGCTCATCACCCACGACCGCTCGCTGATGGAGCTGGTGGCCGACCGGCTGTGGCTGGCCGCCGACGGCCGGGTCGAGCCCTATGACGGCGACATGGAGGCCTACGCGCGCCTCGTGCTCGACCGTGCGCGCATCGCCGCCCGCACCGGCGGTGCCGAGCGCGACGGCGCGCCGGCGGCCGCCTCGCAGAAGGAGGCGCGTCGCGCCGCCGCGGACGCCCGCACCCGCGTCGCCCCCCTGCGCCGCGCGGTGGAGACGGTGGAGCGGCGCATGGAGGCGCTCACCACTCAGATCGCCAAACTCGACGCCGACCTCGCCGACCCCGCCCTGTTCACCCGCGACGCTCCCCGCGCCGTGCGGCTGGGCCGCGACCGGGCCGCCGCCGCCGACGCCCTGGCCGCGGCGGAGGCGCAGTGGATGGAGGCGGCCGAGGCCTACGAGGGCGCGCGCGCCGAAGCGGGCGCATGACGCCTCACCCGCAGGTGACGCCCGTCACCTTGCCGGTGCCCTGGTCGTAGGTGATGGTCTGGCGGTCGGTGCGCAGGTCCTGCGCGCGCGGGCAGGTGGTGCAGACCACCTGGCGGCGGCCGGGGTCGGTGGGCACGGGAATCTCCGTGCGCGGCTTGCCCACCAGGTAGGCCAGGTCGGACGCGCCGCACCGGTCTGGCTTGGCGGCGGAGTAGGACGGCGCGGCCTGGGCGGGCGGCGGCGCGTAGGCGGCGGGCGGGCGGGTCGCGGAGGCCTGGCCGGGCGGGAGCGCGGTGCGCGCGCCGCTGTCGTCCACCGGCAGGTAGGTCTTGCAGCCGGCGAGAAGCGCCGTCGCCAGGACGGCTGTCACGATCCGTCTCACGCCTGCTTCTCCCATCGTCCCGCCTCCGTTTGCCGCCAGTAAGAGACCAGGGCGCCCTGCGCCTTGGCCGACCTCCACCGTCCCCGCGCGCCGGCCACCGCCTGCGGGTCGCGCCCGTCGAACAGATCGAGGCAGCGCAGGTAGCCGTCGAATGAAGGCGCCTCGGCTCCGTCCAGCAGGAAGAGGGCCTGGGCGCCGTTCAGGTTCCGGCCGTCCTGCGACAGGAGGATGGGTTGGCGCTCGGGCTGGGGCTGGTCGGCGCGGCCGTGGGCCAGGAAGCTGTCGTCGCGCCAGGCCCAGAGCCGCCCGCCCAGCACGTCCAGCCGTTCGGGCCCACCCGCCAACACCAGGGCGCGCCAACCCCGGGCCAATGTCCGCTCCAGGAGGTCGGGCAGGACGGCGTCCGCTTCCGAGCGCTCCAGGTGGTAGAACCAGACCTCGCAGGATGGGTCCGCCATCGGCCTGGTCAGGCCTCGTATCGGTCGGCCACCAGACGGTCCAGCAGACGTACGCCGAAGCCGGTCGCGCCGTTGGGAGCCAGCGGGCCCTTGGACGCGGCGCTCCACACCACGCCCGCCACGTCCAGGTGCGCCCAGGGCGTGTCGCCGGTGAAGTGCTGCAGGAACAAGGCGGCGGTGATCGACCCGCCCGGCCGCCCGCCGACGTTCTTCAGGTCGGCGATGGGGCTCTCGATCTGCTTCTCGTAGGCGGCCGGCAGGGGCATGCGCCAGAGCAGATCGCCCGACGCCTGGGAAGCCGAGAGAAGATCCGAAGCCAAACCCTCGTCGTTGCTGAACAATCCGGCGTAGTCGTGACCCAGGGCGGTGATGACGGCGCCCGTCAGGGTCGCCAGGTCGACCATGGCCGTGGGCTTGAAGCGCTCTCGGCACCACCACAGCGCGTCCGCCAGCACGAGGCGGCCCTCGGCGTCCGTGTTGATCACCTCCACCGTCTTGCCCGACAACGAGGTCAGCACGTCGCCGGGACGGATGGCGTCGCCGTCCGGCATGTTCTCGACCAGGCCGACGATCCCCACCACGTTGGCGCGGGCGCCGCGGGCGGCCAGGGCCAGCATGAGGCCGGCGACCGCCCCCGCCCCACCCATGTCCCACTTCATGTCCTCCATGCCGTCCGCGGGCTTGATGCTGATCCCGCCCGTGTCGAAGCACACGCCCTTGCCGACGAAGGCCACGGGCGCCCCCTCCGGGTCGGCCCCGCCGCGCCAGCGCATGACCACCAGACGGCTTTCCCGCGCGCTGCCGCGGCCCACGCCGAGCAGGAGGCCGAAACCCTGGCGCTCCAGCTCCGCCCCGTCCAGCACCTCCACCGTCAGGCCCGGCCGCTCCAGCGCCTCCAGGCGGCGCGCGAACTCCTCCGGGTGGAGCACGTTCGCCGGTTCCGAACATAGGTCACGGGCGAAGGCCACGCCCTGCGCGAGGCCCTCCAGCGGCGCGTACGCGGCCTGCGCGGCCTGCGGGTCGGACGTGGCCAGCGTGCAGAACGCCACCGAAGGCCGGGCGTCCGCCTTCTGCGTCGTGCGGTAGCGGTCGAAGCGGTAGGCGGCGAGCCTGGCGCCTAGGGCCGCGTGGGCGACCAGTTCGGGGGACAGGTCGTCGAGTCTCAGGACCAAGCGCTCGGACCCGGACGCCTTCACCGCCTGGTAGGCCGAAGCCGCCGCGTGCTCCACCACCGACGCGTCCATCGCGTCCTGCGGTCCGCCGCCGACCAGCAGCAGCCGGTCCGCCTCCAGCCCGGAGGGCGCGACCAGCTCCAGGGTGCGCCCCTTGGCGCCCTTGAAGCGACCGTTCGCCAGGGCGCGCGACACCGCGCCGCCCGTGGCCGCGTCCAGCTGGGCGGCGGGGGCGGACAGCGTTCCGCCCTCCCACACCAGAGTGGCCAGCGCGACGGAGGCGGCGGCCGCCGGGCTCGAGGTCGGGATCGGGGCCGGGACGAAATCGATCTTCATGGACGAGCTCCGCGCCGCGCGATCGACGCCGTTCGTCCGTATAGGCGCGCGGACGCCGGCCGGTAAGGCGGCCCGGTTGTCGCCCCGGGCCGCCCCGCATATACAGCGGCCGGCGGCGGCGTATCCTCAAGGCCCGGCCCGGCGCGCAGCTCGCCGGGGCGGGCGCCCACACACGGCCTCATGCGACTGATCGAAAGCTACCTGTTCCGCCAGCTCCTGTGGCCGGCCGTGGGCGCGGTGTCCGCCCTGACCGCGGTGGCGCTGCTCAGCCAAACGCTGTCGACCCTCGACATCATCGTCGACCAGCGCCAGAGCGCCTGGGTGTTCGCCAAGATCGTGGCGCTGGGCATGCCCTACCTGTTCACCATGGTGCTGCCCATCGCGCTGTTCGTGGCCGCGCTGGTGGCGTTGAACCGCCTCCACACCGAGCAGGAGATCGTGGTCTGCTTCGCGGGGGGCATGAGCCGCTGGAGCGTCATCTCCCCCGCCGTACGCCTGGCCACCCTGGCCACCCTCGTCACCCTGGTGGTCAACCTGTGGGTCACGCCCTGGTGCGAGCGGGAACTGCGGCGCGAGGTGTTCCGCGTGCGCACGGACCTGGCCGCCAGCCTCGTGCGCCCAGGCGAGTTCAGCCAGCCCTCGGGCGACCTGACCGTCTACGCCCAGAGCTCCGACGCCCAGGGCGAGCTGCACAACGTGTTCATCCAGCAGCAGAAACCGGGCGGCGAGTCGTCCGTCTTCAACGGTCGCCGGGGCGTCATCGGCAAGCAGGGCGACAAGCCCGTGCTCCTGCTGAAAGACGGATCCCAACAGCAATTCGGCTCCAACAAGGTGCTGAATTACCTCACCTACGACGAGTACGTGTTCGACCTCAGCCCTTACGTCAACACGGCCGAGGTGATCCACTTTAAGGCGAGCGATCGTTATCTTCACGAACTGTTCTTCCCGGATAAGCGGCAGAATTGGGACCGGCACAATAAGAAAAAGCTGCTGGCCGAAGGTCACAACCGGCTGGCGACGCCGCTCTACAATCTGACGTTCGTGATGCTGGCCCTGCACGCGGTGATCGGCGGAGCCTTCAGCCGCATCGGCTACGGCCGGCGGATACTGGCGGCCTCGGGCGCGGCCTTGGCCATCCGCATACTGGGCTTCGGCGCGGAGGCGGCCTGCGACGGCGCGCCCTGGCTCAACGTGCTGCAGTACGCCGTGCCGCTCGGTCCCGCCTGGTGGGCGGCGCACCGCCTGTTCCGGGCGCGCGTTCCCGGCGGCGGCCTGAGCGCGCTGGGCGGCGCGCCGGCGCCCTCACCAGCCGCCGGCGGCGGCGGTCGCGGCCTCACGCCCCTGGGCGCGCCCGCCTGATGCGCACCCGGCTGCTGGCGCTCGAGAAGTACGTGCTGACGCGCACCCTCTACGGGGTGGGCGCGGCCCTGGCGGTGATCTCGTCCATCATCACCCTCGCCGACTTCGTGACCCTGTCGCGCGACGTGGGCGTGCGCGCCAAGGAGACCACCGTCGTCGACCTGATCGGCCTGACGCTGCTGCAATCGCCGAGCGTCATCCTGCTGCTCATGCCCTTCGCCTTCCTGTTCGGCGTGCTGGGGGCGTACGTGGGCCTCAACCGCCGCAGCGAACTGATCGCCATGCGCGCGGCGGGCGTGTCGGCGTGGCGCTTCATCCTGCCGGCCGCCGCCGCGGCCGCCGCCGTCGGGGTGGGGGTGGTGCTGTTCGCCAACCCGCTCGCCTCCGTGATGAACGCCCAGTTCGAGCGCACCAAGGCCACCATGATGGAGGGCTACCTCGACACGGCCAAGAAGCCGCTCTGGCTGCGTCAGGGAGACGGCCGCACCCAGACCATCATCCGCGCCGAAAGCCGGGCGCCGGGACCGGGGGTGCGGCTGGAGGGCGTGTCCATGTGGCTGTACCGCATGGACGCGGGCGGCGCCCCGCGATTCTCGCGACGTATCGACGCGCGCGAAGCGGAACTGTTCAAGGGCGAGTGGCGCGTGAAGGACGCGCGCGAGGGTGCGCCGGGCCAGGCTGCCGTCGTGGCGCCGGTGCTGAGCACGCCCTCCAACCTCAATCCCCGCACCGCGCTGGAGCGTTTCTCCTCCGCCGCGGCCGTGCCCTTCTGGAGCCTGCCCGGAGTGATCGCGCGCACGGAGCGCGCGGGCTTCTCCGCCACCAACTACCGGTTGCAGTTCCAGCAGTTGCTGGCCATCCCGGTGCTCTACGCGGGCATGTCGATCCTGGCTGCGGCCTTTTCGCTGCGCCTGCTCCGGCTGGGCGGGCTGGCGGGGCTGGCGGGGGCGGCGGTGGCGCTGGGCTTCGTGTTCTTCTTCTTCAACCAGCTGTGCAGCTCGCTGGGCAAGGCCGAGTGGATTCCCGCGGTGCTGGCGGCCTGGGCCCCTCCGGCGCTGGCGTTGCTCGCCGGCGTCACCCTGCTGCTCCACACGGAGGACGGGTGAGCGCACGGTTGACGGCGGGCCCGACCTCGACGACGAACGGCCGGGAGCCGCGCTCAGCTTCCCGCCCCCGGCCCCTCCCAAGGACCCCTGTCTTGCCGCGTACCGCCCGCCTCGACTTCGCCGCCGCGGCGGCGCGCCGCCCGGGTCGGTCGAGGGTTCGCCTGCTGGCGTGCGCGGCGCTGACGGCGCTGGGCTGCGGCCACGCCGTCCACGCCCAGGACGAGTCGGGGTCGGGCGGCAAGCACGGCTCCAAGCCGCCGGTGGTGCGGCCGGACGACGGCCTGGGTCCCCGCGACATCTACCTGGAGGCCGACACGCTCATCGACGACCGCGACCACAAGACGGTCACGGGCGAGGGCCATGTGGAGGCGCGCTATCAGGGCCGCACCCTGCGCGCCAAGCGGGTGGTCTACGACACGGTGACCGGCGCGGCGCACGCGGTGGGCGACGTGGTGATCGTCAACGCGGACGGCACCAGCGAGTACGGCCAGGACATCCAGCTCGACGACCAGTTGCGCACGGGCGTGGCGCTGGGCTTCGCCGCCCGGCTGGAGCAGAACGTCACCATCGTGGCGGGCGCGGCCGTGCGCCGCAGCGAGCTGGTCAACGAGCTGAACCGCGCCGTCTACACGCCCTGCGCCATCTGCAAGGCCGACGGCGTGACCCCGAAGACGCCGACCTGGTCGGTGCAGGCGACGCGCATCATCCAGGATCGCCAGCACCAAGTCATCTACTACAAGAACGCGATCATCCGGGTGAAGGGCGTGCCGGTGCTCTACTTCCCGGTGTTCTGGCACCCGGATCCGAGCTCGCCGCGTCGGTCGGGCCTGCTGGCGCCGCGGATCCAGTACTCAAAGCGTCGCGGGATGTCTTATGAGCAGGGTTACCTGCTGGCGCTCAACCCGTCGACCGATCTTGTGATCTCGCCGCAATTCAATACGGCGGTCAGGCCCCTGCTCAACCTACACCTGACCGAGGACTTCTACTCGGGCAAGCTCGACATTCGCACCGGCTACACCAACGAGAAGCTGTTCGACAGCCACGGCACTTACGGAAACGCCACAAACCGTAGCTACATCTTGGCCCAGGGTCGGTTCAACTTGAACGACGAATGGGACTGGGGCTTCGGGGCGGAGCGCGTCACCGATCCCACCTTCTTCCGCCGTTACAGCGTGCAGCGGGTGTTCCTCAACCGCGGCGACTTCCCGGCCGACACGGACCGGCTGATCTCCCAGGCCTACACCACGCGAGAGGACAACCAGTCGTACCTGTCGATCTCGGCGCTGAGCTTCCAGTCCGAGCGGCAGAACGGCCAGACCACCGACATCGAGAACGGCAAATCGGTCACCCGCGCGACCTTCGAGACCAGCAAGGCCTTTCCGATCGTCGGCCCGCTGATCGAGGCGCGGTGGGATCCAAACTTCGACCTGTTCGGGGGCCGGCTGCGCGCCCGGGGCAGCGCGGTGGTGCTCACGCGCAGCAACGACGTGTACGCCGCCACCGATCCCGTCAGCCTCGTCTCCAACGGGGCGCAGCGCCTGTCGGACGCGACCAACGCCGGGCTGGTGGGCGTCACCCCCGCGAACGGTCAGGCCCTGGCCTACAACGACGAGCGGCGCGCCAGCGGCATACTGGACTGGCGGCGCGACTTCGCCCTGCCGGACGGGGTGCGCCTGCAATCCTTCGCCGAAGCGCGCGGCGACGTGTACTCGCTGGGCGACCCCCGGCTGGCGGACGACACGCGCATCGACCCGGCCACGGGCAAGCCGGGCCTGGTCACCGCGTCCGACGACCTGATCGGCCGCGCCCTGGGCACGCTCGGGGCCACGGTGAGCTGGCCGCTGATCCGCCAGGTCGGCACGTCCAGCCTCGTGCTGGAGCCCATCGCGCAATTCGCAATCTCCCCCCACGTGGGCCGGCGCGCGGACCTGCCCAACGAGGACAGCGTTTCCTTCGAATTCGACGAAACCAACCTGTTCTCGTTCAACCGCTTCCCGGGCTTCGACGAGTACGAGGGCGGCGCGCGGGCCAACGTGGGCGCACGCGCCAACCTGCTGTGGGGGGCCGGCCGCAGCGCCAACCTGACAGTGGGCCGAGTGTTCCGCACCGAGTCCGACGAGGTGTTCACCCAACAATCGGGATTGCGCCGCACAGCGTCCGACTATGTGGTGGCGGCCACCGCCAACCCGATCGGCCCCATCACCGTGTTCACCCGCTCGCGCCTGGACGCGGACGATTTCAAGCTGCACCGGGAAGAGGCGGGGGTCGACGTCAACCTGCCCCAGCTTCGCGGCGGCGTCCGCTACAGCTACAACGAGAACGGCCTGTTCGTGGACGGGTCGGGCGTGATCCGCATCGGCAAGGTGGAGGACGCCAACGTGGGCCTGGAGGCCTACCCGTTGCGCAACTGGGGGGTCAGCGTCAATGCGACGCGCGACCTTCAGCAGAAGATCACCCCCGTCTCGCAGTTCGGCCTGATATACCGCGACGAGTGCATCCGGGTGGACGTGATCTACACCCACGACGAGACCTTCGCGGCGGCGATCGGCTCGTCCAATTCGGTGACGGTGCGCCTAACCCTCGCCACATTGGGGGATACATCCCAGGTGGGTCGTCGCAAGTCGGAAAGTCGCTAGCGTGTCGCCAAGGCCCGTGGAGTCGAGAGTCATGCACGCTTCGCGTCGGTTGGCCGGGGTCGCCCTCGCGGCCCTGTTGACGGCGACGACGGCCCAGGCCGCCCCGCACCACCACACGGTGAAGCCGGCGCCCCCGCCCTCACCGGCTGCGGCCGCCGCGGAGGCTCCCGCTGCGGACGCCGCCGCCCCCGCGCCGCCTCCGCCCATGGCTGAAGCGGTGGCGGCGGTGATCAACGACGAGATCATCTCCACCTACGACCTGCGCCAGCGCGTGCGCCTGCTCATCATCTCCAGCGGCGTGCAGGTCACCCAGCAGAACCTGCCGGAGATCGAGCGCGAGGCGCTCAAAGGCTTGGTCGACGAACGCCTGCAGATGCAGGAGATCCACTCCGTGGAGAAGAAGCAGAAGGGCGTCCACCTCCTTCCCGACGCCAAGGAGGTGGATGAGGAGGTCGCCGGTTTCGCCAAGCAATTCAACGTCAAGCCGGCTCAGCTGATCGCCAGCCTTAAGAACGCCGGGGTGAACGAGAGCACCCTGCGCGACCAGATCACGGCCAGCATCGCTTGGCGGCGCTACATCGGCGGCCGTTTCCGCGACAACGTCCACGTCAACGACCAGCAGGTCGACTCGGCGATCGCACGCATCAACTCCGCATCCTCCAAGCCGCAGTACCTGGTGAGCGAGGTGTTCCTGGACGCCCAGCGCGTGGGCGGCCGCCAACAGGCGCAGGACGGGGCCGCCCAGCTCGTCGACCAGATCCGCAAGGGTGCGCCCTTTCCGGCGGTCGCACGCCAGTTCTCCTCGTTGCCGACCGCGGCCAACGGCGGCGACTCGGGCTGGCTGTCCTCCGGCGAGATGCAGCCGGTGGTGGAGCGCGCGCTGGAGACCCTGCGTCCCGGCCAAGTGTCCGACCCGGTGCCCACCCCGGACGGCGTGTACATCCTGCAGTTGCGCGACAAGCGCTCGGGCGTCGCGGTCGAGACGGTGACCCTCAAGCAGGCCGCCGTGCGCCTGGCGCCCGACGCGCCCGCCGACCAGGTGATCGCCGCCCAGGCCAAGCTGACCGCCCTGCGCGACGACGCCCACGGCTGCGACCAGCTCGGCGCCGCTTCCGCCAAGGTCAAGGGCGTGGTGGTGGGCGACCTGGGCGAGGTCAACGCCGCCGACCTGTCGCCGGACTTCCGCCGGGTGGTCGACACCCTCAAGCCAGGCCAGGTCGGCGGCCCCGTGCGCACCAAGGCGGGCCTGCACCTGCTGGCCCTTTGCAGCCGTCAGACGAGCGTGGGCAAGACGCCCAGCCGCGCGGAGATCGAGAACCGGCTGTACGGCGAGCAGCTCTCCATGATCGAGCGGCGCTACCTGCGCGACCTGCACAATTCCGCGGAAATCGAGACGCGATGACCCCGCCCAGCGGGGCCGTAGGAGCCGCCGCGCGCGCCGTGGGCGTCCGCGGCGGCGGCCCGCTGGCGCTCACCCTGGGCGACCCCGCCGGCATCGGCCCGGAGATCGTCGCCAAGGCGTGGCGCGAGCTGCGCGCGACGGGCCCCGCCTTCGTGGTGGTGGGCGACCATGACAGCCTCGCGGCCGCCTTCCCCCGGGGAGGCGCCCAGGCCGTGCAACGGGTGGGCGCCCCCGAGGAGGCCACGGCGGTCTTCCTCCACGCCCTGCCCGTGCTCGACCTGCCGCTCACCGCGCGGGTGGTCAGCGGCAAGCCCTCGCCCGCCTACGCCGCCGCCGTGGTGCGCTGGATCGAGACGGGGGCGGGGTTGGCGCTCTCGGGCGCGGTGCGCGGGCTGGTCACCGCGCCCATCTCGAAAAAACCGCTCTACGAGGCGGGTTTCGGCTTCCCGGGCCATACCGAGTTCCTGGCCGAGTTGACCGCGGGCGCGCCCATGGCCGGGCCCCGCGGCCCGGTGATGATGCTCACCGCCGCCGACCTGCGCGCGGCGCTGGTGACCATCCACCTGCCCTTGGCGCAGGTGGCCGCCGCGCTGAACGTCGACGCCGTGGTCCAGGTCGGCCGCGTGCTGGCCCGGGCGCTGGCGGAGGATTTCGGCGTGGTCGCCCCGCGTCTGGCGCTGGCGGGGCTCAACCCCCACGCCGGCGAGGGCGGGGCGCTGGGCCGCGAGGAGATCGACGTGCTCGACCCCGCCGCCGCGCGCCTGCGCGCCGAGGGGATCGACTGCCGCGACGCGCGCCCGGCCGACACCCTGTTCCACGCGGAGGCGCGCACACGTTACGACGCGGTGATCTGCCCGTACCACGACCAGGCGCTGATCCCCGTCAAGACGCTCGACTTCTGGGGCGGGGTGAACGTCACCCTGGGCCTGCCCATCGTGCGCACCTCGCCCGACCACGGTACGGGCTACGACATCGCCGGCCGGGGGCTGGCGCGCGCCGACAGCCTGATCGCCGCCATCCGCCTCGCGTCCGACATGGCCGACCGGCGCGCGGCCGCCCGCCTCCCACGCGCCTGACGCCCCCCGCCGTGGCCGCCGCGCCCGACCTGTCGCACCTGCCGCGCCTGCGCGACGCGCTGGACGCCCACGGCCTGTCCGCCGACAAGCGCTTCGGCCAGCACTTCCTGCTGGACCTGAACATCACCGGCAAGATCGCGCGCTTGGCGGGGCTTCCGGACGCGGAGGCGCCCGTGATCGAGGTGGGCCCGGGTCCGGGCGGCCTCACCCGCGCCTTGCTGGCCGCGGGCGCGCGGGTGGTGGCGGTGGAGAAGGACGCGCGCTTCCTCCCGCTCCTGGCCGAACTCGCCGCCGCCGCGCCGGGGCGCCTGCACGTGGTGCACGCGGACGCGCTGGCGGTGGACGAGGCCGCCCTCCTGGCCGAGGCGGGTTGGGCGGACATCCCCGCCCGGGTGGTGGCCAACCTTCCCTACAACGTGGGCACGCCGCTCCTGGTGAAGTGGCTGACAGGTCCCTGGACGCCGCACTCCATGACGCTGATGTTCCAGCAGGAGGTGGCCGAGCGCATCTGCGCGGGGGTGGACACCGACGCCTACGGCCGGCTCGGCGTGCTCGCCCAGGCGCTGGCCGACGCGCGCACGGTGATGACGCTTCCGGCCGCCGCCTTCACCCCGCCTCCCAAGGTGGACTCGGCGGTGGTGCGGCTGGAGCCGCGCGCCGACCGCCCCTCCCCTGCCCGAACCACCGCGCTGGAGCGCGTCACGGGAGCCGCCTTCGGCCAGCGCCGCAAGATGCTCCGCTCCAGCCTGAAGCCGTTGGGCGGCGAGGCCCTGTGCCTCGCCGCCGGCCTCCCGCCCGAAGCGCGGGCGGAGACGGTGGACGTGGCGGGTTTTCTCAGGCTGGCGGATATTTGGACGGCGCGGCAGCGCGGCGGCTGAGGCGACACCCCCGTCGAAGGCGCCGCGCAGGCCGGAGCCGCGCCTACTCCCGCGCGAGCCCCTCCACGAAGCCGCCCAGCCAGGGCTGGCGCGTGCGGCGCAGGCGCTCGGCGCGGTAGATGTGCGCCAGGTCGGCGTAGGCGCGGTCGAAGTCGTCGTTGACGAGCACGTAGTCGTACTCGCCCCAGTGGGCGATCTCGCCGGCGGCGCGGTCGAGGCGGCGGCGGATCACGTCTTCGGCGTCCTGGGCGCGGGCGCGCAGGCGCCGGCCGAGGTCGACCATGGTGGGCGGCAACACGAACACGCGCACCGCGTCCTGCGCCGCACGCTCGGCCACGGCGCGCGCGCCCTGCCAGTCGATGTCGAACAGTACGTCGCGTCCCCGCTCCAGGGCGCCCAGCACCGGCGCGCGGGGCGAGCCGTAGCGATGGTCGTGCACGTCCGCCCATTCGAGGAAGGCGTCGTCGGCGATCATCAGGTCGAAGGCGGGACGGTCCACGAAGTGGTACTCGCGCCCGTCCCGCTCGCCCGGGCGGGCGCCGCGGGTGGTGCAGGAGACGGAGAGGTCCAGGTCCGCGTGGTCGGCCACCAGCCGCCGCGAAAGCGAGGTCTTGCCCGCGCCCGAAGGGCTGGACAGGATCAGCATCAGCCCGCGCCGCAGCCGCTCCGACGCGCCGCGCGCCGCCGCGACGGAGGGACCCCGGGCGGCTTCACTCGACATTCTGCACCTGCTCGCGGAGTTGCTCGATCACCGCCTTGAGCTCCAGCCCCGTGGCGGTGAGCACGACCGAGGCGGATTTGGCGCACAGGGTGTTCGCCTCGCGCATGAACTCCTGGGTCAGGAAGTCGAGACGACGGCCGGCGGCGGCTTCGCCGGCCAGGAGCACACCCGCGGCGGCGACGTGGGCGTCCAGCCGGTCCAACTCCTCGCGCACGTCCGCGCGCACGGCCAGGACGGCGGCCTCCTGCACCAGGCGCTCCTCGGACGCGGCCTCGCCCAGAAGTTCCGACAGGCGGGCGGCGAAGCGCGCCTTCAGCGCCGGCCCCTGCTCGGCGGCTTGGCCCCGCGCGGCCTGCGTCAGGGCGGCGATGCGCTCGACGAAGCCCGTCAGGACGGGACGCAGCGCCGCCCCCTCGGCGGCGCGGGTCCGGGCCAAAGCGTCCAGCGCCTCGACGAGGGAGGCGGCCATGGCGGCCTCCACGGCGGCGCGCGTTTCGGGGGCGTCGCCCTCCTCCGCCGACTCCAGCACGCCGCGCAGCGACAGCAGGCCGTCGAAGCGGGGCGGGGCGACGCGACCGCTCTCCACGTAGGGTCGGGCCAGCTCCAGCAACCGGTCGAGCTCGGCCGTATCCACGCGGATACGGCCGCCGGCCTCGGCGCGGCGCGCTTGCAGCGACACCTGCAGGTTTCCGCGGCCGAAACGCGCCTGCGCCGCCTCGCGCACGCCGCGCTCCAGCGACTCGAACCCCGAGGGTCCGCGGAAGCGGACCTCCAGGTTGCGTCCGTTGACCGAACGCGCCTCGGCGGCCCAGCTCCAAAGACCCTGCGCGCCCTCCGCCCGACCGAAGCCCGTCATGCCGCTCAGCGCCATCAGCGGTGTTCCCTGGGAGCGGTGGTGGTGACGGTCCGTGTGGTGGTCGTGACGACGGCGGAGCGGTGCGCCTTCTCCATCGCCCGCCACTTGGCGACGTTGCGGTCCTGCTCGGCCAGGGTCTCGGCGAAGACGTGGCCGCCCGTGCCGTCCGCCACGAAGTAGAGCTCCCGGGTCTGAGGCGGGTCCATCACCGCCGCCAGGCTCGCCCGGCCGGGGTTGGCGATGGGCGTGGGGGGCAGGCCGGGATTGACGTAGGTGTTGTAGGGGCCGGGGGCGCGCAGGTCGGCCAGGGTCAGGGGCCGGCCCAGCGGCAGGCCGTGGCCCAGGCCGTAGATCACGGTGGGATCGGCGTCCAAGGCCATGCCCCGCGCCAGCCGGTTGAGGTAGACGGCGGCCACGCGCGCGCGCTCCTGCGGCAGCCGGGTCTCCTTCTCGACGATGGAGGCCAGGATCACCGCCTGGTCCGGCCCCGCATAGGGCAGCCCGGGGCGGCGGTGGCTCCACAGTTCGGGCAGCACGCGGTCCCGCGCGTCCATCATGCGCTGGAGCACGGCCGCCCGGCTCTCCCCGCGCACCACGTCGTACGTCTCGGGCAGCACCGCGCCCTCGGCCGGGGTGGGGGCCTCGCCGGTGAGCACGTCGCTGGCGCGCAGGATGTCGATCACCTGCTGGGCGGTGCGCCCCTCGGGTACGGTGATGCGATGGTGGACGATCTCGCCCGAGCGGATGCGGCGGATCACAGCCGAGAGGCTGGCGCGCGGGGGAAACCGGTACTCGCCGGGCTTGAGCCGGCGCGCGGACCCCGAGAGCTGGGCGGCGGCCATGAACACCGCGCCCGAGCCGACCACCCGGCCGCGCTCCAGGGCGGCCCCGATCTCGGCGAGCCCCGCCCCGCGGCGAAGCACCACCGTGGTCCCCGGCGGCCCCGCGCCCCGCGGGCCCGGGGCGAGGTAGACGAACAGCCCCGCCCCCAGCGCCACCACGGCGAGGAGGGCGAGGGTCGCCCCGGCCCCGGCGAGCCCCGCGAACCAGCCGCGCGCCGCCGCCTTTCCCCCGCCGCGGCCGCGCCGAGTGCGGACGGGGCGCTTCACGCGAGCCGGGAGAACACGACGGAGGCGTTGGTGCCGCCGAAACCGAAGCTGTTGCTCACCGCCGCGTCGATCCGCATGGGCTTGGCCTGCAGCGGGACGAGGTCCATGCGCGTCTCCACGTCCGGGTCGTGGAGATTGATGGTGGGCGGGGCCACCTGGTCGCGGATGGCCAGCAAGGTGAAGATCGCCTCCAGCGCCCCGGCCGCGCCCAGGAGGTGGCCGGTCATCGACTTGGTGGAGGACATGGCCACGCCCGAGGCCGCTTCGCCCAGCAGGCGCTCCACCGCCCCCAGTTCTATGCCGTCGGCCATGGTGGAGGTGCCGTGGGCGTTGACGTACTGGATGTCGCCCGGTCCCAGCCCCGCGCTCTTCAGCGCCGCGGCCATGGCGCGGTAGCCGCCGTTGCCGTCGTCCACGGGGGCGGTGATGTGGTGGGCGTCGCCGGACAGGCCGTAGCCGCGCACCTCGCCATAGATCTTCGCGCCCCGCGCCTTCGCGTGCTCCAGCTCCTCCAGCACGAGCACGCCCGCGCCCTCGCCCATGACGAAGCCGTCGCGGTCGCGGTCGTAGGGGCGGCTGGCCTCGGTGGGACGGTCGTTGAAGCCGGTGGCCATGGCGCGGCAGGCGACGAAGCCGGCTATGCCGAGCTTGCACACGGCCGCCTCCGCCCCGCCCGCCAGCATGACGTCGGCGTCGCCGTGGCGGATCAGGCGCATGGCGTCGCCCACCGCGTGGGCCCCTGTGGCGCAGGCGGTGACCACCGAATGGTTCGGCCCCTTGAAGCCGTAGCGGATGGACACGTGGCCGGACGCCAGGTTGATCAGCGCGGACGGGATGAAGAACGGGCTGACCCGGCGCGGGCCCTTGGCCTCCAGCTCCAGCGTGGTCTCGGCGATGCTGTTGAGGCCGCCGATCCCCGAGCCGATGATCACGCCCGTGCGCTCTTGCGACTCCTCGTCCTGGGGCGCCCAGCCCGAGTCGCGCACGGCTTCGTCGGCGGCGGCCACGGCGTAGAGGATGAAGTCGTCGACGCGGCGGCGCTCGCGCGCGCTCATCACCTTGTCGGGGTCGAAGCTCTCGGGGTCGTCCGGCGAGCCGCCGCCGCGCCCGTCCACCCGGGGCACCTCGCAGGCGATGCGGCAGCCGTAGTCGGTGGCGTCGAAGGCGGAGATGATCCCCGCGCCCGACCGGCCCGCGAGGGCGGCGCGCCAGCTCGCCTCCACGCCG
Organism: uncultured Caulobacteraceae bacterium; assembly: GCA_964235945.1. Classification (GTDB taxonomy): domain Bacteria; phylum Pseudomonadota; class Alphaproteobacteria; order Caulobacterales; family Caulobacteraceae; genus JASLDZ01. The sequence goes on from CAXSDV010000023.1 coordinate 16,135, forward strand.
TTGGCGAGGGGGGAGACCAGGCCCAGGCCTGTGACGACGACGCGACGCATGCGGTTCGACTCCTGCCCGCGCTTCGCCGAGTCGCCGGGCTTGGGGGAGCGGACCTTACACGGGGCCCGCTCGGACGAAAGCGCCGCCCCCGACGCACAGGGTCGAGGGCGGCGGGCCCGGCCGAGGCCGGGCGGTTCGACGGCGCGGACGAACCGCGCCCAGGTTCAGGAGCCCGTGCGCTCTTGGATGAACTTCACGGCGTCGCCGACGGTCTGGATGTGCTCGGCGGCGTCGTCGGGGATCTCGATGTCGAACTCCTCCTCGAAGGCCATCACCAGCTCGACGTTGTCCAGGCTGTCGGCGCCCAGGTCGTCGATGAAGCTGGCCTTCTCCGTCACCTTCTCGGGGTCGGCGTCGAGGTGCTCGATGACGATCTTGCGGACGCGCTCGAGGATGTCAGCCATGGGTCAAGCCTTTGTTTCTCATGACCGCGCCGGCGAAGGGCCGGCGGCGGCGTTCGGGTTTGGACGGGGCGGGGCCGATGAACCCCACGCCGCCGGTCTCGGACGGCCGGGCCGCTGTCGCCAACGGCCTAGCACACCTTTTTTCGCGGCGCCAAGCTGGCCCCGCCGGGGCTCAGGGCATGGCCATGCCGCCGTTGACGTGCAGGGTCTGCCCGGTGACGTAGGCCGCCTCGTCGCTGGCGAGGTAGACGCACGCGTGGGCGACCTCCGCGCCCTCGCCCAGGCGTCCGGCGGGGATGCGGCCCAGGATGGCGGTGCGCTGGGCCTCGTTCAGCGCCTGCGTCATGGGGCTGGCGATGAAGCCGGGCGCCACCGTGTTGACGGTGATGGAGCGGGAGGCGACCTCGGCCGCCAGCGACTTGGAGAAGCCGATCATGCCCGCCTTGGAGGCGGCGTAGTTGGACTGACCGGCGTTGCCCGTCACCCCCACCACGGAGGTGACGCCGATGATCCGCCCCGTCCGGCGCTTGAACATGCCCTTCAACGCCGCGCGCGACAGGCGGAAATAGCTCTCCAGGTTGACGCGCAGCACCGTGTCCCAGTCCGCGTCCTTCATGCGCAGGAGCAGGCCGTCGCGGGTCACGCCCGCGTTGGCGACCAGGATGTCGAGCGGAGCGGACGCGGCGGCTTCGGCGCGGGCCGTCAGGCCGTCGACGGAGGCCGCGTCCGACAAGTCGGCCGCCGCCACGTGGGCGCGCTCGCCCAGTTCGGCCGCCAGCGCCGCCAGCGCCTCCTCCCGCGTTCCGGACAGCACCACGGCCGCGCCGCGCGCATGGAGCGCGCGCGCGATGGCGCCGCCTATGCCGCCGCTGGCCCCGGTGACGAGGGCGGTCTTGCCGGTCAGGTCGAACATGTCTTTCCCGCGTTTTCCGCGCCGCGCCCGCTTCAGAGCGAGTTGGCGAAGTCCTCGATCTCGGTCGGGCTGATCAGCGCGCAGGCCTGAGCCTCGGGCGCGATGCGCTTGACCATGCCGGTCAGCACCTTGCCCGCGCCGGCCTCCACGAAGCGCTCCACGCCGTTGGCGGCCATCCACTCGACGCTCTCGCGCCAGCGCACGCGGCCGGTGACCTGGGCGACGAGCAGGTCCGCGAACTCGGCGGGCTCGGACACGGGGCGGGCGGTGACGTTGGCCACCAAGGGCGCCTTGGGCTGGACGAAGCGCACGCCGGCCAGGGCCTGCGCCATCTCCTCGGCGGCCGGTCGCATCAAGGGGCAGTGGAAGGGCGCGGACACGTTGAGCGGCACGGCGCGCGCGCCCAGCTCCTTGGCGCGGGCGATCGCGCGCTCCACCCCGGCCTTGTCGCCCGATATCACCACGTTGCCCGCGTTGTTGTCGTTGGCCACCGCGCAGACCCCGACTTCGCATCCGGCGCGCGCCGCCTCCTCGGCCAGGGCGACGTCGGACTTGGGACCGATCAGGGAGGCCATGGCCCCCTCGCCCACGGGCACGGCGCGCTGCATGGCTTGGCCGCGCAGCTTCAGCAAACGGGCGGCCTCGGCCACGCCGATCGCCTCGGAGGCGGCGAGCGCGCTGTACTCGCCCAGGCTGTGGCCGGCGACGAACCCCGCCCCTTCCACGCCCGCCCCCATCTCGTCGCGCAGGGTTCGGATCACCGCCAGGCTCACCGCCATCAGCGCGGGCTGGGCGTTCTCCGTCAGGGTGAGCTCCTCCAGCGGGCCCTCGCGCATGAGCCGCGTCAGGTGCTGGCCCAGCGCCTCGTCCACCTCCTCGAACACTTCGCGGGCGGGGCGGAACACGGAGAGTTCGGCCCCCATGCCCACGTGCTGGCTGCCCTGGCCGGGGAAGATGAAGGCGAGGCTCACGGCGCGGCTCCGGCGGGAGCGGGACGGCCGCCGCCGCCCGACTCGGACGGACGAGGGGTAGGCCGGGGCCGACGCCGCGGCAAGCGGGCTTGCACCCCCGCCATCCTCGGGCGAGACAGGACGCCACCCCGCCGGAGACCCGACATGCGCCGCATCGCCCTCGCCGCCGCCGCCTTCCTCGCCGCCACGGCCGGAAGCGCCCGCGCGGCCCTGCCGGTCGGCGCCCACGCCCCCGATTTCTCCGCCCAGGCCTCGCTGGCCGGCAAGACCTCGCCCTTCAAGCTGTCGGACGCGCTGAAGAAGGGTCCGGTGGTGCTGTACTTCTTCCCGGCCGCCTTCACCTCCGGCTGCACCAAGGAGGCCCACGACTTCGCCGAGGCCACCCCCGAGTTCGAGCGTCTGGGGGCGACGGTGGTGGGCGTCACCGCCGGCAACGTCGAGCGCGTGGCCGAGTTCTCCAAGGTGGAGTGCCGCGACAAGTTCGCGGTGGTGGCCGACCCGGGCGCGAACATCGCCAAAGAGTACAAGTCCACCCTGGCGCTCAAGCCCGGCTGGTCGGACCGGACCTCCTACGTCATCGGTCAGGACGGCAAGATCGCACTCGTCTACTCGAACCTGAACCCCGACAAGCACGTCGACACCGCCCTGGCGGAAGTGAAGAAGCTCAAGCACGCGGGCTGACCGGCGGGAGATCACCGCCTTGTAAACCGCGGGATTTCGTATAGAACCGCCCGCTTCCGATCAGGCGGTCCGTCGTGGCGTCGAACGGGGACGGGCTTCGCGCCCGCCCCGCCGCGCACGGAGCCGTCGCGGCGCGCGCGATCTTCCGCCCGCGCGCCGCGCCGCCCGGCGGGTCCACGGAAGAGGACGCGAAGGCGCACATGGCGCTCTACGAACACGTGATCATCGCGCGGCAGGACATCTCGCCGCAACAGGCCGAAGCCCTCAACGACCAGCTCAAGTCGATCATCGAGGAAGGCGGCGGCTCCGTCGCCAAGATCGAGTACTGGGGTCTTCGCAACCTCACCTACCGCATCAAGAAGAACCGCAAGGGCCACTACTCCCTGCTCGCCCTCGACAGCCCGCCCGCGGCCGTCAAGGAGATGGAGCGCCAGCTGTCCATCAACGAGGACGTGCTGCGCTACCTGACCGTGCGCGTGGAAGAGATCGACCTGGAGCTTTCGCCCGTGCTCGCCCGCCGCGAGCGTGACCGCGAGCGCGGAGATCGTCCCGAGCGCGGCGACGGCCCGCGCGAGCCGCGCGGCGACCGTGACGGCGCCCCGCGCGAGCCCCGCGCCGACTTCGCCCCGCAAGCCTGAGGAGAGCCGCACCATGTCCGACACGAACGCCGCGGGCTCCGAAGTTCCCGCCGCCGGCTCCCCCGCCGGGGGCGGCGCGGGCCGCCGTCCCTTCTTCCGCCGCCGCAAGGTCGACCCGTTCGGCGGCGCCAACGCGCCCAAGATCGACTACAAGGACGTCAAGCTCCTGCAGCGCTACATTTCCGAGCGCGGCAAGATCGTGCCGTCGCGCATCACCGCGGTCAGCCAGAAGAACCAGCGCGAGCTCGCCAAGGCGATCAAGCGCGCCCGGTTCCTGGCTCTCCTGCCCTACGTCGTCCGCTAAGGGGCCGCGCACATGAAAGTCGTACTTCTCGAGCGCGTGCCCAACCTGGGCGCCATCGGCGACGTGGTCACGGTGAAGGACGGGTTCGCCCGCAACTTCCTGCTGCCCCGCACCAAGGCCCTGCGCGCCACCGGTCAGAACCTGAAGGCCTTCGAAGGCCAGCGCGCCCAGATCGAGGCGCGCAACGCCGAGAACCGGGCCGAGGCCGAGCGCGCGGGCGAGCGCATCGACGGCCAGGGCTACGTGCTCATCCGCCAGGCGGGCGAGAGCGGCCAGCTCTACGGTTCGGTCACCGGCCGCGACGTGGCCGACGCCATGAACGCGGAAGGCGCGGAGGTGCAGCGCGGGCAGATCGTGCTGGACCGCCCGATCAAGACGCTGGGCGTGCACCAGGTGCGCGTGCAGTTGCACGCTGAGGTGGCCGTCACCGTCCACATCAACATCGCGCGCTCCTACGACGAAGCCGAACGCCAGGCGCGCGGCGAGGACGTGATCGCCAGCCAGTACGAGGACGACCGCGCCTACGCGGCCGAAGCCGCGCAGGACATGGTCGAGGGCGGCGCCGGCCAGGCGCTGGCCGACGCCGAATACTGAGGCGCTGCGACCGCTCCTGACGGAGCGATCAGGCAGATGAAGGGGGGCGGCGCGGATCATCCGCGCCGCCCCTTTTTCGTGGGCCGTCCACCGATCCGTCCCCAGGGGCGTCCAGCTTGTGGATGGGGCCGCGGAGTCGCAGGGCGGGGGCTCCGCCGCGGGTTAAGACGATACGATGACCTCCCCCGTGCACGACTTCACCCCGGCCGGCCCCGCCGAGCCGCCGTTGGCCGCCCTGCCCTCCAACGTGGAGGCCGAGCAGGCCCTGCTGGGCGCGGTGCTGTTCGACAACGCCGCCTACGAGCGTCTCTCCGACCGGCTGCAGGCGCGCCACTTCTTCGAGCCGTTCCACCAGCGCCTGTTCGGGGCCATGGAGGAGCACATCAGGAAGGGCCAGCTCGCCGAGCCGCTGACGCTGATGGAGCGCTTCCGCCGCGATCCCGCCTTCGAGGCGCTGGGCGGCGTTCGCTACCTGGCCGACCTCGTGGACCGCGCCCCTCCGGCGGCCAACGCGCCCGACTATGCGCGCATGGTCTACGACCTCGCCTTGCGCCGCGACCTGATCCGCATCGGCGGCGACATGGCCCACGCGGCGGGGGCCGACGCGGAGACGGAGGCGCGCGAGCAGATCGAGACCGCCGAGCAGCAGCTCTACGCCCTGGCCGAGACCGGCGGCGTGTCCCAGGGCTTCCAGACCTTCGAGAACGCGCTCGCGGGCGCGGTGACCATGATCACCGAGGCCAAGGAGCGCGAGGGCGGGCTCGCGGGCCTGTCCACCGGCCTGGTCGACCTCGACCGGCAGCTGGGCGGCCTGCACCCCTCCGACCTCGTGATCCTGGCGGGGCGCCCCTCCATGGGCAAGACCGCGCTGGCCACCAACATCGCCTTCAACGTGGCGCGCAACTACGGCTGGGAGCCCGCGCCCGACGGCTCTCGCAAGACGGTGAGCGGCGGCGTGGTCGCCTTCTTCTCGCTGGAGATGAGCGCCGAGCAGCTCGCCACCCGCCTGTTGGCCGACGTGTCGGGCGTGTCCTCCGACAAGCTGCGCAAGGGCGAGATCGACGACGGCGACTACGTGGCGGTGCGCGACGGCGCGGTGGAGGTGCAGCAGAGCCCGCTCTACATCGACGCCACCGGCGGCCTCTCCATCGCCAAGCTGGCCGCGCGCTCGCGCCGGCTCAAGCGCTCGGCGGGGCTGGACCTGATCGTGGTGGACTACCTCCAGCTCGTGACCACCGACGGCTCCAAGGGCGACAACCGCGTGCAGGAGGTGTCGATGATCACCCAGGGCCTCAAGGCGCTGGCCAAGGAGCTGGGCGTGCCGGTGATCGCCCTGTCCCAGCTCTCGCGCCAGGTGGAGAACCGCGAGGACAAGCGGCCCCAGCTCTCGGACCTGCGCGAATCGGGCTCCATCGAGCAGGACGCGGACGTGGTGATGTTCGTCTACCGCGAGAGCTACTACCTCAGCCGCGCCGAACCGCGCGAGGGCACCCCTGAGCACCTGCAATGGCAGGACGATCTCGACAAGGTGGCCAACATGGCCGAGTGCGTCATCGGCAAGCAGCGGCACGGCCCCATCGGCACCGTCAAGCTCGCCTTCAACGCGGACCTGACCAAGTTCGGCAACCTGGCCCGCGAGGGGCGCTACGACTTCGGGTGAGCCGCCCTCCCCCCTCAGCGCGGCGGGTGCTAAGCGCGAGGCCATGCAGGACCTGGACGAGCCCCGCCTCCTCGTCGATCTCGACGCGGCCGCGGCCAACCACAGCGCGCTGAAGCTGGCCGCGGGCGAAGCGGAGGTCGCGCCCGTGGTCAAGGCGGACGGCTACGGCCTGGGCGCGGGGCCCATCGCGCGCCGCCTGTTCGCAGACGGCGCCCGGCGCTTCTTCGTGGCGCGGGTGTCGGAGGGCGAGGCGCTGCGCGAGGCGCTGGGCGGGCGCGAGGCGGTGATCTACGTGCTGGACGGCTGCACGCCGGGCGCGGCGGCGCGGCTGGAGCGCTCGGCCCTCACCCCCGTGCTCAACAGCCTGGACCAGGTGGCCGCCTGGCGCGAGGGTGCGCCGCGCACCGGCCGGCCCGCGGCGCTGCACGTGGACACCGGCATGAACCGGCTGGGGCTGACGATGGACGACGCGCGGGCGCTGTCCGTCTCGTCCGATCGGCTGGCGCGGCTGGACGTGGTGCTGGTCATGTCGCACCTGGCCTGCGCGGAACAGGCGGACCATCCCATGAACGCGCTGCAGCTCGCGCGCTTTCGCCAAGCGCGGGCCCTGTTCCCCGAAGCCCGCGCCAGCCTGGCCAATTCCGCGGGCGTCCACCTCGGGCGCGACTACCGATTCGACATGGTGCGCCCGGGGATCGGCCTCTACGGCGCGGGCGTCGGCGCGCCCCGCCCGGTGGCGACCTACGAGGCGCCAATCCTGCAGGTGCGCACCCTGCGGCCGGGCGAGACGGTGGGCTACGACGCGGCCTGGACCGCGCCGGACCTGCGCCGGGTGGCGGTGGTGCAGGCGGGCTACGCCGACGGCGTCTTGCGGGCGCTGGGCGGCGGCGGATATGGAACGCTCGATGGCCGCAGACTGCCCTTCCTCGGCCGTGTCTCCATGGACGTGATCGTGATGGACGCGACCGGAGCGGACGCGGCCCGTCCGGGCGCGGCCGTCCAACTGCTCGGCGCGGACACGGGGCTGGACGCTTTGGCCGCGGCCGGAGGCACCATTCCCTACGAAATCCTGGTGAGGCTGGGCGCGCGCGTGACGCCGTCCTATGTGGGCGCGGCCGCATGAATCCCGTCCAAGCGCTCGGGCGCTCCACCCTGTCCATGTTCCGCAGCGCGGGGCGCGTGGTGATCTTCGCCGGGCGGGGGACCGCCGCGGCGTTCAGCCCGCCTTTCTTTCCGCGCCAGCTCGCCCGGCAGATGGCGCAGATCGGCTACTTCTCGCTGCCGGTGGTGGGGCTCACGGCCGTGTTCACCGGCGCGGCGCTGGCGCTCAACATCTACACGGGCGGGGCGCGCTTCAACGCCGAGCAGATCGTGCCGCAGATCGTGGCGCTGGGCATCACCCGCGAGCTCGGCCCGGTGCTGGCCGCCCTGATGCTGGCGGGCCGCGTGTCCGCCGCCATCGCCGCCGAGATCGGGGCCATGCGCGCCACCGAGCAGATCGACGCCATGCGCACGCTGGAGGTCGACCCCTACCGTTACCTGATCGGCCCGCGCCTGCTGGCGGCGGTGGTGACGCTGCCGCTGTTGACGGTGATCGCCGACACCATCGGCGTCCTGGGCGGCTGGCTGGTCTCGACCCAGACGCTGGACTTCAACGGCGCGACCTACGTGGAGACCACCTGGAGCTTCCTCACCGGTTGGGACATCGGCTCCGGCCTGGTCAAGGCGGCGGTGTTCGGCTTCGTGGTGGCGCTCATGGGCTGCTATCACGGCTTCAACGCCAGCGGCGGCGCCCGGGGCGTGGGGCGGGCCACCACCAACGCGGTGGTCTCCGCCGCCGTGCTGGTGTTCGCCGCCGACTTCGTGCTGACGAGCATCTTCACAAAATGATCGGCATCCTGCCCTACCCCGCTCAGCCCAAACTCGAGCTGCGCAACGTGTCCAAGCAGTTCGAGGGGCGCACCGTCCTGGACGGCGTCTCGTTGGACGTGCCGGTGGGCCGCTCGCTGGTGATCATCGGAGGCTCGGGCCAGGGCAAGTCGGTGACGCTGAAGATCGCCATCGGCCTGCTCCAGCCCGACTCGGGCGACGTGCTGGTGGACGGGGTGCCCGTGTGCGCGGCCAAGAAGCGCGGCGGCGGCGAGAGCCACATGTCCAAGTTCGGCCTGCTGTTCCAGGGCGCGGCCCTGTTCGACAGCCTGCCGGTCTGGGTCAACGTCGCCTTCCGCCTCATCAACGCCGACCGTGTTCCCCGCCGTGAGGCGCGAGCCCGCGCGTGCGAGGCGTTGGACAAGGTGGGCCTGCCCGGGCACGTCGCCGACCTGTTCCCCAACGAAATCAGCGGCGGCATGCAGAAGCGCGTGGGCCTCGCCCGCGCGGTGGTCAGCCACCCGGAGATCCTGTTCTTCGACGAGCCGACCACCGGCCTCGACCCCATCAACGCCGACATCATCAACGACCTGATCGTCGAGCAGGTGCGCCGCCTGGGGGCCACCGCCGTATCGATCACCCACGACATGGCCAGCGCCCGCAGGATCGCCGACGAGATCGCCATGCTGCACCAGGGCCGGATCATCTGGCGCGGGCCTGCGTCCAAGATCGACGACTCGGGCAACGCCTACGTCGACCAGTTCATCAACGGCCGCGCCGACGGCCCGATCACCGCCGAAACGCCCCAGGCGCGCGACAAGGGCCGCCGCGCGCCCTGGCTCAGCCCCCGCCAATCCGCGGCCTCCGCCTGACATGGCGCGCGACGGCGCGGTCTACGCCTGCCAGGCCTGCGGGGCCGTCCACACCAAGTGGGCCGGCCAGTGCTCCGCCTGCGGAGCGTGGAACACCCTGGTGGAGGAGCTGACCGGCAAGGGTCCGCCCGGCGCCCTCGTGCCCGCCAAATCCTCCAAGCGCGCGGGCGGCCTCGCCTTTGAGACGCTGGACGCCGAAACCACCGCGCCGCCGCGCATCGTCACGGGGGTGGAGGAATTCGACCGCGTGTGCGGCGGCGGCGTAGTGCCGGGCTCGGCCATCCTGGTGGGCGGCGACCCGGGCGTGGGCAAGTCCACGCTCCTGCTGCAGGTGGCCGCCGCCGCGGCGCTGCGCGGCGCGTCCGTCGCCTATGTGTCGGGGGAGGAGGCTGTCGAGCAGGTGCGCGCCCGCGCCCAACGCATGGGCCTGGGCCACGCCCCCGTGCGCCTCGCCGCCGAGACCGCCCTGCGCGCCATCGCCGACGGGCTGAAGCGCGAGCACTTCGACCTTGTGATCATCGACTCGATCCAGACCCTGTGGAGCGACCAGTTGGAAGCGGGGCCGGGCTCGGTCGGCCAGGTGCGCGCGGCGGCGGGCGAGCTCGTGCGACTGGCCAAGTCGCGCCGCACCGCCGTGGTGCTGGTGGGCCACGTCACCAAGGACGGCCAGATCGCCGGCCCGCGGGTGGTGGAGCACATGGTGGACGCGGTGCTCTCCTTCGAGGGCGAGCGCGGCTACCCGTTCCGCATCCTGCGCGGGGCCAAGAACCGCTTCGGCGCCACCGACGAGATCGGCGTGTTCGAGATGGGCGACTCCGGCCTGCGCGAGGTGAAGAACCCCTCCGCCCTGTTCCTGGGCGAGGGCGGCGCGCGCTCGGCGGGGGCGGCGGTGTTCGCCGGCATCGAGGGCTCACGCCCGGTGCTGGTGGAGTTCCAGGCGCTGGTCGCCCCGTCCGCCTACGGCACGCCGCGTCGGGCGGTGGTGGGCTGGGACCCGGGGCGCCTCGCCATGGTGCTGGCGGTGCTGGAGGCGCGCTGCGGCGTGTCGTTCGGCGACCGCGACGTATACCTCAACGTGGCGGGCGGCCTGCGGGTGAGCGAGCCCGCCGCCGACCTGGCCGCGGCCGCCGCCCTGGTCTCCTCCGCGCGCGACGAGCCTCTGCCGCAGGACTGCGTGGTGTTCGGAGAGATCAGCCTGTCGGGCGACGTGCGCCCCGTGGGCCGCGCCGAGGCGCGCCTGCGCGAGGCGCACAAGCTCGGCTTCCACCGCGCCCTCGCCCCGCGCTCGCCCCAGTCAACGAGCGGGGGGAACGACGGCGGGACGGTGCGGCTGACGGGCACCAAGCGCCTGGACGACGCCGTGCGACAGATTGGCGACGGCGTTTGGGACTGACCCGCCCTATATGGGCGACGCCTGCCCGAATCGCGTTCTCCCGCGACGCCGACGGGTCCAAGGAGCCGGCTTGACCGCCTTCGACGTGTTCGCCCTGCTGGCGGTGCTGGTCTCCGCCCTGATCGGCTACGCCCGGGGCGGCGTGCGCGAGGTCGTGACCCTGTGCGCCTTCGGGGTGGCCGCCTTCGCCGCCGTGGGCCTGCTGCGCTTCACCGGACCGGCCCTGGCCCACCTCGTCCACCCGGGCTGGGTGGCGGCGGTCGCGGCCGTCGTGATCGTGTTCGTGCTCGCCTACGTGGCCGTGCGCACGGCGGGTGGCGCGCTGACCGAGCAGCTGCGCCGTTCAAGCCTGGGCGGAATGGACCGCGCGGCCGGCGCGGGATTCGGCGTGCTGCGCGCCCTCATCCTGCTGGGGCTGGCCGCGCTGCTGCTGGACGCGGCGCCCTGGCCTTCGGGCGAGCGCCCCGTTTGGCTGGCCCGCGCCGTCACCTACCCCGTCGCCCACGCCAGCGGCCGGACCCTGGCGCGACTGGCCCCGGCCGGCGGCGGCGCGGTGGGCGGCTTCGGCCGCTTCTTCAGCCGCAGCGTGTCCGACGGCTTCCAGCCCTCCATCGACGAGGCGACGGGCGACGGCGGGACGAACGCCGCCGAGGGTGCGACGGGCGAGGCGGACGCGCGCACCCTGACCCTGCGCTCCAGCGACGACGCCGCGCCCCGGCGCGAGACGGCGCACCGTCATCACGGCTACACCCGCCAAACCCGCGACAGGGTCGACACCCTGGTGGAGCGCACGCGATGACCCCCACCCGCGAAGTCGCAGACCCCTACGCCCGCGATCCCGACGACGACCGCCCGCGGCTCGAGTGCGGCGTGTTCGGCGTGTGGAACGCCCCGGACGCGGCGGCCCTGACCGCGCTCGGCCTCCACGCCCTGCAGCACCGCGGGCAGGAGGCGTGCGGCATGGCCAGCTTCGACGGCCAGCGCTTCGCCACCGAGCGTCACATGGGCCACGTGGCCGACGCCTTCGGCGGCTCGGACCTGGTCAAACGCCTGCCGGGCTTCGCCGCCGTCGGCCACACGCGCTACTCCACCGCCGGCGGCCACGCGATCCGCAACGTCCAGCCCATGTTCGCCGACCTGGAGACGGGCGGCATCGCCATCGCCCACAACGGCAACCTGACCAACTTCCAGGCGCTGCGCCGCCAGTTGGTCGGCGAAGGCTCGATCTTCCAGTCGACCTCGGACTCCGAGGTGATCCTCCACCTCATCGCCCGCAGCCGTAAGCACCGGGTGGTGGACCGCTTCATCAACGCCCTGCGCGAGATCGAGGGGGGCTACGCGCTGGTGGCGCTGACCAACACCCGGCTGATCGGCGCGCGCGATCCCCTGGGCATCCGCCCGCTGGTGCTGGGCGAGCTCGACGGCAAGTCGGTGCTGGCGTCGGAGACCTGCGCCCTGGAGATGATCGGCGCGCGCTTCGTGCGCGACGTCCAGCCGGGCGAAGTGGTGGTGATCTCGGACACGGGGGTGGAGAGCCTGCGGCCCTTCCCCGACGCCCACGCCCGGCCGTGCCTGTTCGAGTACGTGTACTTCTCGCGCCCCGACTCGGTGGTGAACGGCAAGAGCGTCTACGAGGTCAGGAAGCGCATGGGCGCGCGCCTGGCGCAGGAAACCGGGGTCGAGGCCGACGTGGTGGTGCCCGTGCCCGACTCGGGCGTGCCCGCCGCGCTCGGCTACGCGCAGGCGTCGGGCGTCCCCTACGAGCTCGGCATCATCCGCGGCCATTACGTGGGCCGCACCTTCATCCAGCCGACCCAGGGCGTGCGCGAGCTGGGCGTGCGCATGAAGCACAGCCCCAACCGCGCGGTGCTCGAAGGCAAGCGCGTGGTGTTGATCGACGACTCGATCGTGCGCGGCACCACCTCGGTCAAGATCGTGCGCATGGTGCGCGAGGCGGGCGCCCGCGAGGTGCACCTGCGCAGCGCCTCCCCACCGATCATGTGGCCCGACTTCTACGGCATCGACATGCCCGACCGCGAAAAGCTGATCGCCGCCAACCAGACGCTGGAGGAGATGCGCCGGATGCTGGAGGTCGACAGCCTGGGTTTCCTGTCCATCGAAGGCCTCTACGCCGCGATGGAGGCCGGCCCCCGCGACCCGCTTCGCCCCCAGTTCACCGACCACTACTTCACCGGCGACTACCCCACCCGCCTCACCGACCGCGAACTGGCGGAAGGGCGCAACGAACCGCAGGAGCGACAACTGTCGCTCCTGGTGGGATGAGGTCGCCCCTCGTCGGCGGAACGCGGCGGCGCGATCGGGCGCGGCTGGCGTTGAGGGCGCGGCGCACCTGGCGCACCGCGCTGCTGATCGGCGTGGCCGTGCTGGGCGGCCTCGTCGCCGCCCTGTTCGCCCGCCTGTGCGACGGGGCCATGGAGCTGCACGCCCGCGCCTACGCGCTGAGCCCCTGGGCGACGCTGCTGCTGCTGCCGGCGGGGTTCGCGGGCGTCGCCTGGCTCACCCTGCGGTTCGCGCCGGAGGCGGCGGGCAGCGGCATCCCCCAAGTGATCGCCGCCGCCGAGCGCCGCTGGCAGGGCGGCCGCTGGGGGGGTCGGCGCGTCACGCTGCGCACCGCCGCCTGGAAGGTCGTGCTCTCGGCGCTGGTCCTGCTGTGCGGCGGCTCCATCGGCCGCGAGGGCCCGACGGTGCAGGTGGTGGCGGGGCTGCTGCGCACCCTCACCCGCGGGCTGAAGGGCGGCCCCGGGCGGCGCGCCATCATCATCGCGGGCGGGGCGGCGGGCGTGTCCGCGGCTTTCAACACGCCCATAGCCGGCGTGGTCTTCGCCGTGGAGGAGCTGGCCAAGAGCTTCGACCAGCGCACCAACACCGCCGTGATCCTGGTGGTGGTCGCCGCGGGTTTCGCCGCCTTCGCCGTGCAGGGCGACTACGCCTATTTCGGGGTGCTCCAGTCGGGCGGCGCGCTAGGCCCGGCCTGGATCGCGGCCCCGTTCATCGGATTGACGGGCGGAGTCTGCGGCGGCCTGTTCGCGCGCGGGCTGACGCTTGTGATCGGCCCAACCTCCAACCCGGTCGCGAACTGGAGGCGCGCCCGGCCGGTGGTGTTCGCCGCCCTGTGCGGGCTGGTCGCCGCCGTCGTGGCGGTGCTGTCGGGAGGGCTGACCTTCGGCGCGGGCTACGCCGAGGCCAAGTCGCTGATCGCCGACCATCCGGGCCGCGGGGCCGGTTTCGCCTTCTGGAAGGCGCTGGCGAGCTTGGCCGCCTCGGCGTCCGGCGCGCCCGGCGGCATATTCGCGCCCTCGCTGGCGACCGGCGCGGGGATCGGCGCGGCCTTCACGAAGGTCGGGCTGCACGTGGCCGGCCGCGACGCGGTGGTGCTCGGCATGTCGAGCTATCTGTCGGGGGTGGTGCAGGCCCCGCTGACGGGCGCGGTGATCCTCATGGAGATGACGCGCGACCCGGGCCTGGTCGGCCCCCTGCTGCTGGCCTCGCTGCTGGCGCGCTGGTCGTCCGGCTGGGTCATGCCCCACCCGATCTACCACGTGCTGGCCCTGGCCTGGCGGCCGTCAGCGACCGCCGCGGCGCCTCCCCCGCCTTAACCCACGGGCGACAGCGCCGTCTCCGCCACGTCCTCCGACGTCGACTCGAGCGGCCGGCGCACCGCGCCGAACTCGGTCTTCAGCGCCTCCGCGCGCGCGGTGATCGCTGCGCGCTCGTCCGGCGTCATGCGCGCCAGGGCGCCGTAGATGACGCCCAGGCGGTGGTTGTCGCCCAAGACCTTCTCGTTCCTCGCCAGGAAATCCCAGTAGAGGCTGTTGAAGGGGCAGGCGTCGTCGCTGGTGCGCGCCTTCACGTCGTAGGCGCAGCGGCCGCAGTAGTCGCTCATCTTGTTGATGTAGGCGCCCGAGCCCGCATAGGGTTTCGAGCCCATGATCCCGCCGTCGGCGAAGGTGGCCATGCCGTGCGTGTTGGGCAGCTCCACCCATTCGTAGGCGTCGGCGAACACCACCATGTACCAGTCGTTCACCTCGTCGGGGTGCACGCCCAGCAGCATGGCGAGGTTGCCCGTCACCATCAGGCGCTGGATGTGGTGGGCGTAGGCGTGGGCGCGGGTGACCTCCACCACGTCGTGCACGCAGGCCATCCTGGTCTCGCCCGACCAGTAGAACCACGGGAGGCGGCGGTCGGCCCCAAGCGCGTTGATAAGCTTGTACTCGGGGCCGCGCAGCCAGTAGACGCCGCGCACGTACTCGCGCCAGCCGATGACCTGGCGCACGAAGCCTTCCACGGCGTTCAACGGAGCGCGGCCCTCGCGGTACTCGCGCTCCGCCCGGCGGCACAGGTCCAGCGGGTCGATCAGGCCGAGGTTCATCGCCGCCGACACCCGCGCGTGCCATAGCCACGGGTCGCCCGCGCGCATGAAGTCCTGGTAGTCGCCGAAGGTCGGCAGCACCGAAGCCAGGAAGTGCGCCACCAACCGCTCGGCCTCCTCCGCCGTGGTGGCGTATCCGTAGGCGTCCAGCGTGCCGAAGTTGTCCGGGAAGTCGCGCTCCACCGCCGCCATCAGCTCGCGCGCCACGGCGTCCGGTTCGATCACCACCCGGTCGGGGGCGAGCATGGAGGCGGGCAGGCGTTTCCTGTTCTCCGCGTCGTAGTTCCAGCGACCGCCGGCGGGCTTGCCGCCGTCCATGAGCAGGCCCGTCTTCCTGCGCATCTCGCGGTAGAAGAACTCCATGGTCAGCTTGGCGCGGCCGCGCGACCAGTCGTAGAACTCGCCGCGCGAGCAGACGTAGCGGTCGTCCTCGCGCCGCTCGAAGGGCGCGGGCAGGTCGGCCTCGACCACGTCGAACGCCTCCTCCAGCCGATGCTCACCCGAACGCGTGGCCACCGCGCGGGCGAACGGCTGGTCGCGCAGGGCGCGGGCCAGCTCCCCCGGCAGGGTCCCCGTGTTGTCCGGGTCGTCATAGCGCACGTAGCGCACGGTGACGCCCGCCGACGTCAGCGCCTGCGCGTAGCGGCGCATGGCCCCCAGGGTCTGCACGATCTTCTGCTTGTGGTGGCGCACATAGGTCAGTTCGCTGCGCGTCTCCGCCATGAGCACCACGTCGACGGCCGGATCGAGGTCGCGCAGGGCCGACAGCCGTGCGGGAGCGGAGAGCTGGTCGCCCAGCACCATGCGCAGAGCGCCTTTCGCGGCCATGCCGTCTCCTCACATCCCGCGAAGCTGGCGCGCCCGGGCGACCCGGCCTAGATGCGCGCACCATGACCCTCGCCCGCAGCGTCGTCGACGCCATCGGCCGCACGCCGCTGATCCGCCTCAACCGCGCGAGCGAGGCGACCGGTTGCGAAATCCTGGGCAAGGCCGAGTTCATGAACCCCGGCGGCTCGGTCAAGGACCGGGCGGCGCTGGAGATCGTGCGGGACGCGCAAGCGTCGGGCGCCCTGAAGCCGGGCGGACTGATCGTGGAGGGCACCGCCGGCAACACGGGCATCGGCCTCGCCATGGTCGGCCGCGCCCTGGGCCACCGCACGCTGGTGGTGATCCCGCGCACGCAGGCGGAGGAGAAGAAAGACGCCCTGCGCGTGCTGGGGGCCGAGCTCGTGGAGGTCGATCCCGTGCCGTACAGCGACCCCGGCAACTATGTGCGCGTGTCCGAACGCCTCGCCGCCGAGCGCGCCCGGACCGAGCCGAACGGGGCGCTCTGGGCCAACCAGTTCGACAACGTCGCCAACCGCGAGGCGCACAGGAAGACCACCGGCCCCGAGATCTGGGAGCAGACGGGCGGCGCGGTGGACGGCTTCATCTGCGCCGTGGGCTCGGGCGGCACCCTCTCCGGCGTGGCGGCGGCGCTGCGCGCGAGGAAGCCGGACGTGGCCATCGGCTTGGCGGACCCGGACGGCGGCGCCCTGTTCAGCTGGTACAAGACCGGCGAGCTCAAGGCGGAAGGCTCGTCCATCACCGAGGGCATCGGCCAGGCGCGCATCACCGGCAACATCGCCGGGCTGGAGGTGGACCACGCCTACCAGGTGCCCGACGCCGAAGCGTTGGGGGTGATCTTCGACCTCGTGGAGCACGAGGGCCTGTGCCTGGGCGGCTCGGCGGGGGTGAACGTGGCGGGCGCGATCCGGCTGGCGCGCGACCTGGGCCCCGGCCGTACGATCGTGACCGTGCTGTGCGACCACGGCCAGCGCTACCAGTCCAAGCTGTTCAACCCCGCCTTCCTGCGCGAGCGGGGCTTGCCGACGCCGCCCTGGCTCCCATGATGGGAGGCATGGACGCCGCCTCCGCCGAACCCCTCGTCTCCACCACCTGGCTGGCCGACCGGCTGGGCGAGCCCGCCTTGCGGGTGGTGGACGCCACCTGGGTGTTCCCAGATACCGGCCGCGACCCGCGCGCGGAGTTCCTCGCCGCCCACCTGCCGGGCGCGGTGTTCTTCGACATCGACGCGGTCGCCGACCGCGGCGCCGGCCTGCCGCACATGCTGCCCCCGCCCGCCGAGTTCGCCGCCGCCGTGGGCGCGCTGGGGCTGGGCGACGGTGCGCGGATCGTCGTCTACGACGGGCACGGCCTCATGTCGGCGGCCCGCCTGTGGTGGACCTTGCGCGCCATGGGCCACGGCGCGGTGTCGGTGCTGGACGGCGGCCTGCCCAAGTGGCGCGCCGAGGGCCGGCCCGTCGAGTCGGGCGAGCCCGCCCCCGCTCCGGCCGTGTTCACTCCCCGCCCCGTCCCGGCGCTGGTGCGCGACCGCCTCGCCGTGGAACGCGCGCTGGACACGGGCGCCGAGCAGGTGGTCGACGCCCGCCCCGCCCCGCGCTTCCGCGGCGAGGCTCCCGAGCCCCGGCCGGGGCTCGCGTCCGGCCACATGCCGGGCGCGCGCAACCTGCCCTCCTCCGCCCTGTTCGCGTCGGACGGCGCCCTGCTGCCCGCCCCCGAACTCGCCCGGGCGTTCGCCGAGGCGGGGATCGACCCCGACCGGCCGGTGACGGCGAGCTGCGGCTCGGGGATCACCGCCTGCCTGCTGGCGCTGGCCCTGGCGCGGTTAGGGCGATGGGACGCGGCGGTCTACGACGGCTCCTGGGCCGAGTGGGGCGCGCATCCGGGCGCCGCCGTCGCCGCCGGGGGCGCCTGAGGGTGGGCGCAGGCCCGCGCGACCCCGCCTGGGGCGAGGCCACGCGCCTCGTGCGCGTCGCGGCCGGACCCGAGGTCGCCGCGCGGCCGGACGCGCCCGTGGCGGTCAACCCGCCCGTCCAGCGCGGCTCGACGGTGATCCTGCCGGACGCGGCCTCGCTCTACGGCGCACCCGTCGTCTACGGCCGCCAGGGCCTGCTCACCCACGAGGCGCTGATCGAAGCGTTGGCGGAGCTCGAGCACGCGCAAACCGTGCGCCTGTTCCCCTCGGGCGCGGCGGCGGTGTCCGCGGCGCTGCTGGCGGTGCTGTCGGCGGGCGACGAAGTGCTGGTGGCCGACCACGTCTACAATCCGACGCGCCGGTTCTGCGCGACCTTCATGCGGCGCTTCGGCGTGGCCGCGCGCTTCTACGATCCGCGCATCACGCCCGAGGCGCTGGCCGCGCTGTTCACCCCCGCCACCCGCGCCGTGCTGATGGAGAGCCCGGGCTCGCTCACCTTCGAGGTGCAGGACGCGCCGGGGATCGCCGCCGTCGCCCGCGCCGCCGGGATATGGACGATCATGGACAATACCTGGGCCGCGGGGCTCTACTTCAAACCCCTGGACCATGGAATCGACCTCAGCATCCAGGCGCTGACCAAGTACGTGGGCGGCCACGCCGACGTGTTCATGGGATCGGTGGCGGTGCGCGACCCGGCGCTGGCCGAGAAGCTGGACGACGTGGTGCACGACATGGGCTGGGCGGTCTCGGCGGACGACGCCTACCTCGTCCTGCGCGGCCTGCGGACCCTCCCCGTGCGTCTCGCCCGCCATGGCGCGGCGGGGCTGGAGGTGGCGCAGCGCCTTGAAGGCTGGGCCGACACCGCCGACGTGCTCCACCCCGCCCTGCCCGCCTCGCCGGACCACGCGCGGTGGCGGCGCGACTTCACCGGCGCGTGCGGCCTGTTCGGCTGGGTGCTGACGCCGCGCCCGCCCGAGGCCGTGCGCGCCCTGCTGGACGCGCTGCGGCTGTTCGGCCTCGGCTTCTCCTGGGGCGGGTTCGAGAGCCTGGCGGTCAACTGCGACCCGCAGCTCAAGCGCACCGCCTCCGCGTCGCGTCCCACAGGCCCGCTGCTGCGGCTGCACGTCGGGCTGGAGGAGCCGGACGACCTCCTGGCCGACCTCGCCGCCGGCCTGGAGGCGGCCGCGCGCGCTTGACGGCGGCGGGCGGTCGGCGCGCCGGGCTCAGTAGCCGCCGGAGGCCATGGGCGGCGAACGCACCTCGCCGACCACCGCGCGCTCCACCCCGCCCTGGGCGGGCAGGGCCACGTCCAGACGCAACTCCGACGCCGGCGCCTTCAGGTAGGGATGCCAGACCCGAACCACGGCGGCTCCGGCCGGCAGGCCGTGCAGCACGACCCGACCCGCCCCGTCCGTCTTGGCCGCGAAGGGGGCGTCGACCACCTTCACGAACCCCACCATGGAGTCGTGGATGTTGCAGCCGACCGACACCGTCCCGGCCTTGTCGAAGCGCACCGTGCGGCTCTGGTCGCGTCCGTAGAGCTTGAGCTCGAACTTCTTCGCCGGCGAGAAGGAATACACCTGGTGGCGCACCGCGTCCTCGTTGGGGAAGGCGACCTCCGCCCCGACCGGGGCCACCAGCACGAAGGGCTCGAAGCGCATCTGCCGCTGCACCATGCGCAGGGGCTGGCCGTAGCTCCTGGGAACGCCGCCGCCCGAAGCGGGCAGGACGGTCACCACCGCGTCGGCCACCGGCGCCCCCCGCGGGGTGCGCACCACCAGGGTGAGGTCGGCCGCGCACGCGGGGGCCGCGGTGAGGAGGGTCAGCAGGAGGGCGGTGAGGGCGCGCATGGCCCGGGACCTACACGCCGGAGGTGAACGCTCCGTCACCGCGACGCATGCCGAACCGCGGGAGGACGCCGGGTCGGGTCCGGGCGGCGAAGGACGCGGCGACCAGATCGATTTGGAAGCGTGGTGGACGCGACAGGGATTGAACCTGTGACCCCCTCGATGTCAACGAGGTGCTCTCCCGCTGAGCTACGCGTCCGCTCGGGGAGCGGTCCTATACTAGCCGACCCCCGCAGGCGCAAGCATCAGGCGGCGATCATCCGCTCCACCTCGGAGACGATCTCGCGCAGATGCACGGGCTTGGACAGCACCTTGGCGCCCTTGGGCGCGCGGTCGCCCGCGCTGAGCGCCACCGCGGCGAAGCCGGTGATGAACATGATGCGCAGCGCCGGCTCGCGCACGGCCGCCTCGCGCGCCACCTCGATCCCGTCCACCCCCGGCATGACGATGTCGGTGAGCAACAGGTCGTAGGGGCCGTCGTCCAACGCCGCGAGCGCCGTCTCGCCGTCCGGGCAGGCGCGCACGGCGTAGCCCGCCCGTTCCAGCGCGCGGGTCAGAAAGGCGCGCAGCGAGTCGTCGTCTTCTGCGAGGAGGATGCGGGTCATGGTGGGGCTGGGCGTCATGTGGAGCGCACGCTAGTCTGTTCGCGTAAACCTAGCCTGAAGGCCAGCGCCGCGTCGCCCCGCTTCGACGCCGCAGCCCTCCCTTCCGGAGCCCGACCCATGGCGGACGCGCAGGCCGACCCGATCGCCGCCCTCACCCTCAGCCGGATCACCCGCGGGGAAGGCGCCGAGCTTGCGGCCGCCAACCGCGCCAACCGCTCGCGCCACCTGCCCTGGATGCAGCCTCCGGCGGACGACGCCGCCTTCACCGCCTGGCACCAGGGGGCGTTGACCGGCCCCCACGTCAACCTGATCGCGCGCGAGACGGCGGGGCGCGCCATCGTGGGCGTGGTCTGCCTGGAGAACATCGTGGGCGGGGCGTTCTGGTCGTGCGACCTCAGCTATTACGGCATGGCGGGCTTCGAGGGGCGCGGGTTGATGACCGCGGCGGTGCGGCTGGCCCTGCGCCACGCCTTCGGCCAGTTGGGCCTGCACCGGGTGGAGGCGGCCGTGCGGCCGGAGAACGCCAGCTCCCTGGCGCTGCTGGCGCGGCTGGGCTTCCGCCCCGAAGGCCGGGCCGCGGCCTACATCTGGGTGGACGGCGACTGGCGCGACCACGACCGCTTCGCCCTGCTGCGCACGGACGCCTTCTGAGTGCGGCGCGAGATTGTCACGGCGGACGGCCCCGACTAGGGAGGAGCCTCCCGTCACCGCGCAGGAACGTGCGACATGCTGGCCGCGGCCCTGGTCTTCGCCCTCGCGGTCCGCACGCCCACGCGGGTCGAGCACCACGTCTACCGCGTCGGCCGCTGGCGCCTGGAGGTGACCCACGACCTCTTCGCCGCCTCCACCAGGTGCCGGCTGGCCCAGGGCCGGGCGGTGGTCGACCGCGGCCGGCTCGTCTGGTCGCTGGGGCCCAAGGTGGACACGCTGCACGCGGTGGTGCGCATCGACGGCGGGGCGCCCCGCACCCAGTCGGAAGGCGACCTCCCCGCCAGCGCCAACACGTCCAATCCCAGCGACGGGCGCGTGGTGCTGCCCCTCCCCGCCGTGGCGGGCGCCCGGCGCGTCCAGGTGCGCGCCGGACCCGCCAACCGGGTGCACGACCTGACGGTGGCCCGGCTGGACGAGGCGCTGGCCGCGGCCGGGCGGCTGGGCTGCGCCCCGCTCTGACCCAGGCCCGCGCGTGACGGCCCCCGCCGCGCCCGCCTCCCACGTCCTGCACCCGCCCGTCGCCGACGCGCCGCGGACGGCGGCGGCGGTGTTCGCTTCACCCCATTCGGGCCGGTTCTACCCGCCCGCGCTGCTGGCGGCCTCGCGCCTGTCGCCCCACGCCCTGCGGCGGTCGGAGGACGTGGCGGTGGACCTGCTGTTCGCCGGCGTTCCCGCCCAGGGCGCGCCCCTGGTGGCCGCCACCCACGCCCGCGCCTGGCTGGACCTCAACCGCGCGCCCTACGACCTCGACCCCGACATGTTCGCCGACGCCCTGCCCGCCTTCGCGCGCGGCGGCGGCGGCGGGCGCGCGCGCACCGGGCTGGGCTCGGTGCCGAGGATCGTGGCGGAGGGCTGCGCCATCTACCGCGGCAAGCTGGCCTTCGCCGACGCCCGCGCGCGCATCGAGGCGCTGCACGCGCCCTATCACGCGGCGCTGGAGGCGCTGCTGGACGCGGCGCACGCGCGGGCGGGGGCGGCCCTGCTGGTGGACTGCCACTCCATGCCGTGCGCCGCCGCGCCGCCCGGGGTGGACGTGGTGCTGGGCGACCGACACGGCCGCAGTTGCGCGCCCGCGGTGGTCGCCGAGGCGGAAGCGGTCCTGCGCCGCCAGGGGCTGCGCGTGGTGCGCAACCAGCCCTTCGCCGGCGGCTACACCACCGAGCGCCACGGCCGCCCCGCCGCGGGCCGCCACGCCCTGCAGGTCGAGTTCAACCGCGCCCTCTACCTGGACGAGGCCACCCTCGAGCCCTCCGCCCTCTTCCCCGTACTGGCCCGCGCCGCCGACGCCCTGGCCGCCGCCCTCTGCGCCCTGCATCCCGGCGACCGCACCTGAGCCGTCGGCGCTCCCGCGGGCTTGCGGCCCCGCGCGGGCGCCGCTAGACAGCGCCCTCGCTCCGGACGCGCCTCGCGCCGTCGACCTCTGCGGAGAGGTGGCTGAGTGGTCGAAAGCACCGCACTCGAAATGCGGCGTGCGTGAAAGCGCACCGTGGGTTCGAATCCCACCCTCTCCGCCATGGTCCGTCGACTTGAGCTGAACGAAGGCGCGGGCCGCCGGCCTCACGCCTCGCCCGCGCT
>CAXSDV010000024.1:0-36668 GCA_964235945.1 uncultured Caulobacteraceae bacterium
TACGTCATCATGGAGTGGGCCCCGAAGTTCCAGCCGAGCCCCGAGAGCCTGCGCGACGTCTACGTCGCCCCCGCGGCGGACGCGCCTTGGTCCGGCGCGCGCCAGGTGGTGGGGCTGCAGGCCTCGGCGGGCCGGCTCTCCAGCGCCGCGGTGACGGCGGACGCGGCCGCGCGCCGGGGGGCGGTCCCGCCCGCGGACCTCGTCTCCGTCGCGGGCTCGGCCGGGGCCAACGCCGACACGGGAACCATCGCCGGCCCCGCCGGGCCCGCGACGGCCACCGCCAGCGCGGCCGGCGGCGGTTCGGGCGCGGGGTCGACGGCGGCGACCGTCGCGCTCACCGGCGCGGGCGGCGGCCAGACCAGTTCGGCGGGCTCGGACCTGGCGACCGGGACGTCGGGGTCGGGCTCGTCCCTGAAGGGCGCGGGGGTGGCGGCCTCCAGCACCGGCGGCAGCGCCTCCAACGTGGCCCAGACCGGGAGCGCGGTCTCCACCGCCGCCCAGCGCATGATCCCGCTGTCGGCCTTCTCCAGCTACGCCCTGGCCTCCACCCCGACGTCGGTGAACCACCAGGGCCAGGCGGTGGCGACCACGCTGAGCTTCAACCTGCCGCCGGGCCAGAGCCTGTCGAACGCCCAGCACGTGATCGAGGACGCCCAGAACACCATCCACATGCCCAACAACGTGCGCGGGAGCTTCCAGGGCACGGCCCAGATCTTCGCCGACACGCTGAACAACCAGCCGCTGCTGATCCTGGCGGCGTTGACCACGGTCTACATCGTGTTGGGCGTGCTTTACGAGAGCTACATCCACCCGATCACCGTGCTCTCCACCCTGCCCTCGGCCGGCGTGGGGGCGTTGCTGGCGCTGATGATCTTCCACGTGGAGTTCGACGTGATCGCGCTGATCGGCGTCGTGCTGCTGATCGGCATCGTCAAGAAAAACGCCATCCTCATCATCGACTTCGCCCTGGTGGCCGAGCGCGACCAGGGCTTGAGCGCCCACGACGCCATCCTGCAGGCCTCGCTGCTGCGCTTCCGGCCGATCCTGATGACGACGCTGGCGGCCATACTCGGGGCCCTGCCGCTGGCCCTGGGGCTGGGCGAGGGCGGCGAGATCCGCCAGCCGCTGGGCATCGCCATCATCGGCGGCCTGATCGCCAGCCAGGTGCTGACGCTGATCACCACCCCGGTGGTGTACATCTACATGGACAAGCTGCGCCGCCTCCCCGGTCGCGGCCGACGCGGGCGGGAGGCGCCCCGCCCCGACCCCCTCACGCCCCGCGGCACGGGCGTGCCCGCCCCGCAAGGAAGCTGACGTGACCTTCCGCCGACTCCTCCCCGCCCGCACCGGGCGCCGCGGCGCGGGCCGCACAGCGGGGCCCGCGTGCGCCGCCGCCCTGCTGGCGACCGCCTGCACCGTGGGCCCCGACTACCACCGACCGGCCCCCCTTCCCTTCGGCGCGGCCGCCCCCCCCGCCTTCAAGGAGCTGGCCGGGTGGACGCCCGCCGACCCGGTCCTCGCCGACCTGGACAAGGGATCGTGGTGGACCGTGTTCGGCGACCCGGTGCTCGACGAGCTGGAGGGCCGCGTGGTGGCCACCAACCAGAACATCGCCCAGTTCGAGGCGAACTTCCGTCAAGCGGTGGCGCTGGTCGACCAGGACCGCTCGACCTTCTTCCCCACCGTGCGCGGCAGCCTGAACTTCAACCGTTCGGGGTCGCTGGGAAACCAGACGGTCACCACCAGCGCGGGGGGCACCCTGGTGACCACGGGCACGGCCACCACGGGCGCGGGCGGCTCGGCGACCACCACCGGGACGACCGGGACCACCACCGGCGGCACGACCACCACCGGCGGGACCACCACCGGCACCTCCACCTCCATCAACACGAGCCAGGGCGGCGGCGGCGGCTCCAACCGCTTCAACGGCCAGCTCACCGCTTCCTGGGCGCCGGACCTGTGGGGCGAGATCCGGCGCACGGTGGAGCAGTCGCGCAGCCAGGCGCAGGCCAGCGCCGCCGACCTCGCCAACGCCACCCTGTCGGCGCAGGCCACCCTCGCCCAGGACTACTTCAACCTGCGCGCCCTGGACGAGCAGGCGCGGGTGCTGCGCGACACGACCGCCGCCTACCAGCGGTTCCTTCGGGTGACGCAGAACCAGTTCAACGCGGGAGTGAAGGCCCGCTCGGACATCATCGTCTCCCAAACCCAGCTCTTGAACGCCCAGGCCCAGCTCGTCGACCTGGGCGTGCAGCGCACCGCGCTCGAGCACGCCATCGCCGTGCTGACGGGCCGGCCGCCCTCCGCCCTCACCCTGGCCGAGGGGCCCCTGCCCTCCACGGCCCCCGTGGCGCCCGCGGGGGTGCCGGGCGTGCTGCTCCAGCGGCGACCGGACATAGCCTCCGCCGAGCGTTCGGTGCAGGCGGCCAACGCCGGCATCGGCGTGCAGGTCGCCGCCTACTTCCCGACGGTGACGCTGACGCCCCAGCTCGGCTCCTCGGCGCACGACTTTTTCCAACTGTTCGACGTGAACAACAGCCTCTACGCCCTGGGCGGCAGCGTGGTGGAGACGCTGGTCGACTTCGGCGAGCGCCGGGCGCGGGTGCGCGGCGCGCGTGCGGCGCGCGACGCCAGCCTGGCCTTCTACCGCCAGACGGTGCTCGCCGCCTTCGAGGGCGTGGAGGACGAGCTGTCCGCCCTGCGCGTGCTCCAGCAGGAGGACGCGGTGCGCGTGCAGGCGGAGACCAGCGCGCGCCAGGCGGAGCGCATCGTGCAGAACCAATACGCCGCGGGGCTGGTGGACATCACCTCGGTGATCACCGCCCAGGCCACGGCCCTGTCGGCGAGTCAGGCGGTCACCACCGTGCGCGGCCAGCGCCTGGTCGCCGCCGTGACGCTGATCCAGGAGCTGGGCGGCGGCTGGACCGAGCGCGACATCCCGAGGATCTGAGGCGACGGCCGCCTCCCGCCGGCCCTCGCCCCGCCCGCCCGGGGCTGTTATGCCGGGCCTGGACGCCCCGCGCGGCTTACGTGCGCCAAGAGGGCGAAGGGAGCCGAATCTTGTCCGAAGCCCTGGACGCGGTCGACGCGCGCATACTCGAGCTGATCCAGCACGACGCGAGCCTTTCGGTCGCGGAGATCGCCGAGCGGGTGGGCCTGTCCTCCTCCCCGTGCTGGCGCAGGATCAAGCGGCTGGAGGACGCGGGCGTGATCCTGCGCCGCGTGACCATCCTCGACCGCGAGAAGCTGGGCCTCGCCTTCGAGGTCTACGCCGAGGTGCGCCTGACCACCCCCACCAAGGACAATCTCAACGCCTTCGAGGCGGCGGTGCTGACCTGGCCGGAGGTGGCCCAGTGCGCCACCGTCACCGGGGGCATGGACTACGTGCTGCGCGTGGTGACGCGCGACATCCACGCCTTCGACGACTTCCTGCGCGACAAGCTGCTGAGCCTGGGCCTCGTGCAGAACGTCGAAAGCCGCATCGTCATGCGCGCGGTGAAGAACACCACCGCCGCCCCCCTCGGGCTGGTGAGCCCGCACTTGGCGGCCGCCGCGCCCGCCTGACCACGCTCGGGCCGGTGAAAAAGAGGCCGCGCCCTGCGGCGCGGCCCAAGTCATAGGGAGGAAACGCCCGAAGGCGACTCCCGAATATCAAATCCTGCCCGGATGCCGCGCCGCAACCCGCCCAAACTGACTTGGTGAATGCGGATGCACAGGTCGAAGGCGCCCGACGCCCGCAACCTGCGCACGGCGACCCCTCCAGCACCGTTGCGACGGTGGACGCAGCACGATCCGGAACCGTCCCATCGCGCAGGCTGAACGGCAGGTGCGCCCTCGAGTCGCCACGCCGTTCATCCGCGCCGGGCCAAATTCAGCGTGCACACACCGCCGTCGTCGAAGGAGGGCGCATGACGCCGTCGATCCCGCCCGCCCTCCGCAAGCTGCTCCTGTCCGCGAGCGCCCTGGCGCTGCTGGCCGGCTGCGGCAAGCCCGCGCCCGGCGGCCAAGCCTCGGCCCCCGCTCCCCTGGCCGCCCTGCCGCCCACGGACGGGCCCGCGGCGCCCGGCGCCGCCGCGCCGCCGCTGGCCGCCCTGCCCGCCGCGCCCCGACCGCCGGTCGCCCGGGTGCGGCGGCGCGAGGACGCCTACGCCTATCTCGACCGAGCCGACGCCTACGGCCGAGCCTTCGCGGGCGCTCCACCGGACTACGCCTTCGACTATGACGGCCAGGCCCCCTACGCCTGGCGCGGCGACGACGGCGCGACGCGCGTGGTCGAACGCCTGCCGGACGGCGGCGACCGCGACTACTATTTCGAGCCCGGGGCGGACCGGCCGTTCTTCGTGCAGGATCCGGAAGGCGGGTACGGCTATGCGGGCGGCGAGCTGACCGCGGTCTACGGGCCGAACGGCGACCTCCTGCCCTACGACGCCTACCCCGCGCGCTCCGAGTCGGCCGGGCGGTTGCTGGCGCGGGCGGCCCTGCTCTTCGCCGCCGCCCAGGCGGGGCGCGACCACCGGGCGGTGACGCGGGCCGACTGGGCCGCACGGTCGGCCGAACTGTCCGCCCAGCGCGCGCGCTGGTCGCAACAGCAGGCGCGCAACGACGAATGGCGCGCTTACCACGACGCCCACGAGGCCGAATACCGCGACCACTTCGACGCGGAAGCGCGCCGCCGCCGGGTGGAGGCGGCGCGCTACACGCCCGTCGCATTCTCGGGCGGCGGGTTCGCCCCACGTCCGCAGGACCAAGGTCCGGGCCGAAACTTCGTCGCCGCGGACGGCCGCAGGCCCGGTGGCGGCGCGCCGCCCCCGGCGTTCGACGATCCCGGCCGCGCCCAGGAGCTCCAGGCCGGGCGTCAGGCCCAAGCCCAGGCGGTCCGGCAGGCGCAGCAGCACCAGGTCCGCGCCCAGGCCGAGCAGGCCCAGCGCCAAGCGCAGACCCAGCTTCAAGCGCGGCGGCTGGCCGACGCACAGCAGCGGCAGGCGCGGGTCCAGGCCGAGCAGGCCCGACAACAGTCCCAGCAGGCCCGCCGCCAGGATCAGCAGCGCGCCGAACAGCAGACCCGCGGGCAGGTCGAACGGCAAGCGAACGCTGGGCGGCAGGCGCGCGCCCAGGCGGACCAGACACGGCGGGCTGAGCAGCAGCGTGCGCAAGCCGAGCGGGCCGGGCAAGTTCGACGGCGCCAGCAACAGCCCACCGAGCAACAGGCGCGCAGCCAAGCCGCCCAGCGGGCGCACGACCAGCAGCAGCAGGCCCGCGCTCAGGCGGAACAGGCCCAGCGGCAGGCTCGGCAGGCTGGGCGGCGGGAACAGCAGAATGCCGAGCAGCAGGCCCATGCGGAGCAGCAGCAGGCGCACGCACAGCAGCAGGCCCATGCGCAAGCCGAGCAGGCCGAGCAGGCCCGGCGTCAGGCGCAACAGGCGCAGCACGGGTCCGAGCGGCGCGCCCAGGCCGGGCGTCCGGGCGGCGACGGTGGCGGGCACGAGCACGACCACCCGCACTGAGGCGGGCGGCGGCGCCTAGAAGGCGCGGCGGGTGGAGGCGATGAAGCCGCCGCCAAGCACGCGGTCGGGGTCGGCGGCGGCGTAGAGGACGCAGGCCTGGCCGGGGGAGACCCCCGCCTCCGGCTCGGCGAAGGCCACGGCGGGGGCCCCCTCCTCCACGAGGAGGCGCGCGGGCACGGGAGCGGACGAGGAGCGCACGCGCGCCAGCACCTCCACCCCTTCCGCGGCCGCCGCGTCCAGCCCCGGGTGGGGCCCCAGCCAGTTGGGCTCCTTCAGCGTCAACGCGCGGGTGAGCAGCGCCTCGCGCGGGCCGACCACCACGCGCCGGGCGGCCGCGTCCAGCCCCGTGACGAACAGGGGTTCGCCCGTCGCCACCCTCAGCCCGCGCCGCTGGCCCACCGTGTAGCGGGTCACGCCCTCGTGGCGGCCGAGCACGCGCCCGTCCTCGTGGACGATGTCGCCCGGGCCGGCCGCGGCGGGGCGCAGCCGGTCGATCAAGGTCGAGTACTTGCCGTCCGGCACGAAGCAGATGTCCTGGCTGTCGGGCTTCTTGGCCACCGACAGGCCGAGTTCGGCCGCCACCTCGCGCACGGCGGCCTTGGGCAGGTCGCCCAGCGGGAAGCGCAGGAAATCGAGCTGTTCGCGGGTGGTGGCGAACAGGAACCAGCTCTGGTCGCGCGCGGGCTCGGCGGGGCGGCGCAGTTGCGGCCCGTCCGGCCCCTCGGCGCGGCGGACGTAGTGACCGGTGGCCAGCGCCTGCGCCCCGAGCTCGCGCGCCACGTCCAGGAGGTCGCGGAACTTCACCGTCTGGTTGCAGCGTATGCAGGGGATGGGCGTCTCGCCGCGCAGGTAGGCGTCGGCGAACTCGTCGATCACGCTCTCCCTGAAGCGGCTCTCGTAGTCGAGCACGTAGTGGGGGACGCCCATGGCCTCGGCGGCCATGCGCGCGTCGCGGATGTCCTGGCCGGCGCAGCAGGCCCCCGCCTTCTTGGCCGCCGCGCCGTGGTCGTAGAGCTGCAGGGTGACGCCCACCACGTCGTAACCCGCGCGCTTGAGCAGGGCGGCGACGACGGTCGAGTCCACCCCGCCCGACATGGCCGCCACCACCCGCGCGCCCGGGGCGAGCCCGGTCGCCGCAGCGGCCGCGACCTGCGCCGCGCGGGACACGCTCCGGTCGGAGGCGGCGGGGAAGGAAGGGGCGGGGGCGGTCATGGCCGCGCTCATCTAGGCGGGGCGGAGGCCGAAGGCGAGGCGACCCGCACCGGCGGCACGCGAAGGCAGGCCCACACGCCCAGGTGGCCGCCGGCGAAATCGCGGCAGGCCAGGCCCGGGTCGTCGGCGGCGACCTCGTCGAGGGTCTGGGGGAAGTCCGTGGCGGCCGTGCCCGGCACGAAGTTGTCGTACATCCACAGGAAGCCGTCGCCCGGCTCGCGCAGGGAGGCCAGGAGCGCCGGCTGGGGAGCGCGGCCCCGGGCGTAAGCGAGGTGGCGCACCACCACCGGCCGCCCCGCGCGCTTGAAGAACACGCCGAACAGCGCTTGGCTCTCCTCCGGGGCCAGCGCCAGGTCGGTGGGGTTGTCCCACAGCACCGTCATGCGGCGCACGCCGCCCTCCATCAGCCATTCGGAAGCGGTCTGGAACTCAAAGGCGCGACGACCCGCGGGCGACTGGGTCCAGGCCAGGTGCAGGGCCGAGACCGTGACGATGGCCAGCACCGCCATGCGCCCGAGCTTGGCCCCGTCGGCGCTGAGGTTGCGGCAGGCCATGACCAGGCCCAGGAGCACGCCCGGACCGAACGCCACCATGTAGCGCGGCGTGAAGCTCGGCTTCACCGCGCCCAGCGCCAGCACCGCCATACCCCCCAGCACGGAGGCCGCCACCGCGGTCCACAGGGCGCCCTCGCCGGGGGAGAAGCGCGTGGGCCGCCGCCGCAACGCGCGCTCCACCGTCACCCCCGCCACCACGGCCGCGACGGTGGCGGCCAGCACCGGCCAGCCGTCCGCCGCCACGTCCAGCGCCTGCTCGATCAGCCAAGCGTCCAGCGGGGCGTACCAGGCGACCTCCGGCCGGGTGAACACGAGCACCCGCGGCAGGTGCACCGCCATCCAGGCCAGCGCGGGCAGGAAGCCCGCCAGCGCCGGCCACAGCCGCAGGGCGCGCCCGCGCAGGGCGGCCAACAGCAGCAGCCCCTGCACCCCCGTCAGCACGACCGCGTGATAGTGGGTCAGCAGCGCCAAGCAGGAGGCCAGCGTCCAAAGCCAAGCCCGCCCGCGCTCCGGGCGGCGCAGGAGCTGGACGTAGGCGACGAGCTGCACCACCACCACCAGGCTCAGCAGGGCGTAGCCCCGCGCTTCCTGGGCGTAGAGGATCGCCTGCCCCCACACGCCCAGCACCGCCGCCCAGGTCAGCCGCTCGGGCCCGGACAGACCCGGCGTGCGCAAGCCCGCCGCCGCCAGGGGGACCAGGAGGGAGATCAAAAGGCTCAGGCTGCGCAGGGCGCCGGCGGACAGGCCGAACACGCTCGTCCACCCGTGCAGCAGCAGGAAGTAGAGCGGCGGGTTGACGTCCAGCCAAGCCTGGTGGGCGAAGGCCGCGAAGGGGTGGGTCCCCGCGATGGCGGCGCTCCACGCCTCGTCCAGCCAGAGCGGGCCGTGGGCGTCGACCGTGCATTTCAGCCACACGGAGACGGCGAGCACGGCCAGCGCCAGCGCCACTTCGCCGACGCCCGTGGCCCAGGCCAGCGCCTCGCCCGTCCGCTTCGTCGTCTCCTGCATGAGTGGAGCGAGAACCCGTTACGCCCCGCAGGTCAACCTCGCGCTCCCTCCGGGGCTCGGCGTGCAGCGTGTCGGCGCCGGGCGGCGGTGGTCGCCTAGAACTCGAAGGGGGCGACCTGCGTGCGGCTTCCCACCATGAAGGCGTCGGCCAGGAGCTGGTAGGGCGCGGCGTCCACCTTGGATTCGCCCCGGTTCAGCAGGCCCAGGAACTCGCGGTAGATGTCCGGGTACTCGTCGGGGGGGCCGACGAACGGCTCCTGACCCGGGATCTCCAGGCGCGCGCCGCCGTCCTTGAGCACGAGCTTGAAGCCGTCGGTGGTCTCGACCGACACCTGCCAGGTGGGTGGGCCGGACTGGCGCCAGTCGAGTTGGCAGGTCAGCGCGCCGTCCGTCTCGGTTCCCGTGGTGAAGCTCAGGTCCGCCGCGATCGGGGCCTGGCGGTTGGACGGGAAGAACATGTGCGACTTGCTGATGAACACGCGCTGGGGCAGGCAGCGCACGAGCACGGACATGGCGTTGATGCCGGGGTCGAACACCCCGAGGCCGCCCGCCTCCAGGATCCAGTCCTGGCCCGGGTGCCATTGGCGGATGTCCTCCTTCCAGATCACCTCCAGGTTCTTGAGCGTCTTGCCGGCGAGGGCGTCGCCGGCCTTCTGCACGCCCTGATTATGCTGAGCGTGGTAGGTGGCGAAGGCGACCTTCTTGGCGGCCTGGGCGCGCCGGGCGATGTCGTCCACCTCCGACACGGTCCCGGCGGGCGGCTTCTCGAGCAGCACGTGCTTGCCCGCCGACAGGCAGGCGGCCGCCAGGGTGCGGCGGGGGGCGGGGGGCGTGCAGATCGCCACCGCGTCGAGGCCCGGGGTCTTCAGCAGCTCCATGGGATCGGCGAACACCTTCGTCCCGTCGGGCCCCTGGGCGTCTTTGGCGGAGGTCGAGACCGCCACGAGCTCGAAGTCGGACACGCCGCGGATGGCGGGCACGTGCTGATCCTTGGCGATCTTGCCGTAGCCGATGATGCCGATCTTGTACTTGGCCATGCGCCGGTGTCCTTCCGCCGCCGCTGCGACCCCTGCGAAGCGCCGCCGCCGGGGGCGAGGTTCCGGGACGCGGCTTCAAGCCTCGCGGCGGAAGAAGGCGTAGATGCGCTCGGCCAGCGCCTGGTTGACCCCCTCCACCTTGAGCAGGTCGGCCACGTCGGCGCGACCGACGCCCCGGGCCGAGCCGAACTGCTGGAGCAGCGCCTTCTTGCGCGCCGGCCCCACCCCGTCGATCTCGTCCAGCGGGTTTGCGGTGAACGCCTTGGCGCGCTTGGCGCGGTGGGTGCCGATGGCGAAGCGGTGCGCCTCGTCGCGCAGGCGCTGGAGGTAGTAGAGCACCGGGTCCTTGGGCTCGAGCATGAAGGGCGTGCGCCCCGGCATGAAGAAGCGCTCCAGCCCCGCGTCGCGGTCGGGGCCCTTGGCGACGCCCACCACCGCCACGTCGTCGACGCCCAGGTCCGCCATCACCTCCAGCGCGGCGTCGAGCTGGCCCTGGCCGCCGTCCACCAGGATCAGGTCGGGCTTGGGGCTGTCGACCCCCTCCTCCTCGTCCTTCTGCAGGCGGGCGAAGCGGCGGCGCAGCACCTGGTTCATCATGGCGTAGTCGTCGCCGGGGGTGAGCTCGCCGGGCTTGATGTTGAACTTGCGGTACTGGTTCTTCTGCAACCCCTCGGGGCCGGCCACGATCATGCCGCCCACCGCGTTGGTGCCCATGATGTGGCTGTTGTCGTAGACCTCGATGCGCTCGGGCGCGCCCTCCAGCTTGAACACCTCGCACACGCCGGACAGGAGCTTGGCCTGGGCCGAGCCCTCCGCCATGCGCCGGCCCAGCGCCTCGCGCGCGTTCTGGGCGGCGTGGTCCACCAAGCGCTTCTTCTCCGCCTGCTTGGGGACCAGGATGCGGACCTTGCGGCCCGCCTTCTGGCGCAGCGCCTCGGCCAACAGCTCGCGGTTGGGCGTGTCGTGGCTGAGGAGCAGCATGCGCGGCACGGGCTTGTCCTCGTAGAACTGGCCGAGGAACTGGTCGAGGGTGACGCTCTCGTCGCTCCAGCCCTCCTCCGACACGGTGGCGATCCGCTGAAAGTAGGCGCGGTTGCCCCAGTTCTGGCCGGCGCGGAAGAAGAACACCTGCACGCACACCTGCCCGCCGTCGTGGTGCAGGGCGATCACGTCCGCCTCCTCCACGCCCTCGGGGTTGATGCCCTGCTCGTTGGTGATCCCGGCGAGGGCGCGGATGCGGTCGCGCACCCGGGCGGCGCGCTCGAAGTCCATGGCCTCGGCCGCTTCCGTCATCTCGGCGACCAGGCGGGTGTTCACCGCGCGCGAGCGGCCGCGCAGGAACTCGTGCGCCTCGTCCACCAGCGCCTGATAGTCGGCGGGCGCGATCTCGTCGGTGCAGGGCGCCGAGCAGCGCTTGATCTGGTGCAGCATGCAGGGACGCGCGCGCGTGTCGAACACGCTGTCCGAGCAGGAGCGCAGCAGGAACGCCTTTTGCAGCGTGTTGAGCGTGCGGTTCACCGCCCAGGTGGAGGCGAAGGGGCCGAAATAGTCGCCCTTGATCGTGTGCTGGCCGCGGTGCTTCCTGATCTGGGCGGCGGGGTGGTCGCGCCGCAGCAGGATTTCGGGAAAGCTCTTGTCGTCGCGCAGCACGATGTTGAACCGCGGCTTCAGCCGCTTGATGAGGTTCGACTCCAGCAGCAGCGCGTCCGCCTCCGTGCGCGTGACGACGAACTCCATGGCGCGGGTCAGCGCCACCATGTGCTGCAAGCGCTGGCTGTGGGCGCGGCCCTGGGCGTACTGCACCACGCGCTTCTTCAAGGACCGCGCCTTGCCCACGTAGAGCAGCTCGCCCGCCTCTCCCAGCATGCGGTACACGCCCGGCGTGTCCGGCAGGCGCTTGACGTAGTCGGCGATCAGCCTGGCCCCGGTGAGCGTCGGGCCGTCCGCCCCTTCCGCCTCGGAGGAGCGCACGAGCTCGAACTCGGGCGAGGGGTCGGGCGCGTCGGGGTGCGGCCGGTCTTCGACGAGGGCGGGGGTGTCGCTCATGCAGGCCGCCATATAGGCCGGCGGGCGGCGGTCCGGAATCCTCCAGTACCCGCGCGCAGGCGTCGGCGGAACGGGTCCTCGGGCCCGCGCGCTTGCCCCGCACCGGGCCGCCACGCTAGACCCGCCGCGAACCCGAGGACCCGCCGCATGGCCGCCCTGCTGCCGATCGTGATCTTCATCGTCGCCATCGCGGCGATCAACATCTTCGAATTCCACCGGATCGACTGATCGCGGACGGGAGACGCCTGGACGTGCGGGGCGCCGCGCTCGTCACCGGCGGCGCGCGGCGCATCGGCCGGCGGCTGGCGATCGAGTGCGCCCGGCTGGGCTACGACGTCGCCGTGCACCACCGCGGCGGGGCGGACGAGGCGTCCGCCACCGTGGCCGCCGTCGAGGCGCTGGGCCGCCGCGCGGTGCGGCTGGAAGCGGACCTGTCCGATCCCGCCGCCCCCGAGGCGCTGGTCGCCCGCGCCGCCCAGGCGCTCGGCCCCCTGGCCCTTCTGATCAACAACGCTTCGCGCTTCGAGGACGACCGGCTGGGCGCGCTCTCGCCCGAAGGGTGGGAGGCGCACATGGCCGCCAACCTGCGCGCGCCCGTGTTCCTGATGCAGGCCTTCGCCGCCCAGGTCCCGCCCGACCGGCCGGACGGGGAGGCCTGCGTGGTGAACCTCCTCGACCAGCGGGTGCTCAAGCCCAACCCGCAGTTCTTCAGCTACACGCTCTCCAAGGCGGCGCTGTGGAGCGCCACGCGCACCGCCGCCCAGGCGCTGGCCCCGCGGGTGCGCGTCAACGCGGTGGGCCCCGGCCCGACCCTGGCGTCGGTCCACCAGGATGCGGCGGAGTTCGAGCGGGAGGCCGCCCGGGTTCCGCTGGCGCGCGGCGCGGGTCCCGACGACCTCGCCGCCGCCCTCGCCTACCTGGTGGACGCGCGCGCCGTCACCGGCCAGATGATCGCGGTGGACGGCGGCCAGCACCTGGCCTGGCGCACGCCGGACATACTGGGAGACTGACGCCCTGCCCTCCCCCGCCCCCCCGTTCGAACCGCGCTCGGCGGGCCTGCGCATCTTCATGCGCGGCTTGGCGGTGGAGGCGGAGATCGGCGTGTACGGCCACGAGCGCGGCCGAACCCAGCCGCTGGTGGTCGACGTGGAGGTCGATCTCGCCCCCGTTCCCGTCCAGGCCATCGCCGACACGCTGAACTACGAGGTGCTGGCCGAGCTCGCCCGCGCCCTGGCCGCCCGGGGCCACACCGAACTGGTGGAGACCTACGCCCAGGACCTGGCCCGGGCCGTGCTGCGCAACTCCGCCGCCGTGCGCGTGCGCGTGCGGGTGGACAAGCCCGAGGCGCTGGCGGGCGCGGCGGGGGCGGGGGTCGAGCTCGTGCTGGAGCGCGGCTGATCCCGCGGATGACGCAGGCTTAACTCGCCGCCGCTCCCGCGCCGTGCCACCTTTGCGACGTCGAGGACGGGCGAGGAGCACGACGATGAGCGACACGATGAACATGGAGCCGCGCTTCAGCCGCGCCCGCGAGGACTCCCTCGTTCCGGCCATGGTCATCTACGGCCTGTTCGTGATCACCCTGCCCACCGTCGGCCTCAGCGCGGTGCTTGGGCTGATCATGGCCTATGCGCTCAAGGGCGACGCCGGCCCCGTGGCCTGGAGCCACTACGTGTTCCAGATCCGCACCTTCTGGCTGCACCTGCTGTGCTTCCCGCTCGGACTGTTCCTGCTGGCGGTGGGCATACCGCTGTCCTTCGTCGCGGTGGGCATCCCCTTCGTGGTCCTGGGCGGGTTGCTGCTGGCCGGGGCGCACCTCTGGTACGTGGTCCGCTCGCTTATCGGCCTGGTGGTCGCGCTGGGCGGCGGCCCCTACCCCCGCCCGCGGACCTGGCTGGTCTGACGGCGCGGAACGGCGCGGCGCGACGCAGGTTCGTTCGCCATGACCGCCGCGCCCCCCGCCGCCACCGTCCACGACCGCCCGGAGCGGTCGCGCTTCGAACTGGAGGAGGCGGGCGCCGTCGCCTACGCCGACTACCGCCGCGAGGACGGGCGCCTGGTCGTCGCCTACGTCTACGCACCGCCCGAGCTGCGCGGCTCGGGCGCGGCGGGGCGGCTGATGGAGGGCGTGCTCGCCGCCGCCCGGGAGCGGGGGCTGAAGGTCCTCCCGCTGTGCGGCTATGCGGCGGCCTACATGCGCCGCCACGGCGCCCACCACGACCTGCTGGCCTGACCTCCCGGGAGCGGAACTACACCGCGCGGGGATCGACGGCGCCGGCGGGGCCGACGGGGGCGTCCTCCTCCTCAGCGCCGAAGCTCGCATCCTTGCGCTCGGGGCCGAAGAAGGTGACGGCGGCCAGCAGCACCGCCACCACGCCCGCCACCACCGCGAGCGCCAGGCCGTAATTGTTGCCGTGCGCCTCGGCGATGCGCCCCTGCATGTAGGCGTTGCCCGCCGCGATCAGGTTGCCGAGCTGGTAGGTCACGCCCGGGAAGGTGCCGCGCGCCTCGTCCGGCGACAGTTCGTTCAAGTGGATGGGCACCACGCCCCAGGCCCCCTGCACGCAGATCTGCATGAGGAACCCGCCCAGACCCAGCAGCAGCGGCGTGGCCGAGAACGCCCACAACGGCAGCACCGGCAGCGCCAGCAGGGCGGCGATGGTGATGGCGCGCCGCCGACCGATCCGGTCCGACAGCGCCCCGAACATCACCCCGCCCAGGATCGCACCCACGTTCATGACGACGACGAGATTGCTCGCCATGGCGTCGGTGAACTTGTGCTGCGCCTTGAGGAAGGTCGGATAGACGTCCTGCGTGCCGTGGCTGAAGAAGTTGAAGCACGTCATCATGGCGACCGCGAACAGCAGCAGCCCGGGGCGGCGGAACAGGGCGCTGAAGACGTTCACGCCCTTGGCGCCCGACTTGGCGGAGCGCTCGCGCGTGGCCTCCCACGCGGCGCTCTCCTTCACGTTGATGCGGATGTAGAGCACCAGCAGCGCCGGGGCGACGCCCACCACGAACAGCCCCCGCCAGCCGATGTAGGGCGCGGCGTAGTGCGCCACCGCCGCCAGCAGGAAACCCAGGGCGTAGCCCTCCTGCAGTATGCCGCTCATCAGGCCGCGGTTCTTGCGGGGCAGGCTCTCGAAGGCCAGCGACGCGCCGATGCCCCACTCGCCGCCCATGGCGAACCCGAACAGCGCGCGCAGCACGATGAACACCGTGAAGTTGGGCGAGAACGCCGTGGCCAGCTCCAGGCCCGAATAGAGCAGCACGTCCAGCATCAGGATCGGCCGGCGCCCGAACTTGTCGGCCAGCCAGCCGAAGAACAGGGCGCCGGGCGCGCGCAGCATCAGCGTGAGGGTGATGGCGCTGAGGATCGCCGGCACCGACTTGTGGAAGTCGGTCGAGATCTCCTTCACCACCAACGTGACGATGAAGAAGTCGAACGCGTCCAGCGTCCAGCCCAGCAGGCTCGCCGTGAAGGCGGACCGCTGCGCCTTGGTGAGCGCCTTGAAGTCGTCCACGAGGAACATGCGCGGCCCTCCCCGCGCGCCCGCCGGCGCGCTGAACGGAGGCTAGCGCGGGCGCGCGCGCCTGCCCAGCCCGGCCGCTGACGACGCGTTAACCTTGTCCGCGCGACAGCTTGGGGGGGCGGCGCGAAGTCGCGCGGGCGACGGTGGGGTGTGGCTTGTCGGCATGGGCGTCAGCGGGCGTCGGACCGCGCGGCCTGTACGCAGTGGGGGTGTGCGGCGCGCTGGCGGGCCTCGTCGCCGGCGGCTGGATCGCCGCGACGACCGCGGGCGGCGGCTCCACGCCCGACACGCCCGACACACCTGCGTTGCGGACCGCGCGGCTCTCGCCCGAGCCCGCCCTTCGCCCGCGCACCGACGGCGGCCTGCACCTGGCCGACCTGCCGACCTTTCTCGCCCACAGCTTCGCCCGGTGGAGCGCGGCGAGCCCGCCCGGCGAACTCGAGTGCCTGGCGGATGCGGTCTACTACGAGGCGCGCGGCGAGCCCGCGTCCGGCCAGGCGGCGGTGGCCCAGGTGGTGCTCAACCGTACCCGCACACCGGGTTTCCCGCGCCGAATCTGCGGCGTGGTGTTCCAGCGCACGGCCGCCGGTTGCCAGTTCAGCTTCGCCTGCGACGGCTCCCTGCGCCCACCGCGCGAGCCGGCGGCCTGGGACCGGTCGCGCCTCGTGGCCCACGAAGCGCTCGAAGGCGCCGCGACGCCGCAGGTGCCGGACGCCCTCTACTTCCGGGTGGCGGACGTGCGGGCTCGCTGGGGCGGGTTCACGCGCGTGGCCCGTATCGGCGCCCACGTGTTCTACGGCCTGACGCGACCGGCCCGGTCGCCGACCTGACGGGCGGCGACCGGCTCGGCTCAGGACTTGTGGTCGGGATCGTGGCTGTGGCGGATGTCGCGCTCGCCGCCGCCGCCCGAGACGTGGCTCTGCTCGTCGTTGGTGGGCGTGCCCGGCGGCCGGGGGTCGACGTGGGCGGGGGCCGGCTTGTCGGCGTTCTGCTCGGAGGAGCCCGGGCCGCCCCAGCGTTCGTTGTTCTTCTCGGGCATGGTCAGCGGTCCTGGGTGCGCAGGCGCGGGGTCAGATTCTGATTGCGGTTGCCCGCTTCGCCCTGCTCCTTGAGGTTTTGGTCGATCGTGCCGCCGGCGGGATCGCGCGCCGTCTCGGGCTTGCGGTCGGGCGCGGAGTGCGCGCCCTCGACGACGTCGCTCTGCTGGTCGGGCGGGACGGGCGGCGGCGGATGGGACATGGGACGCTCCTTCTGACCCGGATTGAACCGCCCCCCGCGAAGGGCGGTTCCTCCGCCCGCGTCAGCCCGCCGCGTCCAGGCCGATGTCGAGCACCGGCGCCGAGTGGGTCAGCGCCCCCACCGAGATCGCCGACACCCCCGTCTCGGCGATCGCGCGCACGGTCTCCAGGGTCACGCCGCCCGAGGCCTCCAGCCGCACGCGGCCCGCGGTGCGCGCCACCGCCTCGCGCAGGTCGGGCAGGCTGAAGTTGTCGAGCAGGACCACGTCGGCCCCGCCGGCCAGCGCCTCGTCCAGCTGGTGGAGGCCGTCGATCTCCACCTCCACCTGCATGAGGTGGCCGCACGCCGCCCGCGCCCGGCGCAGCGCCTCGGCCACGCCCCCGCAGGCGGCCACGTGGTTGTCCTTGACGAGGATCGCATCGTCCAGGCCGAAGCGGTGGTTCACGCCGCCGCCGCAGCGCACCGCGTACTTCTCCAGCGCGCGCAGGCCGGGCGTGGTCTTGCGCGTGTCGACGATGCGCGCGCCCAGGCCCTCCACCGCGCGCACGTAGGCGCGCGTCAGGGTGGCCACTCCCGACATCCGGCCCAAGAGGTTCAGCCCGGTGCGCTCGGCGGTGAGCAGGGCCCGCGCGTTCGCCTCCACCCGCGCGACCGCGCCGCCCGCCGCCACGTCCTCGCCGTCCGCCGTCACCACCTCGAAGCGGGCGGAAGGATCGAGGGCGTGCAGCGCCAGCCGCGCGCAGGCCAAGCCCGCCACGCGCCCTTCGCGCCGGGCGGAGAACTCGGCGGTCATGCGCGCGTCCCCATCCAGCAGGGCGGAGGTGACGTCGCCCGCGCGTCCGAGGTCCTCGGCCAGGGCGGCGCGCACCACGGGCTGGACGAGGAGGTCGGGGAGCGGCTGCAACGGACGGCCGGTCACGCCGCGGCCGCCACGGGAGGGCGACGCACGGCGTCCAGGGTCGTGCGGGTGCGCCGGGCCACGGCCGCCAGGGCGGGCGCGTCCGTGCGGTGGTGGCCGCCGCGGCTCTCGCGCCGGTCCAGCGCCGCGCCCGCCACCAGGCGCGCCGCCGCCAGGACGGGAGCGCCGCCGTGGACGAGCTCCAGCGCGTCGATCGCCGACAGCAGCTTCCGCAGGCCCGCCGCGTCGCGCTCGACGCCCGCGTGACGCGTCATCAGCGCGCGCAGCGCCTGCAGGTCGGCGTCGGGCAGGTCGGGCGCGGGAGCGGCGGGGAGCGGCGGGGTCGCAGGGTCGAGCGCACGGGCGGCGGCGCGGCCGGCGCGGGCGCCGAACACCGCCGCCTCCAGCAGGCTGTTGGAGGCCAGCCGGTTGGCCCCGTGCACGCCGGTGGAGGCGCACTCGCCCGCCGCCCACAGGCCGGGCAGCGAGGTCGCGCCGTCCACGTCCGCCTCCACCCCGCCCATGTGGTAGTGGGCGGCGGGGGCGACGGGGATCGGCTGGGTGCGCGGATCGACGCCCGCGCCCATGCAGGCGGCGAACACCGCCGGGAAATGGGCGGGAAAGGCGCCGCCCACCGCCGCGCGCGCGTCCAAAAAGGCGCCCCGGCCGGCCGCGCGCTCCGCGTGGATGGCGCGGGCCACCACGTCGCGCGGGGCGAGTTCGCCCCGGGGGTCGTAGTCGGCCATGAAGCGGCGGCCCGCCGCGTCCACCAGCGTCGCGCCCTCGCCGCGCAGCGCCTCGGTGGCGAGGGGCGCGGGATCGGCCCCGATGTCGATGGCCGTGGGGTGGAACTGCACGAACTCCGGGTCGGCCACCACCGCCCCCGCCAGCGCCGCCAATCCCAGCCCCTCGCCGCGCACGGCGGCCGGATCGGTCGTCTCGGCGTAAAGCCCGCCCAGCCCGCCGGTGGCCAGCACCACGGCGGGGGCGACCACCTCCACCAGCCGGCCGTCCCGCTCCACCAGCGCCCCCCGCACGCGGCCGGCGGCGTCCTGCAAGAGGCGCCGCACCCGCGCGCCGGACCAGACGGTGACGCTGGGCGCGGCCAGGGCGGCGGCGGCCGTCGCGCGCATGATCTCGCGCCCCGCGGAGTCTCCGCCCACCCGCGCCACGCGGGGGATCGAGTGCGCCGCCTCCAGGCTCTGCACGAAGCCGCCCCCTCCGTCCCGGTCGAAGGGCGCGCCCAGCGCCGCCAGGGCGCGCACCGCGTCCGGCCCGGCGGTGGTCAGGGCCAGCGCCGCCGCCGGGTCGACCAGGCCGGCGCCGGCGGCCACCGTGTCGGCGGCGTGGCGCGCGGGGCTGTCGTCCGGCGAGAGCGCCACGGCCACCCCGCCCTGCGCCCAGGCGGAGGCGCACGCCTCGCCCAACGGCGCGGGCGACACCACGAGCGCGGCCCGGGGTGCGGCCGCCAGGGCGGCGGACAGGCCGGCCAGCCCGGCCCCCAGCACCAGCACGCCGTCGAAGGCGACCCGCTCGCGCGTCATGGCGCGATGTCGAACTCGGCGAGCCGCAGGCGGGCGGCCCTCACCGTTTCGGCTGGAAAGCGCTGCGGGTGTTCGCAGATGATGTGCTCGTAGGTGAACTCAGGATGGCCGCCCTCCAGGAGGATCCTGAAGCCCTCGCTCGGCTGAGGCTTCAGGGCCATGGCTTGCATGGTCGCTATGATCCCGTCCTTCTTGGCCTTCTCGCGTGTGCGTGAGAGCCGGGTGGTCCTGCCGTTGGCGATGGTTCGCAACTCCTCGGCTGCGAACAACGCCTTCCAGAAAGCGATCCGCACCTCGTCGTGGGCGGGCAGTCCGTCGTCGACGGCCGCTGCGGGCTGCGCGGCGCAAAGCTGCTTGAAGGCGCGCGCGCTCAGGTCACGGTCGCCGAGCCGATCCGCGTTCCCGATCAGGATCCGCAGTTGCTCGGGGCTGAGCTTGAGGAGATCGACCGCCATCAGATCAGCTCGACGTCGACGTGGTGGCGGGCGCGGACCATGTCGTAGCGGGCGGGGACGGCCGGGGGCGGCAGGTCGACCATGCGCTGCACCGCCGAGCGCGCGCGCTCGGCGATCGCGGGGTCGACCGTCACCTCGTAGCGGTCGAACAGGAGGCAGTCGCGGATGTTCTCCAGCGTGATGCGCTTCATGTGCGGGCACAGGTTGCACGGGCGCACGAAGCGCACGTCCGGCGCGTCGGCGGCCACGTTGTCGGCCATGGAGCACTCGGTGATCAGCACCACCTCCTTGGGGCGGCGACGGACCACGTAGTCGTTCATGGCGGCGGTGGAGCCGGCGAAGTCGCTGGCGGCGATCACCTCGGCGGGGCACTCGGGGTGCGCCAGGATCTCCGCGTCCGGATAGCTCTCGCGCAGTTCGGCGATGTCGGCGGCGGTGAAGCGCTCGTGCACCTCGCACCGGCCGCGCCAGGCGATGATCTTGACGTCGGTCTGGCGCGCGACGTTGCGCGCCAGGAACTCGTCGGGGATCAGGATCACGCGGTCCACGCCCCATTCGCGCGCGGCGGCCTCCACCACCTGGACGGCGTTGGCGCTGGTGCAGCAGATGTCCGTCTCGGCCTTCACGTCCGCGGTGGTGTTGACGTAGGTCACCACCGGAAGGCCCGGATGCCGCGCCTTGATCAGCCGCACGTCCTCGCCGGTGATGGAGGAGGCGAGGCTGCACCCGGCCGCCAGGCTCGGGATCAGCACGCGCTTGTCGGGCGAGAGCACCTTCGACGTCTCGGCCATGAAGTGCACGCCCGCCTGCACGATCACCTGCGCGTCGCAGCGCTGCGCCTCCTTGGCGAGCGCCAGGCTGTCGCCGACGAAATCGCCCACGCCGTGGAAGATCTCGGGCGTCATGTAATTGTGGGCCAGGATCACCGCGCCCCGCGCCGCCTTCAGCCGGTTGATCTCCGCGATCAGCGGCGCCTGCAGCCGCCATTCCAGCGGGGAGAGCGCCTCGCCCATGCGCGCCCGCACCCCCGCGGTCTCGGCTTCGACCTGCGGCGTGAACATCCAGGGGGCGGGTGCGGCGTAGGCGGCGGAGCTCTGGGCGGAACCGTCGGGCATCACGCGTCTCCGGTTATGCTCAATGTGAGCATTTCTGCGGCCGAACGAAACGCCGGCGGCCGAAGCCGCGGCGCCCGCTTATGCTTCAGCTGAGCATAACAGGTCGTGAAGCTAGTCCCGCGACCTTCCTCGCGCAAGGCGCGGACGTCGCGGGACCGTCACGAAGCGATCAGCCGGCCTTCACGTCCGCGGTGTAGACGACGGTGCGCATGGCGCGCGCGCCATGCGCGGCGGGATAAGCCTTGAAGCGCACGCGCTCGCCTTCCTTGACCAGCACCTGCACGCTCTGCACCGCCTGCAGGTGCTGGTGGTGGTCGGAGTTGACGGGGCCGTCCTGGGCGCGGGCGGTCTCGCCGCCGACCTCGATCACCGCGTCCAGGGTGGCCCCGCCGGACGTCGCCACGCCGACGGTGGCGATCGTCAGCCGCACGGTGGTGCTCTTCTCGCGCTCGATGAAGCTTTCGGTGCCGCTCACCCCGCCCGAGACTTGCAGCGCTCCCGAAGGCAGGTTCAGGAAGGTGTCGTCGGACTCGTTCAGCTTGTCGTGGGCCATGGGGTCGCCTCTGCGGGTGGGGATGGGAAACGCGGCGTGACGCCAAGCGCTCCCTGGCCCTCCCAAGCGTGGCGGGAGGAACGCCCCGCGCCGGCGGCCGGTTGACAGGTACTCACCCGAGGACCCGTACCGCCATGTTCATGCGCATAGACCAGCTTCAAGCTGAGCTTCCGATGCCGAAGAAGGCCGATCCCAACGCCGCCGCCGCGCTTCAAGAACTTTTGGGCGGCAAGTTCGGCGAGATGTCCACGCTGAACAACTACATGTTCCAGAGCTTCAATTTCAGGAACAAGGAGAAACTGCGGCCTTTCTACGATCTGGTCGCCTGCATCACCGCCG
This sequence comes from uncultured Caulobacteraceae bacterium, assembly GCA_964235945.1. Lineage (GTDB taxonomy): Bacteria > Pseudomonadota > Alphaproteobacteria > Caulobacterales > Caulobacteraceae > JASLDZ01. Next base: position 21,035 of record CAXSDV010000024.1, read on the forward strand.
AGGAACTCGGCCATGTCGAGGTCGTCACCAACGGCGTCAACCTCTTGGCCAGCGGCCCGGATCCGCAGCGTGACACGGACATCTCCAAGGCGCCGTTCGAGGACATGAAGGACATGCGTTCGGCCGCCAACTTCCTGCACGCGGGCGGCGCGTCCACCGTCACCGACAGCAACTTCCGCCCCTGGACCGGTGAGAACGTGTTCTCCACCGGCAACCTCGTGCTCGACACGCTGCACAACTTCTTCCTGGAGTGCGGCGCGCGCATGCACAAGCTGCGCGTGTACGAGACGCTGAGCGATCCCACCGGCCGCGAGGTCTGCGGCTACCTGCTGGTGCGCGGCTCGGTGCACGCCCACGCCTACGCGCTCGCGCTGGAGAAGATGACCGGGGTGGACGTCAAGAAAATGCTGCCGACGCCCAACATCGACCTCAGCAAGATCCCCGAATCCCAGAAGTACCTGGACGAGGGAAGCCACCGCCGGCTCTACCGCTTCGGCTCCAAGGACTACGAGCAGATGGCGGCCATCTGGGGACAGGGCGAGCAGGCCCTGCCCGGCGATCCGCCCGGCGAGCTGGAAGTCGTTTCCGGCATGCCCGACGGCGGCAAGATTCCCGACCTGGAAGGCGCCTCGGCGGCCTTCACACCCGACTACGCTCCCGAGGAGATCTTCGAGATCGCCTCCAAGCTGACCAAGGCGATGTGATCTGCGGGCGGGGAAGGGCTCGTCGTCCTTCCCCGCCCGTCCCCGGCCGTTTATTCCGTCGACATATCGGAGCGCCGAGCGACGCGGTAGAATGACTCGTGGATAAGCGAGGACAAGGAAGTTTCCGCCGGGCCGAGCCGCCCTCCGCAGGGGCCGGGCTTCCAGCCCCCTACCTGCGCAGCAACATTCTGCGCGCGTCGGTCGTGGCCGTGCTGGACTTTCTGCTGGCCCGGGTATGGGGCCCTGAACTGATCAACCGGCACGACGACGCGGCGCTGGCCGCAGGCGTGGCGTGCTTCGTCGTCGCACTCGTGGCGGCGGCCTGGGTGATCGCCGCCTTCCTCACGGATCTGCAGCGCCTGCGGCGGGCCCGGCGTCTCGCCGCGCTCCGGCCCATGGAACGAACGGACATCCCATGAGAAGACTCGTCGCGGTTGCCGCATCGGCCGCCGTGTTGGCCGGTTGCGGTCAGGTCAAACCTGGGCACGTGGGCATCAAGGTCAACCAGTACGGCTCGGGCGCGGGCGTCAGCGATCAATCTCTGGGCGTGGGCACCTACTTCACGCCGTTCGGCACGATGATCTACGAGTATCCGGTGTTCACCAACACCTACACTTACACGCGCAACTCGAACGAGGGCCAGAACGTCGACGAGGAGTTCAACTTCCAGGACAAAAACGGGCTGGGGCTGAGCGCAGACATCGCGGTCAGCTATTCGGTCAGTCCACAGCTCGCGCCCAAGCTGTTCCAGAAGTACCGCACCGACGCACAGGGCATCATCGCCGGCCCGCTCAGGAACGCCATCCGCAACGCCCTGGTCAACCGCGCGGCGGCGCTGGGCGTGGAGGAGATCTACGGGCCGCGCAAGCAGGAGCTGTTGAACAGCGTCCAGGGCGACGTGGCCAACTTCTTCTCGCCTTACGGCCTCATTGTCGAAAAGCTGTTCTGGGCGGGCAACGTCCGGGTGCCCGACGTCGTCCTGACCCAGATCAACAACAAGATCGCCAACGAGCAGCACGCCCTGGCGGCCCAGGCGCAGGTGGCCACCGTCCAGGCGGAGGCCCAGCAGCGCATCGCCCAGGCCGAAGGGGAGGCCAAGGCGATCCAGGTCCAGGGCGACACCCTGCGCTCAAACCCCGAGGTGCTGCGTCTGCGCGCCATCGAAAAGTGGGACGGCCGCCTGCCGCAGGTCACCTCGGGAGCCACGCCCTTCGTCCAGCTCGACAAGGCGGCCCAGTAGCGGGCCGCGGGCCGCCGCCGATCACCAGACGGCGATCTTCTCCGCTTCCTGGTGGGTCATGTCGTCGCGACTGCGGGCGTGGTCCTCCTCCGCGAGGAGGCGCACCGCCTCCAGCGCGGCCATGCAGCCCTGTCCCGCCGCTGTTACGGCCTGGCGGTAGACGTCGTCGGCCACGTCGCCCGCGGCGAACACGCCTTTGAGCGCGGTGGCGGTCTTGCCCGGGACGGTCTCCAAATATCCCGTCGCATCCATGGCGAGCTGGCCCTTGAACAGGGAGGAGGCGGGGGCGTGGCCGATGGCGACGAACACGCCGTCCGCCGCCAACGTCTCGCAGCCGCCGCCGTGCACGTCCTTGAGGCGCACGCCCGTGACGCCCGCGCCGCCCGGCTCGCCCAGCACCGCCTCGACCTCGCGGTTCCAGACCACCTCGACCTTCGGGTGGGCGAACAGGCGCTCCTGCAGGATGCGCTCGGCGCGCAGCACGTCCTTCCTGTGCACGAGGGTGACCTTGGAGGCGAAGTTGGTGAGGAACAGCGCCTCCTCCACCGCCGTGTTGCCGCCGCCCACCACCACCACGGACTTGCCCCGGTAGAAGAAGCCGTCGCAGGTCGCGCAGGCGGAGACGCCGAAGCCGCGCAGGCGCTGCTCGCTCTCCAGCCCCAGCCACTTGGCCTGGGCGCCCGTGGCGATCACCACCGTCTCGGCCAGGAGCTCCGCGCCCGAGTCGAGCTTCAGCCGGTAGGGCCGGCGCGACAGGTCGGCGTCGACCACCAGGTCCTCGACGATCTCGGTCCCGACGTGGACGGCCTGGGCGCGCATCTGCTCCATCAGCCAGGGGCCCTGGATCGCTTCGGCGAACCCCGGATAGTTCTCCACCTCCGTGGTGATGGTGAGCTGGCCGCCCGGCTCCATGCCCGCCACCAGCACGGGCTCCAGCATGGCGCGCGCGGCGTACACCGCGGCGGTGTAGCCCGCGGGGCCCGAGCCGATGATCGCCATGCGCACGGACCGGGGCTGGGCGGGGGCGTCGGACATGGACGAAAGGCTCCGATTCGGATGGAGCCGCTACTTAAGCGCCCGTTCCCGCGCTTGCGAGCCGCGGGCGGAGGCGGAGCGGCGGCGGGCGCCGCATTGCGCCCTCCCCGCCCCGCTGCTAGCCCTCGAAGCGGCGCGCCCGGCGAGGGGCGAGCGCCGCGGGAGGGACCGGACGGGCATGGAGGCGAGGACGCGAGCGTCGGGGCGCGGGCGCCGGGGGCTGGTCGGCGACCTCATCGGGCTCGAACGCACCCTGGGGGTGGAGGCCGCCCGCTGGATCTACTGGGTGGGGCTGGGCGTGATCGCGCTCGTCGCCTTCGCCGTGGTGGGCGCGGCGGTGGGGGTCATGCTTCGTTCGGGCTTCCCCGAAGGCCTGCTGATCGGTTTTCCCCTGCTGGTGGCGGGCGTCCTGGCGGTCGCGGTGATGACGCTCCTCTGGCGCGGGGCGTGCGAGTTCTTCCTGGCGGTGTTCGACATAGCCGACGACCTGCGCGCCTTGCGCGAGGCGCAGGCTCCGCCGGCCCGGGCGCAGGTTCCACCCGTCGGGCCGCCGTCGCGCTACTGACGCGGCGGCCCCCGCTCAGCCCGCGGTTCGGCGCAGGGCCAACTCGTCCAACTGCGCGCTCTCGCGGCGGCCGGAGGCGGCGGCCTCGGTCAAGCGCAGGCGTTCGGCCACGTGCTCGTACTTCTTCTGCGCCTCGAACGCCTCGGTGAGCGCGTCGCGCGCGCCCCGCGCCTCCAGGTCCAGCCCCTTCATCTCCGCCAGCAGCCGCTCGCGTCGCTGGGCGCAGCCCTGGCGGAAGCCCACCATGTAGAGCCCCGCTTCAGCGAACTCGCGCGCGCGGGCGAGTTCCTCCGCCTCCTCCAGCCCCAGGGCGTCCAGCCGAGCCTGCACGGCGAGGCGGCGGTCCTCCACCTCGCGCAGGCGCTTCTGGAACTGCTCGACCTCGTGGGAGGAGAGCTTGATGAGCGAACGCGTCCAGCTCATGCGGCCAGGCTCGCGAACAGCGGGTCGGGCGCGGGAACGGGCGCGGCGTCGAGCACGCGCTCCAGGCGGGCGAAGGCGTCGTCCATGGGCGTGGCTTCGTCCTTGGTCTGGGAAAGGAAGGCTTCGAGCCCCGGGTTGAGCGCGATGGCGCGGTCCACCGCCGCGTCCGACCCCGCGCGGTAGGCGCCGATGCGGATCAGTTCCTCCATGTCGGAGAAGGCGGCCAGCGACCGGCGGGCGTCGCGCGAGGTCACGCGCTCGGGCGGGGTGTGCGCCCCCGGAAGCGTTCGGCTGATGGATTTCAGCACGTTGATGGCGGGGAAGCGGCCGCGCTCGGCGATGGACCGCTCCATGACGATGTGGCCGTCGAGTATGCCGCGCACCGCGTCCGCCACGGGCTCGTTGTGGTCGTCGCCGTCCACCAGCACGGTGAACAGGGCGGTGATGGGCGCGGCGACGGTGCCGTCCGGCCGCACGGGGCCGGGACCCGCGCGCTCCAACAGCTTGGGCAACTCGGTGAAGCAGGTGGGGGTGTAGCCCTTGGTGGTCGGGGGCTCGCCCGCCGCCAGGCCGATCTCGCGTTGGGCCATGGCGAAGCGGGTGACGCTGTCCATCAGGCACAGGGTCTCCTGGTCCTGGTCGCGCAGGAACTCGGCGCAGGCCAGGGTGGTGAAGGCGGCCTGGCGGCGGGTCAGCGCCGGCTCGTCGGAGGTGGCGACCACCACGATGGCGCGCGCCAGCCCCTCGGCCCCCAGCGTCTCCTCCACGAACTCGCGCACCTCGCGGCCGCGCTCGCCGATCAGGCCCACCACCACCGCGTCGCAGGCCGCGCCGCGCGCCAGCATGGACAGCAGCACGCTCTTGCCGACGCCCGAGCCCGCGAACACGCCCATGCGCTGGCCGCGGCACAGGGTGGTGAACACGTCGATGGCGCGCACCCCCGTCTCCAGCCGCTCGCCGACGCGGCCGCGGGCGTGGGCGGGGGGCGGCGGGGTGCGCAGGGGATAGGCGGCGACGCCCTGGGGCAGGGGGCCGAGCCCGTCGATGGGCTCGCCGAAGGCGTTGATGATGCGCCCGCGCCAGCCGAGCGTGGGGCGCACGGCGGCGGCCTCGGGCGCGAGGCGCACCTCCGCGCCGGGAGCCACCCCCTCCACCGGGCCGAAGGGCATGAGCAGGGCGCGCGCCTCGCGAAAGCCCACCACCTCGGCGGGAAGATCGCTCAGCCCGCGTCGCTCGATCAGCGCGCGTGCGCCGACGGACAACCGCGTCAGGCCGCCGCGCACCTCGATCAGGAGGCCGTTCACCGCCGCCACGCGCCCGGACACGGTCAGGGGGTCCAGGCGCTCCACGGCGGCGATGAGGTTGCGCAAGGGGCGGCGTCTCCGGTCCTCGCCACCGTGGCCGTCCCGCGTTAACCCGCGGTGAAGCCGCGCGCCCGGCGCACCCGGCGGCGCACCACGATCCGCAGCGTCGCGTACTGGACCGCGACCAGGCCGATCTTGGCGGCGAGCGGGACGATCGCCAGGAAGGCCGCCCAGGCCGCCGGCCCCGCCGCCAGGGCGAGGGCGAGGTTGGCCGCCGCCATGGCGAGCATCACCCCCGCCCACAGGCGCTCGAAGCCCGCCACGAGGTCGCCGCCGTGCTCGCGCACCACCGCGGGCATGTAGCGGGCCATCCAGCCGCGCTTGAGCATGACGGCGGCGATCGCGAGGTAGGCGAAGCTCGGCTTGACCATCACGAACCGCGGATCGTGCAGGGCGAGGCCCAGACCGCCCAGCCCCACCACGAGGGCGAGGCTCATCCACTGCACCGCGTCCACCGCCCGGCCGTGCGCCAGGCGCCAGGCGATCACCCCGGCTCCGGCGGCCACGCCCACCGCCAGCGAGACCCGCAGGTCGTGGGTCATGGCGTACAGGCCCGCATAGGCCAGGGTGGAGGCGAGGTCCTCGCCGATCAGCGCGGCGGCGGCGGGCAGGCCGGTGAGGCGCCGATGCGAGGCGGAGCGGTCGACGGCGCAGGCGGCGGGCGAGGTCATGGCGCGAGGCTCCGGTTCAGGGCCCGCCGACCCTGCCGCCCGCCCGTCGCCCCCGCCACGCCCCCTGCGCCGCCGGGCGAACGGGTGCGTGGCCGGGCGAACGGGCGAACGGGCGTCTGCCTCGGCCCCCTTGCACCTTCTCCTGCGGAAGGCGACACGGCGGCATGGTTTCCCGCTCCCGCCAGATCCTGGGCGAGCCGCGCGACTGGGCGGTGCGCCTGACCGTGGGCGTGGCGGTGGGCGTGTTCTTCGGTGCGATCGGGCCGTTCGGCAGCTTCGCGCGGCCGCTGCCCGTACGCGTGGCGAGCTGGACCGTCGGGGCGAGCCTGGGCGTCGTGCTGTTCTCCGTGCTCGTGCGCGGCTCGCGCATGCTGGGCGCCCGGCTCGCCCTCCCCGCCTGGTTCTCGACGGGAGCGGCGGTGGCGGCGGGCTGCCTGCCCCTGTCCCTGGTGGTGGGTCTGCTGTTCAACGGCCGCTACCTGCGCGAGGGCGGCTGGCCGGCGGTTCTCGAGTTCTACGGAGACTGCTTGCTGATCGCCGCGCCGCTCACCACCGTGGGCGTTCTCCTGGCGCGGGTCCGCACGGGCCCGTCCGCCGCGCCCGAGACGGACCCGCCGCCCGCGCCGGTCTCGGCGGCCGCGCCGTCACCCGGAAATCTGCTCGACCGCCTGCCGCCCCGGCTCGGGCGCGACCTCGTCGCCCTGCAGATGGAGGATCACTACGTCCGCGCGCACACCCCGCTCGGCTCGGACCTCCTGCTGATGCCGCTGGGCCGGGCGGTGGAGGCGGTGGAGGCGGTCGAGGGCCTGCGCGTGCACCGTTCCTGGTGGGTGGCGCGCGCGGCGGTGGAGAGCGAGGCGTGGGAAGGACGCAACCTGCGCCTGCGCCTGCGCGGCGGGCTGGAGGCCCCCGTCGCCCGCGCCAGCGTCGCCGCCCTGCGCGCGGCGGGCTGGCTGCGCCCGGACTGACCGGCCTCAGCTCGGCCAAACGTCCTTCAGTCGCGCGCGGGCGCGCTTGGTCTCGCGGCGCAGGCGGCGGGAGAACTCGGGCGGGAGTTCGTGGGGTATCACGTCCGCCAGCCTGCCCGCCGCGGAGCGCAGGTCCTTCAGGTCCGGCAGGTCGGCCGCGTGGCGGCGCACCTCCTTCGCGAAGGCGGCCGAGCGCTTGGCCAGGCGGCGCGAGCCCTTGCGGGCGCGGCGGCCGAACTCGGCGCCCCCCGCCTCCACCGCGTGGCGCGCGTCCGGCCGCGACAGCAGCGCGGCGAACAACAGCCCGCCCAGGAAGGCCGCGCCCAGCCCCGCCGCGAGCCGCGGGTGGGTTTGCGTGTAGGTGTAGGCGCTGAACGGCTTGCCCTCGTCCCGCGAGGACGCGTGACCGCCCTCGCCCGGGGGGTTCGGGGCGTTCACCGAACGGTCGGGCTTGCTCTTGTCGCCCCCCCTGTCCGCCGCTCCGGGGGTGAGCCGGTCGGCCAGCCAGGGCAAACGGGTGGCGAACATGACCTGCATCACGCCGACCCCACCCACGATGATGTCGCGCTTGGGCGTCACCGCCGCGTGCAGGATGGCGTCCGCCACCACCTCGGGCGCGTAGAGCGCAGGGGGGATCCGCGCCTCGCCGCCCAGCTGGTCGCGGGCGTCGCTCGCGACCGGCCGGTTGAAGCCCGCCGGCTTGATCAGGGTGACGGAGATGGGCGCCTTCTCTCGCAGGAGCTCGATCCGCAGCGAGTCGGTGAAGCCCTTCACCGCGTGCTTGGAGGCGGTGTAGGCCCCCAGGTCGGGCGCCCCGATGTCGGACGCCACCGAGCCCACGTTGATCAAGGCGCCGCCGCCCCGCCGCTTCAGGTGCGCCACCGCCGCCTTGGAGCCGTACACCACGCCCCAGTAGTTGGTCTGGAACAGGCGCGCGTGGTCGGCGGTGCTGGTCTCGGCCAGGGGCGCGCAGACGAGGACGCCCGCGTCGTTCACCCAGGTGTCGAAGCCGCCCAGCAGCCGGACGGTCTCGTCCACCACCCGTGACACGGCGGCCTCGTCCGATACGTCGGCGGCGGTGAACTCGGCGCGGCCGCCCTTGCCGCGGATCTCGTCGACCGCCCCGCGCAAGGCCGCCTCGTCCCGCGCGACCAGCATGACCGCCGCCCCCGCCGCCGCCGCCTTGCGTGCGACGGCCAGGCCGATCCCCGAACTCGCGCCGGTGATCACGAGGGTCTGCTGACGCAGGGCCTTGAGCGCCGGCTTCATGGCCGCTCTCCTTAGAATGACATGAGGCAGGATCGCCTCGCCAACACCCGGCGCGCGCCCGTGTTCCCGGCCCCGCGGCGGGCCGACCTTCTCCACAGCCGATTCGGTCGGGGGAGGCGGAATGTTGGACGCGGCGCTTGAAGCGCGACTCCAAATCGGGGAATGATTCGCGGAGTGTTCACGTTAACGAAGTTTAAGCGTTCGCCGGGCAGGTTCGGCGGTGAAGGCCGGCCTGCGCCCTGAGGAGGGCGCACCGGCGGCATTCGGCTTGGGGAGGGCTCGATGCGGGTTCTGTTGATCGAGGACGACAGCGCGACCGCCGCGTCCATCGAGCTGATGCTCAAGTCCGAGGGGTTCAACGTCTACACCACCGACCTGGGTGAGGAGGGCGTCGACCTCGGCAAGATCTACGACTACGACCTGATCCTGCTCGACCTCAACCTGCCGGACATGAGCGGGCTGGACGTGCTGCGCCAACTTCGGGTGGCCCGGATCAACACGCCGGTGATGATCCTCTCGGGCACGGCGGAGATCGACACCAAGGTCAAGAGCTTCGGCGGCGGCGCCGACGACTACATGACCAAGCCGTTCCACAAGGACGAACTGGTCGCGCGCATCCACGCGGTGGTGCGCCGCTCCAAGGGCCACGCCCAGTCGGTCATCAAGACGGGCGACGTGGTGGTCAACCTCGACGGCAAGACCGTCGAAGTCCACGGCAGCCGCGTGCACCTGACGGGCAAGGAATACCAGATGCTGGAGCTGCTCTCGCTCCGCAAAGGCACGACCCTGACCAAGGAGATGTTCCTCAACCACCTCTACGGCGGCATGGACGAGCCCGAGCTGAAGATCATCGACGTGTTCATCTGCAAGCTGCGCAAGAAGCTCTCGGCGGCCACCGGCGGCCAGAACCACATCGAGACCGTGTGGGGCCGCGGCTACGTCCTGCGCGACCCGAACGAGATCCCCGTCGCCCAGGCGGTGTGAGGCCGGCGTCGCCTCCACGGCGCGGCATCGACTTCGTCAACCGTATCGCGCGACACTTTCCCAACGATTCGTCGCGGACCCCGCCCACCATGCGCAAGGCGATCCTGGCGTTCCTCGCCGGGGCCTATCTCTGCATAGCCCTTGCCGCGGCCGCCCTGTTCTGGCGGGGCGGAGCGGGCTGGGGCGCGGGCGCCGGGGTGTTCGTGGGCGTGCTGGCGCTGCTGCTGGGCCTGCACAACGGGGTGGCGCGCGGCTTCGACACGACCGGCGTGAAGCGCGAGCTCGGCCTGTTGCGCGACGCGCACCGCCTCCTCGCCGATCACCTGGAGGAGACCGAAGGCGCGCTGGAGGAACTGGCGGTTCGGCTCCAGTCGGAGTCCTCCAGCCGGGCGGGCGGCCTCACCGCCGAGGTGCGCCTGTTGGAGGAGCTGGTCCAGCGCATGGGCGAGGACCTGGAGACGCGCCTGTCGCGCCCGCTCCTGCCCGACGCGGCGGGCGGCCGCGCCCAGGCGGCGCTGCTGGAGACGGTGCGCGAGTCGCTGGAGGACAACCGGGTGGACCTGCACCTGCAGCCGGTGGTCAGCCTGCCCCAGCGCCGCACCGTGTTCTACGAGAGCTTCACGCGCCTGCGCGACTCCACCGGCCGGGTGATCATGCCGGCGGAGTACCTGTCGGTGGCCGAGCCCGAGGGGCTGGTGGGGGCGATCGACAACCTGCTCCTGTTCCGCTGCGTGCAGATCGTGCGGCGGCTGGCCAAGACCGACCGGCGCATCGGCATCTTCTGCAACGTGTCGCCCGCCAGCTTCGCCGACGAGCGCTTCTTCCCCCAGTTCTTCGAGTTCATGCGGCAGAACCGCGACCTGTCCTCCGCGCTGATCTTCGAGATGGGCCAGGCCGCCTTCGCCGCCCGCGGGGGCGCCTCCACGCGCAACATGGCGCGCTTGGCCGAGCTCGGCTTCCACTTCTCCGTCGACAAGGTCACCGACCTCGACCTGGACTTCGCCGACCTGGCCCGTGCGGAGGTGCGCTACGTCAAAGTCGCCGCCGACCTGCTGCTGCGCGACCTGGCCGACCGTGACGGGCGCGTGACCCTGCGCAGCCGGCCCGACATCGCGGCCGCCGACTACGCCGACCTCGTGCGCCGCCACGGCGTCGAGCTCGTGGTCGAGAAGGTGGAGAGCGAGCGCCAGGCCATCGACGTGCTGGAGCTGGAGGTGGCCTACGGCCAGGGCCACCTGTTCGGCGAGCCCCGCGCCCTGCGCGACCAGGTTCTGGCCGAGACCTCGCCCCCGCCCGAGTTCGTGCAGGACCGGCTGGACGGCTGGGCGCGGGCCCGGCGCGCCTGACGCCCACCCGCCCGGTCGGCGCGCATTGACGCCCCGAACGGCGCGGCCTACCCGCCGCCCATGTCCTCCCCCCGGATCGTGCCCGACCTCCTCGCCGCGGCCGAAGGCTACGACGCGATCCTGTGCGACGTCTGGGGGGTGATCCACGACGGGGTGGAGAGCTTCCCCGCCGCCTGCGCCGCCCTGGCCGCGTTCAAGGCCGCGCGAGGGCCGGTGGTGCTGATCTCCAACTCGCCGCGCCCCTCGGCCGACGTGGTCGCCCAGCTCCAAGCGCTGGGGGTGCCGGACGCGGCTTGGTCGGGCTTCGTCACCTCCGGCGACGCGACCCGCGTCGAGCTCGCCCGGCGGGCGCCCGGCCCGGCCTGGGCGATCGGCCCGGCGCGGGACTCGACGCTCTACGCGGGGCTGGGGCTGAAGTTCGCGGGGCCGCAGGGCGCGGCTTTCATCTGCTGCACCGGACTGGAGGACGACGAGGCCGAAACGGCGGACCACTATCGCGGCGCGCTGGAGACCGCCGCCGCCAGGGGGCTGACGATGATCTGCGCCAACCCCGACCGGGTGGTGCGGCGCGGGGCGCGGCTGGTCCCCTGCGCGGGCGCCCTGGCCGACCTTTACGAAAGCCTGGGCGGCGAGGTGGTGATCGCGGGCAAGCCCCACCGCGCCATCTACGACCTGGCGCTGGAGGAGGCGACGCGCCTGCTGGGCCGCCCGGTCGAGCGCGCGCGGGTGCTGTGCATCGGCGACGGCCTGGCCACGGACGCCGCCGGGGCCGCCGCCCAGGGGCTCGACCTGCTGTTCGTGGCCGCGGGCATCCACGAGGCGGAGGTGGTGGACGCGCAGGGCCGCCTCCTCCCCGAGCGGCTGGAGGCCCTGCTCGCGACCGCGGGCGCCCGCGCCCGCTTCGCCCTGACCCATCTGGTCTGATCGGCGCTCGCCCCGGACGGCGACGCACGCTAAGAGCGGCGGGAACGGGGGAGGCGTGGGCGTGGCCGACGGCGCACGGACGATCGGACTGACGCGCGAGGCCGCGCAGGACGACGGCGTGGTCGGCCGCCGGGCCGAGCGCGTGCGCACGGTGCGCGAGGCCGACATCGCCGCCTTCGCCGCGGTGTCGGACGACCACAACCCGGTGCACTTCGACGAGGCGTACGCGGCGACCACGCCCTTCAAGGGGCGCATCGCCCACGGCATGCTGTCCGCCGCCTGGATTTCGGCGCTGCTGGCGAGCGATCTGCCGGGCCCGGGCGCGGTGTACCTGTCGCAAACGCTCGAGTTCAAACGCCCCGTGCGCATCGGCGACGAGGTCACGGTCTCCGCCGAGGTCGCCTCCGTGGACGCCAAGGGCCGCATGGTGCTGCGCACCTGGTGCCGGGTGCGCGGCAAGGTCGTGGTCGAGGGGGAGGCGCACGCCCTCCTCCCGCGGGGCTGAAGCCTTGCGCCTGCGCGTCGTCGAAGGCTGGCGGAACCTGGAGCCCGAACTGCGCGGCTCGGCGCTGGCGCTCGGCAATTTCGACGGCGTGCACCGAGGCCACCAGGCGGTGATCGCCCAGGCGGCGCGCGCGGCGGGCCGGCTGGGGGCGCCGCTGGGCGTGGTCACCTTCGAACCCCACCCCCGGCGCTGGTTCGCCCCGGGCGAGCCCGACTTCCGCCTGACCACCATGGACCAGCAGGCGCGCATCCTCGACGACCTGGGGGTGGAGCGGCTTCACCGCATCGCCTTCGACGCCGAGCTGGCCGCCATGAGCGACGCGCAGTTCGCGGAGGAGGTGCTGGCGCGGGGCCTGGGCGCGCGCCACGTGGCCGCGGGCTTCGACATCGCCTTCGGGCGCGCGCGCGCGGGCGGGCCGGACCTTCTGCGCAGCTACGGGGCGGACTTCGGCTTCGGCGTCTCCATCGCCGGGCCCGTGACGGGGGCGGGAGGCGTCAAGCTTTCCTCCACCGTCGTGCGCGACGCCCTGCGCGCGGGCGACCCGGAAGGGGCCGCGCGCGTGCTGGGCCGCCCCTTCGCCATCGAGGGGGTGGTGGTGCACGGCGACAAGCTCGGACGCACCATGGGCTTCCCCACCGCCAACATCCCGCTGGAGGACTATGTGCGCCCGCGCCACGGCATCTACGCCACGCGCACCCGGCTGATCGACGGGCGCGAGGTGGCGGGCGTGGCCTATGTCGGCCGCCGGCCCACCGTGAACCTCGGTCCGGAGGAGCGGCTGGAAGTCCACCTCCTCGATTTCGACGAGGACTTGTACGGACAAACCCTGGAGACCGACCTCGTCCACCAGATCCGCGGCGACGCGACCTTCGCGGGCCTGGACGAGATGATCGCCCAGATGGAGCACGACAAGCAGCAGGCGCGCCGCCTGCTGCTGCCCGACCTCACGACCTGAGCTGCGCCGTCGCCCGCGTGCGCGGGCCGAACGGGGGCCGCCGGCGGTGGGAGACGGCCCCCTCGCCGCGGAGGCCGTCTCCGAGCCCAGCCGCCCGTCGCCGCGGCCAGCCGGCGGAACACGCCTCAGCCCGCGGCGTGATCGGGCCCCGCATGAGCCGCGTGCGCTCCGGGACGCTCCATCATCTTCAGCATGTCCGGGCCCCCGGTGGTCAGGAAGCGCCAGACCAGCACGCTCGCGGGAACCAGCAGGAACAGGTTCAGCCAGGTCGTGTAGTCCCAGGCGAAACCCATCCGCAGGCCGCCCGGCCCCTGCGGATGGGCGGCGGGCGTCAGGTGGAGCGCGCCGAAGCCGATCTCCACGACGTAGGCCGAAAGCACCATGGCGACGTAGAAGGAGACCAGCAGGAACAGGCTCATGCGCCAGCCATAGTAACGCCGGTAGATGTCGAGGATGGGCAGGACGATCAGGTCGGCGAAAAGGAAGGCGATCACTCCGCCGAAGCTCGCCCCGGAGTTCCACAACACCGCCGCCAGCGGCACGTTGCCCACGGAGCAGACGAAGGTGAACACCGCCACCACCGGTCCGACCAGCGGCCCCACCAGCTTGGACAGCGTCGGGTCGTGGCTGGCGAACAAGGCCGCCCACGCACCGGCCGGCACCCAGGCCGCCACCGCGCCGGAGATCAACAGGCCGCCGCCGATGTCGCCCCACAGCATGGCGACGTCCGAGACGAAGAAATGGCTGACCGCGGTGAAGCCGTCGGCCGAGAACAGGCGCTTGAAGATGGACCGATCGTCATCGACGGCCATGTCCATCTCCGCATGGCCTTCCATCTTGCCGTGCACGTCGCTTCGCGCCTGCTTGGCGGCGGCGTCGACCAGGCTCCGCTTCAGGAACAGACGGAAGATCACCGCCAGGAGCGCGATCATCAGGAACCCGCCGACGAACTGGGCCAGGGTGAAGCGCCAGCCGAGGAGCGACCAGAGGATCAATCCGAGCTCCAGGACGAGGTTGGTCGACGCGAACTGGAACGCCATGGCGGCGGTGAAGTCGCCGCCCTGCTTGACGATGGATCGGGCTATGGCCGTGGCCGCGTAGGAGCACGACGAGGAGGCCGCCCCCAGCCCCGTCGCCCTGATGATCGTGCCGGCGCGGTCGTCGGGCAGAAGCTTGGCCATCTCCTTGCGGGAGACCACCGCCTGGATCACGCCGGAGACGGCGAAGCCCAGGATCAGCGCCCAAAGCATCCTCCACCCCATGGACGCCGCCATGTAGAGGGCCTGAAATACGGCGTGCGCCATGTGCACATCCTCCGGTCCGTTCTTCGGTCATGGACCAAGCAGGCCGGCGTCTTGGTCCGCAAGGGCCGATCGGGTCGGAGCCGTGGGCGAGGCCGGTCGCAGGCGGCCCGACGCGGGCGTCGCGGCGGGGGTGGCGGGCGCGCCTCAGCCCGCCGTGTGGAAGCCGCGGTACCACGCCGCGAAACGCGTCAGGCCCTCGGCGATCTCCACCTTGGGCACGGCGCCTGTGAGCGCCTGGAGGCGCGAAACGTCGGCGCGGGTCATGGTCACGTCGCCCGGCTGCATGGGGCGCATGATCTTGACCGCGCTCACGCCCAGCACGCGCTCCAGGGTGGCGATCATGTCCATCAGCGGCACGGAACGGCCGCCGCCGATGTTGAGCAGGCGGTTCCCCGCCTCGGGCGGACGGTCCAGGGCGCCCAGCACGCCCGTGACGATGTCGTCCACATAGGTGAAGTCGCGCGCCATGCGCCCGTCGCCGTAGACCTCGATGGGCTCGCCGGCCAGCATGCGCCGGGTGAACTCGTAGTAGGCCATGTCCGGCCGGCCCCACGGGCCGTAGACCGTGAAGAAGCGCAGCCCCGTCTGGCGCAGGCCGTAAAGGTGGGCGTAGGCGCCGCTCATCAGCTCGCCCGCGCGCTTGGTGGCGGCGTAGAGCGAGACGGGCTCGACGGCCGGATCGTCCTCGCGGAAGGCGTCGCCCCGCAGCGGTTGGTCGCCGTAGACCGAGCTGGACGAGGCGTAGACCAGGTGCTCGAAGTCCGGCGCCGCGCGGCACGCCTCCAGCACCGACAGGTGGCCGGCGAGGTTGGACCGCTCGTAGGCCAGAGGGTTCTCCAGCGAGTAGCGCACCCCGGCCTGGGCGGCCAGGTGCACCACCCGCCGCGCGCCCGTGGACCGCACGAGCTCGGCGAAGGCGGGCGCGTCCGCCACGTCCAGCCGCGTCATGCGAAAGCCCGGCCGCGTCTGGAGGTCGGCGGCGCGGGCCAGCTTCAAGGCGGGGTCGTAGTAGAGGGTGAAGTCGTCCACCCCCGCCACCTCCTCGCCCCGGGCGAGCAGGCGCTCGCACACGGCGCGGCCGATGAAGCCCGCAGCGCCCGTGACCAGCACGACCATGGACCGCCGCCTTCCCGTTGCGCGCCGCCGAGCCCGCGTCGCCCCCCGGTGTACACGATCGACGCGGGGTTGGGGCGGCCCTCGAGGAGGGAGCGCGGCGTCAGCCGGCCGGGCCGAACCGCACGCCGGCCTGGCGCTTGTCCGACCAGATCACCTCCACCCGCCGGCTGACCGCGCCCGTGCGCAACTGAAAGGCGGCGTCGAGCTCGAGCGGCGCCTTGAACACGAGCCGCGCTCCGCCGGCGGAGCGGTCGCGCACCA
>CAXSDV010000025.1:0-36195 GCA_964235945.1 uncultured Caulobacteraceae bacterium
AAGCAGATCGGGTTGGCGCTGCTGATGGTCGTCCTGCTAGGGCTGAGCGTCTACGGCCTCGTGTTCAGGCCGGGTCAGTCTCCAGCATTGAAGACTTCCGCCCTGGCCTTCTACTCGAACGACATCATGACCCTGTTCGCCGTAGGCGTTCTGATTCGTTGGTTCCAGGACAGCATCCGCGCGAGCCTCGCCCAGGTCGGAAGCGCAAGGTTCTCCGCCCTCTTCTTTCCAGCCGCTTTGGCTACACCCGTGGTGGCGGCGATCATCCTTGAGCCGCTCAGGCTTCCGGCCACCCAACGGCTGCTGCAATGTCTTTCCGCACTTCCCTTGGTCGCGGCCGTGACGTCGGGCACGGGATTTCGATCCATGCCGAGGAAGGGCTTGCTGTTCCTGGGAGACGCCTCCTACTCGTTGTACATCTTCCACACGCTCATTCTGCTGTACTTGGCCACGCTCTGGCGCGCTTTGGAGCTGAACGCTTCGGTCACGCTGTTCGTGGTCGATTTCGCGGTCGCCCTGACCGGATCGGTCGCGTGTCACCTCGTCCTGGAACGAACCGTGCGCACACGGGTCGAAGCCCCACTACGAAGGTGGGTGGACCGACGCATCCGACCGGACCCGTCGGTCATGCGCGGATAGGGCCCCGCCATGCCGGCCTGCTGGCGGCGGCCGCCGTGCTCACCGCCGCACCCTCGCCTTAGCGCACCTGGGCGCGCCGCACAGGGTGGACTGCGACGGCGGTGCGACTCACTCCGCCGCGGTGGCCGCCGTCGTGACAGCCTCGGCCCGAAGCCGCACGGCCGGGAAAGCCCGCTCGAAGCGACCGAGCGCCTGCTCGTCCAGCCGCACGCCGACCTGGACGCCGCCGTCCTCGCCGTCCGCGCGGTCGACGACCCGGCCGTTGCGGTAGAGCCAGGCCAGCGCCTCACCCTGCGAAGCGGTCAGGTCGGCGGACATCACCGGCGCCGTGTCGATCCGCTCGGCCACCCTGCGCAGCAGGTCGGGCGTCCCCTCCCCGGTCAAGGCGGACACGAGCACGGCCGCCGGCCCGTGGTCGCCGCCGCTACGCCCCGCACGCGTCTCCAGCGCCTCGCGGGCGTCCGCGTCGACCTGGTCGACCTTGTTCCACACCTCCACGAGGCGGGAGTCGCCCGCGTGCAGGCCGAGCTGGTCCAGCACCGCCTCCACGTCGGCGGCCTGGGCGTCGCTGTCGGCGTCGGCCACGTCGCGCACGTGCAGCACGAGGTCGGCCTCCTCCACCTCCTCCAGCGTGGCGCGGAAGGCGGCCACGAGTTCGTGAGGCAGGTCGGAGATGAAACCCACCGTGTCCGACAGCACGGCGGGGCGACCGCCGGGCAGCTTGATGGTGCGCAGGGTGGGGTCGAGGGTGGCGAACAGCATGTCCTGCGCCAGCACCCCGCCCTCGGTCAGCGCGTTGAACAGCGTCGACTTACCGGCGTTGGTGTAACCGACGAGCGCCACCACCGGGAACGGCGTGCGCTTCCTGGCGTCGCGATGGAGCGTGCGGGTGCGCCGCACCTCCTCCAGCTCCTTCTTGAGCTTGAGGATGCGGTCGGCGATCTGGCGGCGATCCAGCTCGATCTGCGTCTCGCCGGGGCCGCCCGTGGCCCCCGTGCCGCCTCGCTGGCGCTCCAGGTGCGTCCAGGTGCGCACCAGGCGCGAGCGTTCGTACTCCAGCCGCGCGAGCTCGACCTGCAGCTTGCCCTCGGCGGTGCGGGCGCGGCGGCCGAAGATCTCGAGGATCATGCCCGAGCGGTCGACCACCTTCAGGCCCCAGGCGCGCTCCAGGTTGCGCTGCTGCACCGGGGTGAGCGCGTCGTCGACGACGACCACGTCCGCCTCCAGCGCTTCGAACTCGAGCTTGAGCTCGGCCACCTTGCCGCTGCCCAGGAGGGTGGCGGGGGTGACGGCGCGGAGCGGCAGCACGAGGCCCAGGGCCACCTTCAGGTCGAGCGCCTCGGCCAGGCCCACGGCCTCGGCGAGGCGGGCGGCGGGGCTTCTCAGCGCGGCGGCGGCGTGGCGCGAGGGGTGGAGCACGACGGCGCGCTCCACCCGGGGGCGGTGGTCGACGCTCCGGCTACGCGGGGCGTCGGCGTCCATGTCGTGAGCGTTCAAGCGTCCTCTTCGGCGTCGGCCTCGACCGGAGGCTCGTAGAGCTGGACCGGCTGAGACGGCATGATGGTGGAGATGGCGTGCTTGTAGACGAGCTGGCTCTGGCCGTCGCGGCGCAAGAGCACGCAAAAGTTGTCGAACCAAGTGACCACGCCCTGGAGCTTGACGCCGTTCACGAGAAAGATGGTCAACGGCGTCTTGGAGCGGCGCACGCTGTTCAGGAAGGTGTCCTGCAGGTTCTGTTTCTTATCGTTCGACATGGAGGTCCTCGAAGGTCGGGGGCTCTCTGTCGGCCCCTCGTACACACAGGGCGACGCGGGCGAGCCGCGTCGGCAGTTCAGGTCACGCCCGTCCGGACGCGATCTCGATATAGGTCGCGCAGGGCGAGGGCGACAGGGCCGGGGCGCCCCTCCCCCACCGGCGCGCCGTCCACCGACACCACGGGCGCCACGAGGGTGGAGGCGGCGGTGACGAAGGCTTCGCGCGCGCCCTGCGCCTCCGCCACGGTGAAGGCCCGCTCCTCCACCCGCAGCTGCAGTTCGGGGGCGAGGGCCAGCACGCCGGCGCGCGTCACGCCGGGTAGTATGTCGGGCCCGGCCCCGCGGGTGCGCAGCACGCCGTCGGCGTCCACGATCCAGGCGCTGGT
The DNA here is from genome assembly GCA_964235945.1 of uncultured Caulobacteraceae bacterium. GTDB lineage: Bacteria > Pseudomonadota > Alphaproteobacteria > Caulobacterales > Caulobacteraceae > JASLDZ01. Next base: position 2,780 of record CAXSDV010000025.1, read on the forward strand.
GGAGGCGCCCTCGGTGACGAGCCCGTTCGCGTCGACGAACCAGGCCTCGTAAGCGCCGGCGGCGCGCGCCGCCTGCTTGGCCAGCACGTTGGGCAGGAGCGAGATCGACTTGACGTCGCACCGCGCCCAGCGCGTCTCGGGAGTGGTGACCACCGCCACGCCTTTCGAGAGCTTCGCGTCGGCGGCGGCGTAGTCCAGCGGCTTGGCGGTGACGACCACGGTGGGCCGCACGGCCGGACCGGGGAAGGCGTGGTCGCGCCGGGCCGCGCCGCGGGTGACCTGCAGGTAGACGAGCCCGTCCTGCACGCGGTTGCGCCGCAGGGTCTCGAGCAGAACGGCGCGCAGCGCCGCCCGCGCCATGGGCGGCCGGATCGACAGCTCGCGCAGGCTGCGATCCAGTCGGTCGAAGTGGCCGGCCTCGTCGGCGAGGCGACCGCCGAACACCGCCCAGACCTCGTACACGCCGTCGGCGAACTGGAAACCGCGATCCTCCACGTGCACGCGCGCGTGGGCGTGGCCCGTCCAGCGGCCGTCGACATAGGCGACGCGCGACATCAGTCGTCCCCGTCCTCCTCGCCGCCGCGCAGGGGGGCGACGCCCAGGGACTTGAGTTTCCTGTGCAGGGCCGAGCGCTCCATGCCGATGAAGGCGGCGGTGCGGCTGATGTTGCCGCCGAAGCGCAGGATCTGGGCGGCGAGGTACTCGCGCTCGAACACTTCGCGCGCTTCGCGCAGCGGCAGGGCGATGATGCGCTCGGGCCCGACCGAGCCGGCGGCCCCCGCCGAGGCGACCTCTACCGGCAGCTTCTCGGCGGTGATGACCTCGCCGGGCTCGCCGGTGGCCAGGATCAGCAGGCGCTCCACGTTGTTCCTGAGCTGGCGCACGTTGCCCGGCCAGTCGTGCACCTGCAGCGTGGCCATCGCGTCCTCGCCCAGCACCCGGCGCGGCAGGCCGGTGGCCCCGGCGATGCGCTCGATGAAGTAGGCCACGAGCTCGGCGATGTCCTCGCGCCGTTCGGACAATCCCGGCACGCGCACGGGCACCACGTTCAGCCGGTGGAACAGGTCCTCGCGGAAGCGGCCGGCGGCGATCTCCTCCTGGAGGTTGCGCGAGGTGGAGGACACCACGCGCACGTCCACCTGCACGTCCTGGTCGCCGCCCACCCGACGAAAGCGCTGGTCCACCAGCACCCGCAGAATGCGGCCCTGGCTTTCGCGCGGCATGTCCGCCACCTCGTCCAGGAACAGGGTGCCGCCGTGGGCGCGCTCGAACACGCCGATCTTGTTGGGGCGCCCGCCCTCCCCTTCCTCGCCGAACAGCTCCACGTCCATGCGCTCGGGCGTCACCCCGGCGGCGCTGACGGGCACGAACTCGCCGCGCGCGCGCGGGCTGGCCTCGTGGATCAGGCGGGCGGCCAGCTCCTTGCCCGAGCCCGGCGGGCCGGAGATCAGGATGCGGCTGTTGGCGGGCGACACCCGGCCGATCATGGTGCGCAACTGCTGGGCGGCGGCCGAGCGGCCGATCATCCCGTCGGGAGTGATGGCCTGCACGCGCAGGCGGCGGTTCTCCCGGCGCAGCTCCGTGGCCTCCAGCGCGCGCTCCACCAGCAGCAGCAGCCGGTCGGACTTGAACGGCTTCTCCAGGAAGTCGTAGGCGCCGCGCTTGATGGCGCTGACGGCGGTCTCGATGTTGCCGTGGCCGCTGATCATCACCACCGGCAGGTCCGCGTCCGCGCCCTTGACCACGTCCAGCAGCTCGAGCCCGTCCAGCCCACCGCCCTGCATCCAAATGTCCTGGATCAGCAGCGACGGCCGGCGCGCGCGGATGGCGGCCAGCGCCGTGCCGGAGTCGGCGGCCGTGCGCACGGCGTAGCCCTCGTCCTCCAGTATGCCCGCCACGAGGTCGCGGATGTCCGCCTCGTCGTCCACCACCAGTATGTCCGCCGCCATCAGGTCGACCTCATTCAGCGGCCGCTTCGGCCAGGATCGCGCGCCGGGGCAGCGTCAGCACGGCGCGGGCCCCGGGGAGCACGGAAGCGTCGCCCAGGGCGAGGTCTCCGCCGTGCTCCTCCAGTATGCGTTTGACGATGGCGAGGCCCAGGCCCGTGCCCTTCTCGCGCGTCGTCACGTAGGGTTCGGTCAGCCGGTCGCGGTCGCGCGCCGGCAGGCCCGGACCGTTGTCCTCCACCACGATGGAGGCGAGGTCGGGGCGCAGCTCGATCCGCACGTCGATCCGCCCCGGATGGCCGGGCTCGGCCGTCATGCGCGCGGCCACCGCCTCGCCGGCGTTCTTGAGCACGTTGGCCAACGCCTGGCCGACCATGCGCCCGTCCGCCCACACGGGGACCGGCGGAGGTTCGGCCAGCTCCACCGCCACGTCGGGATAGGCCACGCGCTGGGCGAACACCGCCTGGCGCACGAGTTCGGCGGCGTCCTCGGCGGCGAACTCGGGCTGGGGCATGCGCGCGAAGGCGCTGAACTCGTCCACCATGCGGCCGATGTCGCCCACTTGGCGGATGATGGTGTCCGTGCAGCGGTCGAAGGTCTCGAGATCGGCGGTGATCTCCTTCCTGTACTTGCGGCGCAGGCGTTCGGCGGAGAGCTGGATGGGGGTGAGCGGGTTCTTGATCTCGTGGGCGATGCGCCGCGCCACGTCGCGCCAGGCGGCGTTGCGCTGGGCGGCCAACAGGCGCGTGATGTCGTCGAAGGTCAGCACCAGCCCCGCGTCCGGCCCGGCGGAGGCGCGCACGCGCAAGCGCCGCGCGTCCGCACCGCGCACCACGTCCACCTCCGCTTCCGCGTCGGCGCCGCGGCGGGCGCGCTCGGCCACCTCGACGAGTTCAGGGGCGGCGTCGGCCAGGGTGCGGCCCAGCACCACCTCGCCGGCGAGCCCCAGCAAGCCCAGGGCGCGACCGTTGATCGCCGACACCGCGCTGGCCCGGTCCAACCCGATCACCCCGGCGCTGACGCCGGAGAGCACCGCCTCGATGAAGTCGCGCCGACCGCGCGCCTCTTCCCCCGCCGCGCGCAGCGCTTCCTGCTGGGCGTCCAGGTCGCCGGTCATGCGGTTGAAGGCGCGCGACAGCACGGCGATCTCCGCAGGCTCGCGCCCGGTGGGCACGCGCGCGGTGAGGTCGCCCGCCGCCACCCGGTCGGCGGCCTGCACCAGCCGCCCCACGGGCGTGGCGATCTGGTTGGCGGCCGCCACCCCGAGCCACACGGCGCCGATCAGCACCAGGAGGGCGGTGGACACGTAGCTCAGCGCGAACACCGCCTGGATGCGCTCGCGGCTGCGCTCCGCGTCGCGGTAGGCGAGCACGGAGGCTTCGGACTTGCGCAGCTGGCGGATGTAGCCCTCCCCCAGGGGGCGAACGACGTAGACGAAGGCGTCCGGGTAGGCGCGCAGGCGGAAGACCGCGCGCGCCATGTCGTTGGCGTCCAGGCGCAGGGGGGCGTCGGCCCCCTGGTCGCGCAGCATCTCGCGCGGAGGGACGAGGTAGGGGGGCGCGCCCGGCTGCTCCGCGCGCGCAAGCACGCGACCCTCGTGGTCGATCAGGTACACCGCGTCGAAGTCGTAGACCGCCATCTCCGCCAGCAGGAAACGGCCGAAGCCGAGGCGACCGCGCTCGAAGGCGGGTTCGGCGTGGTTCAACTCCTGGGCGATCGGAGTCAGGCGGCGCTGGATGCCGCTGATCTGATCGTCGACATAGGCGCGGGCCACCTGGGCGGACGTCTCGACGGCGCCGCGCACGCGCACGGAGAACCAGTCCTCCACCCCGCGGGTGATGAGCAGGCCGAAGAACAGGGCCACCACCACGGCGGGCGCCACGGCCGCCAGGGCGAACAGCCCCACGAAGCGCCGGTGCAGGCGCACGCCCGCGTCCGACGTCCGCTCGCCGAACAGCCCGTGCACGCGCCGCGCCCCCACCGCCGCCAACACGACGATGGCGGCGAGGTTGAGCGACAGGGCGGTCACGCCGAAGCGGCTCGCCCGCTCCAACGACCGCGCGCCCGGCCCGGCGGCGGTCAGCGCGACCGCGCCCACGGTCACCAGGGCGGTCGCCGCGTAGGCGACGGCGAAGCCGTACCTGCGCCCGGCCGTGCGCCAGCCCGTCCAGGGCGTGGAGGGGTCGAACAGCGCGGGCGGGGAGGAAACGCGCGGCATCGCCGTCATGGTGAAGCGAGTGTGCTCTTCGATCAACACCCATGTCGCCCGGGCGCCGCAACCGGGCGTCGCGGAGCCGCCTCAGGCCTTGAGGCCCAGGTCCTGCAGCCGCTTGCGCAGCGTGTTGCGGTTGAGGCCCAGGATCTCGGCGGCGCGTAGCTGGGCGCCGCCGCCGGCGGTCAGCGCCGCGCGCAGCAGGGGACGCTCCAGCGCCGCCACCAGCCGCTCGTGCACGCCGGGCGGCGGGGGCGCGCCCGCGAACAGCAGGTCCACCGCCTCGGCCAGCTTGCGCTCGACGGCGGCCTCGCCCTCGTCGGACGGAGCGGCGGCGGGCGCGAGCTCGGCGTCCACCAGCTCCACCCCCAGGCGCGCGCCCGTGTGGCGCCGGGTCAGCCGGCGCAGCAGGTTGTGCAGCTCGCGCACATTGCCCGGCCAGCCGTGGCGCTCCAGCCGGCGCACGGCGGCGGGCTCCAGGCGCGGCGCCTCGCCCCCCGGACGCTCGCGCTGGAGGAAGGCGGCGGCGAGTTCGCCCACGTCCTCCGGCCGTTCGCGCAGGGGCGGCAGGCGCAGGGTGGCCACCGCCAGCCGGTGCAGCAGCGGCCCCTCGAGCGCGCCCGTTCCGCGCGACCAGGGGTCGGCGACGGTGGTGGACAGCACCCGCGGCCGCACCGCCGCCTCCTGCTCGGCTTCGAGCCGGTCGAGCAAGCCCGCCAAACGGGCCTGGGCGTCGGGTGCGAGGTGGTCGGCGCCGTCCAGCACCACAGCGCCCCCCGCAGCCCGGGCGAAAGCCCCCTCGGAGCCCGCCAGCCGCGCCTCCAGCTCGGCGCCCGACAGACCCGCCACCGCCGCCACCCGCAGCGGCCCGGCGCGGCGCGGCCCGAGGTCGTGCAGCACCCGCGCGGCCAGGCTCTTGCCCGATCCGGTGGGGCCGTGCAGCAGCACCGGCTCATCGCCGCCCACCAGGCGCGCCACCGAACGGTAGACGCCCTGCATGGCGGCGGACCGGCCGATCAACGGCAGGTCCGCGTCGCGCGTGAGCCTGGCGGGCGCCGCGCCCTCCCCCGGCTGGAGCGCGCGGCGCACGGCGGCGACCATTTCGTCCAGGTCGAACGGCTTGGGCATGTACTCGAAGGCGCCGCGCTCGGCGGCGGCCACCGCGGTCAGCAGCGTGGTCTGCGCGCTCATCACCACCACCGGCAGCCGCGGCCGGGCCTGGCGCAGGCGCGGCAGCACGTCGAACACGTTGGCGTCGGGCATGACCACGTCCGTCACCACCACGTCGCCCTCGCCTTCCGCCGCCCACTTGAGCAGGGTCAGCGCCGCCCCGGTGGCGCGCACCTGGAAGCCGGCCCGGGAAAAGGCGTGGCTCAGCACCAGGCGGATGGAGGCGTCGTCGTCGGCGACCAGCACCTTGGGCGGGGCCGCCGCGTTCACGCCGCCGCTCCCTGCACGGGCAGGAGCACGCGGAAGACCGTGCGCCCCGCCTCCGAATGGAAGTCCACCACCCCCCCGTGGGCGGCGACGAGCTTGGCGACCACGGTCAGGCCCAGGCCCGAGCCGGTCGCCTTGGTGGTCACGAACGGGCTGAACAGGCGGGTGCGCACGCTCGCGTCCACGCCCGGGCCGTCGTCCTCGATACGCACCTCCAGCGGGGTCGCGCGCCAGCCGGGCGGCGCTTCGGTGCGGGCGCGGGCGCCGTGGCGATAGGCGGTGGCGAACACCACCTCGCCACCCTCCCCCGCCGCGTCCGCCGCGTTGCGCGCGAGGTTGAGGAACACCTGGACGAGCTGGTCCTCGTCGCCCTCCGCGTGGGGCAGGGAGGGGTCGTAGCGCTCGCGCACGCGAAGGGGGTGCGTGGCGGCCGTCAAAGTCAGGGCGCGCACGCGCTCCAGAACCCGGTGCAGGTTGACGGGCCGGCGCGAGGACGGACGCTCGTCGGAGAAGGCTTCCACTTGGTCGACCAGCCGGCGGATGCGGTCGGTTTCGTCCATGATGAGCTGGGCCAGCTCCACCCCGGGGCCGCCCGCCGCGTCGCCGCGCAGGAGCTGGGCGGCGCCGCGTATGCCCGCCAGCGGATTCTTGATCTCGTGGGCCAGGGTGCGCCCCAGGCCCGCCGCGGTGGAGAGGAGTTCGGCGGAGGGCGCGCCCGCGTCGTCCTCGGCGGGCGGGCGCACGCAGACCAGCACGCGGCCGTCGTCCAGCGGCGCGGCCGCAGCCTCCGCCACGGGAGCGGAGCCCGCGCGCCACGCCAGCGCCGCCTCGTGGACCGTGGCGCAGGTTTCGGCGGCGCGCCGGGCCAGCGACCAGAGGGCGGGGCCCGCGGGCGACAGCTCGTCCAGGCGCGCCCGGCCCGCCGGCGGAGAGGAACCGAAAGCCTCCACCGCCGCGGGATTGAGCGCCAGCACCCGGCCGTCCGCGTCCGCCAGCAGGGCCGGCCACGCCAGGGCGTCCAGGGGTACGAGGTCGGACGCGGGCGGTGCGGGCGAAGACATCGCCCAAGCTTTCGCGCGGGCGCGCGCACCCGTCCAGCCCTGGACACGGCCGCTTCCACGTCCGACAAGCCGCGCCATGCAGTTCTGCGCCGTCATCGTCGCCGCGGGCGCCGGCCGGCGTGTCGGCGGGGACCTCCCCAAGCAGTGGCGCCTCCTGGCGGGCCGACCGGTGCTGCGCTGGTCGGCGCAGGCCCTTCTGGACGCGGGCGCGCGCGAACTGGTGGTGGTGGTCTCCGCCGCCGACCTGCCGCGCCTGGACGCGGCCATGGCGGGCCTGCCGCGTTGGCGCGCGGTGACGGGCGGGGCCGAACGGATCGACTCGGTGCGAGCGGGCCTCCTCGCCCTGGCGGACGCCCCGCCCGAGGCGGTGCTGGTGCACGACGCGGCGCGCCCGTTCGTGACGGCCGCCCATGTCCGCTCCCTGCTCGCCGCCCTGGCCGATGCGGAGGGCGCCCTGCCCGCCCTGCCGGTGGCCGACACGCTCAAGCGGGCGGGGGACGACGGCCGGGTGGTCGCCACCGTGGACCGCGCGGACCTTCACCGGGCGCAGACCCCCCAGGCCTTCCGCTACGGCGCGCTGCGCGACGCCTACGCCGTCTGGCCGGGGGGCGCGGCCACCGACGACGCCGCCGTGGTCGAGGCCGCGGGCGGACGCGTCCGCCTCGTTCCCGGCGACCCCCGCCTCCTGAAGCTCACCACCGCAGAGGATTTTCCCATGGCCGAGGCCCTGGCCGCTCAAGCTCCCGCGCCCGCCGTCCCGCCCGGCGGGGCGCGCCGCATCACCCGCACCGGGCTGGGGCTGGACGCCCACGTGTTCGGCCCGGGCGACGAGGTGATCCTGTGCGGAGTGGCGATCCCGCACACCCACGCCCTGGTCGGCCATTCGGATGCGGACGCGGGGCTGCACGCCCTGACCGACGCCCTGCTGGGGGCCGTCGGCATGGGCGACATCGGCGACCACTTCCCGCCCACCGACCCCCGGTGGAAAGGCGCCGCCTCCGACCAGTTCCTGCTCCACGCGCTCAAGCTCGTACGCGAGCGCGGCGGCGAGGTGATCAACGCGGACGTGACGCTGGTGTGCGAACACCCCAAGGTGAAGCCGCACCGCGAGGCCATGCGCGCGCGGGTGGCCGAACTGCTCGAGCTGCCGCTCGACCGGGTGAACGTGAAGGCCACCACCATGGAGCGCATGGGTTTCACCGGCCGCGAGGAGGGCCTGGCGGCCCAGGCGGTGGTCTCGGTCGAGACGCCGGCGTGAGCCTCTTCCCCGCCGACGTGCTGGTGCTCGCCGAGGCGGTGCTGGAAGCCGCGCGCGACCGCGGCCTGCGCATCGTCACCGCCGAGAGCTGCACCGGCGGCCTGGTCGCGGGCGCGCTGACCGAGGTTCCGGGCTCGTCGGCGGTGGTGGAGCGGGGCCTCGTCACCTACTCCAACGGGGCCAAGCAGACCTTGCTGGGCGTACCGGCGCACATGATCGCCGACCGCGGCGCGGTGTCCGAGCCCGTGGCGCGGCGCATGGCGGAAGGGGCGCTGGCCGCCTCCTCCGCCGACCTGGCGGTGGCGATCACCGGCGTGGCGGGGCCGGACGGCGGCACCGCCCAGAAGCCCGTGGGCCTGGTCCACTTCGCCACGGCCATGGGGGGGACCAGCGTCAACCATGTGGAGCGCTACGGCGACCTGGGCCGCAGCCAGGTGCGGCTGGCGGCGGTGCGCACCGCGCTCCAGCTCCTGCTCGGGCGGTTGCAGGCGTCCTGACCGCGCCGCCGCCAGCGCGCCTACCCGTCACGGTTCGTTCACCAAACCGGGCGGAACCTCCTCGTCGAGCCCGCGGACTCCCCCTGCCGGGCGACCTGGAGGCCTTGGGATGAGCGAGAGAACTCCTGTGCCGGCGGACGTGGGCTTCCGCTGCGCCATCCAGTTGATCTGCACCGCCGAGCGCCTGCGCACGGAAGCGCGCGCCCTCAACGGCGGCCTGCGCAAGTCGCTGGAAAGCGTGGCGCGCCTGCACTCGGACGACGCGGTGGCGTTGATCGTGCGCGGAGTGGCGGCCTGAGCGACGCGTCCGGCGCGGATCGACGAGCCCCGGCCGGACGACAGAGGGGGCGGCCCATCGGCCGCCCCCTCCTATGAAACGATCTCGGCGCTGAGCCGGATCAGAAACGCGTCCAGGCGCCGTGGCGCCAGTAGCCGCGACCGGCGTGCTCGCGCCAAGCATAGTGTTCGCCCCGGCGCCAGCGCCAGTTGTCGGGGTGGACGACCACTCCGTAAGCCGGTGCGTAGGCGTAGGCGCGGCGCACGTGCCAGCACTCGCCCTCGCGGTTGCACACCACCGCGGCCGAGGCCACGCTCGCGGACATGGCCAGGGCGCTCAGGCCGAGCATGGCCCCCGCCGCGATCTTAGAAGCTGTCTTCATGGCGTTCGCCTTCCGGTCGGTTTCGACCCGACCCGATTAGCCCGACCGCCGTGAACGACGCTTGAACGCGCCCGCCGGTCTTACGACAGGGGCGCAGGCTCCGCCGGGTCGCGCGCGGCGCCGGACGTGGGCGTCGGCGCGTAGAGCACCTTAGCCCGCGCCTCGAAGCAGCCGATCAGCGTGTTCACCGCCCGGTCGAAATTGGCGACGAGCAGCATGTCCAAGAGGCGCGTCTTGAAGGCGAAGTCGATGTCGAACACCACGCGCGCACCGTCCCCGTCCGGCTCGAAGCGCCAGCGGTTGGCCAGCCTGCGGAACGGCCCGCGCACCAGGCCCACCTCGATCACGCGCGCCGGACGGTCGCGGCGCACGGAGGTGGTGAAACGCTCGGTCAGGAAGGAGAAGCCGACCCCCGCCTCCGCCGCGCGCTCGTCCACCCCCTCCCCGACCGGGCGGGGCGGTTCCGCGCGCATGGAGGTGATCCAGGGGATGAAGTCGGGATAGCGCTCCACGTCGCCGACCAGCTCGAACAGCTGGTCGGCGGTGTAGGGCAGCCGGCGTTCGACGTGGTGGCGGGGCAAGCAGGGCGCGCGTCAGGCCGCGGTGCGGGCCGCCGGCAGGGCTTCGCGTGCGGCCTTCAGCCGGGCGAAGTCCTCGCCCGCGTGGTGGCTGGACCGCGTGAGCGGGCTCGCCGACACCATCAGGAAGCCCTTGGCGCGGGCGATGGCCTCGTAGGCGGCGAATTCCTCGGGCGTCACGAACCGGTCCACCGCCGCGTGCTTGCGCGTGGGCTGGAGGTACTGGCCGACCGTGAGGAAGTCGACGCCCGCTGAGCGCATGTCGTCCATCACCTGCATGACCTCTTCACGGGTCTCGCCCAGGCCCACCATCACGCCGGACTTGGTGAACTGGGCGGGGTCGCGCTCCTTCACGCGCTCCAGAAGCCGCAGCGAGTGGTAGTAGCGCGCGCCCGGGCGGATGGAGAGGTACAGGCGCGGCACCGTCTCCAGGTTGTGGTTGAACACGTCCGGCCGCGCGTCGATCATGGCTTCCGCCGCCGCCACGGGCTTCCTCAGGAAGTCGGGGGTGAGGATTTCGACCGTGGTCGCGGGTGCGGCGGCGCGGATGGCGCGCACCACGGCGGCGAAGTGCGCCGCGCCCCCGTCCGGCAGGTCGTCGCGGTCCACGGAGGTGATGACCACGTGCTTGAGGCCCATGGCCGCCACCGCCCGCGCCACCCGCTCGGGCTCGGAAGCGTCCAGCGGGCCCGGCAGGCCCGTCTTGACGTTGCAGAAGCTGCAGGCGCGCGTGCAGGTGTCGCCCATGATCATCATGGTGGCGTGGCGCTGGCTCCAGCACTCGCCGATGTTGGGGCAGGCCGCCTCCTCGCACACCGTGTGCAGGCCTTCCTTACGCACGAGCTCGCGCGTGGCCTGGTACTGGCCCGAGCCGGGCGCGCGCACGCGCAGCCAGTCGGGCTTGCGCAGCACCTCGGTGTCCGGGCGGCGCTGCTTCTCCGGATGGCGGAGCGCGCGGGAGGTGTCGATCACGACGGGCATGGTGGTTAGATCGCGCTTCGGAGGCTGCGGATCAAGCGGCGCGAGCGGTGTTGAGAGGCCTTCGGAAACGGCCCGCTGAAATCAACGGAGAATGGGGCTTCGGGCCTCAACAGGTGTCTAGTCCCAATCATCCGTAGGAGCTAGCGGCGGGTTTCCTGTCACCTCAATCCATACAGCCTCAACGATCTTCAATCTCTCCGGTCCTAGAGGCTGTAAAAGGATCGTTCCGGCCGCATAGCCGGCCGAGTACGTAGCTGTTCCTACATGATGATCACGAAATGGTCGAACCCACTTAACGGGCACCCCGAAAAGATCAATCGTATCCCGCAATGCCTCACTCCAGAGCTCGTCTGGAACGCGCAGCGCCTTAGCCCAAGCTACAACACAGCCTTAAAAAGGCCCATAAGATACGGCGATGTTATCAGCGCTCGATAATAATCGTCATTGGTTCTACTTCCGACCTGAAGAGGTGCTTGCATGATTTCTGACAGAACAGCATTCGCGGTCTCGGCTGCCCTACGAGGGTTCCCAAGACGACCTGCAGGACGCTCTTGCCCGAACATAGCACTTTCCTACTTTTGCTCCGAATATCCTCAGCGTAGCTTTGCTCGATGGTGAAACATTCCGAGTTTCGCGCCTAAATAGCTTCTCCTACAATCAAGCGTTCAGCACCATTCCGTAGGCGTCCAGGCTCGCCTCGTGCATGGCTTCGCTCATGGTGGGATGCGGGAACACGGTGGCCATGACCTCAGCTTCCGTGGCCTCCAGCGTCATGGCCATGGCGAAGCCCTGGATCATCTCCGTCACTTCGCCGCCGAGCATGTGGGCGCCCAGGAGCGCGCCGGTGGTGGCGTCGTAGACGGTCTTGACCAAGCCCTCGGTCTCGCCCGCGGCGATGGCCTTGCCGTTGGCGCGGAAGGGGAAGCGGCCGACCTTGATCTCGCGGCCCTGGTCCCTGGCCTGGGCCTCGGTCATGCCGACGCTGGCCACCTGGGGTTGGGAGTAGGTGCAGCCCGGGATGGGCGCGGCCAGCGGCGCGGGCGTGTGGCCGGCGATCACCTCGGCGGCGTGCACCCCCTCGTGGCTGGCCTTGTGCGCGAGCCAGGGCGGGCCCGCCACGTCGCCGATGGCGTAGAGGCCGGGCACGTTGGTGCGCGCGTGGGCGTCGGAAACCACGTGACCGCGCTCGATCTTGGTCCCGAGCGCCTCCAGGCCGAGTTGCTCGACATTGCCGTCGATGCCCACGGCCACGATGGCGCGCTCGGCCTCCAGCACCTCGACCTTGCCGCCCTGCTCCAGGGTGAGGCGCACGCCGTCCGCGCCCTTCTCCAGCCTGGTCACCTTGGCGCCGACGCGGAACTTCATGCCGCGCCGCTCATAGGCCTTGCGCGCGGCGGTGGAGATCTCGACGTCCTCGATGGGCAGGATGCGGTCCAGCGCCTCGATCACCGTCACCGTCGCGCCCATGGCGTTGTAGAAGCAGCCGAACTCCACGCCGATGGCGCCCGAGCCCACCACCAGCAGCGACCCCGGCATGGACTTGGGCGTCATGGCGTCGCGGTAAGTCCAGATACGGTCGCCGTCGGCCTTCAGGCCGATGGCGGGGATCTCCTTGGCGCGCGCGCCCGTGGCCAGGATCACCGCCTTGGCCTGGAGCGTGCGGGTCTCGCCGCCCTCGTTCATCTTCACGACCACCTTGGGCGCGGGCGAGCCCTTCTGCAGAGTGGCGACGCCGGCCAGCACGTCGATCTTGTTCTTCTTCATCAGGAAGCCGACGCCCTGATTCAGCTGCTTGGCGATGCCGCGCGAGCGGGCCACGACGCCGGCGAAGTCGAACGAGGGGCGCTCGACGGCCAGGCCGTAGTCTTTCAGGTGGCCGAGCTGGGCGTAGACTTCGCCCGACTTCAGCAGCGCCTTGGTGGGAATGCAGCCCCAGTTGAGGCAGATGCCGCCCAGCGCCTCGCGCTCCACGATGGCGGTTTTCAGGCCCAGTTGCGAGCCGCGGATGGCCGCGGTGTAGCCGCCGGGACCGGAGCCGATGACGACGAGGTCGTAATCCATTGTCACCACTCACTCCCGCGGGAGCGGGAACCCAGATTTGGCGGCGCAGCCACGTCGAACAGGTCGGGCCCGGATGCGCGGCTCAGGCCCGCTCCCCGCTCGCGCGGGGTCGGTAACATATGGGGTGCTCAGGCCAACAGCGTGATCGGGTCCTCGACGAAACCCTTGAACGCCTGCAGCCAGCGGGCGCCGATGGAGCCGTCGACCACCCGGTGGTCGCAGGTCAGGGTCACGGTCATCACCGTGGCCACCGCCAACTGGTCGCCGCGCGCCACCGGGCGTTTCTCGCCGGCGCCCACCGACAGGATGGCGCCCTGGGGCTCGTTGATGATCGAGGCGAAGCTCTTGATGCCGAACATGCCGAGGTTGGACACCGAGAAGGTCCCGCCCTGGAACTCCTGGGGCTTGAGCTTCTTGGAGCGCGCCCGCTCGGCCAGATCCTTCGTGGCGGAGGCGATCTGCGCCAGCGACTTCTCCTCGGCGGCGCGAATGATGGGCGTGATCAGTCCGCCCTCGACCGCGACCGCCATGGCGATGTCCGCGTGGTGGTGCAGGGCGATGCCGGCGGGCGTGTAGCTGGCGTTGGCCTCGGGCACCTTCTTCAGCGCCGCCGCAGCCGCGCGGATCACCAGGTCGTTGACGCTCACCTTGACGCCCGAAGCGTGCAGCGCCGTGTTGATGCGTCCGCGCGCGTCCAGCAGGCGGTCGATCTCCAGGTCGATCGTCAGCGGGAAGTGCGGGATGTCGCGGAAGCTTTCCGTCATCCGCCGCGCGATGACCTTGCGCATGCCGTCCAGCGGAACGAGGTCGTAGCTCCCGTCCGCTATGCCGAGTTGGGCCAGCGACTTGACGGGCTGTGGGCCGGAGCCGGCCGCGGTGGGAGCCTCCGGGACGATCTTCGACGCGGGGGCCTTCGCCGCCGCCGGCGCCTTGTCCAGGTCGGCCGCGATGATGCGGCCGTGGGGACCCGAGCCCGTCACCTCCGACAGTTCCACGCCCTTCTGCTTCGCCAAGCGGCGCGCGAGGGGGCTGGCGAACACGCGGCCGCCCGGCCGGGGCGTCGGCGTCGAGGGTTGCGGGGCGGTCGGCTCCGGCCGTGGCGCCGTCGTCTCGGCTCCGGAGCCTCCCCGAAGCGAGGTCGGCGGCGCGGCCTGCGGTGAGCCGCCGATATAGGTCGGGTTCGCCGTCCGGACCGCGCCGCCCGAGTCGCCCGCCGTGGTCTCCTGCATCACGCCGCCGTTCGCGTCCGCCGTGGACTTGGCGACCTCGTCGCGCTCGGCGCGGGGATCGGCGGCGGAGGCGCCGGGGGTCGGCTGGTCGGGGGCGGTGGCCACCGGCGCGGGGGCCGCGCCGTCCGCTCCGCCCTCCACCTTCAGGCGGGCGATGGCCGTGTTGACCTTCACGCCCTCGGCGCCGGCTTCCACGAGGATGGCCTCGACCACCCCCTCGTCGACGGCCTCCACTTCCATGGTGGCCTTGTCCGTCTCGATCTCGGCGATCACCTGGCCGGCCTCGACCACGTCGCCGACCTTGATGTTCCACTTGGCGAGGGTGCCCTCCTCCATGGTGGGGGACAGGGCGGGCATGAGGATGTCGATCACGGCCCTCAGCCCTCGCGGTAGGTGACGGCCTTCACGGCCTTGACGATCTTGTCCACCGACGGCAGCGCCAGCGCCTCCAGGTTGGCGGCGTAGGGCATGGGCACGTCCTCGCCCGACACCCGCGTGGGCGGCGCGTCCAGGTGGTCGAAGGCGTGCTCCACCACGCGCTGGCACACCTCGCCGGCCACGCCGAAGGGCTGCCAGCCCTCCTCGACGGCCACCAGGCGGTTGGTCTTCTTCACGCTCTCCACCACCGTCTCGTGGTCGAGGGGACGCAGGGAGCGCAGGTCGATCACCTCCGCCTCGATACCGTCCTTGGCGAGTTCCTCCGCGGCCTGCAGAGCGAGGCCCACCATACGGCTGATGGCGGTGATCGTGACGTGGGCGCCCTCACGGCGCACCTTGGCCTTGCCGATCGGCAGGACGAAGTCATCGCCCTCAGGGACGTCGAACTCCAGCCCGTAGAGCATCTCGTTCTCGAGGAACACGACCGGGTTCGGGTCGCGTATGGCCGCCTTGAGCAGGCCCTTGGCGTCCGCCGCGTCGTAGGGCGCGACCACCTTCAGGCCCGGCACCGAGCCGTACCAGGCGGAGTAGTCCTGGCTGTGCTGCGCCCCCACCCGCGCCGCCGCGCCGTTGGGCCCGCGGAACACGATGGACGACTTGATCTGCCCACCCGACATGTAGAGCGTCTTGGCCGCCGAGTTGATGATCGCGTCGATCGCCTGCATGGCGAAGTTGAAGGTCATGAACTCGACGATGGGCTTCAGCCCGGCGAAGGCCGCGCCGACGCCCAACTGGGCGAAGCCGTACTCGGTGATCGGCGTGTCGATCACCCGCTTCTCGCCAAACTCCTGCAGCAGGTCGCGGCTGACCTTGTAGGCGCCCTGGTATTGGGCGACCTCCTCGCCGATCAGGAATACGGAGGTGTCGCGGCGCATCTCCTCGGCCATGGCGTCGCGCAGGGCGTCGCGCACGGTGACGCGGACCATCTTGGTGTCGGCCGGGATTTCGGGATCGGACTTGGGCGAGGCCGCGGCCACGGGCGCCGGTCCCTCGCCTTCCGGCCGCGCCTGCGCGGTCTCGGGCGGCGCTTTCTCGGGCTCGCCGCCGTGGTTCTCGTCCGCGTTCTCCTTGGCCACCGCCACGTCCGCCACCGCCGCGCCGCCGCCGGAGGCCGCCTCGCCCGACGCGGCGCCCTCGCCCTTGAGGCGCGCGATGGCGGTGTTGACCTTCACGCCCTCGGTGCCGGCCTCGACCAACAGGGCTTCGACCTCGCCCTCGTCGACGGCCTCCACTTCCATGGTGGCCTTGTCCGTCTCGATCTCGGCGATCACCTGGCCGGCCTCGACCACGTCGCCGACCTTGATGTTCCACTTGGCGAGGGTGCCCTCCTCCATGGTGGGGGACAGGGCGGGCATCAGTACGTCCGTCATGCGTGCGCTCAGGCCTCGAGGTAGACGTCGGTGTAAAGCTCGGAAGGGTCCGGCTCGGGAGCGGTGCGCGCGAATTCGGCGGCCTCGGCGACGATCTTCTTCACGTCGGCGTCGATCGCCTTCAGCGCGGCCTCGTCGCCGTAACCGGCTTTCTCGAGCTTGGCGCGGAAATGGTCGATGGGGTCGCGCGTCTTGCGCATCTCGTCCACTTCATCGCGGGTGCGGTACTTGGCCGGATCGCTCATGGAGTGGCCGCGGTAGCGGTAGGTCTTCATCTCCAGGATGAACGGCCCCTTGCCCGATCGCGCGTGCTCGGTGGCGTGGGCGCCCGCCTCGCGCACGGCCTCGATGTCCATGCCGTCCACCGGCTCGCCGGGGATGCCGAAGGAGGCGCCGCGCTTGTGCAGGTGCGTCTCGGCCGAGGCGCGCTCGACGGAGGTGCCCATGGCGTACTGGTTGTTCTCGATCACGTAAACGACCGGCAGCTTCCACAGCTGGGCCATGTTGAACGCTTCGTAGACCTGGCCCTGGTTGACCGCGCCGTCGCCCATGTAGGTGAACGACACGCCGCCGTCCTCCTTGTAGCGGTTGGCGAAGGCGAGGCCCGTGCCCAGCGCCACCTGGGCGCCGACGATGCCGTGGCCGCCGAAGAAACCCTTCTCGACGTTGAACATGTGCATGGAGCCGCCCTTGCCGCGGGCGGAGCCGGCCGCGCGGCCGGTGAGCTCGGCCATGACCTCCTTGGGGTCCATGCCGGCGGCCAGCATGTGGCCGTGGTCGCGGTAGCCGGTGATGATCTCGTCCTGGGGCTGCTTCACCGTCTCCATGCCGACGGCGATCGCCTCCTGACCGATGTAGAGGTGGCAGAAGCCGCCGATCAGCCCCATGCCGTAGAGCTGGCCCGCGCGCTCCTCGAAGCGGCGGATCAGCAGCATGTCGCGATACCAGGCGAGCTGTTCGTCCTTGCCGGGGCCGTTCGCCTTGGCCGACGTCCCGTCTTCGCCCTTGCGCGATCGCGCCATACGCTCACCTCCACGCCGCGCCCCCGCCTGCGGGCCCGCGCGCGATGCCTAGCGGATGGGTGGCGGCCTTGGCTAGGGGGTGGCGCGGATCACATAGTCCCGCGGGTCGGAGAACCCGAGTACGACGCGGGCCCGCTCCTCCAAAAGGTCGCGGCTGAGGTCGTCGTCGGCCAGCAGCCGCGCGCGCGTTTCCAACGCCAGGCGCTGGGTGCGCAACTGACGCAGCTCCAAGGTGCGCGCCGCCAGGGTGGCCTCGCGCCTATGGTCGGTCAGCAGGCCCCGCTCTCCCGTCAACGCGTTGACGGCGAAGTAGAAGATCAGCAGGGCGAACAGCGCGGTGGGCGCATAGGGGCGGAAACGCGCGATCATCCATTCCGCCCTTTCCTCGCCGGCCCTTCTGCATGCGCCGACAGGCTTAACGAAAGGTTGAACGCGAGGACGCCGCGCCTGCGGACGGCGCCCACGCGCTCCAAATCCGTCCGGCCGTGCGGGACGAGGATCGACGTCAGTCGCGGATGACGCTCACGCCGGCGTACACGCCTTGGTCGCCCAGCATCTCCTCGATGCGGAGCAGCTGGTTGTACTTGGCCAACCGGTCAGAGCGCGACAGGCTGCCCGTCTTGATCTGACCGCAGTTGGTGGCCACCGCCAAGTCGGCGATGGTCGAGTCCTCCGTCTCGCCCGAGCGGTGGGACATGACGCTGGTATAGCCCGCGCGGGTGGCCAGATCGACCGCGTCCAGCGTCTCGGACAAGGTGCCGATCTGATTGACCTTGACCAGGATGGAGTTGGCCAAGCCGCGCTGCACGCCCTCGGCCAGCCGGTCGGGATTGGTGACGAACAGGTCGTCGCCCACCAGTTGCACCCGGTCGCCCAAACGCTCGGTCAGGTGGGCCCAGCCTTCGAAGTCGTCCTCCGCCAAGCCGTCCTCCACCGAGAAGATCGGGAAGGCGGAGACGAGCTTGTCCAACAGGTCGGTCATGCCCGCGGCGTCCGCCTCGGCGCCCGCGCCCGTCATCCGGTAGCGGCCGTCGTGGAAGAACTCGGTGGCCGCCACGTCCAGCGCCAGCCAGAAGTCGGCGCCGGCCTTGTAGCCGGCGGCCTCGCCCGCGCGCACCACGAACTCGCACGCCTCCTCCGGCGATTTGAGGTTCGGCGCGAAGCCGCCCTCGTCACCGACGTTGGTGTTGTGGCCGGCGGACTTCAGCGCGGACTTCAGGCTGTGGAAGATCTCCGCTCCCATCCGCAGCGCGTCCGAGAAGCTGTCGGCCCCGGCGGGCACGACCATGAACTCCTGGAAGTCGATGGGATTGTCCGCGTGGGCGCCGCCGTTGATGATGTTCATCAGCGGCACGGGCAGCACGCGCGCGGACACGCCGCCGACGTACTTGTAGAGCGGCGCGCCCGCGCTGATGGCGGCGGCCTTGGCGGCGGCCAGGCTCACGCCCAGTATGGCGTTGGCGCCCAGGCGCGACTTGTTGTCCGTGCCGTCCAGGTTGATCAGCGTGGTGTCCAACCGGCGCTGATCGGCGGCGTCGAAGCCGGAGAGGGCGTCGAAGATCTCGCCGTTGACCGCGTCCACCGCCTGCAGCACGCCTTTGCCGCCGTAGCGGTTCTTGTCACCGTCGCGCTTCTCCACCGCCTCGTGCGCGCCCGTGGAGGCGCCGGAGGGGACGGCCGCGCGACCGAAGGCGCCGTCTTCCAGCGTCACGTCGACCTCCACCGTGGGATTGCCTCGGCTGTCGAGGATCTCGCGGGCGGTGATGTCGACGATTTCGGTCATGGGAGGACAACCTCGGATGTGGAGACGGCGCGCGAGCCTTTAGCCCACGCGCCGCGCCGAGGAAACGACTCAAGGCGAAGCCGGGAACCCTGGTGGGAACGGCTCCGCGAGGATCAGCAGCGCACGCGGCGCCGGGCGATCTCGTGACCGCCCACCGCGCCCACCCCCGCACCCACCAGGGCGCCCAGGGCGTCGCCGCCGATCAGCGCGCCGGACGCGCCGCCCACCAGGGCGCCCGCGATGGTGCCTTTGTTGGCGCTGGAGCGCTGGTCGTGGCGGCACCGGTAGTTGTAGTTCGACCGGGAGGACCGGGCATATCGACGGTCGACCCGACGGTCGTGGTCGTACCTGTGATCCTGCGCCACCGCGAGGGACGGGGCGAGCGTGGAGGTGGTCACCAAGGCGGCGAGGGCGACGGCGGCGAGTTTACGCATGGAGTTCTCCTGTGGCGTCCGAGCTTCGCCGCGGGAACGGCGATCCAGGCGTTAGGTTCACCCGAAACGCGTGAACCCGCCGTGAACCGGCACGGCTGCGACGTCCAGGCTCACTCGCCCTTGGGGGTCAACACCTGGCGGCCCTTGTAGAGGCCGGTCTTCAGGTCGACGTGGTGCGGACGGCGCAGCTCCCCCGTGTCCTTGTCCTCGATGAAGCTGTTGGGGGCCAGCGCATGGTGCGAGCGACGCATGTTGCGCCGCGAGGGCGAAGTTTTTCTCTTGGGGACGGCCATGGGACGCTTCCGGGTCTTAGGCGTGTCCCGATAGCGACACGCGCACACGTAAAGGCGAACGGAAGCCTCGCGGCCGCCGGACAAGCGAGGGTCTATGGCGGATTCGCTCCGGCCCGGCAAGGGCGCGTGCGGATCAGACGAGGCGCGAGCGCGCCTTGGCCGCCGCCACGAAGCTGGCGAACAGGGGATGGGGCGCGAACGGGCGGCTCTTCAGCTCCGGGTGGAACTG
The DNA here is from genome assembly GCA_964235945.1 of uncultured Caulobacteraceae bacterium. Taxonomy (GTDB): domain Bacteria; phylum Pseudomonadota; class Alphaproteobacteria; order Caulobacterales; family Caulobacteraceae; genus JASLDZ01. Next base: position 22,268 of record CAXSDV010000025.1, read on the forward strand.
CACGCCCACGAACCAGGGATGATCGTCGCGCTCCACAATCTCGGGCAACACGCCGTCCGGCGACAGGCCCGTGAAGCGCAGCCCCGCACCCTCGATCGCCTCGCGATAGCCGATGTTGACCTCGTAGCGGTGGCGGTGGCGCTCGCTGATCGCCTCCGCGCCGTAAATCTGCGCGACCCGTGAGCCGGGGGTCAGCACGGCGTCGTAAGCGCCCAACCGCATGGAGCCGCCCAGGTCCTGCCCCTCGGCGCGCTTTTCCAGCTGATCGCCCCGCACCCATTCGGTCATCAGGCCCACGACCGGGTCGGCGGTCGGACCGAACTCGGTGGAGTTGGCCGCAGCCACCCCCGCGAGGTTCCGCGCCGCCTCGATCACCGCCATCTGCATGCCGAAACAGATGCCGAAATAGGGGATCAGCCGCTCGCGCGCGAACCGCACCGCGCGGATCTTGCCCTCCGCCCCGCGCTCGCCGAAGCCGCCGGGCACGAGGATGGCGTCCACCTTCTCCAACCGCGACAGGTCCGGCGCGTCCTCGCCCTCGAACACCTCCGACTCGACCCAGTCCAGGTTGACGCGGACGTTGTTGGCCACGCCGCCGTGCACCAGCGCCTCGATCAGCGACTTGTAGGCGTCCTTCAGCACCGTGTACTTGCCCACCACGGCGATCGTGACCTCGCCGTCGGGTTGGCCCAGGCGGTCGCCGATGGTGCGCCAGCGCGAGAGGTCCGCGGGCGGCGCGTCGTTCAGTCCGAAGTGGGCCAGCACCTCCGCGTCCAGGCCCTGGGCGTGGTAGTCGAGGGGCACGGTGTAGATGGACGCGCTGTCACGCGCCTCGATCACCGCGCTCGGGCGCACGTTGCAGAACAGGGCAATCTTGCGCTTCTCGTCGGCGGGGATCGGCAGTTCGCACCGGCACAGCAGGATGTCGGGCTGGATGCCGATGGAGCGCAGCTCGCGCACCGAATGCTGGGTCGGCTTGGTCTTCATCTCCCCGGCCGTCTTGATGAACGGCAGCAGGGTGAGGTGGACGAAGCAGGCGTCGCCGCGCGGCAGCTCCTGGCCGAGCTGGCGGATGGCTTCGAAGAAGGGCAGCCCCTCGATGTCGCCCACCGTTCCGCCGATCTCCACCAGCACGAAATCGGCCTCGGCCCCGCCCTCGTCGAAGGCGGGGGTGCGGCAGAAGGCTTTGATCTCGTCGGTGACGTGGGGGATCACCTGCACGGTGGCGCCCAGGTAGTCGCCCCGCCGCTCGTGTTCGAGGATCGACTGGTAGATGCGCCCGGTGGTGATGTTGTCGCCCTGGGTGGCCGACACGCCGGTGAAGCGCTCGTAATGGCCGAGGTCGAGGTCGGTCTCGGCCCCGTCGTCCGTCACGAACACCTCCCCGTGCTGGTAGGGGCTCATCGTGCCGGGATCGACGTTCAGGTAGGGGTCGAGCTTCCTGAGGCGGACCTTGAAGCCGCGCGCCTGCAGGAGCGCGCCGAGGGCGGCGGACGCGAGACCCTTGCCGAGGGAGGAGACCACGCCGCCGGTGATGAAGATGTACCGGGCCATGGGCGGCCCTCATACAGGCGATTCGCAGCCGCTGTCCCGATCTGATTCGGTCCGGTCCGGCCCGATCCGCCCTGGCCGACCGGGGCGGCGAGGCTCAGTGGGTGCGCGGGGCCGGGGTCGAGCCGCTGGCGGGCGCTCCGCCCACGGCGCTGGCCACCGGGTCCACCGGACCGGTGTTGGTGCCCGGCGGGGTCGCGACCGGCGCGTCCGGCTTGGGCGCGGGCGAGGCGGAGACCGACACCTGCGGCGCGGGCGCGACCGCCGTCGCGGCGTGTCCGCGCGCCGGCGCCGCGACGGGCGGTGCGGTGTTCACCTGGGGCGCCGGGGCCTCGAACCCGGTGGCGGCGGGAGCCGTCGCACCCGCGGGCGCGACGGGCGCGGCCGGCGCCGTCAACGGTTGGGAGCTGAGCGGGTCGATCTTCAGCCGGTCCACCACCGACGTTCCCTGGTGCATCCGGCCCTGGACGATCGTCAGGCCCAGGCACAGCACGAAGAACACGCCCCCCAGGATCCAGGTGGTGCGCGTGAGGAGGTCGCCCGCGCCGCGCGCGGTGAGGAAGCCGGACGGGCCGCCCCCCATGCCCAGCGCCCCGCCCTCCGAGCGTTGGAGCAGCACCACCGCCCCCAGGGCGATGCAGACCAGGATCAGGAGGACGAGCAGGAGGTCGAGCAGCATGGATCGGGCGGAGTCCGGCGTGACCGCGCGTTCGCCGGGCGATGCGCCCGCGCGCGGCCCGGCCGTCTAGCACCGGCGGCGGCGGCGCGCCAGCAGGACCGGGCGCCGGAGGCGCGGCCGGCGGCCGCCTTGCTCCGCCCTCGCCCGCTCCCCTATACCGCGCGGACCTTCGGCCGACCCGCGTCCGCGCGCGGGGGAGACCTCAATATCCATGCTCGCCCAGTTCCGCGCCTTCGCAAAGTCGCCGGTCGCCAACGTGCTGCTGGGGTTGATCCTGGTCAGCTTCCTGTTCGTGGGCGGCCGTTCGGTGCTGAGCGCGGCGGGGAATTCGAAGGACGCGGTGGTGCGCGCGGGGGGCCGCACCGTCACCTCCGCCCAGTTCCGGCAGATGTTCCAGCGCGCGCTCCAGCGCCTGTCGCAGCAGAACAACAACCAGCCCGTCACCACGGCGGAGGCCCTCAAGAACGACGTGGACAAGCGGCTGCTGGACGAGGTCTCCCAGGAGGAGGCCCTGGCCGCCTGGATCTCCAAGATCGGCGTGCGCCCCGCCGACAAGCTGATCGCGGACGAACTGCACAAGCAGCCCCAGTTGTTCAATCCGGTCAGCGGCGTGTTCGACAAGGCCGCCTACCAGGAGATCCTGCGCTCCAACGGCCTGACCGCGCCTGAGTTCGAGGCGGGCCTGCGCGACCAGATCGCCCAGACCCACGTGCTGACCGGCTTGGTCTCCGGCCTGCAGGCCCCCGCCGTCTATTCGGCGCTGGAAGCGGTGTTCCGCCAGGAAGGGCGCGGCTTCACCTGGTTCGCCCTGCCCGCCTCCGCCGTGCCCGCGCCCCCCGCGCCGACGGAGGCCGAACTCCAGGCCTACCTGCGCGACAACGCCGCAGGCCTGATGCGACCGGCCACGCGCCGCGTCAGCCTCGTGCGCTTCAGCGCCGCCTTGCTGGCGCCGACCCTGACCGTCGACCCCGCACAGGTCAGGAAGCGCTACGACTTCGAGAAGGACGCCCTGTCCACGCCGGAGAAGCGCAGCTTCGTCCAAGTCGCGGCGGCGAGCCCCGCCCAGGCGGCGCGGCTGCTCAAGGGGCTGGCCGCGGGCGAAGCCCCCGCCGCCGTCGCCGCCGCCGCCAAGGCTCCCGCCCCCGCCCTGCACGCCGACCAGCCGCGCACGGCGGTGCCGGACGCGGCCGTGGCGGCCGCCGTGTTCGCCATGCGGCCGGGGGAGGTGCGCCAGGTGCAGGGCTCGCTCGGGCCCGCGGTGGTCAAGCTGCAGGGCGTGACGCCGGGCCACGACGTCAGCTTCGAGGAAGCGCGGCCCAAGCTGGAGGCGGAGGTGCGGCGCGCCCAGGCGGTCGCCAAGGCGACCGAGCTCTCCCAGACCTACGACGACGCGCGCAACGGCGGGGCCGACCTCGCCGAGGCCGCGCGCCGCGCCGGCGTGCCGGTGACGCCCCTGCCCGAGTTCGACGCCCAGGGCCGTGACGGCCGCGGCCAGCCCGTGCCCGTGCCGCCCAAACTCGTCCAGACCGCGTTCGCCCTGCCCCAGGGCGGGACCAGCGAGGTGCTGGAGGCGGTGCCCGGCCAGGGCGAGTTCTACGCCATCCGCGTGGACGGGGCGAAGCCGTCCGCCCCCTACACGGTGGACGAGGTGCGCGGTCCCCTCACCCGTCAGCTTCAACTGCAGGCGCTCGCCAAGGCGCTGAAAGCGCGGGCGGACGCGCTGGTGGCGGAGGTCAAGGCCGGCAAGCCGATCGCGGCCGTGGCGGCGGAGGCGCACGCCCAGGCCGCCTCCGCCGTCGTGCGCCGTGACCAAGCTCGCCAGCAGCCGACCTTCGGCGAGCAGCTTCTGGGCCAGGTGTTCGCCGGCAAGCCGGGCGACGTGGTGCTGGCCCCCGACCCGCGCGGCGCGGGGCTGCTGGTGGCGCGGGTGGACGCGGTGCGCTTGGCCGATCCGACCGAGGCCGGCCGTGCGGCCCAGGTGCTGCGGCGCGCGGCCACATCGTCCCTGTACGAGGACGTGGCGGTGAACGCGCGTTCCGCCGCCGCCGCCCTGATCCGCCCGAGGACCGACCCCGTGCTCGCGCGACGCGCCGTGACCGGCGACGCGGCGCCGGCGGCGCCGGCCCCACGCTGATGACGCATTCCGCGGGCGAAGGCGTCCGCCCCGGGGCGGACGCCTTCGCCGCCGCCTACGCCCGGGGCGAGGCGCAACTCGTCTGGATGCGGGTCGTGGACGATCTGGAGACCCCTGTCTCCGCCTTCCTCAAACTGGGGACCGGGCGCGCCCACGCGGGCCTGTTCGAGTCGGTGGAGGGCGGGGCCTGGCGCGGCCGCTACTCGATCATCGTGCGCGACCCCGACCTGGTCTGGCGCGCGCGGGGCGAGGCGGCGGAGGTGGCGCGGGGCGCGGCGGCGGTGGGAGAGGGGCGCTTCCAAGCCGAGCCGCTCCCCACCCTCGCCTCCCTGCGCGCGCTGGTGGACGAAGCGCGCCTGCCCATCCCGTCCGAACTGCCGCCCATGGCCGCCGGCCTGTTCGGCGTGCTGGGTTACGACACGGTGCGCCTGGCCGAGCCCCTGGGCGCGCCCAACCCAGACCCGCTGGACCTGCCGGACGCGGTGCTCATGCGCCCGCAACTCGTGGCCGTGTTCGACGGCGTGTTCGGCGAGATCCTGCTCGCAGCCCCCGTGCGTCCTTCGGCGCTGACCGCCGAACAAGCCTTCGCCGCCGCCCGCGCCCGCCTGGAGGACGCGCGCGCGGAGCTGGCCCGCCCGGTCCCGCCCGCCGCGCCGACCCGGGCGCCGGCCGAAACGCCCGTTCTCGCCTCCCCCCTGACCCGCGCCGATTATCGCGCGGTGGTGGAGGCGGCCAAGCGCTACATCGAGGCGGGCGACATCTTCCAGGTGGTGCCCAGCCAGCGCTTCAGCGGCGCGGTCGAGTTCCAGCCGTTCGCCTTCTACCGCGCCCTGCGGCGGCTCAACCCCTCGCCGTTCCTCTACTATCTCGACCTGGGCGGCTTCCAGCTCGCCGGGTCGAGCCCCGAGATCCTGGTGCGTTACCGCGACGATCGCGTCACCATCCGCCCCATCGCCGGCACCCGCCGCCGCGGCGCCACCCCCGACGAGGACGCCGCCCTCGAGCGCGAGCTCCTGGCCGATCCCAAGGAGCGCGCCGAGCACCTGATGCTGCTCGACCTCGGCCGCAACGACGTGGGTCGTGCGCTGCGCCTGGGCGAGGACGGCGCGGGCGTCGACCCCGCCGCGGCCGCCCGGGTGCGCGTGACGCAGAGCTTCGCCGTCGAGCGCTACAGCCACGTCATGCACATCGTCTCCAACGTGGAGGGCGCCGCGGCCCGTCCTCTCGACCCGGTGGACGTGATCCTGGCCGCCCTGCCCGCGGGCACGCTCTCGGGGGCGCCCAAGGTGCGCGCCATGCAGATCATCGACGAACTGGAGCCGGTGAAGCGCGGCGTCGGATACGGCGGGGCGGCGGGCTATATCTCGTCCACCGGCGAGGTCGACACCTGCATCGTCCTGCGCACGGCCCTGTTCAAGGACGGCGTCATGCACGTCCAGGCGGGCGGCGGCGTGGTGGCCGACAGCGATCCGGACGCCGAGTACGAGGAAACGCTGCACAAGTCGCAGGCCCTGGCCCGCGCCGCCGCCGAAGCCTGGCGCTTCGAACGCTGAGTTCCTCAGCGCGGCGGCAGGGGCGCGCGCACCGCCAGGGGCGGCGGGTCCGAGCCGGGCGAGGCCGCCGCGCCGAAGATCACGGCCGCCGCCGCCAGGCCGCCCCCCGTCGCCGCCAGCAGCGCGGCGGCGAGCAGCGCGATCGCCGAAGGACGCCGCCGCGGGGGCGGGCGCAGGGCGCGCCGGGCCGCCGGCAGTCCGCCGGTCGCCACGGGCGCGTCCAGGAGCAGGATCATGCCGACGGCCATGGCTGCGGACCGGTTAACGCGTGGTGCAGGCCCGCTTGGAAGCGCCGCCCCCGCCGAGCGGCCTTGGCGCGGCCGGCGCCAGACCCTATTCAGGCCGCGGCCGTCCAGCGGCCGATGCGGCGGCCGGCCATGATCCTCGTCATCGATAACTACGACAGCTTCACCTACAACCTGGTCCACTACCTGGCGGAGCTGGGCGCTCGGCCCGTGGTGCGCCGCAACGACCAGCTGGACGCGGCGGAGGCGATCGCCATGGCGCCGGACGCGGTGCTGCTGTCGCCCGGCCCGTGCGCGCCCGACCAGGCGGGGGTGTGCCTGGACCTGATCGCGCAGGCTCCCGACGATCTGCCGATACTGGGCGTGTGCCTGGGCCATCAGGCGATCGGCCAGGCCTTCGGCGGCGAGGTGGTGCGCGCCCGCTCGCTCATGCACGGCAAGACCAGCCGCATCCGTCACGAAGGCGGCGGCGTGTTCGCCGGGCTGGAGGACGGGTTCGAGGCGGTGCGTTATCACAGCCTCGCCGTGCGCCGCGACACCGCGCCCGACGTGCTGGAGGTCACCGCCTGGACGGAGGACGGCGAGATCATGGGGCTGTCGCACCGCACCCGGCCGGTGCACGGCGTGCAGTTCCACCCCGAAAGCCACGGCACCGCCCACGGCCACGCGCTGCTGCGCAACTTCCTGGACCTGGCCGCCGCCCGTCGCGCCCCCGCAGACCGCGCCGCGGCCTGAGCCGCGCCGGGTGTCGGACGCTTTCAAGCCGCTCCTGGCCGCCCTGGCCGACGGCGCCGTCCTGTCCGACGATCAGGCGGACGCCTTCTTCTCCGCCTGCCTGCGGGGCGAGCCCACCCCCGCCCAGGTCGCCGCCGCGCTGAGCGCGTTGCGTGTGCGCGGCGAGACGGTGGGCGAGGTGGCCGCGGGCGCACGGGCGCTGCGGCGCGCGGCCCGGCCCTTCGACCCGGGCGGCCCGGTGTTCGACACCTGCGGCACGGGCGGAGACGGGCTGCACACCTTCAACATCTCCACCGCCACCGCCTTCGTGCTGGCCGGGGGCGGGGTGCGCGTGGCCAAGCACGGCGGTCGCGCCGTGTCGTCGCGTTCGGGATCGGCGGAGGTGCTGGCCGAGCTCGGCGTGCGGTTGGAGGCCTCGCCCGCCCTGGCGCGCCGACAGCTGGACGCGGCGGGCGTGTGCTTCCTGTTCGCGCCCGCCTACCACCCCGCCATGCGCCACGTGGCGCCCGTGCGCGCCGAACTCGGCTTCCGCACCCTGTTCAACCTGCTGGGTCCGCTCTGCAACCCCGCGGGCGCGCGGCGGCAGGTGGTGGGCGTTTACGACCCGGACCGGCTGGCGCTGGTGGCCGAGGTGCTGGGCGCCCTCGGGGCGGAACACGCCTGGGCCGTCCACGGCGACGGCCTGGACGAGCTGGCCCTGTCCGGCGAGACGCGCGTGGTGGAGTGGCGCGACGGAGAACTGCGCCGCTTCACGGTGTCGCCGGAGGATGCGGGCCTGTCGCGGGCGCCGCGCGACGCCCTGCGCGGCGGAGACGCGGCCGGCAATGCGGCGGCCCTGCGCGAGCTGCTGGAGGGGCGGCCCGGGCCCTACCGCGACGTGGTGGTGCTCAACGCCGCCGCAGGCTTCCACGTGGCGGGGCGCGCGACCGACCTGGCGCAGGGCGCGGCCCTCGCGAAAGACGCCCTGGACAGGGGCGCCGCCCGAGAAGCCCTGGAGCGGCTGGTGGAGTTGGGATCGGAGGCGGACGGGTGAAAGTGGACGTGCTGGAGCGGATCGCCGCCTACAAGCGCGAGGAGGTGGCCGCGCTCAAGGCCGCCGAAACGCAGGCCGCGGTGGAGCGCCGCGCGGCGGAGGCCGGCCCGCCCCGCGGCTTCGTCGCGGCTCTGCAGGCGGCCGCGCAGCCGGGCCGCCCGGCGCTGATCGCGGAGATCAAGCGCGCCAGCCCCTCCAAAGGCCTGATCCGCGCCGACTTCGACCCGCCCGCCCTGGCGCGAGCCTATGCGGACGGCGGGGCCGCCTGCCTGTCCGTGCTGACGGATGGGCCGAGCTTCGGCGGCGACGACCTGTTCCTGGACGCTGCGCGCAGGGCCGTCACCCTGCCCGCCCTGCGCAAGGAGTTTCTGGTCGACCCCTGGCAGGTGGCCCAGTCCCGGGCGCTGGGGGCGGACGCGGTGCTGGTGATCCTGGCGATGGTCGACGACGCCCTGGCCGCCGAACTTCACGGCGAAGCGCGCCGCTACGGCATGGCGGCGCTGGTCGAGGTGCACGACGAGGCGGAGATGGAGCGCGCGGCGCGGCTGGGCGCCACCCTGGTGGGGATCAACACGCGCGACTTGCGCAGCTTCCACGTCGACTTGGCCGTGTTCGACCGGCTGGCCCCCCTCGCCCCCGCGGACGCCCTCGTCGTCGGCGAGAGCGGCGTCCACACCCGCGCGGACGCGGCGCGGCTGGCGACGGCGGGCGCGTCCGCCGTGCTGGTGGGCGAAAGCTTGATGCGCCGGGCGGACGTGGCCCAGGCCGTGCGCGACCTGCTGGCCTGACACGGGGTGGCTGGCTGGTGACCGCCGCCCAGTCTTCGCTTGACGTTCACGGGGAACACTTACAGAACGCAATCGTGGGTTGGCGGTTTGTTCCGCCGCGATTCGAGGGCGAGGTCCGGCGATGCTGACGCGCAAGCAGCACGAACTGCTCATGTTCATCCATCGCCGCATCAAGGAGACGGGCGTGTCTCCCTCCTTCGACGAGATGAAGGACGCGCTGGACCTCGCTTCCAAGTCGGGCATCCACCGGCTGATCACGGCGCTGGAGGAGCGCGGCTTCCTACGCCGGCTGGCGCACCGGGCGCGGGCGCTGGAGGTGGTCAAGCTGCCCGAACAGGCCGGATCCCCCCCCGCCGCCGCGCGCACGCCGTTCCGACCGCGCGTGGTGGAGACACCCGCCCTCGCTCCCCCGCAGGAGCCGGCCAGTCATTCGCGCGACTTGCCTGTGCTCGGCCGCATCGCGGCGGGCACCCCCATCGAGGCCATCCAGCACGAACGCGAGCGCCTCGCCGTGCCCGAGGGCCTGCTGGGTTCGGGCGAGCACTACGTGCTCGAGGTGCAGGGCGACTCGATGATCGAGGCCGGCATACTCGACGGCGACTACGTGGTGATCCGCCGGGGAGACACCGCCAGCTCCGGCGAGATCGTGGTGGCCCTCACCATGGGCGAGGAGGCCACGCTCAAGCGGCTGCAGAAGAAGGGCGGATCGGTGGCGTTGGTGCCGGCGAACCCCCGCTACGAGACGCGAATCTACGCGCCCGACCAGGTGCAGGTGCAGGGTCGGCTGGTGGGCCTCATCCGTCGTTACCACTAGGGGCGGTCCAGGGCCGGTCGCCGCGCAGGTCTTGAGCCCACACCACGCGCCAGCCGTCCGGCGCGCGCCACAGCTCCGCGGCGCCTCCGCGCGCCAGGGCGGCTTCGTCGAGCACGAGTCGGCCGCGGCAGGCCGCGCTCTCCGGCGCCGTCCCCCGCCGCAACACGACGAGGTCGGCGGAGGCGCAGAGGCGCTCGACCTCTTCCGCGGGCGGAAGGCGGCGTCCCCACCATTGCGCGACGCGCACCTCCGCACCTGGCGTCGGCGTGCAGGCGGAGCGGCCGCACTCGAAGCGCGCGTCCGCCGCCCGCTCAGCCGCTTCGTCGGCCAGGGGAACGAGCCCGCGCCGGTGCGCCCACAGCTGGAACGCGAACGTCTGGCTGCGCGGCCGCAGGCGCACCGCCTCGCGCGGGCGACCCGGCGCGGGAGCGGCCGCCACCGCCAGGTTGGCCCCCTCCGGTGAGACCCAGACGTCGGGCGTGGGCGCGCGGGGCCAGAGCCAGACCGCCGCGAACAAGGGCAGGCCCAGCACTCGCAGCCGCCCCTTCCACAGGCAGACGAACAGCAGGCCCAGGAAGCTCACGGGCAGGGCGGCGGCGGGAGCGCTGGCCAGGCCCACCACCGCGTGGGGCGCCGCCGCGAAGCCGCGCGCGACGACGGTCATGGCGTCCAGTCCCCAGCCCGCCACCGCCAGGGGCGCGCCGCCCCAGCCGGCCAGCTCGGCCAGCACGCCCACCGCCAGCGCCGGCATGATCACCAGCGAGCTCAGCAGCTCGGTGGCGATGTTGGCCGGCAGACCCCAGAGCGTGACGCGGTTGAAGTGCTGGATGCCGAAAGGGTCGGTCGCCAGTCCCGCCACCAGGCTCACCAGCGCGCCGCCCACCAGCCAGTCCCGAGCGTGCTGGAGCGCGCGGATCAGCCAGGGGGCGTCCTTCGCCTTGGGCCCGTGCTTCCAGGCCTCGGCCAGCGCCAGAAGGGCGGCGGTGGCGGCGAAGGACATCTGGAAGCCGGGCTGGGCCACCGCTTCGGGCTGGGCGGCCAACACCACCAGCGCGGCCACCGCCAAGCTGTGCAGGCTCAACGCACGGCGGTCCAGCAGCACCGCGAGGAAGGCGATGGACGCGGTCAGCGCCGAACGGATGGCGGGCGCCGGCGCGCCGCTCAACACGAGGTAGCCGCCCACGGCGATGAGGCCCGCCACCGCGGCGATCTTCTTGCCCGGCGCGCGCAGGGCGAGCCAGGGCCAGGCCGCCACCAGCAGGCGCGCGAGCGCGAAGGCGAAGCCGCCGACGATGGCCATGTGCACGCCGGAGATGGACAGGATGTGCGCCAGGCCCGAGTCGCGCATAGCCTGTACGTCCACGGGGTCCAGCCAAGGCTGGTGCCCGGTGACCAACGCCGCCGCCAGGCCGCCCTCCCGCGGTCCCATGCGGTCGACCAAGCGCCGAGCCAGGCTCCAGCGCGCGGCGTTGAGGCGCAGCTCGAGGCTCAGCGGGAAGGGCGGCGGCCCCAGGGTGACGGGGTCGGGCGCGCGCAGGGCCAGCCCCGACCCGCCCACGCCCGAGAACCAGGCGTCGCGTGCGAAATCATAGGCTCCGGGGGCGGCGGGCGGCGGCGGCGGGCCGATCAGGGCCGACAGGCGGACGGCCATCCCCGGCCCCACGCCGTCGCCCGGCCGCAGGCTGACACGCACGAGGCGCGGCGTGTCCTCCGGCGCGAGGTCGCCCAGGCGCGTCGGCGCGATCAGCAGCCGCGGCCGGCCGGCGTCCGCGCTGACCACGTCCACCACCCAGCCTTCCAACGTCACCGGCCGGGAGGAGGCGGGCGCGACCGGCGCGGCGATCCAGCGCGACTTGGCCGAGCCCGCCGCGAAGCCCGCCGCGCCGAAGGCCAGCAGCGCGCAGGCGAGCGCCAGCACCTGGCTGCGGCCCCAGGCCCGGGCGGCGACCACCGCGCAAACCGCCAGCCCCAGCAGCGCCGCAGCCACCGGCCAAACGGGCTCGCGCGGCAGGCGCAGGTAGATCGCGGCGCCCGCGCCCATGGCCACGGGCGCCCACAACGTCCAGCGTTCCGCCTGGGCGGCGACCTCCGCGCGCGCGGACGCCCAGGCGGCGACCGCGGCCTTGGCCGCGCCCGCGCGCGTGTTATGAGCGCCGACCCGCGCCCCGGCGCCTTCCGCCCAATCGGCCCCCGCCTCGATGACCGCCCGCCCCGTCGTGACCCGCATCGCCCCCTCGCCCACGGGGTCCATGCACATAGGCACAGCCCGCACGGCGCTGTTCAACCTCCTGTACGCGCGCCACCACGGCGGGACCTACCTCGTGCGGGTGGAGGACACCGACCGCGAGCGCTCCACGGCCGCCAATGTGGAGGTGATCTTCGACGGCCTGCGCTGGCTGGGGCTGGAGCCGGACGCGCCGCCCGTGTTCCAGGCCGAGCGCGCCCCCCGCCACGTGGAGGCGGTGGCCGAACTCCTGGCGCGCGGCGGCGCCTACCGCGACTGGACCAGCGTGGAGGAGCTGGACGCCGAGCGCGAGCGCGCCCGGGCCGAGGGCCGGGTGGTGCGTTCCCCCTGGCGCGACCGCGATCCGGCGGAAGCGCCCGTCGGCGTTCCCCACGTGGTGCGCCTGCGTGCGCCGCTGGACGGCGAGACGGTGGTGGACGATCTCGTCAAGGGGCGCGTGACGTTCCGCAACGCCGAGTTGGACGACCTCGTTCTGCTGCGGTCGGACGGCACGCCCACCTACAATCTGGCGGTGGTGGTCGACGACCACGACATGGGGATCACCCACGTGATCCGCGGCGACGACCACCTGAACAACGCCGCGCGCCAGAGCCTGATCTACCGTGCGCTCGGTTGGGAGCTTCCGGCCTTCGCGCACGTCCCGCTGATCCACGGGCCCGACGGGGCCAAGCTCTCCAAACGCCACGGCGCGCAGGCGGTGGGCGAGTTCCGTCAGATGGGCTACCTCCCCGAGGCCATGCGCAACTACCTGGCGCGGCTGGGCTGGGGCCACGGCGACGACGAGATCTTCACGGACGAACAGGCCGCGGCCTGGTTCGACGTGGCGGACGTGGTCAAGGCGCCCGCCCGGCTCGACTGGCCCAAGCTCGGCCACGTCAACCAGCAGTACATCCGCGCCGCCGACGACCTGCGGCTGGCCGACTTGGCCGCCGCCGTCCACCGAGCGCGCGGATTGGACGTGGCGGAGGCCGCCCTGCCCCGCCTGGCCGCCGCCGTCGCCCTGGTGAAGGAAGGCGCGCAGACCGTGCTGCAGCTCGCCGACCTGACCCTGTTCGTCCTCAAGGCGCGGCCTCTGGCCCTGGACGAGAAGACCGCGGCCCTGCTGACGCCCGAGACCCGGGCGCGCCTCGGGCGTCTGCACGAGCGGCTGACCGCGCTGGAGCCGGCGTGGACCGCGCCCGTCCTGTCCGAAGCGTTGCGGGAGTTCGCGGCGGCGGAGAGGGTGGGCATGGGCAAGTTCGGCGCGCCCTTGCGCGGAACGCTCAGCGGCGGGGCGGCCGCCCCCGACCTCGCATCGACGCTGGCCGCGCTCGGCCGCGAGGAGTCCCTGGGCCGGCTCGGCGACGCGCTTCACCCGGCCGATTAAGCGTCTATAACGCACCTGCGAGACGGCCGCCTCCCCGCGGCCCGAGGGGAAGCGTATGGAAAACAAGGCCGCGCCGAACGGATCCGCCACGCTGAAGGTCGGGGACCAAGAGGTCGAACTGCCGATCCTCAAGGGGACGCTCGGGCCGGACGTGGTGGACATCCGCAAGATGTACGCCGGCACCGACCGGTTCACCTACGATCCGGGCTTCACCTCCACGGCTTCCTGCGAAAGCCAGATCACCTTCATCGACGGCGACAAGGGCGTGCTGCTCTATCGGGGCTACCCGATCGAGCAACTGGCCGAGAGCTCCACCTTCCTGGAGGTCTGCTACCTCCTGCTCAACGGCGAATTGCCCAACGCCGCCGAGTACGCCGACTTCGAGCACACCATCACCATGCACACCATGCTGCATGCCCAGTTCGACCGCTTTTTCGCGGGTTTCCGCTCCGACGCCCACCCCATGGCCATCATGACCGGCGCGGTCGGGGCCCTGTCGGCGTTCTACCACGACAGCATCAACGTGCAGGACCTCAAGCAGCGCGAGATCAGCGCCCACCGCCTGATCGCCAAGATGCCGACCATCGCAGCGCGCGCCTTCAAGTACTCGGTCGGCCAGCCGTTCATCTACCCGCACAACGGCCTGCAGTATGCGGAAAACTTCCTGCGCATGTCGTTCGCCGTGCCGGCGGAAGACTACAAGATCAATCCGGTGCTGGCGCGCGCCATGGACCGCATCTTCATCCTGCACGCCGACCACGAGCAGAACGCCTCGACCTCGACGG
>CAXSDV010000026.1:0-10821 GCA_964235945.1 uncultured Caulobacteraceae bacterium
CTGGAGCGGCACCTCCACCAGCATGCCCTGGGCGAAGCGGCCCACCGCCGGCGCGAACAGGGGATCGTGCAGCAGGCCCGCATGGTCGCGCATCTCGACGACATGCTTGTGGGCGAGGTGCAGGCCGTAGAGGCGCAAGGGCGGGGCGGATGCGGCGTCCGGCCCCTCGAACTCGGCGATCATCGCCCGGCCGCCGCCCGAATAGCCGGACACCGCGTTGACGGTCAGGAAGGCGTCGCGCGGCACGAGCCCCGCGTCCACCAGCGGGCGCACCAGCGCCAGGAAGCCCGTCGGGTAGCAGCCGGGGTTCGACACGCGCGCGGCGCCGCGGATCGCCTCGGCGTGGGCGGGGGAGAGCTCGGGGAAGCCGTAGGCCCAGCCGGGCGAGACCCGGTGCGCGGTGGAGGCGTCCACCACGCGCACGGCGGGGCTGTCGATCAGCGCCACCGCCTCGCGCGCCGCCTCGTCCGGCAGGCACAGCATCACCGCGTCCGCCGCGTTGAGCAGGTCGCGCCGGGCGGTCGCGTCCTTGCGACGCTCGGGGTCGATGGACAGGAGTTCCACGTCCGCCCGCGCGGCCAGGCGCTCGCGGATCTGCAGGCCGGTGGTGCCGGCCTCGCCGTCGATGAACACGCGCACGGTCATGGGCGCCCCCCTGAAGCGAGCCGTTGAAAACGACGACGGGCGCCCCGGTCTCCCGGAGCGCCCGCCCGTGACGACGATCCCTGGAGGATCAGCGCTTGGAGAACTGGAAGGAGCGGCGGGCCTTGGCGCGGCCGTACTTCTTGCGCTCCACCACGCGGCTGTCGCGGGTGAGGAAGCCGTGGGGCTTGAGCACCGGGCGCAGGCCGGGCTCATAGTAGGTCAGCGCCTTGGAGATGGCGTGGCGGATGGCGCCCGCCTGGCCGGACAGGCCCGAGCCCTCCACGGTGGCGACCACGTCGAACTGGGTCAGCCGGTCGGTGACGGCCAGCGGCTGGGCGATCATCATGCGCAGCACGGGGCGGGCGAAGTACACCTGCTGGTCGCGCTCGTTGACGGTGATGCGGCCGGAGCCCGGCTTGATCCACACCCGGGCGATGGCGTTCTTGCGCTTGCCGGTGGCGTAGGCGCGGCCCTGGGCGTCGATCTTGGGCTCGCGCACCACCGCCTCGGACAGGGCCGAGGGGTTGGACGACAAGGAGGCCAGCGCGTCGAAGCCCTGCCCGCGCAGCACGCCCTGGCCGCGGTCGCCCTGCGCCGCCGCCTGGTCGATCTCTTGGTTCGAGACGTCGCTCATCAGGCGCTCCGCACGTTCTTGGAGTTGAGTTCGGCGAAGTTCAGCACTTCGGGGGCCTGGGCCTGGTGGGTGTGCTCGGGGCCGGCGAAGACGTGGAGCTGGGTCATCTGCTTGCGGGCGAGCGGGCTCTCCTTGGGCAGCATGCGCTCGACCGCCTTGCGGATCACGCGGTCGGGGAACTTGCCGGCCAGCACCTTGTCGGCCGTGCGCTCCTTGATGCCGCCCGGATAGCCCGTATGCCAGTAGTAGGTCTGCTGGCGCAGCTTGTCGCCGGTGAAGCGCACCTTCTCCGCGTTGATGATGACGACATGGTCGCCGCTGTCGACGTGGGGGGTGTAGTCGGGGCGGTGCTTGCCGCGAAGGCGCAGGGCCACGAACGAGGCGAGGCGGCCGACCACGGCGTTCTCGGCGTCGATCACGATCCACTTCTTCTCGACGTCCGCCGGCTTCAGCGAAGCCGTCGTGTGGTTGAGCATCGGGTCGGTTCCGTGAGGGGAGCGGGCGCGGACCCGAGGGCCGGCGCGAAGAGCGGCGGGGATACAGGCCGCCCCCCGCCCTGTCAACATCCGTGCGCGCGCGGGCGTCGCAAACCCTTGCGGATCAACGCTTCGCGGCGCGCGGTATCAGGATACCGCACCGGCCGGGCGTCAGCTCCTGCGCGCGACCCAGGCCAGGGACAAGGCCGTGGTCAGCACGGCCACCGCGCCGAGCTGGTGCAAGGAGGCCAGCTGGATGGGGTCGCCCAGCCAGAGGGTGGCCACCCCCAGCGCCATCTGCAGGAACACCACCCCCGCCAGCGCGTGGCCGAGCTTGCGCACGCCGGGGGGCGTCGCGCGGTCGCGGCGCGTCGCCACCAGGAAGGCCAGGGCGCAGGCGAACAGGAGGTAGGCGACCAGCCGATGGTTGAACTGCACGGCGGGCAGGCTGTGCACGAGCGAGCCGAACACCCCCCTCCCGGGCTCCACGTAACCTTCGGGGAACACGCGCCCGCCCATCAGCGGCCAGTCCTGGTCGATCATCCCCGCCCGGTTGCCGGAGACGAAGGCCCCCATCAGGCATTGGAGATAGGCCAGCGCCGCCAGGGCCGGCGGCGCCCAGGCCAGGCGCGACACGGCGAAGGGCCCCGCGCGGCCGCGGCCGGCCCACGCCTCCAGCCCCGTCCACACGCAGGCGCAGATCAGCAGGAGCGCCAGTCCCAGGTGGGTGGCCAGCCGTTCGGGCGCGACGGAGGTCCGGCCCGCCAGCCCGCTCGCCACCATCCACCAGCCGACCACTCCTTGCAGCCCGCCCAGGACCAGCACGACCCCGCAGCGCCAGATTAGCCGGCGCGGAATGGTCCGCAGCGCCAGGAAGGCCAGGAAGGGTACGAAAAACACCAGCCCCACCAGGCGACCCAGCAGGCGGTGGGTCCATTCCCAGCCGTAGATCGACTTGAACTGGGCGAGGCTCATGCCCCGGTTGACCAACTGGTACTGCGGGATGCGCTTGTACTTCTCGAACTCGACCGCCCAGTCGTGGGCGGTGAGCGGCGGGATCGCGCCGGTGACGGGGCGCCACTCGGTGATGGACAGGCCCGACCCGGTCAGCCGGGTCGCTCCGCCCACGAACAGGATGGCCACCACGAAGGCGGCGACGGCGAACAGCCAGATCGCCACCGGCCGCGACCGCTCCAGATTGTAGCTCCAACGCATGGACGACGTGCTCCGGCGTGCCGGCTCCCTGAACGGGCGGCCGCGCCCGCGCGCGTGGCCCCTGCCGCCGCGACCGCTTATATGGCGGTTAGATGGGCGGGAGTACGACGCCCCTGCAAAAGGATCGGTGCGCGTGCAGCCTCGACTGAAGAAGCTGATCGGGTCGGTGGGGGTGATGGCCTTCCTGGCCGGCTACGTCTGGCTGATGACGCTGATCGCCGACCACGTGCCGGAGCAGCCCCTGGCGCAGATGCTGTTCTTCCTGGTGGCCGGAGTGTCGTGGGGGGCGCCGATCATCCCGCTGATCCGCTGGATGAACAGCCCGCCGCGGAGCGCCCGCTCCACCTGAATCACAGCCATCCGCCCGGGGGAGGCGGGTATCCCGTGGTCGGAGCGACACGATTCGAACGTGCGACCCCTTGACCCCCAGTCAAGTGCGCTACCAGGCTGCGCCACGCTCCGATCACGGGAGGCGCCTTATAGGTGGCCGCCCTCCGCCTTGGCAATCGGCAATCGCCGCTCAGTCGCCGGAGGGCTCGTCCAGCAGCCGGTCGATCCGCTCGCGCGCCTCCTCCAGGTCGGCGAGCACGTCCAGCAGGCGCAAGCGCGCCCGCGGGCCGAGCGCCGGCGCGCCCTCCGCGCCTTCCACCGGCTCGATCTCCGGCTCGTCCTGAAGGATGTCCGTCCCCTCGTCGAACGACGCTTCATCCTCCAACCCGGGTCGCAGCCGGACGGAGCCGTCGCCCTCGCCGGCGGCGGCCACCAGCCGCCGCACGCCCCCCTCGCGGTGGAGCCGTTGCACGCCCTTGATGGTGTAGCCCTCCTCGTGGAGCAGGGTGCGCACGCCGCGCAGCACTTCCAGGTCCTGCCGGCGATAGAAGCGGCGGCCGCCCGCCCGCTTCATGGGACGGATGAACGAGAAGCGGGTTTCCCAGAACCGCAGCACATGGCTCGGCACGCCCAGTTCGCTGGACGCCTCCGAGATGGTGCGGAACGCCTCGGGCCCCTTGGCCGCGGGCACGGTCAGGCGACCGCCGCGACGGGTTCGTCCGGAACGAGGCCCGCCTCCACGCGGGTCTTGAGGAGCTGGGACGGGCGGAAGCTGATCACCCGGCGGGGATCGATGGCCGCGGGCTCGCCCGTCTTCGGGTTGCGGCCCAGCCGGGCGCGCTTGCCGCGCACCTCGAACACCCCGAAGCCCGAAAGCTTGACCTCTTCGCCGCGCTCCAAGGCGCCCACCACCAGCTCCAGCGCCTCCTCCACGAGGGCGGCGCAGTCCTGGCGGCCCAGGCCGACCTCGCGCACCACCGCCTCCGCCAGATCGGCCCGCGTCAGCGTCACCCCCGCCATGCCCAACTCCCCTGCCGAGGGTTAATGGCTGCACGAGCCGGGAAACCGTGTCAAGTCAGCGGCTTGGAGCCGCAAACCGTCGCCCGGTCAGAGGCGCACCACGCAGGCGCCCCAGGTCAGCCCGCCGCCCATCGCCTCCATCAGGAGCAACTGGCCGGGCCGGATGCGCCCGTCCTCCACCGCCTGCGCCATGGCGAGCGGGATGGAGGCGGCGGAGGTGTTGGCGTGGTGCGCCACGGTGGACACCACCTTCGATTCGGGCACGCCCAGCCGGTGGGCCACGCCCTGGAGGATGCGCTGGTTGGCCTGGTGGGGAATGAACCAGTCCACGTCGGCGACCTCCACCCCGGCCACGGCGGCGGCGGCCTCCACCGCTTCGGCGATGTTGACCACCGCGTGGCGGAACACCTGCTTGCCTTCCATGCGCAGGTGGCCCACCCGGCCGTCCGTGGAGGGTCCGCCGTCCACGTAGAGCAGATCCTGCTTGGAGCCGTCGCACCGCAGGGAGAAGCCCAGGAGGCCCTGGTCGGCCGTGGTCCCCGCCCCCTCGCGCGGCTCCACCACCACCGCCCCCGCGCCGTCGCCGAACAGCACGCAGGTGCCGCGGTCGGTGTAGTCCATCAACCGCGTCATCGCCTCGGCGCCGATCACCAGGGCGCACTTGGAGAGGCCGCGCGCGGTGAAGCCGTCCACCACGCTCAGGGC
The DNA here is from genome assembly GCA_964235945.1 of uncultured Caulobacteraceae bacterium. Classification (GTDB taxonomy): domain Bacteria; phylum Pseudomonadota; class Alphaproteobacteria; order Caulobacterales; family Caulobacteraceae; genus JASLDZ01. The sequence continues at coordinate 5,026 of CAXSDV010000026.1, forward strand.
GTAGACGAAGCCCGAACACACCGCCTGCACGTCGAAGGCGATCCCCACGGGGGCGCCCAGCTTGCGCTGGACGATGGCGGCGGTGGCGGGGAAGGTCAGGTCGGGGGTGGTGGTCGCCACCACGATCAGGTCGACCTCGGCGGCCGTGCGGCCCGCGCGCTCCAGCGCCTGAAGGGCGGCGGCCGTGGCGAGGTCGGACACGGCCTGGTCGTCGGCCATGCGGCGGCGCTCGTGGATGCCGGTGCGCTCGCGGATCCAGGCGTCGGTGGTGTCGACGGTCCGCGACAGCTCCTCGTTGGTGACGACGTGGTCGGGCAGGTAGGCGCCCACCCCGGTGACGACGGAACGGATCAAGAGGCGGCCTGGGCTGCGGGTGCGGGCGGAGGGGCGAGGGCGTCGCCGGCGAAGACCTTCATGTTTCGGGCGATCCGGGCGGCGTAGTCGCTGGCCGCCAGGCTGTGGGCGATCACCAGCGCGTCGGCGAAGCCCGCCGCGTCCGCCCCGCCATGGCCCTTCACCACCACCCCGTTGAGCCCGAGCAGCGGCCCTCCCCCGGGCGGGGTGAGCCGGGCGCGCATCCGCTCCAGCGCGCCCCGGGCCAGCAGGCCGCCCGCCATGGCCGCGGGCGTGGAGGTCAGCGCCTCGCGCAAGGTCTGGGCGAAGAAGCGCGCCAGCCCCTCGCCGGTCTTCAGCACCGCGTTGCCGGTGAAGCCGTCGGTGACCACCACGTCCACCGTGCCCCGGGCGATGTCGTCGCCCTCCACGAAGCCGTGGTAATTGATGGGAAGGCGACCCTCGCGCAGCAGGCGATGGGCCTCACGCACCTCCTCGTGGCCCTTCTGGTCCTCGGAGCCGACGTTGAGCACGCCCACGGTGGGCCGCCGGTCGTCCCGGGCGTGGAGGGCCATGTGGAAGGCCTCGCCCATCACCGCGAACTCAACGAGCTGGGCGGCGTCGCACTCGATGTTGGCGCCCACGTCCAGCACGGAGGTGATCCCCTTGAGCGTGGGCCAGCTCGCCACGATGGCCGGCCGATCCAGCGCGCCCGTCATGCGCAGCAGCAGCTTGGACACCGCCATCAGCGCGCCCGTGTTGCCGCCGGAGACCGCCGCCTCCGCTTCGCCGGTCTTCACCGCCTCCACCGCGTTCCACAGGCTCGACCCCTTGCCCCGGCGCAGCGCCTGGGCGGGCTTCTCGTCGCCGGCGATCGTCTTGTCCGTGTGGCGCACGGTGCAGGCCGCGCGCGCGGCGGCCGGCAGGCGGGCGAGTTCCGCCTCGATGCGCGCCCGGTCGCCGTGCAGGGTGAAAACCGCGCCGCGGTCCCCCAGGCGGTCCAGGGCCAGCCCGGCGGCGGCCACCGCCACCGGCGGCCCGTGGTCTCCGCCCATGGCGTCCACCGCGATGCGGACGGGCGGACGGGGGGACTCGGCGGACGGCAAGACGGACGACCACGCTCCTCGGACGGCGGAGCCGCCGCGAACGGCGGACCTTAGCGCCGCACCTGCGCGATGCAAGCGCGGGCGGCTCAGCCCTTGGGCTTGAACGCGGCCAGGGCGGCGAAGGGCGAGGGCTCGGCGGGTTCGGGCGGGGGCTCGAACACCGCCCCCGGCTTGCGGGGGAAAGGGTCGATCTCCACCGACATGTGCTGAACCACGAGGTCGGCCACGTCCACCGCATCGCCTTCCAGGAGTTCGGGCGGGTCGGGGGCGTCGGGATCGGCGGACACCTCCGCCTCCGGGTCGGGCAGGTGCGGGCTGCCCGCGGGCACGAGGTGGACGGTGAACTCGCCCGACAGCGCGTCGTCGAACGGGTCCAGGCTGATCCCGCAGACATAGGTGACCTCCGCGCGCCAGCGCGCCTCCAGCTTAACCCCGTCCAGCCAGGCGGACAGGCGGGCGCGGGCGCTCAGCGACCGGACGTCCTGGAGGTCGAAGGCGCGCGCCAGCCGGGCGCGGGCGGCGGCGTCCGCCTCCAGGTCGAGCGCCAGGCCCTTGGCGGCCTCGTTCACGCGCACGCGGTGGGACCAGGGCGGGGCGTCGGTCATGGCGAGGTCTCGACGAGGGGGGCGGGGGTCGGCGCGCCGGACGGCGGGTCGGGAAAGCGCGCCTCCCCCGCCAGCAGCGCCTCCAGGGGCTGGTCGGCGAGGCTGCGGGACGCGGCCGCGACATAGGCGGTCACGACGGCCGCGCCCGCCTCGGCGTCCGGCAGGTCGGCGTAGAGCGTGCGGACCACGAGCGCCCGCAGTTCGGCCGCGTCCGGCAGTTGCGCCAGGGCGGCGTCATAGCCCTTGGCGCGGCCGTAGAAGGCTTCGCCCAGACGGCGCATCTTCTTGCCCACGGACAGGTCGCCCACCCCCATCTCGCGCAGGCTGTCGTCCAGGCTGCGCAGAAAGGCGTCGAACATGACCTGGCTGGTTTCGCGCGCCTGGGCCCCGTTGCGGCGCAGGCGGTGCAGCACCAGCACCACGTGGATCAGGTACAGCTCGAAGCGGCCCTCGATGGTGTCGGGCGCGCCGGCGGTCAGGTAGAACTCGGGCCGGCGCGCCTGGGCGGCGGCGGCGGCGTAGAGCGCCTGGCCCGCGGCGTAGGCGGGCTTCGGACCGAACAGGCGCTTGAACATGGAGGTCGACGTCCCGCCCCTTTTGCGCCGCGACGATGGGCCATAGCGGACGGCGTTGAACTAGGGGCCCGGCGGCGATAGGTCAAAGCCCGCACGGCCCGGGCCGTACAATTCGGATACACGCGTATGTCCCGTCCCGCCCTTCGCCCCCTCGCGGGCCCCGTCGCGGCCGGCCTGCTCGCCCTGGCGCTGGCGGGCGCCGCCTGCGCGCCCGTGACCACCTACAACGGCTTCCAGGCGCGGGACGACAAGCCGGAGAACCTGAAGGTGGGCGTGGACAACAAGCTCAGCGTGCTGACGCGCATCGGCTCGCCCTCCATCAAGTCCACCTTCGACCCGAACATCTGGTTCTACGTCTCCCAGATCACCGACGAGTACGCCTACTACAAGCCGCAGGTGCGCACGCGCACGGTGGTGCGCGTCACCTTCGGCAAGGACGACAAGCTGACCGAGGTCAAGACGCTGGACCTGAAGGACGGCTTCCAGATCGCCTACGACCGGCGCGAGACGCCCACCCGCGGGCGCGACCTGTCCTGGGTCGAGCAGATCATCGGCACCATCGGCCGCGGCGGCCTGCTGCCCCAGGACAACGACCCGGGCAATCCGCGCGGCGGCCACTGACGCCCCACGCCGGCCTAGACCGGCGGCGGCGCGTCGATGCGGGGTGCGGGCGCGGCGCGCGGCGGGGTGGGCAGGCCCGAGTGCGTTTTCGGCGTTTGCGACACCACCGTCAGCCCGGCCACCTGCCCGGGCCCGAGGATCCGCTCGGCTTGGGGCAGGAACACCCGCTTGAGCGCGGCCGTGTCCAGTTCCGTGAAGTTCCACTCCTTGTAGAGCGGCGTGGCGTGCCCGGCGCGCACCAGGGCGTCGCGCAGGTAGGGCTCCTTCTCGCGCAGCTTGGTCGGGTCGGCGTGAGGGGTCAGGTCCACCCTCACCTGGGTGAAGACGTAGTTCACCAGCCTTCCGCGCCAGACGATCGGCAGGGCGACGGAGGAGATGTCCACCTTCTGCGCGTCGGGCTTGGCCTCGCCCGCCTTGGACTTCTCGCCCGCGACCGCCGGACCCGCGAGCAGGACGGCGAGGACGGCGGGGAGGACGGCGGGGCGCATGGCGCGCAGGGTGCCCCCGCCCGGTTAACAAAGCCTGGGCTTCAGCGGTGGGTCCAGCCCGGGCGGTCCACGCGGAGCGGCCGGCCCTCGTACAGCGCCTGGACGCCCGCCCCTGGCGTCGCCCGGCCGATCCGTCGCACGGCCACCTCCGCGCGCGATGCGGCCGCGGCGAAGCCGGCCTCCTCGCCGGGACGCACGGCGCAGACCACCTCGTAGTCGTCCCCCGCCGTCGCCAGGCGCACGAGGCCGGCGGCGCGGTCGGGCCGGCGGTCGAGCCAGCGGGCCGTCGCCGGCGAGAGCGGGACCTGCTGCAAGTCCACCTCCACCCGGCAGCCGCTCGCCGCCGCGATCCGGCCGAGGTCGGCCAGGAGCCCGTCGGACACGTCCGCCGCCGCCGCCGCGTGCTCGCGCAGGGCGTGGCGGAGCGGCAGGCGCGGCTCGGGCCGGCGATAGCGCGAGACGAACACCGCCCGGTCCGCGTCGGAAACGTCCCCCAGCGCGCCCGTCAGCGCCTCAAGGCCCAGGCCCGCATCACCGATGCGGCCCGAAACCCACAGGCCGTCGCCCGGCCGCGCCCCGTCACGCGGGACGGTGCGGCCGCGGGGGGCGCGGCCGACCAGGGTCGCGCCCAGGGTGAGCGGCCCGGGGGTGCGCACCGTGTCGCCGCCGAACAGCACCAAGCCGTGGCGCGCCTGCTCGGCGGCCAGGGAGGCGGCGAAGGCGGTGCGGCCGTCGGCGTCCACCCGCGCGGACCAGGCCGGGGTGAAGAACCAGCCCCAGGGCTCGGCCGCCTTGGCCGCCAGGTCCGACAGGTTCACCGCCAGGAGCTTGGCGGCCACGTCCGCCAGGGGGTCGCAGCCCAGGAAATGCACGCCCTCAACCAGGGTGTCGGTCGTGACCACCAGCTCCTCGCCCGGCTCGGGGGCCAGCACGGCGGCGTCGTCCATGAGGCCCCGCGCCTCGGGAGCGCCGCCCGTGAGGGGCCGCCACAGCCGGGCGATCTCGCCGAACTCGTCCAGCGCGCCCGGCCCGTGCGGGTCGGGGTCGGCCGTCAGGCGCGCACGTCCCGCGCCACGCCGTCCAGGGCGGCGTTGAGGAAGCCGGGCTCGGCGGTTCCTTCGAAGAAGGCCCGGGCGAGCTCGATGTACTCGTCCAGCACCACCTCCACCGGGGTGTCGGGCCGGCGGAGCAGCTCCCAGGCGCCCGCGCGCAGGATGGCCCGGGCGGTGGCGTCCAGCCGCTCCATGCGCCAGCCCTTGGCCAGGCGCTTGACCACCGCCGCGTCCACCTTCGCCTGCTCGGCCACCACGCCGCGCACGATCTCGGCGAACAGCGCCTCGTCGGCCTCCGCCAGCATCGCGCCCTCCAGGTCGCCGCCGAAGCGATGGTCGGCGAACTCGCGCACCACCGCCTCGACCCCGGCGCCCGCCACGTCCATCTGGTAGAGCGCCTGCACCGCGGCCAGGCGCGCCACCGAGCGGTCCTGGTAGACGGCGGGACGCGAAACGCGCGGGGGCGCGCTCACGACCGCGCCCCCGCGGTGGACGCGGCGAGGACGGCTTCGCCCTCCTCCGCCAGCCCCTCCTCGCCCAGGAAGCGGGCGAAATCCTGGGTTTGGCGGAAATCGCGGTAAACGGAAGCGTAACGCACGTAGGCGACCTCATCGAGGGACTTGAGGGCGTGCATGATCAGCTCGCCCACCACGTGGGAGGGGATGTCGGTGTCGCCGCGACTCTCCAGCTGGCGCACGAGGCCGGACACCATGCGCTCGATCCGGTCCGGGTCGACCGGGCGCTTTCTCAGGGCGATCTCGACCGAGCGCTCCAGCTTGGCGCGATCGAAGGGCGTGCGCTTGCCCGAGCGCTTGACGATCATCAGCTCGCGCAACTGCACGCGCTCGAAGGTGGTGAAGCGGCCGCCGCAGTCGGGGCAGGAGCGGCGCCGGCGGATCACCGCATTGTCCTCGGACGGGCGGCTGTCCTTCACCTGGCTTTCGGCGTGGCCGCAGAAGGGGCAGCGCACCTAGGCCGCTCCCCCGGCGGCCGGAGCACGGACGGCCGGAGCGCGG
>CAXSDV010000026.1:10921-35692 GCA_964235945.1 uncultured Caulobacteraceae bacterium
CGCTCACGCGTAGATGGGGAAGCGGCGGGTGAGGTCGGCCACCTCCTCGCGCACGGCGGCCTCGGCGGCGGCGTCGCCCTCGGGGTTCGCGGCCAGGCCCTCCACCACGCGGGTGATCAGCCGGCCCACCGTGGCGAACTCCTCGAGCCCGAAGCCGCGGGTGGTGGCCGCGGGCGTGCCCAGGCGCACGCCGGAGGTGATGGTGAAGGGCGCGGGGTCGTTGGGCACGCCGTTCTTGTTGCAGGTGATCCGCGCGCGCTCCAGGGCGTGCTCGGCGGCGCGGCCCGTCACGCCCTTGGGGCGCAGGTCGACCAGCATGAGGTGGCTGTCCGTGCCGCCCGAAACGATGTCGAAGCCGTTCGCCAGCAAGGTCTCGGCGAGCACGCGCGCATTGTCGACCACCGCCTGGGCGTAGAGCTTGAACTGCGGCCGCAGCGCCTCGCCGAAGGCCACCGCCTTGCCGGCGATCACGTGCATCAGCGGGCCGCCCTGCAGCCCCGGGAACACGGCGGAGTTGATCTTCTTGGCGATCGCCTCGTCATTGGTCAGCACCATGCCGCCGCGGGGGCCGCGCAGGGTCTTGTGGGTGGTGGTGGTGCACACGTGGGCGTGGGGCACGGGGCTCGGGTACACGCCCGCCGCGATCAGGCCGGCGTAGTGCGCCATGTCGACCATCAGGATCGCCCCCACCTCGTCGGCGATGGCGCGGAAACGGGCGAAGTCGATGGGGCGGCTGTAGGCCGAGCCGCCGGCGATGATCATCTTGGGCCGCTCTCGCCGGGCGATGTCGGCCACCTCGTCATAGTCGATGAGCTGGTCGTCCGCGCGCACGCCGTAGGCGATCGGGCGGAACCACTTGCCGCTCTGGTTGGCGGGGGAGCCGTGGGTGAGGTGCCCGCCCGAGGCCAGGTCCATGCCCAGGAAGGCGTCGCCCGGCTGCAGCAGCGCCAGGAACACCGCCTGGTTCGCCTGGCTGCCCGAATTGGGCTGGACGTTGGCGAACCTCGCGCCGAACAGCTCGCAGGCGCGCGAAATCGCCAGCCGCTCCACCTCGTCCACGAACTCGCAGCCGCCGTAATAGCGCCGGCCGGGATAGCCTTCCGCGTACTTGTTGGTGAGCACGCTCCCCTGCGCCTCCAGCACGGCGCGCGAGACGATGTTCTCCGAGGCGATCAGCTCGATCTGGTCCTGCTGCCGATGCAGCTCGCGGTCCACGGAGGCGGAAACCTCGGGGTCCGCCGCGGCGAGGTCGGCGGAGAAGAAGCCGGCGGCGGAGGCGTGCGGGTCACGGAAAGGAGCGTTCATGGCGTGGGCGTCCGCGGGCGGGAGAGTCGCGCCCTTTTACGCTCCTCGCGCACCCGGGCAATGCGCAGGTGGGCACGCCCCCGCGTCGCCGCCACCCGGGTGGGGTGCGACGACGCGGTTCGGGCCGGCTGGGCGGGCGGCGGACTCAGCCCTGGGCGCGGACGGCCGCGTAGGTGCGGGTGGTCTCGTCGACGTGGGCGTCCAGCCAATCGGCGAAGTCCTTCTCCTCGGCCATCGACGCCTTGAGCGACTCCACCGCGGCCGCTTCGCCCGCCAGCTCGGCGGTGGCGAACAGCGACTTGTAGGAGACCACCTCCAGGTTGGCGTAGGAGTAGTTGACGAAGTAGTTTTTCAACACCTCGTCGGGCGTGGCCATGTGGCCGATGGTGGCGGCATTGCCGACGATGGACGTGACCAAGTCCTTGAAGGCGGACGACTTCTCGCCCAAAGCCGAAAGCACGCCGTCCAAGCGGCCGATCTGCGGATCCTTGGCGGCGAGGTGCTGGCGCAGGCGCGCCTGAACCGCCGGATACTTCTCCAGCCGGTCGACCTGGCGCTGGAGCATCTGCTTGGACTCCGACTCCATGGCGTGCGCGTTCTTGAGCGCGACGACGAAGAGTTCGTGATGCGTTTGGGATTGGGCCACGGGCTCACCTGGATGCGTTGATGGGAACGCTGCACGAACCGGTGGGGCGGGCGGCGGTTCCGACGCGTGGGAGGCCCGACGGGCGGGCTCGCCTCCCCCGCCCCGTTCGCGGCGGACGAGGACGGTGGGCCGGCGCTCAGGCCGCCACGCCGCCGACCCGCGCCACGTTGCAGTGGCTCCACAGCCGGTCCATGGCGCGCACCAGGGCGTCCATGTGCGCGTCCGTGTGGAAGGGCGTCGGGGTGAAGCGCAGCCGCTCGGCGCCGCGCGGCACGGTGGGGTAGTTGATCGGCTGGACGTACACGCCGTGCTCGTCCAGCAGCATGTCCGAGATCATCTTGCAGTGGACCGGGTCGCCCACCAGCACCGGCACGATGTGGCTGGCGCTGTCCATCACCGGCAGGCCCGCCTGGGTGAAGCGCCGCTTCAAGGTGGCGGCGCGCTCCTGGTGGCGCTCGCGGATCTCCGGGTGCGCCTTGAGGAAGCGGATGGAGGCCGCCGCCCCCGCCGCCAGCGCCGGCGGCAGGGAGGTCGTGAAGATGAAGCCCGAGGCGTAGGAGCGGATGGCGTCCACCAGCTCGGCGTCGCCCGCGATGTAGCCGCCCATCACGCCGAACGCCTTGCCCAGCGTGCCCTCGACGATGTCGATGTCGGCCATCACGCCGCGGAGTTCGGCCACCCCGGCGCCCCGCGCGCCGTACAGGCCCACCGCGTGCACCTCGTCCAGGTAGGTCAGCGCGCCGTACCTGCGGGCCAGGGCGATGGTGCCCGCCAGGTCGGAGATGTCGCCGTCCATGGAGTACACGCTCTCGAAGGCGATCAACTTGGGCGCGTCGGCCGGCGCCGCGGCCAGCAGTTCCTCGAGGTGGGCGAGGTCGTTGTGGCGGAACACGTGGCGGCGCGCGCCGCCGTGGCGGATGCCCGCGATCATGGACGCGTGGTTGGACGCGTCCGAGAACACGATCAGCCCCGGCAGCACCTTGGCCAGGGTGGCCAGCGCCGCCTCGTTGGCGACGTAGCCGGAGGTGAACAGCAGCGCCTTCGCCTTGCCGTGCAGATCGGCCAGCTCCCGCTCCAGCTCCACGTGCCAGCGGGTGGTGCCCGAGATGTTGCGGGTGCCGCCCGAGCCGGAGCCCGCCTCGTCCAGCGCCCGGTGCATGGCGTCCAGCACCACGGGGTTCTGGCCCTGGCCGAGGTAGTCGTTGGAGCACCAGACCACCACGTCCTGCTCGGACCCGTCGTCGCGCGTGCGCACCGCGTGCGGGAAGCGGCCCCGGCGGCGCTTGAGGTCGGCGAAGACGCGGTAGCGGCCCTCGGAACGCACCTGCTCGACGGCGGTGCGGAAGGCGGCCTGGTAATCGGCGCGGTCCATGCGCGGGTAGATACACGCTCCGCGTCGGGAATCCACGGGCGACACCAAAGATGAGAAAGGCTCGCAGGATCAAGGCAATGCCGCGGGGAAGCGTCGCCCGCTTGCGCCGGGGCGCGACGCCGGCCTAGGACCGGACCCGTCCTCGCCGCCCTGCGCCCGCCCCCCGGAACCCGCCATGTCCAAGGCGCCGCTCGCCCCCTATCCCACCACCCGGCTGCGGCGGCTGCGGCAGGCGCCCTGGGTGCGCGACCTGGTGCGCGAGACGACGCTCGCCCCCCGCGACCTGATCTGGTCGCTGGTGGTGCACGACGGCGAGGGGGAGGTTCCGGTGGCCTCCATGCCGGGGGTGTCGCGGGTGTCGGTGGCGGGCGCGGCGGAAGCGGCGCGCACCGCCCGCAGCCTCGGCGTACCGGCGATCGCGGTGTTTCCCCACGTGGACGGCGAGCGCAAGGACGCGCGGGGCTCGGCCGCCCTGGACGCCGACGGGCTGATCCCCCGGGCGGTGCGCGCCATGAAGTCGGCCGCGCCCGAGGTCGGGATCATGTGCGACGTCGCGCTGGACCCCTTCACCGACCACGGCCACGACGGCGTGGTGGAGCACGGCCGCATCGTCAACGACGCCACCGTCGAACTGCTGGTCGCCCAGGGCCTCGTGCAGGCGGCGGCGGGAGCGGACATGCTGGCCCCGTCCGACATGATGGACGGCCGGGTCGCGGCCCTGCGCCGGGCGCTGGAGGCGGAGGGGCGCGGCGACGTGCTCATCATGGCCTACGCCGCCAAGTACGCTTCGGCCTTCTACGGCCCCTACCGCGACGCCATCGGCTCGGCCAAGCTGACGGCGGGGCCCGGCGACAAGCGCACCTACCAGATGGACCCGGGCAACACGGACGAGGCCCTGCGCGAGGTGGCGCTCGACATCGCCGAAGGGGCGGACATGGTGATGGTCAAGCCGGGCCTGCCTTACCTCGACATCGTGCGCCGGGTGGTGGAGGCGTTCGCCGTGCCCACCTTCGCCTTCCAGGTGTCGGGCGAGTACGCGATGATCGAGGCCGCCGCCGCCCGGGGCTGGATCGACGGCGAGCGGGCGATGCTGGAAAGCCTGACGGCCTTCAAACGCGCGGGCGCCGCCGGGATCATCACCTACTACGCACCCCGCGCCGCCCGGGCCCTGCTGGGCTGAGCCGGCCGCTCGGCGCGAGGTGCGCTCAGCGCCTCAGCGCCTCAGCGCGCCGCGGCGGACGGCCGGGGCGGCCAGGCCGCGAGGGCGAGGGCGGCGATCCGCTGCAGCCGGTCGCGGGGGGCCCCGTCGCGCGCCAGGGTGGACAGGCCCTGCACCACCGCCATCACGTGGCCGGCCAGCGCTTCCGCGTCCACCCCGTCGGCCAGCTCCCCCGCCCGCACGTCCCGCAGGATCGCGTCGCGCAGGACCGACTCCACCTTCCGCCGCACGGCCGCGAGCTCCTCCTGCACGTCGGCGGCCGCGGGCGAGCAGCTCAGGGCGGAGGTCGCCAGGAGGCAGCCGGCGGGCGTGTCCTCGCCCGTGAAACGGATCACCGCCCCCTCCAGCAGGCGCGTCGCCAGCTCCCGCGACGTGCCCTCGCCCCCGTCCGCGGGGCCGGCGAGGTAGAGGCCGACCGCCTCGCGGAACAGCGCCTTCTTGTCCCCGAACGCGGCGTACAGGCTGGGGGGAGTCACCCCCATGGCCGCGGTGAGCGCGCTCACGGACGCGCCCTCGTAGCCCAGCCGCCAGAACAGCAGCATGGCCTCGTGCAGGGCGGCCGCGCGGTCGAAGGACAAGGGCCGCCCCGGCCGGCGGCGCGGGGCGCCTGAAGTTTCCATAGCGGTCGTTATGAAACCGTTTGGCGACCGCGTCCATCCGGTGCTAGCTTTTCATATCGACCGCTACGGAAAGTTCGACCATGCCCTTGACCGACTACCGCACCCTTGGCCGATCGGGCCTGGCCGTCAGCCCGCTGGCGCTCGGGACCATGACCTTCGGCACCGCCCGCTGGGGCACGGACGATGCGGCCTCGCGCGCGGTGTTCGACGCCTATGTCGAGGCGGGCGGCAACTTCGTGGACACCGCCGACGTCTATTCCGGCGGCCGCAGCGAGGAGATGGTGGGCCGCTTCACCGCCGAGCGCGGCCTGCGCGACCAGCTCGTGCTGGCCACCAAGGCGGGCTTCTCCACGGGCCGGCATCCCCATGCGGGCGGCGCGGGGTCCAAGCACCTGCACCAGGCGCTGGAGGGTTCGCTGCGCCGGATGAACACGGACTTCGTGGACCTCTACTGGCTCCACGTCTGGGACGCGGTGACGCCGGCGGAGGAGCTCTTGGAAACCATGTCCGGCCTCGTCCGCTCCGGGAAGGTCCGCTACTGGGGGCTGTCGAACGCGCCCGCCTGGTACGCGTCCAAGGTCGCCGCCCTGGCCGCGGTGCGCGGCGCGCCCGGACCGGTGGCGCTGCAGTTCTTCTACTCGCTCGTCAACCGCGACGTGGAGGACGAGCACCTGCCCATGGCCGCCGATGCGGGGCTGGGCCTGGTGCCCTGGAGCCCGCTGGCCTACGGCCTGCTCACCGGCAAGTACGACCGCGCCGCGGTGGAGGCCGGCGCCCCCCGCGCGGGCGGCCTGCCCCCCGCCGACGCCGCCGGCGAGGCGGCGCGCCCGGGAGACGACAAGCGGCTGGACGGAGCCAACCCCTTCGGCGACTCCTTGTTCACCGAGCGCAACTGGAAGGTCGTCGACGAACTGAAGGCGGTGGCGGCCGAGGCGGGCGAGACCCCCGCGCGCGTCGCCCTGGCCTGGGTGGCGGGACGTCCCGGCGTGACCTCCACCCTGATGGGCGTCAGCCGCGCCGCGCAGGTCGCCGACAATGCGGCGGCGCTGGACGTGCGTCTCTCGCCCGAGCAGCGCGCCCGCCTGGACGCGGTGAGCGCGCCGGCCGACCCCCGCATGCTCTACGGCCTGTTCGGCCCGGACCTGCGCCGCCAAGTCGTCTCCGGCGGCTCGCTCGTCACTCCCTGGCGGCCCTGAAGGCCCCGGCGGCGGGCTCCGACGACCGAGCCCGACCGCCGGGACTCAGCCGACCTGGTAGCCGTAGCGGCGGATGATGGCCTTCGCCTGCGAGCCCTTGAGAAACTGCAAGAAGGCGCGGGCCGCGGGGTTCTTCTCGCCCGTCTTGAGCAGGACCGCCCCCTGGTCGATGGGCGCGTACAGGGCTTGCGGCACCATCCAGCGCGAGCCGCCGGGCGTGTCGACCACCTGGCTCAGCGCCACGAAGCCCAGCTCCGCCGCGCCCGTGGCGACGAACTGGTAGGCCTGGGTGATGGACGCGCCCTGCACGATCTTGGCCTTCAGCGTCGGGTAGACGCCGAGCTTGGTCAGGGTCTGGACGGCGGCGGAGCCGTAGGGGGCCGTCGCCGGATCGGCGATGGAGATCTTGCTGAAGCGGTCCGGCCGCTTCAGCACCTCGCCGCGGTCGTCCACCAAGCCCGGCGTCTTCGAGTAGAGCACGAGCCGGCCGGTGGCGTAGACGAACCGCGTGCCGGGCACGCCCGACCCGTCCTGCTCGACCTTGCGCGCCCGGTCCACGTCCGCCGACAGGAACACCTGGTAGGGCGCGCCGTGGGTGATCTGGGCGTAGAACTGGCCGGACGCGCCGAAGCTCAGCACCGCCTCGTCCCCGGTGGCGCGCTTGAAGGCCGCGGCGATCTCCTTGGCCGGCCCCGTGAAGTTGGCGGCCACGGCCACCGGGACGGAGCCCGCGCGCACGGGCGAAGCGGCCAACCCCAGCACCGCGGCGAGAACCAGGCCGAAGCTGCGGCGGATCATGCTCGGTTCTCCTCGGAACGCGGTCGCGGCACGGGCGCACGTCGCCGGGCGATGTCGCCGTGACCTGCGCCGCACCGGGCCGATTAGGCGCCGCGCACGCCGTTGTAAAGTGCGACCGCATAACGGTGCGCGCCCGCGTGCGGGATCACAGGCGCCCGTGCGACTTGTCGGACGCGAAGCGCGGGGCCTAGAACTTTGAGCCGCGCACCGCTCCGCGCTCGACACCTCAGCCCACGCACGGGAGCCGCCGCATGCGCCGCCGCACCTTCCTCGCCGCCCTGCCGCTGGGCGCCGCCGGCGCGGCCGCGGCGCACCAGGCGCCGGACAACCGCGCCCTGCCCGGCGGGGGGCCGCTCACCCCCAAGGCGCCGCCCCTGCCCGGCTTCCAGCCCGCGGGCGCCGAGCGCTTCGTGCGGCCGGACGTGCATGCGGGCGACCGCCCCTCCGGCGCGAGCTTCGCCTCGCGCTCGGCGGTGTTCGGCTTGGCGGGGGCGGCGGGCACGGCGCACCCGCTGGCGACGCTGGCGGCGATCGAGACGCTCAAGAAGGGCGGCTCGGCGACGGACGCGGCGGTGGCCGCCAACGCCTGCCTGGGCTTCCTGGAGCCTACCAGCTCGGGGCTCGGCGGCGACTGCTACGTGATGCTGTGGGACTCCAAGCAGTCCAAGGTGGTGGGGCTGGCGGGCTCCGGCCGCTCGCCCCAGGGCCTGTCGCTGGAGACCGTCCGCGCCCACGCCCGGGACGGCGCCCTGCCCAAGCTCGGCGCCGTCACCGTCTCCACCCCCGGCGCGCTGGACGCCTGGTGGTCGCTGCACCAACGCTACGGCAAGCTGCCCTGGGCCGAGCTGTTCGCCCCCGCCATCCGCCTGTGCGAGACGGGCGCGCCCGTGCCGCAGATCATCGGCTACTACATCAAGCGCAACATGGCCGCCTTCACGCGGGCGGGCTCGGGGGTGGAGGAGACGGCCAACGCCGCCCACGTCTACGCGCCGGGGGGCCGCGCCCCCTCCGAGGGCGACGTGTTCAGGAACCCGGACCTCGCGCGCACCTACCGCGCCATCGCCGCCGGCGGGCGCGACGCCTTCTACGAAGGCGACATCGCCCGCGCCATCGACGCCTACTTCAAGCGGATCGGCGGCTGGCTGGCCTATGACGACCTCAAGCGCCACCACTCGGAGTGGAACACCCCGCTGGTGACCAGCTACCGCGGGGTGGACGTTTACGGCATGGCCGCCAACACCCAGGGGCTGGCCACCCTGCAGATGCTCAACATGCTGGAGCGCTTCGACCTCAAGGGCGCGGGCTTCCAGTCGGCGCTGTCGATCCACCTGCAGGCGGAGGCCAAGCGCCTCGCCTACGAGGACCGCGCCCGCTACTACGCCGACCCGAACTTCAGCCGCACGCCCTTCGACGCGCTGAACGACAAGGGCTACGCCGCCCGGCGCGCCGCGCTGATCCGGCCCGACCGGATCAACCCCGCCGTGCGGCCGGGGAACGCCCCCTTCCACGGCGACACCACCTACTTCACCACCGCGGACGCCGACGGGATGATGGTGTCGATGATCCAGTCCAACTTCCGCGGCATGGGCTCGGGCCTCGTGGCGGACGCGCCGGGGCCGCGGACGGACTGGAAGACGCTGGGCTTCATGTTCCAGGACCGGGGCCAGTTGTTCTCGCTGCGCGACGGCCACCCCAACATCTACGCGCCGGGCAAGCGGCCCTTCCAGACCATCATCCCGGGCTTCGCCACCCGCGGAGGCGCGCCGTGGATGAGCTTCGGCGTGATGGGCGGCGACATGCAGCCCATGGGGCAGACGCAGATCGTGCTGAACCGCGTGGACTACGGGCTGGACATCCAGGCGGCGAGCGACAGCCCGCGCTGGCACCACGAGGGTTCGTCCCAGAGCATGGGCGAGGACCCGCCGGGCCTGGGGCCGCTCGGCGTGCTGCGGCTCGAGTCGGGCGTGCCGGACGCCACCCGCGCCCAACTCGCCGCCATGGGCTGGCCGCTCGGAACCAGCGACGGCGGCTTCGGGCGCTACGAGTGCGTCGAGCATCGCACCAGCGGCGCCGACCGCGTCTGGTCCGCCGCCAGCGAGATGCGCGCGGACGGCCTGGCCCTGGCCTACTGACGGGGTGCGGTCAGCGCGCCCAGGCGCCCACGGCCGCTCCCACCTGGCGCAGCACCGCTTCCTGGGCGGGCATGTCCAGGCCCGGCGCGTCGTAGTAGGCGGCGACCACCAGCGGCGCACGGCCGGGCCGGCGCACCAGGGCGTAGTCGTTGCACTCCCCCGCGCCCGTGCCGGTGCGGTCGGCCACCTGCCAGTCCGCAGGCAGGCCGGCGCGCAGCCGGTGCAGGCCGACGCTGTTCTGCGCCATGCCGCGCTCCAGCCGGGCGCGCGAGGCGGGGCGCAGCGCCTCGCCGAGCAGCAGGATGCGCGCGGTGGTGGCGATGGCGCGCGGCGTGGTGGTGTCCAGCTCGCCCGAGCGCCGGCCCGCCTGCGGCTCGTACCGGTCGAATCGGCTGGTGCGGTCGCCCAGGCTGCGGGCGTAGGCCGTCAGCGCCGGCGGTCCGCCCACGCGCGCGAGCAGCAGGTTGGCGGCGGCGTTGTCGCTGACGTGCAGGACCGCCAGGCACAGCGCCTCCACCGACAGGGCGCCCTCGGCCAGGTGGGCGCGCGCCACGGGCGAGGGCTCCACCAGGTCCCGCGCGCCGTAGGGGACGCGGGCGTCCAGCCGGTCGCGGCCCGCATCGACCCGCGCCAGCACGCAGGCGGCCAGCACGCCCTTGAAGGTGCTGCACAGCAGGAAGCGCTCGTCCGCCCGGTGCGCGAAGGTCGCGCCCGAGCCCACGTCCTGGGCGAACACGCCGAGCCGCCCGCCGTGGCGGCGCTCGAGATCGGCCAGGGCGGACGCGTCCTGCGCGGCCGCGGGGGCGGCCCGCGCCAGCCCGAGGGCGGTCGCGCCCGTGAGCAGGCGCCGGCGGGTCGGGCGCGCGTCCACCCCGGTCAACGCGCGGGCGCTGCGCGGGCGGAGGCCAGGTAGCGGTCGCGCAGTTGCAGGCCTCGCGAGGTGTCGGGCTGCTCGCGGCCGCCGATGAACACCGCCACCGGCCAGGTGGAGACCTCGAGCGGGTCGCCCGTCCACACCACCACGTCCGCGTCGCGGCCCGCTTCCAGCGTCCCCGCCCGGTCGCCGAAGCCCCAGATGCGCGCGGGGACGGAGGTCACCGCCGCCAGCGCCGCTTCGTAGGGCAGGCCGTGGGCCACAGCCGTGCCGGCGTTGAAGCGCGCCTGCCGCAGGTTGTTGAAGTCGCGGCTGCCGACGATGGCCACCATCACCCCCGCCGCGTTCAACCGGGCGGCGTTGTCCAGCCGCGCGCCCAGCATGTCGAAGTTCTGCGGCAGGTCGTCCTCGGGGTCGACGATCACGGGCGTGTGGGCGGCGGCGAGCTCGGGGGCGACCATCCAGCCCTCCTGCGCGCCCTCCAGCACCACGCGCACTTGCTGTTCGGCGGCGAAGCGGAGCACCTGGCGGATGTCGGCGGCGCGCTGCACCCGCACCAGCAGGGGCGTGCGCCCCTCCGCCACGGGGATCAGCGCCTCCAGGTCCTCGCGGCCGTAGCGCGAGGGGATTTCGGCCCCGCGGTCGTGCATCGCGCGGTTGCGCCCGAAGCGCCGCGCCTCGTCCAGCGCCGAGCGCGCCAGCACGAAGGCCGCGCCCCGGCTGGAGGCGGGGCCGCCGCGCAGCAGGTCGAGGGTGACGGCCAGGCGCGGCTTGAACACGGGGTCCGGGTCGCCCTCGTCCAGGCGCACGCCCGCGGCTTGCCCGCCGAACAGGCCGGGGTCGCGGTGCATGGCCTCCGCCCCGCCGGCGGTGAAGCCGCGCGCGTCCAGCGCCTCCCTGCGGCCGTCGCCGTCCTCGTCGGCGCCCTCGCCGCCGCTGAGGGGGGCGGGGGTGACCACCGCGCGGGTCAGCCCCGTCTGCCGGGCGCGGGGCACGAAGGTGGAGGCGCCGTTGACGCCGTAGGCGATGTCGAACCCCGCCGAGAGCCCCGCCCCCGAGGCGTCGTCGTGGGTGGCGCTCACGCCTTCGACCTCGGAGGCGGTCAGGCTGGTGGAGGCGGCGATCAGGCCGGGGGTGACCACCTTGCCCGTCCCGTCGATCACCCGCGCCCCGGCGGGGACGGGGACGTTCGCGCCCACCGCTGTGATGCGGCCGTCGGTCATCACCAGCGTCCCGCGGGGGATGGCGCCGGCCGGGCCCGCGGTCTCGATGCGCGCGCCGACGACGGCCACCGTCTCGGCCGCCGCGGGGAGCGCCAGGACCAGCAGGGTGGCCGCCGACAGGAGCAGGGTGCGCGCGCTCATCGGGCGAAGGCTCCTTGGGCGGGCTGGCCGAGTTCGAAGTCGCTGCGGGGCTGGCGCGGGTGCGCGCGGTCGTACACCTCCGACCCGTCGATGAAGACGTGCTCGGCCAGGGCGTAGACGCTGAACGGATCGGCGCTCCACACCACCAGGTCCGCCGCCTTGCCGGGCTCCAGCGTTCCGGTCTCCTTGGCGATCCCCAGCGCCTTGGCGGGGTTGGCGGTGATCCAGGAGATCGCCTCGGCGCGGGTGATGGCGAGGCCCGCGCGGTTGCCGGCCGCCATGGCGATGCCCGTCTCCTGGTTCAGGTGCTGGTCGATGTAGTCGTCGTCCGAATGGATCACGGCGCACGCCCCGGCGCGGTGCACCATGGCGGCGTTGGCCTCGGTGGAGTCGAAGCTCTCCATCTTGAAGCCGCCCCAATCGGCCCACATCGCCGAGCAGATGCCTTCCTTGGCGAGCAGGGGCGCGATCTTGTAGCTCTCCACCGCGTGGTGGAAGGCGGCGATGTGGAAGCCGAACTCGTGGGAGATGTCGATCATGGTCGCCATCTCGTCGGACCGGTAGCAGTGGTTCTGGATCAGGATCTCGCCCTTGAGCACGCCCACCAGCGTGTCGAGCTGCAGGTTGCGCAGCGGCGGGTCGGCGCTCTGCCCATGGGCGACCTTGTCGCGGTAGGCGTCCCACTGGCGACGGTAGTTCTGCGCGGCGATCCATGCGGCGCGGTAGCCCGCGACGTTGCCCATGGCGGTGGAGGGCGCCCGGTTCTTCGAGCCGTAGACGCGCTTGGGGTTTTCGCCGCAGGCCATCTTCAGCCCGTACGGCGCGTTCGGAAACTTCATCTGCGCCACGGTGACGGCGTTCACGTTCTTGAGCAGCGCCGAGCGCCCGCCGAACAGGTTGCCCGAGCCCGGCAGCACCTCGATGGTGGTCACCCCGCCCGCCCGCGAGCGGTCGAAGGCCGGGTCCTGCGGCCAGACCGAGTGCTCGGCCCAGACCTGGGCGGTGTTGGGGTCGGTCAGCTCATTGCCGTCCGAGCGCGAGGGGACGGCGGGCGTGGGGTAGTCGCCCATGTGGCTGTGGATGTCGATCAGGCCGGGGGTGACCCACTTGCCGCGCCCGTCGACCTGCACGGCGCCCGCGGGCACGGGCGTGCCCGGGCCGCCCACCGCCGTGACCCGCCCGCCCGACATCACCACCACGCCGCCCTCGATCTCCAGCCCGGTGGCGGTGAGCACGGTCGCGCCCACGACCGCGGTCGGCGCGGAGGGGCCGGGCCGGTAGGTGGAGGGGAACGGGTCGCGGTCGGCGTCCACGTCCAGCCCGGCGAGCAGCGGCCGGGCCGGGACGTCCGCGCGGGCCGCGACGGTGGAGGAGGGCGCGGGCGCCGTCGCGCAGGCGGCCGCGAACAGCGACAGGAGGGCGAGCGCCGCCCCCGACCGAAACTTCCCCAACGCCGCCCCCGAACACCACTCGACCCGCCCAGTTGAACCGCAGGGCGGCGGCCCTGTCTACGGCTCGGGCTGCGGCCCAAGGCTGCGCTTCGGGCTGCGGCTCGGGCGTCCGCGCCGCAGCGGCGGGAACCGTCGGTCAGCGGCGGCCGATCACCACGCCCAACGGGTCGCGGCCGGCGGTGGCCAGGTCCCGCGCCTCCACCCGGGCGAAGCCCGCGCGCTCCAGGTAGAGCCGCACCAGGGCGGCGTGGCCGTCCGCGTCCAGCGCGCGCCACACCGCCACCGCCTTGGTGGGGAAGCACCGGTCGGAGAAGCTGACGATGAAGGGCGCGCCCGGCCGCAGGGCGCGCGCCACCTCCGCGAACACCTCCACCGGCCGCTGCAGGTACTGCACGCCCACGCAGCACAGGGCGGCGTCCAGCGAGGCGTCGTCCAGCGGCAGGCGCGGGTCGCGGTTGAGGTCCTGCACGAAGGAGCGCGTCAGGCGCGGGTTGGCCTCCAGCTCCTGCGCGTTCATGCCGTGGCCGACCACCTCGCCCAGCGCGAGCTCGGGCGGCAGGTGGCTGACCCAGCTCGACATCAAGTCCAGCACGGCCCCGCCCGGCGGCAGCAGTTCGCGGTAGAGCGCCGTCAGCGCGGCGACCGCGCCCTCGTCGATGTGCGTCACCAGGCGCGCGGGAGCGTAGAACAGGGCGTCGTCGGTGGGATCGACCTTGTCAAAGGCGCGCGCGGGCAGTTCGGGCAGGTCGACGCTCATCGGGCGGTCCTCGGACGGCGGTCGCGCAGCGCGCGCGCCACGGCGGGGGCGAGGCGCGCGGCCGCCCGGCGCGCGCCCTCGGCGTTGGGGTGCAGGCCGTCCGCCTGTCTAAGCGCGGGCCCGTCGATCCCGGCCAGCAGGTCCGGCGCGAGCACGGCGCCCGTTTCGCGGGCCACCCGGGGGAAGACGGCGGCGAACTCGCGCCCGTAGCCGCCGGTGGAGCGGGCGGGCGGGCGGCCGCCTGCCAGCACCACCGCCATGCCGCGCTTGCGCAGCCCGACCGCCAGGGCGCGCAGGTTGCGCTCGGTGTCCGCCGGCGGGATCGACTGTAGCAGGTCGTTGGCCCCGAGCTCGACCACGCACACGGCCGTGTCCGCCTGCACGCTGAAGCCCGCGCGGGCCAAGCCCCCCGCGGTGGTGTCGCCCGACACCCCCGCGCCGCGCACCCGCGCCGCCACCCCCAGCCGCGCCAGGGCGAGCTGGAGCTGGGCGGGCAGCGCCGCGGCGGCGGACAATCCCAGGCCCGCGGTGATCGAGTCGCCCAGCACCGTCACCACCGGCGGCGGCGGCGCGGCCGGCGGACCGGGCCGCGCCGCGGGGGCGGCGACCGCCGGCGCCGACGCGCCGAGGGCGGCGGCGCAGAGCGTGAGAAGCAGGCGGCGGCGGGAAGCGGATCTCATGGGCCGTCCCCATGTAGGCGCGCACGCCCGCCCCGCCACGCCCTCCCCCGACCGGCCCGCCCATGACCGACCCGCCGCCGCCCCTCGTCCTGCAGGGCGTCGGGCTGACCCTGCCCTCGCGCGCCGGGCCCGTGGAGATCCTGCGCGGCGCCGACCTTTCCGTCGCGCCCGGCGAGCGCGTGGCGGTGACGGGCGCGTCCGGCTCGGGCAAGTCGTCGCTGGTGGCGGTGGCCGCGGGGCTGGAGCGGCCCACCGCCGGCAGCGTGCGCCTGTTCGGCCAGGACCTCGCCGCCCTGGACGAGGACGGCCGCGCCCGGCTGCGGCGCGGCCGCGTGTCCCTGGTGTTCCAGAACTTCCACCTCCTGCCCAACATGACCGCGGAGGAGAACGTCGCCGCGCCGCTGGAACTCGACCGCCGGCCGGGGGCCCGTGCGGACGCCCGCGCCTGGCTGGAGCGCGTGGGGCTGGGCGCGCGCGGCCGTCACCACCCGCACCAGCTCTCGGGGGGCGAACAGCAGCGGGTGGCGCTGGCGCGGGCGCTGGGCGTGCGCCCCGCCCTGCTGTTCGCCGACGAGCCCACGGGCAACCTGGACGCGGACAACGCCCGAACGGTCGCCGACCTCATGTTCGAGCTCCTGGCCGAGACGGGCGCGGCGCTGGTGCTCGTCACCCACGACCCCGCCCTGGCCGCCCGCGCGGACCGGACGCTGGTCATGGCCGCCGGCCGGCTCTCGCCCGCGTGAGGGGCGCTCCCGCCCTCCCGCTGGCGCTGCGCTTCGCCGGGCGCGAGCTGCGCGCGGGCGTGGCGGGGTTCCGCGTGTTCCTGGCCTGCCTGGCGCTCGGCGTGGCGGCGCTGGCGGCGGCGGGCTCCACCGCCCAGGCGTTCCGCGCGGGGCTGGCCGCCCAGGCGCGCGGCATACTGGGCGGAGACCTGGCCGCATCCGTGGAGGCGCGCCGCTTCACCCCCGCCGAGCGCGCCGCCTTCGCCAGGCTCGGCCGCACCAGCGACACGGTGCGCGTGCGCGCCATGGCCCAGGGCCGCACGGACGCGCGCCGCCTGGCGGAGGTGCGCGGGGTGGACGCCGCCTACCCCCTGGTGGGCGCGGTGGGGCTGCAGGGGGCGCCCGACCTCGCGACCGCGCTGCGGGACCGGCCGGGCGCGCCCCCCGGGGCGGCGGTGGAGCCCGCCCTGCTGGACCGGCTGGGGCTGAAGCTCGGCGACGCCTTCATGCTGGGCGACGCGCGCTTCGTCGTGCGTGCGGTGCTGACCGGCGAGCCCGACCGGCTCGGCCGCGGCTTCGCCCTGGGGCCGGGCGTGCTGGTCTCGCGCCAGGCGCTGGAGCGCTCGGGCCTGGTCGCGGACGACAGCCTGTTCGGCGAGACCGTGCGGGTCGTCTTCCCCGCACCCGCCGACCCCGCGCCCGTTCTGGCGGACCTGCATCGGCGCTTTCCCGACTCCGGGGCGCGGCTGCGCGGCCGCAACGAGGCGGCGGCGGGGCTCGGCCGGCTGATCGACCAGCTCGAGTTCTTCCTGGGCTTCATCGGGCTGGCTTCGCTGATCGCGGGCGGGCTGGGCGTGTCCACGGCGGTGGCGAGCTACCTGGAGGGTCGCCGACCCTCCATCGCCGTGCTCAAGGCGCTGGGCGCCTCCTCCCGGCTGGTGCGCGACACCTACCTCGCCCAGATCGCGGCGCTGGCGGCGCTCGGGATCGCCGGGGGGCTGGTGGTGGGGGCGCTCGCCCCGCTGATCCTGGGCGCCCTGGTGCGCGACCGCCTGCCCGTGCCGGCGCTGTTCGCGATCTATCCCGCGCCCCTGCTGCGCGCGGCCGCCTTCGGCGCGCTGACGGCCGCCGCCTTCTCGCTCCTGCCCCTGGCGCAGGCGCGGGCCACCTCCCCCGCCGCCCTGTTCCGCCGGGAGGCGGGAGGGCGACCGCCGCTCGGGCCCGAAGCTCTGGGCGCGGCGACCGCGGCGGTCGCGCTGGTGGCGCTGGCGGTCGTCACCGCGCCCACCCCCGCCACCGCCCTGGCCATGAGCGCGGGCGTGGCGGCCGCCTTCGCCGTGCTGCAGTTGCTCGGCCGGGCGGCGGCGGCCGCGGCGGCGCGGGCGCGCGGGCTGGCGCGGGGCGCGGCGAGGATCGGGCTGGCCAACCTGGCGGGGCCGCGCTCGGCGGCGCGCACCGCCTCCCCCGCCATCGGCCTGGGGGTGGCGCTGCTGGTGACCGTGGTGCTCGTGCAGGGCAGCCTCGTCGGCCAGATCCGCGACGTGGCCCCGGCCAGCGCGCCCTCCCTGATCTTCACCCAGGTGCCCGGCGAGCGGGCGGCGCAGTTCGACGCGGAGTTGGCGCGCGTCGCGGGTCCGCTGAACCCCGGCCGCTACCGGCGCGAGCCCTTCGCCACCGGCCGCATCTCCGCGATCAACGGCCGCCCCGTCGCCGAGCGGCGCATCGCCCCCGGCCAGCGCTGGGCCTTCGACCACGACATCGGCCTGGCCGCCATCGGCCCCGCCCCGCCGGACGCGGGCGTGACCGCCGGGCGCTGGTGGCCCGCCGACTACGCCGGCCCGCCGCTGGTGGCGCTGGACGCGGCGGTGGCGCGCGGCGCGGGGCTGGCGCCCGGCGACCGGCTCACCTTGTCGCTGCTCGGCCGCGACCTGGAGGTGCGGATCGCCGCCGTGCGCCGGGTGGACTGGGGCGGCTTCGGCACGAGCTTCGCCCTGGTGGTCGACCCCGCCGCGGTGGAGGGCGCGGACCTGCGCCAGGTCGCCATCCTCAAGGCCACCCCCGCCCAGGAGGCGGCCGTGCTGCGCGCCCTGGGCCGCAGCTTTCCTCTGGTGGAGGTGATCAGCGTGCGCGAGCAGCTGGAGGCGGCCGCGCGCGTGTTCGACCAGCTCACCCTGGCGGTGCGCGGCGCGGCGGGGGTGGCGGGGCTGGCGGGCGCCCTGGTGCTGGCGGGCGCCCTGGCCGCCACCGCCCGGGAGCGGGCGCGCGAAGCGGCGGTGCTCAAGGTGCTGGGAGCCTCGCGCGGCGACGTGCTGGCCGCCTACGCGGTGGAGTACGGGGCGGTGGGCGCGGTGGCGGCCACGGCGGGCGCCCTGCTGGGGGCCCTGGCGGCCTGGCCGGTGGTGGCCCTGGTGTTCCACGCCCGCTGGAGCGTCGACTGGGTCGCCCTGCTGGCCGTGGTGGCGGCCACCGCCGGGCTGAGCGCCGCGGGCGGAACGGCGGCCGCCCTCCAGGCGCTGTCGCGCCGGCCGGCCCCGACCCTGCGCGCCGAGTGACGCGCCCGCGCCCGCGTCAGCTCCCGGCGCACGCCGGGGCGGGTCGCTTCAGCGCACGGGCGGGTCGCCCGGCGCGGACGCGACGCCGGACCCGCGGGCGTAGGCCTCGCTGAACGCGGCCTGCAGTTCGCCGCCCGCGCGCCCGTCCGGGCCTACGAGCTTGGCGTGGCGCGCGGCCAGCACCTCCAACGCCACCGCCGAGCGGCTGCGCAGGAGCGAGCCCTGGGTGCGCGCCTCCGCCTCGATCCGCGCGGGGTCCAGGCGCGTCACCGCGCCCTCCACCGCCGCCTCCGCCCCCGCCACCACGCCCGCCAAGTGGCGCGACAGGTCCTCGAAGCAGGCGCGCACCGCGTGGGCGTTGGACAGGAAGGCCGCCTCGCGCCCGCACAGCAGGTCCTCCGCCAGCTTGCGCGAGGGCGCCCACTTGAACGGGTTGTTGTCGCTGGCCGAGATGGTGGTCTGGATCAGCTGGTGGTCGCGCTTGACCTTGGCGCGGTCGGCCATCAGCGCGGCCAGGCCCAGCACCGTCTGCTGGTAGATGGCCCCCACCCGCCGCATGAGCTCCACCGGGTCCTCGGAGGACAGGATGGAGGCGTCCAGCCGAGCGCCCTCGCAAAAGGCTTCGATCAGCGACGCGTCCCGGTGGCCGGCGGGGGCGGCCGGGGGCGCGTCCGTCCAGTCGTCGGCCATGGGGGTGGCGCCGCGCCAGCCGGGGGTGAGCACGGTGGTGGCGGCCGCATCCACCGGCGCTTCGCAGGCGCGCTCGACCACCATCACGAACCCGCCCAGGCGCACGCTGTCGCCCTCGCCCAGGACCGCCCCGCCCTCCCGCGGGACGCGCTCCCCCGTTTGCAGGAAGACGCCGTTGGTGCTCTCGTCCACCAGGACCAGCCGCCCCGCCTCCACGTGCAGCACGCAATGGCGGCGCGACAGGGTGCCCGCCGGGTCGTCCACCGCCCAGTCCGCCGCCGGGTCGCGCCCGAGGCCCACGGGGGCGTCGGCGATCAGACGCGCGTCCACCTGCTCCAGGGGATGGTCGCGGTGGAACAGGCGGCAGATGTACACGGAAGGCGGCTCCTCAGCCCGCGCGGCGCAGGGGCGCGTCGGACGGGGGGGCGTCGAACGGGCTGGCGGCGGGGGGGACGGCGGCGCGCGGGGCCGCCTTCGCGGGGGCGTTGGTCCCCGCGTCGGATCGAACCGCCTCCACCTGGGTGGCGTCCAGCGCGAAGGGCCGGCCGGCCGGGCGCTCGGCGGCGGCCAGGCGCTCGCCCATGGACGAGGCCAGGAGGTTGAAGCCCTCGAACAGGTCGCCGAACTCGTCCTGACGCCGGTGCGAGATGCGGAAGCCCAGGTCGCCCATGGCCGCGTCGCGCAGGGCCGTCTTGAGCCGGCGCAGGGGCCGGGCGAGCAGGCGCGCCATGACGAAGCTCAGGCTGGCCACCACCAGCAGCACCACGGCGCCGAAGGCCAGCATCCAGTCGCGCGAAACGGCGGCGGCCGCCTGCAGGTCGGCCTTGCCGATGCTGACCTCGATCAGGCCGAAGCCCTTGCCCGCGTAGCGGATCGGATGGACGAAGCGGAAGCCGGGGCGTCCGTCGTCCAGCCGGGTGTCGGTGACCACCACGTCCGGCGCGCGGCTCACCACCCGCTCGGCCGCGGGGGTGCGGTAGCGCGAGCCCAGGGAGCGGGGATCGCTGGCGCCGCGCACCACGCCGTCCGCGTCCACCATGGTCATCCAGCGCACGGACTGGTCCTTGGCGGCGGCGGCGATGAAGGCCTGGATGGGGGTCCAATCCCGCTCGGCGGAGGGAACGGCGGCGTTCTCCACCGCCGGCAAGGCGGCGTTGGAGGCGACGAACGCGGCGATGGAGGAGCCGGACGACAAGGCCATGCGCTCCATGGCGCGGTATTGCGCGTTCAGCACCGCCGACATGCCCACCGCGAGGGCCACGGCGGTCACCGCCACCATGAGCACGGTCAGGCGCACCTGCAAGGGCAGGTATCGGCCGCGCGCGGCCTCGTCGGCGCGCACCGCCTCGAAGGCCTTGGCCTCGCGGGCCAGGGCCCGGGCGAGTTCGGCCCCGTCCGCGAAGCGCCGCTCCGGCCGCTTGGCCAGGAGCTTCTCCACGATGAACCGCAGCCCGCCCGCGCAGCGCGGCGCGACGGCGGCCAAGGGCGCGGGGTCCTTCTGGGTGATCTCCAGGGTGAGCAGGGCGGCGTTGCCGGCCGCGAAGGCCGGCGCGCCCGCGATCATCTCGTAGAGCACCGCCCCGAGCGAGAAGAGGTCGCTGCGGCCGTCGACCGTGCGGCCCAGCGCCTGCTCCGGGCTCATGTAGCGCGGGGTGCCGATCACCTGGCCGATCTGGGTGCGCGTGTTGTTCGCCTCCAGCGCGTCCGGGTCGGCCTCCGCCACCCGGGCGATGCCGAAGTCGAGGATCTTCACGGTGCGCCCGTCGCGCCCGACCATGATGTTGGCCGGCTTGATGTCGCGGTGCACCACCCCCGACAGGTGCGCATAGCTCAGCGCCGCCGCCAGCTGGCCGGCGACGGCCAGCACGCGATCGTCCGGCAGGGGCCCGTCCTGCGCCAGCACCTGGTCCAGGGGCGCCCCGTCCAGAAGCTCCATGGCGATGTAGGCGCGTCCGTCCGCCTCGCCCACGTCGTAGATGGTCACTATGCCCGGGTGGGCCAGGGCCCCCGCCGCCTTGGCCTCGCGCAGGAAGCGCGAGGTGTAGGCCGGGTTCTCCAGGAACTCGGGCTTGAGCAGCTTGACCGCCAGCACGCGGTCGATGGACGGGTCGTGGGCGCTCCACACCTCCGCCATGGCGCCCTCGCCCAGGCGCGCCTTCAGTTGGTAGCGGCCGACGAAACGCATAGGGCGCAGCTCCCCGGGGCCGACGCCCGGGCGGCCCCCCTTCGGGGCCGCCCGCCGTCGCGGAACGTGGAGCACCGGCTTAGCAGGACGGGCGTTAAGACCCGGTTTTGAGCGCCCCCGTCAGTGGGACCCGTGCACGGCGCGTTCGATGCGCTCGGCGCGCGCCAGGTCGCGGCGGATCAGGGCGTTGCCGGGGTCCAGGCGCGCGGCTTCGGACAGGAGCGCCGTCGCCTGGGCGGCCGCCCCGCGGTTCAGCTGCTCGAGCCCCTGCGTGCGCAGCCGGGCGGCCCGCGCCGGGTCGGCGGCGGCGGGCGCGTCCCGGCGGACGGGCGCAGGCGCGGTGGACGCCGCGCGGTGCGCCGGACCGGGAGCGGCCCCGCGCGCACGCGATCCGGGAGCGGAAGCGCGGTGCGCGGGGGCCGCGCGCTCGGGATTGGGGATGGGCGCCATGACTTCAGCGGCGGCCGGCGCTTCGGCCGCCGCCGCGACCGGCGCGGGTGGGGTCGGCGCCGACGTGGGCGCGGAGGCGCAGGCCGCCAGGTGCGCGGCCCCGGCCAGCACGGCGAGGGGGACGGCGGCCGCGGCCGGGCGCCGACGCGGACGGGGGGACGGGGCGTGCTGGGTCATGCGGGATGCGGGCTCGGGAGGGGACGGGGATCGAAGGGGCCGGCGGCCAGGGCGCGCCAGGCCTCCGTGCGGGCGTAGTCGACGAAAGCGTCGCCCGGCAGGGGGCGGGAGAAATGGAAGCCCTGGAACACGGTGCAGCCCAGGCGGCGCAGGGTGTCCACCTCGGCGGCGGTCTCGACGCCCTCCGCCAAAACCACCAAGTCCAGCCCGCGCCCGAGCTCGATCAGCGCCTTGCAGATGGCGCGGCTGCCCGTGCGCGTGTCCACGTCCGTCACGAACTCGCGGTCGATCTTCAGCTTGGTGAAGGGCAGGTTCTTCAGGTAGCTCAGGCTGGAATAGCCCGCCCCGAAGTCGTCGATGGCCAGGCCCAGCCCCTTGGCGCGCAGCCGGGTGAACAGCTCCAGCGTGCGGCGGGCGTCGGCCATGGCCGCCGTTTCGGTCAGCTCCAGCTCGACGGCGCGGCTGTCCAGGGCGTGGCGCGCCAGGGTGCGGTCGATCTTGGCCTCCAGCTGGGCGTCCCCCACCTGCTTGGCCGACAGGTTCACCGACATCCTGAGGTCGCCCAGGCCCTGCGCCCGCCAGCGCGCCGCTTCCCGGCACGCGGCGTTGAGCACCCACAATCCGTAGCGGTCGCTCAAACCGAGTTGCTCGACCATAGGGATGAAGCGCGCGGGCGACACGTTCCCGAGTTCGGGATGGGCCCAGCGCAGCAGCGCCTCCGCCCCGGCCAGCCGCCCGCGGGCCAGGTCGACCACCGGCTGGAAGGCCAGCGACAGCTCCTCGCGCTCGATGGCGTGGGCGAGGTCCTGTTCCAGGCGGAAGCGCTCGCGCACCTCGGCCGGGGCCTGGATCCCCACCCGCCCGCCCTCGCCCGCCGCCCGGGGCAAGGACGCCACCGCCTTGGCCAGGAGCTGCTCGGCCCCCGATCCATCCGCGGGGAAGGCGGCGGTGGCGCAAACCAGAACGGGGGCCAGCACGCGCCCCGGCAGGGCGATCTGCTGGCCGGCGACGTAGGCCAGGGCGTCGAACTCCCCGGCCGCCTCCCCCGTGCGGAACCAGACGGCGAAGGTGGCGCGGTCCACATGGCCGACGAAGTGGGCGCGCGACACCGCCCGCGAGATCCGGTCGGCCAGCTCGACCAGCGCGCCCCGCGCCGCGGCGTCGTCGAAGGCCAGCAACTGGTCGAAGTCGCACAAATGCAGCAAACCCAGCACGCACGCGCCCTCCCCCGCCCGCATGTCCGCCCCCATGGCGCGCAGCAACGGCTCGCGGGTGGGCAGGCCGGTGGTGGCGTGGACGGCGGCGCGGTGCTCGACGGCGGAAAGCCGCAGGGCGAGCCGGTCGACCATGGCCGGCGCGCCGGGGCGCCCGGCGCGCTCGTCCGGGCTCAGCAGGGCCGACAGACGCGCGTGCAAGGCGGCCTGGCGCAGACCCGCCGACACCGCCAGCGCCGCGCCCGCGACGGCCAGCGCCGCCGCCGCCGCGCCCCACGGCCCGACTCCCCCGGCCAGGACGGCGACGGCCGCCGCCGCCGCGAGCAGGGCGGGGAGGACGGCGCGCAGGAGCTCGAACGCGTTGATGGGCGGCTCCCGACCCGCGGCCCCGGCCGACTGCTGAGAGGACGTTAGCACGGCGGCGCTTAAAATTTCCTAGCCGCGGGCCCGGTCACCCGGCGGCAACCTTCGGGCGCCAGCCTGCACCGCGTGAGCAAGCCCTCGACCGAGTGGATGGCCCGGGCGCGGCGGACCGCCCTGCGGCTGAACGCGACCACCGCCCGCGCGCCCGGCGCGGGCCACAGCGTGTACGTCGCCCTGCTGGAGGACCGCCGGCGGCCGGACGGCTGGGGCCTGTACGTCGGCGAAACCTCGCGCGATCCCGACATACGGTTCGACCAGCACAAGCGCGGCTACAAGGCCAGCCGCTCGGTCCATCGCTTCGGCGTGCGGCTGCTGCCCGAACTCGTGGAGCATCTCAATCCGCTGCGGCGGTGGGAGGCGATCGAGTTGGAGGAGGCCCTGGCGGACGAGTTCCGGCGGGGCGGCTTCGGGTGGGTGGCCGGCGGCCACTGAACCGAACCGCGGCCGGACCCGGTCTGGGCCGAGCGCGCGCTTAACCCGTGATTCAGTCCACAGCCCTACGGAGGGCGCATGTGTACGGCGTACCCTGGTCCCGGTGAAGCCGGCCCCGCTTCGGACGGCGTCCTGGAGCGGGACCTGCGCAAGACGTTGGCCGCGGGGGGGCTGGGCGTCGTCTACCAGCCCAAGCTCAACCTGCGCAGCGGTTCGGTGGACGCGCTGGAGGCGTTGTGCCGCTGGACGCACGCGGACCACGGCCCCGTTCCGCCCGACCGCTTCATCGCCCTGGCCGAGGCCAACGGGGACATCGACGCCCTGACGCGCCAGGTGCTCGCCCGCACCCTGGCCGACCACGGGCGGCTCGCCGCCGCCGGCTGGCCGGACCTGATCGTGTTCGTCAACCTGTCGGGCCGGCTGGTGGCGGACGAGGCCTTCACCGGCTGGCTGCTCGAAGTGTGCGGCGCCCATCCGCGCGTCCTCGGCCTGGAGATCACCGAAACGGCGGTCATCAGCGACCCGGAGCGCGCCATCCGCAACCTGACGGCCCTGGCCGACGCGGGCGTGCCCATCGCCATCGACGACTACGGCTCGGGCCTGTCCTCCCTGGCCTACCTGCGGGCCCTGCCCGCGCGCGACCTGAAGATCGACCGCACCTTCGTCTCGGGGCTGAGGTCCAGCCCGCGCGACCCGCTGATCGTGCGATCGACGGTGGACCTCGCCCACGCGCTGGACATGAGCGTCACCGCCGAGGGCGTGGAGGATGCGGCGGCCCTGGCCCTGCTCAAGCTGATGGGCTGCGACCACGCCCAGGGCTTCCACATCTGCGCCCCGCTGCGGATGGACGAGCTGATGGACTTCCTGCGCAGGCACGCCGCCGGCGCCGCCCCCTCCCAGGCCCCGCCCCAGCGCGTGCGACGCGCCTGATCCGGAGCGCGCCGCAAGGCGGGCGCACGGTGGACAACGGCCGCGCCCGCGTGTGAATGGCCCAGCTGTTGCGGCTGGCGAGGCTCGGCTCCCATGCATGTCCTGGTCATCGACGACGACGCCATGAACCGCGCGGTGGTGCGGGCCATGCTGGGCGTGGCGGGCGCGGGCGTGGACGAGGCGGCCAGCGGCGAGGCGGGCCTGGCCGCGCTGGACGGCCGCGACTACGACCTGATCCTCATGGACCTGCGCATGCCCGGCATGGACGGGCTGGAGGCGACCGCGCGCATCCGCGCCCGAGCGGACGCGCGCGCCCGCACGCCGGTGGTGATCGTCACCGCCGACACCGCCCCCGACCTGCGCAAGCGCTGCCTGGCCGGCGGGGCCGACGACCTGATCTCCAAGCCCATCATCATGGACGCCCTGTTCTCCACCCTGGGCCGCTTCACGCCCCGGCTGGACGTCAGCGTCTCGCCCTGAGCGCGGCCACCGCCCCCCGGGCGGTGCGGACGCCGCCCGACCTCCCCGCGGAGGTGGTGAGCCCGGTGGGGTTCGAACCCACGACCCCATGATTAAAAGTCA